>JAYTHY010000062.1:0-12545 GCA_043732185.1 Fibrobacteria bacterium
CCAACCACTCGCAGATTGAGTTCCTTTTCCATATTGAGAAGCCGGTTGGATTCCGTGCTGGCCATTTTAGCGAGCGGAATGCCCGTCATTTTGGCAACCACTTCCTGGATGACGTCTTCGTCCACCATCAGGCGCTCTTCGCGCTTTTGCTCGCGCCACTTTTTACGCATATCTTCGAGTTCAGCCTTGAGGCTTTCTTGGGAGTCGCGCAGACTGGCAGCCGTTTCATAATCTTGATTCTCAACGGAGGCTTCTTTTTCCTTGATCACCGCTTCAAGCTCTAGCTCTTTGGTGCGCAATTCAGGTGGGATGGAAAGACTGGCCAAACGAACGCGGGCGCCGGCTTCGTCAATGATATCGATAGCTTTGTCTGGCATAAAGCGATCGCTGAGGTAGCGATCCGATAAGCGCACTGAGGCATCCAGCGCTTGCTCGGTATAGGTCACCTTATGATGCTGTTCATACTTAACCCGCAGGCCTCGGATAATAGCCAGTGTGTCCACCAAGGAAGGCGGATCCACCACAATGGTTTGGAATCTCCGCTCCAAGGCGCCATCTTTTTCAATGTACTTGCGGTATTCATCCAAAGTGGTCGCGCCGATGCATTGGAACTCGCCGCGTGAGAGGGCGGGCTTGAAAATATTGGACGCATCCAAGGATCCTTCTGAACCACCTGCGCCCACTATGGTATGCAATTCATCGATGAAGATGATGACATTCTCATTCTTTTGCAGCTCCGTCATCAGGGACTTGAGGCGTTCCTCAAATTGACCACGGTATTTGGTGCCTGCCACAATGCTACCCATATCCAATGTGACAACGCGCTTGTTTTCCAGAATTTCCGGAATGTTGCGCTCCACTATCTTCTGGGCCAAACCTTCCACGATAGCGGTTTTGCCAACGCCGGGTTCACCGATAAGCACAGGATTGTTCTTTTTTCGACGGGAAAGTATTTGGATGACCCGTTCGATTTCCGGTCCCCGACCAATGATAGGATCCAATTGCCCTTGGCGGGCTAGTTCCGTTAAATCGCGGCCAAAATGATCCAGAAACGGGGTCTTGGATTTTTTACGGCTTCCGGCAAACTCGCTGGTTGCAGCACCGGCGCCCGCGGTGGCATCGCCACCACGAAGCACGCGTTCGATTTCTTCCTTCACGCGCTCGTACTCGACGCCGATGCTGGCGAGCGCATTGGCTGCTGCGGATTCATGATCCTTCATCAATGCCAAAAGCAGGTGTTCCGTACCTATATACTTATGGCTCATTGAGCGTGCTTCCTGCGCGGCAATTTCCAAAACCTTTTTTGCCCTAGGTGTAAAGGGAATCATTTGTCCAATGGTCATCATTCCCCCTGACGAGGAAATGGATTTCTCAATATTGCGGGCTAGATCATCCAGGTCGATGCCCAGATTCTTGAGTACCGCCACCGCTACCCCGTCGCCCTCGCGAATCAGTCCAAGCAGGAGATGTTCAGTTCCAACATAATCATTTCCAAGTCGCACGGATTCCTCGCGTGCCAGTTGCATGACTTTCTTGACTCTATCCGTAAACATGCCGTTCATGATTTTATTCCCCGTTGGTACAGCCCAGTTTTGTCCAAGCTGACCCTTAGATTAAAATACCTGTTATAAATCAATTTCACAATTAATTCCTCGATAAGCAACCGCATCAATTCTTAGAACTCTCCAGTGCTAATCTTACAACCTTTGCCCTGTATCTGTCCTCATCTTCTTTCGGAAGCAACCGATTTGAACTTACCCCGAGGTGACCGGATCCAGCGGTAACTCTCAGTTCTTCCGCTATCTCGGCCAATTTTGGGTTTAATATTCCTAGATACGCACCGAGACGTAGGTAGGACCCCATCTTTAAAAGCGATGGATAGGAGAGTACTTCCGCCTGAGAAAGCCCTTGCAGGGATTCTTGAACTCGATCTTCAAGGGTTTTATGCTGTTTTTCCATGCATCGGTCCTGCAATTTTTTTTCCTGAATCAGTAGAGGTTGGACGCTTCTCATAAAGCGTGTGTAAATGGCCGGCAGGGATTCACCGGCATTTCCCCGGGATTTCAGTAGAAATAATCCCGCCACTGCGGATCCTTCCAAAAAACTAACCGGGGCAAAACCCAAACCTAAGGCTACCATACCATTCCGCGCCTGGGGCAACTGACGCGCAAGTGCATGACCAGGCAGATGGACGAGTATTTCTATTTCCAGTCCGGGCCCCAAATGATCGGGAGCGGAGGTCAAATACCCAAGGCGCTCGGACCAAGCCCAAAGCTGTTGGCTGTCGGCCGAGGCATACTCCTCGATAAAATCTTTTTCCGTCAGGCATCCAGGATACATCCGGCCGAACACCATATGTTCGACTTCATTAACCAGAACCCAACGTTTAGCGGCAGCGTCTACATTCAAATACTTGAATTCTTTTTTTCCTGGAAAGGGAACGGAGCGTTCCGGCAACAAAAGTCTTTCCCGCAACATTCGGATAACTTGCGGCGCGCAATCGGACAGACGGAAGACATCGTAACCACCCTGTTTGATCAACAGGTTCAATGCCTTGTCGGCAATGGCGGCACAAATACTGGGAGTGGCGGAAACGGTAAACGGGAAGCCAGCAAAATTACGGAAGACGTGCACGCGCGTGAGCACCACGAATGGATATGGGCTCGCAAGCGCTTCCCGCCGACCCGTCCAGGCCACAGGCAGGCTGGCCAATTCACGCCAATCCAAGTCCGCCGCCGAACTTTCTTGAAGCTTCCGCATTCTGAATGAGCAGGCGGAGTCGCGCCGCTTCGCCATAATTTTCAACCTTGAGCGCTTCGGCCAGCATGATCCGCCATCGCGCAAGATTTTCGGGATCGGATGTGGAATCCAGTTCAGGAAAGTCCGGAGTCGCCTCTGAAAACTTTAATGCATGATGCATCCAGAGCAAATCGGCCTGCAAAGCCTCGCCAAAGCTGGCATAGCAATGGGTACACCCAAGTAAGCCGCGCGTCCGGTATTCACCCAACGTAAATCCACATTGCGTGCACACTGAAAAACTATCCAGAAAGGCCTCCGGAGGAATCCCGCTCCAGATTCAATACTCCATTTTCCATCATGTAGACTCGGTCGGCCTTTGCCGCCAAATTAAGATCATGGGTTACCACCAAAATGGCCACAGACAAACGTTTGTTCAGATCGAGAAGTTGAGAATGCAGCAGATCCGAATTTTTGGCATCCAGATTTCCGGAAGGCTCATCGCAAAGCAAGATGCCTGGCTCATTGATAAGGGCACGGGCCAATGCGATACGCTGACGTTCGCCGCCGGAAAGTTCTGCGGGGAGATGCTTGAGACGATGATCCATGCCCACCATTCGAATCAGTTCCAACGCCCTCTCCTCATCGGCTCGGCGCAATCTTCCTGCAATCCTACTGGGCATCAGCACGTTTTCTTTGACAGTCAAGTCCGGCATGAGATGGTGGAATTGGAAAACGAAACCGATTTCCTTATTGCGGATTTGGCTGAGTTGCTTGTCCGTAAGCCCCTCCGTATCCTTGCCTTTAAAAAGCACACGGCCAGCCGTAGGTCTGTCCAGCATGCCCAAAATGTGCAGCATGGTGCTCTTACCCACACCGGATGCGCCTTTGATGGCCACAAAGTCGCCGGTGGAAATTGCAAAGTTCAGATCCCGAAAAAGTTCGATGCGCGTGCCCGTTTCCTCGAAAACCTTTTGAATGCCGGAAACGGCTAATAGCGGTGTGGTCCTTAATGAAGGCGCGTCCGGTAAAGACACGTTCAAAGCATCACTCATGTCGGATGGCCTCCACAGGATTATGCCGCGCGGCTTTCATGGCCGGAAGAATGGTAGCCAAGCCGCATAAAACATTGGTGACGATGAGCACCATCAGCACATCAGCCAAGTGCAATTCCACCGGGAGCACGGTTACAAAATAAACATCACCGGGAAGTTGGATGATACCGAATCGGCTTTGCAACCAATAACTGAATAGGCCCAGCAGGGTTCCGGCGAACGATCCGGCCAAACCGATCAGCATGCCTTCCAGCATAAAGATGCGTAGGATGGAGTTGCGCGTGGACCCCATGGCACGCAGAATGCCGATTTCCCGAACCTTGTCGTTTACGGCCATGACTAGGGATGAAATGATATTGAACGCGGCGATGATGATGATGATGCCAAGCGCCAAACCCACCAAAACCTTTTCATAGGACATCCACTTGATCAAGGTATAGTTCTTGGCTTGCCAATCCAGGGCTCGGTACGGGAAGCCCAGGCTGTCTTCCAAACTGTTGGCGATGGAGCCGCTTCGGTAAGGATCCTGTACCCGGATTTGCAAACCCGTTACGGCGTTTTGCATATCGAAAAGATGCTGCGCCTCCGGAAGTGAAATATAGGCCAAGGTTTCGTCGAATTGATACATGCCGGATTCAAAGGTCGCTGCCACCAGAAAGACGGAAATCTTGGGTGCGAATCCGGAGGAGCCCAATTCACCGGCACCGGTAAAATCAGCCAGGAACACCTTGTCGCCAACTTCTGCGCCGAGCCGCGCTGCCAGGGCATAGCCGAGAATGATCCCCGGAAAACTTTTGCCCGTGGAGTCCACCAAACCGTTGAATGCGTATTTGCCATGTGTTATGGTTTTGTCCAATCCAATCACACCTGGACTGGTAGCCGTATCAATTCCGTAAACGACAATACCATCCTGGTTTTTTTTGCGCGAGATGATGGTCTTGGCCATGATAAAAGGAGATACCGCTGTTACGTCCGGCGAGTGCTTTACGATTTGCAGCAGGGAATCATAGGCAAAGACAGGTGCGTACTGGTATTTGGTGATTTCAATATGCGCGTCCTTGCCGATCAGCTGTTTTTTCACTTCATGTTCAAAACCGTTGATGGCCGAGAGGACAAAGATGAGCAGCCACGTACCCACTGTGACACCGGCCGCCGAGAACAAGGCAATAAGGCCCGTGGACAAGGTGCGGCGTTGGGCCCAGAAATACTTCCGGGCGATAAACCATTCGAAATATTTCACGCCAAGGTCTTCATGCGCATGGCTACCTGAGGGTTTCTCATTCCGGTTTCATCAACGGGAACAAAAGGACGTCCTTGATGGTTTGACTGTCGGTTAAAAGCATCACCATACGGTCGATGCCGATGCCCACACCGCCGGTGGGCGGCATGCCGTATTCCAAGGTCCGCAGAAAATCTTCGTCCAGCGGATGAGTTTCTTCCTCGCCCCCGCGACCCCGGGCCACCTGTTCTTCCAGCAGTTTGCGTTGCACCAGCGGATCGTTCAATTCGGAATAGGCATTGCCGACTTCCCAGCCATTGATATAGGGTTCAAATTGCTCTACTAGATCGGCATCCGAGCGATGGGCCTTGCACAGCGGAGTGCTTTCCTTGGGATGATCGATGATGAAAATCGGGCCTTCCAAATGGGCTTCACAGCGCGCTTCGAACAACGCTTTAATCGCCAAACCCCGACTGAAACTTCCTTTGGTTTCGGCATGGCTTTCATAAAGGGCGTCCTTCAAGGCTTCATCCGTCATGGCATCTACGTCCAGTCCACCAAAATTTTTGATGGCTTCCTTGACGGTCATGCGCGGCCACGGCGGAGTGAGATCGAATTCTTTTCCCTGATACGTGAAGCGCGCCGATCCATTGGCGGCCGTACAGGCCAACGCGTACATGGTTTCGAAATGCGTCATCATGTCCTGGTAATCGGCAAAAGCTTGGTAAAATTCCAACAAGGTGAATTCAGGATTATGGGTTCGGTCGATGCCCTCGTTGCGGAAATCCTTGGCGAATTCGAATACACGCGGGAAGCCGCCGGTGATGCAGCGCTTGAGATACAGCTCGTTGCTGACTCTAAGGAACAGGGGAATATCCAAGGCATTGTGATGCGTTAGGAAAGGTCTGGCGCTGGCTCCCCCATAAATCGCCTGCAATATGGGCGTTTCTACTTCCAGATAATCCTGTCCCAATAGGTACTCACGCAGGGATTGGATGATTCGGGACCGCTTTTTGAAAGTGGCGCGCACAGTATCATTCAAAGTGAGATCGATGTAACGTTGACGATACCGGGACTCCACATCCTTGAACTCGTCGAAAATGATCTTAACGCCATCCTCGATTTTTTCTTTGGGTATCGGCAGCGGCCGCACCGCCTTGGACAAAAGCACCACGGTTCGGGCATGCACGGTATATTCTCCGGTGCGGGTGATGAACATATAGCCCCTCACGCCGACCCAATCCCCGATATCCAATAGCTTTACCAATTCAAAGCTGGGTTCACCCACGGCGTCGCGGCCAAACATGACTTGCTGGCGTCCCATGTCATCTTTGAGATGGATGAAGGCTAATTTGCCTTTCAAGTTGTACCGGACAATCCGGCCTGCAAAGGCGATTTCAGGCGCGGGGGAAGCTGCGGGTGTAGGGGATGCTGGAGTCACGGCGGCACTGTCGACGACGGGAAGTAGCTGGTCCTTGTCGGCAAGCAACCCGGCACTGTCATGGGTAAAGGCAAAAGCATAAGGATAGGGATTGATCCCCATCGCTTTAAGTTTCACTAGCTTGTCCAACCGGGCTTCGACTTGGTCGTTTACTTCCATGATTCCATCGCTTTCAAATCTGTCCGAAATCTACTATTTACTTTTGTTGCCGCTCTGCATCGGCGGCTAACAGATACGCGTTGATAAACCCGTCGATATTGCCGTTTAAGACGCTATCGGCATCCGTATTTTCAAAATCCGTGCGCGCGTCCTTGACCATTTGATACGGCTGCAAAACATACGAACGGATTTGACTGCCCCATTCGATTTTGAGTTTGGAAGCCGCCTTGGCCTCTTTTTTGGCCTCTTCATCGTCGCGGAATTTCTGGTACACTCTGGCGCGCAGCATTTTGATAGCGCTGGCACGGTTCTTATGTTGGCTGCGCTCATTTTGACAGGACACGACAATGCCGGTCGGCAAATGCGTCATGCGTACGGCGGAGTCCGTTTTGTTGATATGCTGTCCGCCCGCGCCGCCGGCTCGGAAGGTGTCGACTTTGATATCCTTCTCGTCTAGGTCGAATTCCACTTCTTCGACTTCCGGATACAGGTAAACGGCGGCGAAGGATGTGTGCCGCCTAGCGTTGGCGTCGAAAGGAGAGATACGCACCAGTCGATGCACGCCTATTTCGGATCGAAGGTATCCAAAAGCATATTCGCTTTGCACTTCAATCGTGGCGCTTTTGATACCCGCTTCCTCTCCAGGTTGCTCATCCAGGATTTCGTATTTGAAACCCTTTTTCTGCAGCCAGTAGACGTACATGCGCAGTAGCATACGGGCCCAATCCTGCGACTCCGTACCCCCGGCGCCGGGATGGATACTCAGGATGGCGGGCTTTTCATCATCCTCACCGGAGAGCATTTTTTTGAGCTCCAGCTCGCGGACTTTAACCTCTAATCCAACTACGGATTCTTTGGCTTCCTGCAACGAGGCTGCATCTTTGTCCTCCTCCGCCATGGTGGCGAGCAATTCAAGCTCGTCCGCCTGGGTTTGCAAGGATTTCCACTGATCCAGCCACCACTGGTTGGTTTTGATTTTCTTCTGTACGATTTGGGCTTTGGCGATGTCGGACCAGAAACCGGGTTCCGAAGCGGTGCGTTCGAGAAGGGCTACTTCTTCTTCTTTATGAGCGAGGTCAAAGATACCCCCATAGGCGTTCTACCCGGGCCTTTAAATTATTGATCTCGTCCATGGTAGAGCCCCTTGAATGACGGCCTTAAAGGTAGTCAAAAGCCAGGGGAAATTCACGATACCGGGCCCCTTGGGTTAGGCATGACGCACAGGAATTCCCGCAACTGCGAGCTCCTTTTTAATATCCGCAATGCGATACGTACCGTAATGCACCATCGACGCGACAAGACCCGCATCCGCTTTGCCCAGCTTAAAGACGTCTACCAGATGGTTTGGAATTCCTGCGCCACCAGAAGCGATAATGGGGACATCGACAGCTTCAGCTATTTGTCGGGTCAGGTTAATTTCATATCCGTTTTTTGTGCCGTCGGCGTCGATGGAGTTGACGCAGATCTCCCCCACGCCTAATGCCACGGCCTGTCGCGCCCAGGCCACGGCATCAAGGCCCATGGCTTTACGACCACCTTGCACATAGACCTCGTATCCGGAAGGCAAATCGGCTCGGTCCGATTTTTTAGCGTCCATTCCCAAGACGATGCATTGATTTCCGAAAGCGCGGGCACCTTGCCGGATAATGTCCGGATTCTGAACTGCTAAGGAATTGAGGCTCACCTTTTCGGCCCCTGCCAGTAAGACTTCCCGCATGTCTTCCAGATTGCGAATGCCGCCACCTACCGAAAACGGGATAAAGACTTGGCGGGCCACGGCCTTGACCATGGCGATATCGATGGGACGCTTTTCCGCCGAGGCCATGATATCGTAGAATACCAATTCATCGACACCTTCCAAATAGTATTGCCGACCCATTGCCACCGGATCCCCGAGGTCAACGTTCTCTTTGAATTTTACGCCCTTGGTAACCTGCCCGTTACGGACATCCAAGCACACGATAACGCGTTTGGTCAGCATGGAATCAGGCCTTCCCATTCCAATTGCAGAAATTCTTAAGCAGCGCCAGTCCCCATTGACCGCTTTTTTCCACATGGAATTGGCATGCGACTAAATTGTCCCGGCCAAGTATAGACGCAAATCGAACTCCGCCGTATTCCGTTTCGGCCAGAACATCGTTTCGGCTGATGGGAGTGGGATAAAAACTATGCACAAAGTAAAATTCTGCGGCATCGGGAATGCCTTTAAAAATGGGATGCGACTGTCCATGGATCCCCGATCGGTGAACCTGGTTCCAGCCCATATGTGGAACCTTGCTGTCCAGGCTTGGTTGGAAAGTATCCGTTCCGCCGGGTAGAAAACCCAGGCAAGGTGTGCGGCCATCTTCCAAGCTCCAGTCCATGATGATCTGGCAGCCCACACAAATGCCCAAAAAAGGTTTGCCTGAGGCGAGGAAGTTTTTGAGAACAGGAGCCAGTCCAGCTTTGTGCAATTCCTCCATGGCGGAACCCGCAGCACCCACGCCAGGAAACACCAGGCGTTCGGTCGCGGCAATGACAACGGGATCCGCAGTGATGATCGAGTCCTGGCCTATTTCCGCGAGAGCGAGTTGTACGGAAGTGAGATTACCGGCCTTATAATCGACTATCGCTATCATACTTTACAAACTCCCGATGGATTCCAAACCCCCGCGTCACGGGGGTGGTTATTTAGCCAAGCGGTTTTCGCGCGTGGACAAGCTAACCCTATCGGACAAAGATGGGCCAGTGGATTCCGAGATGTGCTCACCCACTACCTCGAAGCCCATGTCCCGAATCATTTCCACATCCAAGGAAGCGGCCTGTCCTTCGCTGGTCAGGTAATCACCGACAAAAATGGAATTGGCGACAAAGAGGCCCATGGGCTGTAATGCGCGCAAGTGCAATTCCCGACCGCCGGCGATACGGATTTCCGTGGCCGGATTGATCAAGCGAAAGAGACAGAGGATCTTGAGGCAGAAATTTGGGGTCAGTTCCTCGTGATGGCCTAGGGGCGTACCTTTAAAGGGGATCAAGAAGTTGACGGGAATGGAATCCACGACCATCTCCCGTAACCGGAAAGCGACGTCGATAATGTCTTCGCGCGTTTCACCCATGCCGAAAAGGGCTCCACTACAGGAGGAAATACCGGCCGCCTGCACTTTGCGCACCGTATCCAGTCGATCGGAATAACCATGGGTACTGCAGACTTCTCCATAGTGGCGTTCGCTGGTATTCAAATTGTGGTTGTACGCGGTAACGCCGGCGTCATTGAGTTTGGAAGCCTGACCTTCTTTGAGGAGACCAAGACAGGCGCAGAGTTCTAACTGAGGGAAACGGGCTCTAACGCGCTTAATGGCTTCCGCCACTGCGCCAACATCCTTATCGGAAGGGCCGCGCATTGAAGCGACCATGCAGAGGCGGGAAGCGTGATTGGCCACCGCCTTCTCGGCAGCACTTTCAACTTCTTCCGGCGTCATGAGCTTGTATTTGTCTACGGGGACATCGGACACCCGGGACTGGGAACAGTACCCGCAATCCTCGGCACAAAGTCCGCTTTGAATATTGACCAGGAAATTAAGTCGAACCCGTTTTCCGAAATGGGCTCTGCGAACCTTATAGGCGGCCGAAAGCAGGTCCAGAATATCTTCATCCGGCCATTCCAGCACGGAAAGAGCTTCCTCCCGCGACAGTTCCTCACCAGAAAGGCTTTTTTCAGCCAGGGCGGAGGCGTTGAAGGTGTTGATTAATGTAGGTACGGTTTCCATTTGGGACGGCCTTTGTAAATGGGACTGCCTGTGTAAAAGCCCTAAAATATAGGAAAATCTACTGGTTTAGGACTCCGTCCTGTCCAAGGTTGCCCTTCAGGTCTGAATTTCCGGAGTGAATCCGTGCCGCATCGTGTTTTCTGTGATGCAATACGGATCCACGAATTGAAGCAAATAGCCCGGACCTCCGGCTTTAGTCCCGAGGCCGCTGTGTCCAAAACCACCAAAGGGCTGCCGGTCCACCAAAGCCCCAGTGGAACCACGGTTGATATACAGATTTCCTACCCGAAATTGCGATCGAGCCGCTTCAATATGCGCCGGACTGCGAGTGTAAACGGCACCGGTTAGGGAGAACGGTGTTGCAGCCACTATTTCCAAGGCGTGTTCGAAATCCTTGGCTTGCATCACGGCCAAGATTGGACCAAACAATTCCGCTTGCATGAGTGTATGCCAAGCATCTTCGACTTCAAACACCGCCGGAGCCACAAAATTCCCGCCGACCGGCGGCGTGCCCTGGTAGATCAGGCGTGTACGAGGGCTCGGATCCTTTATGGCCGCTTCCAAACGTTGTTGAGCCTCGGCATCGATAACGGGAGAAACATCACAGGCAGGCGATTCCGCCGAACACACTTCCAAATCTTTGCACGCGGCTATAAGGCGTTCTAAAAAAGCCTGATATATATCGCCGACTACCACTAGGCGCGAGCAGGCTGAACATTTTTGACCGGCGAATCCAAAAGCACTGCGCAGAATTCCGATGACGGCCTCGTCCAGATCAGCATCGTCATCGACTATGATGGCATTCTTGCCGCCCATCTCACACACTACTCGTTTGAGACTGCGCTGGCCAGGGCGCAGTACAGCAGCTTCGCGCAATATTGTTGTACCCACTTGAAGACTGCCCGTGAAGGCTATTTGAGCAATGGCTGGATGGGCAACGAGATGTGCGCCGACGACTTCTCCCAGACCCGGAAGAAATTGCACAACACCAGATGGGAATCCAGCTTTCTCCATCGCTTTAAACAGTTCATAGGCGATGGCACTGGATTGTTCAGCGGGTTTAAGAATCACGGGGTTACCGGCCACCAGGGCAGCTACGGACATGCCGCATAAAATAGCCAGGGGAAAGTTCCAGGGGGCTATGATGAGAGTGGGCCCACGACCCTGATAACCCATGCTGTTCATTTCACCGGAAACCTGTGCTTGAGTACGCATCACCAGTTCCGTCAAAGACTGGCGCGCATAGTAGCGGCAAAAATCCACGGCTTCAGCCACGTCCAAATCCGCTTCCAGCCACGGCTTTCCCACTTCCAAACACTGCAAGGCCGCAAGGCGTATTCGATCGCTTTCCAGCACATCCGCTAAAGCTTCAGCCAGCAACGCCCTTTTCCGCAAGGGCTTATCGCGCCAGGCACGGTATGCGCCTTCCGCAGATTGGGCCGCAGAATCCGCCTGGGAGATCGAGGCAAGTTGGATTTTGGCAACACACATTTTGGAATCATTGGGTGAAAACCATTCCAAGGATGGGGACGATTTCGCCTCTTGGCCATTTAGTACAATCGGAATGGATAAGGGAAACTGGGACTTCCATGTCTCCAGGGCCTTTTTAAAAGCGTCCCTGGCGGTGGGCAGAGCAAAATCCGTGCGAGGGCAGTTGCGGAAAGGCGTCGACAAATCGCCCGGTAGCCTATCCGTTACGGTGGAAACGGAATCCCCAGGGTTTGGCAAAGCAGGAGCGTGGGTCGGCGCAGCCAATAACAATCCGATGTCTTCGCCGTCGTGGTGGCTTTGCCGCAGGAAACCGGAGTTCGAGGTGTTTTCCAAAAGTCGGCGCACCAAGTAAGCCATGCCGGGGAGCAGCGCACCCACAGGAGAATAAACGCGTACCCGATATTTCCGGGCGCGCAGCACTTTGCGCTCGGGTTCGGCCATGCCATACAGCATTTGAATTTCAAATGCATTAGCCGGAACCTTGAGGTCCTCGGCCGTTGCAATAGCATGCACTAGAGAGCGGAGGTTATGGCTTCCAAAAGCCGGAGGCAAATGCGCATGGTGTATCAATAATTCCCGCGAGAGCATTTCATATTGGATATCTGAATCCGCCTTGCGAGTCAGCACCGGACAAGGCAGTCCCCACTGCGCCGCCATGGCCACTTCATAATCCCAGTACGCGCCTTTAACCAACCTAA
>JAYTHY010000063.1:0-33569 GCA_043732185.1 Fibrobacteria bacterium
CCAGTCCATTTAGAATCATTGCCACGACAGCTTGGCCTGGTGTAACAACGCGTTTTTCGTGCACGCCTAAAACGGCATCAATGCGCTCGGCGATTTTAAGGTCTTTGCAAACGGAGGCGATTATGCCATGGTGGTCAAAAGGATTGGTTTGGATATTGTTTTCTGCTAGTTCGTGCATGAAAGAATCCTCAAGTCCCAAAGAAAACGAAATTGTTTTCGGAGGGGATGGGAATAATTGTAGGCTGATAAAAGGCTTGTGGAATGGGATCCAAATGGGCACTAGGATCCATTTGTGCACTAGGCTGCGGTGGTAACGCCTATAGTACCCTGGTTAGGAAATTCGATAACAGTAAAATTTCAATGCCTTGATTTTAAAAGGGATAGGAAAAGGGTAAGGCGGGCAAGGGTGATAACAGGCTAAATGTAAAAAGTTGGGAATTGCGTCCTTGCAATGTGGGCTTCAAGTCTAGTTACTTGGCATGTCATAAAGTCTGCCCCACTCAAAAGCACCTGCCCGGCCGTTTTTAATTTCTGCTTCGCTTCCATTCTGTCCTCCACCGGCTTCCAACGACACTCCCAAAAATAGTTATTGAGTTAGATTATCAATTCACTTCACAGAAAGAGTACCCTATGTCTCAAATATTACTCAAAGGCAACCCAATCCACACTTCCGGCAGCCTTCCCGCTATCGGCAGCCAAGCCCCAGATTTCAACCTAACAACGGCCGCATTGGAAGGAAAAACACTAAAGGATTTCGCCGGCAAAAAAGTAGTCCTCAATATTTACCCAAGCATTGATACCGGCGTGTGCGCCATGTCAGTCAGAACATTCAACAAAACCGCCAGCGAACTGCCTAATACCGTCGTAGTGGGAATCTCCATGGATACACCCTTTGCATTGAAACGCTTTTGCGGCGCAGAAGGAATTGAAAAGGTTATCACGACATCCTTGGTGCGCGATCCCAACTTCGGCACCACTTACGGCGTGCGCATCATTGACGGTGGCATGCAAGGCTTAATGTCCCGTTCAATCGTCATCCTAGACGAAAAAGGCAAAGTCCTCTACACCGAACAAGTTCCCGAAACCACCCAAGAACCCGATTACACCTCAGCCATAAACGCATTAAAGTAACCCCCCTTCCCACTTCCCCTTCCACTCCCACTCCCACTTCCCAAAGACCCCCTGCCGCGCGCATTCCCCCGCGGCAATTTCGAAAAGCAAAGAATCTCTCTCTTCTCTTCACTTCGCTTCGCTTCTCCGGCTCTCCGCTTTTCTCCTCGCGGTCTCTTCGCCACCGCATCAACTGGTCCCCAGGGATGAGGGCGCCCTGCACAGAGGGGCTCGGGGGGTCTCTCCCACCCCCGGCGCACAGACTTGGCTTAGCGCGTTCGGAGAAATTAAACCAGGGGAAAATCTACGCGCGAGATTCCGATGGCGGGGGTGGGAGATGCCCACCGACCCCATCTACGTAGAGCCCTCGTACCAGAGAACCCTACTTCCACACAGAGTCCTTGAGATACTCCGCCAAATCGCAAAGCCGTCGGTTTTGAGGGAGCTTATCGCCCCCCATGCGAACCAGGCGAATTTGATGCTCTTTGCCGACAAATTGGACCATGAATTCAAAGGTGTCGTCATTCTCCCAAATAATTCCCTGAAAAGACTTGTACCCCGGACATGCGGCTTCACCCGTGCCTTTTCCCTCACCGGAGATTTTGGTTTTAATTCTCAGCATGCGGCCAAAGACATCGCCGCTTGATTCCGCGCTGTCCGTCACATCTGCTCGAATGCCCCAGAGCTTGCCGTCCTTGAAAGCCAATAGGTATTCGTGTTTTATTCCATCCATCACAAAGGTATCCAATAGGTTACCTCCGGGCAAAGTCACAAAGGTTTTTTTGGGATAGGCTTGCCGCACCTGGTTTGGAGAACAGCCCCATGACACACTATAGGTTCCCAGCAGCGCGTTGGTGCCGGGAATGATGACGGGTGCTTGTTCGTCCCCGGAGGATGCGGCAGCCCGTTGGCGCCGACTTCTGGATTCCGCTTCGGTCAAGGCTTGCGGCGCTTCGCGGATTAGCGCGCTAAAAGCAGCCTCACGTTTTTCGTTCAAGCCGGGCAGAGTGGAATCCAAATGCAGGCTGGAATCAAAACATTCCGTTGCGGACCCGAACATTCCACGCCTAAAATAAGCTTGGCCAAGCGCCATCCAAAGTGGTGCATTTTTGTTGTAGTGCCGTGCTAAGGGATCCAAAAGGGAAACAGCAAATATGGCCTCGGCATCGGTGGGACGAAGGCTGCCCTTGCGGCTTTTCGGCTTCCATCCCAGCGTCGTCAGCGCTTCAGAATAGTCGCCGTTGTCTGGATTCTTCTCTACCAACCGACGGTATACAGAATCGGCTTTGTGCAAAAAACCATGTGCTTCCCAAAGCCAACCTTGCACCAAATCCATCTGGTCCGTTTTCCAACCTTTTTCCTGCGAGTATTCCAGCGCCATGAGCGCGCTATCCTCCGAACCGGTTTGATAAAACAGGGTCGCCAAATAATCATAAGGGGGAACTTCGGCGCTACCCAAGGAATCCTTCCGACCCAACTCGTAAGCCTTCGGGCTGGATTCCATAAGGCTGATGGCCGTGGCATAGCTCATGCGCGCCGGACCCACTTCCCCTTTGGCCATTTGGATGCGGCCTTGGTGGAGATAGGGATAGGCGAACTGAGGTGATACTTGAATGGACTTTCGATAATAATGAAGGGCCGAGTCCAGCAGACGCGCGGATTCAAACGCGATTCCTGCTTGATAGTTGAGACTGGGATTGTCCGGGTCTTTTTCTAAAGCAGCGGTCAGAGCCGAAGGCGAGAGAGAATCCAATTTCAAGCCGACTTTAAAGTCCCTGCCTCGCTTTATTAGGCTTCCGGACTCAAGACCAAAAGGCGACTCCCGCACTTTGACCTTTCGCAAGTTCAAAATAGAGCCAAAGAAAAAACCGATTCCGATTCCAAGTATGCCGGCAATGGCGGCGATAAGGACAATAGCCCTGTTTTTAGACTGGAGGTCCTTGGGGGCGCTGATAGGCTTAGTCCTCTGCGAAGAAGGGCATGAGTTTGTCTTTGGATTCCTTGGACCGCAGCAGCTTGCGCAGCGACTTGTTTTTGATCTGACGCACCCGTTCGCGCGTGAGCTTCAGTTCCTTGCCGATTTCATCCAGTGTGAACTCGCGAGAATAGTTGATGCCGTAATACATGCGCAAAACTTTTTCTTCCCGTTCCGACATTTGGCCCAGCACCGAATCGATGACCCGTGACAGCTCGGCTTTTTCATTGTCGACTTCCTGATTGCCATCTTTGCCCAGCACGTCCATCAAAGTTGTGACCGGATCCCGTCCGTCGCTTTCCGAGCCCATAGGCGCATTCAAGGAGACGTCGGCGATTTTCTCCATGATCTCGGCGATTTCCATTTCATATTCGGAAAACTCAGGCAAAGCGATGGTCTTTTCGTAGTCGCCGCCATTTTGCACCAAGGCTTTTTTGAATCGATTGACCATGGCAAGCTTGTTGGGCGGCACGCGCACGGCACCGATTTGTTCAAACAAAGCTTTTTGGATCGACTGCCGAATCCACCACACCGCATAGGAAATGAATTTGACTTCCCGGGAGGGGTCGTAGCGCTTGGCGGCTTTGTAAAGGCCTAAGTTGCCTTCATTGATGAGCTCTAAAAGGGACAGGCCCTTGCCCTGATACCGTCTCGCTATGGAAACGACAAAACGCAAGTTCCCGAGGATAAGGCGGTGCATGGATTTCGCATCGCCCTTTTTGATGCGCTGCACCAAATCTTTTTCTTCTTCGGGCGTAATGATCGCATGGCGATACAAATCCCGGAAATAAAGCTGCTCGTTTTGTTCGACCAAAGCCCGGACCCCATTTCAAAAATCGAAGCTATAGAGACAATGTAGCATTCTAAGTCCGCCATTCTCAAGCTCTTGACTATGCGGAAACCTTATCTGCCGGAGGATTCCGCTCCGGATTACCCAGACTCAGGTTTTTCAAGTAATCGTAACTGTAAATCCCGGTCTTATGGCCATCGCTCCATTGAATGACCATAGCATAGCGTCCCACGGATTTAAGTTCCACCGGATGGACATCTTTGGGCAACTTCGCCTCGTCCAGAATCTTTTCACCCGTCCACTCATTGACGCAAACCGCGCAAGGACAGGCGGACCGTAAGCCTAATACCGTGAACTCCGAGGTGCTGCCGTCGTTCCAGGCGATCCTCAATACATCATTCCCTTTGCGATAAATACCGACAGGAGCATTGACCTTAATCATGCTTTGACCCTTTCTTTAACCGGGGCCACAAGCACCATGGGGATGGTCTCCCAGGTGTAGTCAAAATCCGTCAACACCCCGCTCTGGGCCACGCTTAAAATAGACAACTCCGATGCCAACAACCCGGCGATTTCCCGGTACATGCGGGCCGATTCCGAGGCTGGATTCTTTTCGACAATGGGCGAACCCGCATCGCCGCCTACAGCCACTTCCGGCTCCAGGGGGACTTCACCCAAAAAGGGTACGCCGAGCGAGTTGGATATGCGTCTGCCCCCGCCCTGACGGAAGATGTAATGTTTCTTTTCACAATTGTCGCAGATGAAATAAGACATGTTCTCGATGATACCGAGCACGGGTACCGAAACCTTCTGGAACATCTTCAGTCCCTTTTTGGCGTCGAGCACGCTGACATCCTGCGGTGTAGTGACGATGACGCCGCCGGACAAAGGCGCGCTCTGGGTCAACGTCAGCTGGATATCGCCGGTTCCCGGGGGCATGTCGATCAGCAGATAATCCAGTTCCCCCCAAACCACATTGTGAACAAAGTTTTGAATCATCTGGGAGACCATGGGTCCGCGCCAGATCACAGGCTTTTCATCATCCGCGAACATGGCCATGGAGACGATCTTTATACCGTTGACGACTACGGGATGGAGCTTCTGTTTGTCGTCGAGTACAGGCGATTCCTTAACTTGAAACATCATGTTCATCGATGGGCCATAGATGTCGGCATCCAGAATCCCTACCTTCGCTCCGGTTTGTGCCAGAGCCACTGCCAGATTGGCCGTTGCCGTCGACTTGCCGACCCCACCTTTGCCGGAAGCCACCGCGACCACATGCCGCACATCCATTAGCAAATCCGTCTTTTTGCTGCCCATCGTTTTAGGCACTTGCGCGGTCATGTTGACTTCGACCGATGTCACGCCGGGGATGGCATTAACGGCTTCCAGGCACTGGGTTTTAAGATCCTCCTTAACCGGGCAAGCCGGCGTGGTCAGCTGCACATCGAACTTGACCGAGCCTCCGGTAATCCGAATATTCTTGACGAACTCCAAATCCACGATATCGCGATGAAGATCCGGATCCTGAACGACCCTAAGGGCCTCCAAGACTTGCTTTTCCAAAACTGTCGCCATGGGTTTTTTCGCCTTTTGGTTGAAGTAAACAATATAGTTTTATGCTATTGGCTTAGCTAATTTGAAGCGTTTGCTAATTTGAACGGAACTCGTATGGATTGGGAAAGGTAAAACCGATGAGCATGGAACGACAAATCGCCGTAGTAGGACTTGGATATGTGGGCCTACCTATCGCAGTATATTTTGGCAGGTTGACAAAGGTTATCGCCTTTGATGTCAATGCCAAGCGCATCGAAGAGTTAAAGCGGGGCGTCGATCGCAACCACGATTTGCCCACGGAAGAACTAACCAACACCAAAGCCGAGTTCACGCTAGACGCCGCTCGCCTTAAAGAAGCAGACTTCATCATCATCACCGTCCCCACTCCCATCAATGAAGCCAACCGCCCGGATCTGACGCCCCTAGTCAAAGCCTCCACCACGGTGGGCCGCAATTTGAAAAAAGGCGCCATCGTTGTTTATGAAAGTACCGTGTATCCCGGAGCCACCGAAGAGGAATGCGTCCCCATTCTGGAAAAGGAATCCGGTCTCAAATGCGGCGTAGACTTCAAAGTAGGCTACTCGCCCGAGCGCATCAATCCCGGTGATCATGAGCACACCTTCACCAAAATCACCAAAGTTGTTTCTGGCATGGATGCGGAAACGTTGGACATTGTCGCCGCTACTTACTCGTCTGTGGTTACGGCCGGGGTATTCAAAGCCTCGTCCATCAAGGTTGCCGAGGCTGCCAAGGTTATCGAAAACACACAGCGTGATCTGAATATATCTCTCGTGAACGAACTGTCCATCATCTTCCATCGCCTGGGCATCGATACACAAGAAGTCTTGCAGGCAGCGGGCACCAAATGGAACTTTCTCAAATTCTCACCCGGCCTGGTAGGCGGGCATTGCATCGGCGTGGACCCGTACTATTTAACGCATAAGGCCGAGCAGGTGGGCTATATACCCCAGGTTATCCTAGCGGGACGCCGCATCAACGACGGCATGGGCCGTTTTGTGGCGCGGGAAATGACCAAGCTGATGCTGAGTCAAGGCGCAGCCAATTTCCAGAATGGACGTCCAATGGTTTCCGTGCTGGGCTTGACCTTCAAGGAAAACGTATCCGACATCCGTAACACTCGGGTTACTGATATCATCGGTGAATTGCGCGCTTTTGGGTTCGATGTGCAGGTGGCCGATCCCATGGCCTATCCAGAGGAAGCCAAGCACGAGTATGAAATTGATTTGGTGCCTTTGGAGAAGTTCAAACCGGCGGTGGGCGTGGTGTTTGCCGTGTCGCATGAGCAATATGTAAAGTGCGGTTGGGAGTTGCCCGTCTCGCTGCTGCAAGGCGGAAAAGGCGTGGTTGCCGATTTAAAAGGTGTGTTGCCGCGCGCGAAAACGCCTGCGGGTGTGGCGCTTTGGAGGCTGTAGACTTTTGGTGATTGATAGGCTTAAAAAGATCATTTTGTCAAAGTAAAATTGGCTAGTGAAAAACCATAAGCGTCGTCTTTACTTTTTTTGATTTGAACGTTATAGGTTCCCGCTCCCAAGCCCGTCAGGCCAATGGGAACAATAACGCTATCCGTATAGTTCATTGCACCTAAACCGGATTCTACAGCATATCCCAAGGGGCCGGAAACCCTGATTAACGCTGAACTGTAGAGGGAGTATCCCTTAACCGTGAGGTTGGCATTAACATCGCCACCTCCGAAAGGGCCGTGGTTAAAAGAGGCGTTATTAACGTGCATGGGCGGTGAGGTGGAAAGGTGGTATGCTTTTTCCTTGGTCTTTCCATCGCCATTAATGATTTTTATGGTTGTCAGTTTCTCTTGACAGTTATCGTTGAGTTCACCAAAATGATTTTTAGGAATTCTGAAGCGCAACACGTTGGTGCTTTCCGTGATCACCCCTGGTATGGTTTTTCCGTCGATGGACACGGAACAACTACCATAAAAGCTGGTTCCAGATAATTTAATGGAATCACCAGCCTGAACAAATTGAAAGCAACCCGGTTGAGGAGCAATAGCATCGGCAAGGGACAAATTAAAGGACATAAGCCTCTTAGAGTGTTTTATAGCGCCTAGAGCCGATTTATCCAGGTTGGTAACTTGTATGCGATACGCAGCATCGTAATATATTTTAAAGTCGATGGTTGAGGGCTCAACGGCTTTGGCAACAATCTTAGTCGCCGTGGCACTTAGTACTGTAAAGGACGGATCTGTGTCGAAGGTTTTGTTGAAAGGTTGAAAGGGACCTGTTCCAGCGGAGCCCATCTCGACAAGGTTCTTAGCTATGTCAGTGTTAAAACCTGTTCCGATTATGGTGATTTCATCATCTGCATAGAACGTTTCCGGCGAGATAGAAATTATGGTCATTTCACCCGTAGGACCAGGATCTATGGGGTTGATTTTAGGGGCATCGGTTGGTGATTTGCATTCCTGCAAGCTGAATGCAAGAATGAGGGCCAGGAGGGGGTGGCGATTTTTCATATTGGGTAAAAATAGGAAACAAAATTAGTGGAGAGGGCGAACTTTGAATTGCGGAGGGGCCTTGATTTACCCAGGATCTTTTTGAAATTTAGCGAATGTCCAGTTCCACTGCTTTTAACCTCATCGCCGCCTTGCAACCGGACGGAAATTTTGCCCTGGAACGGGAAGCCGTTCCGGGAGCGTCCGAGCAGGCGTCGGTTCAAGATTTGGAACGGCATTTGGAGTCCGCCTTCGCTGAGAATAGGGCACAGTTTCTCCTTTTGCTCGGTCTTTCTGATCCAGCGCTTTCACTGCATTCTTCGCTTCGATTCTGGAGGGAGTTCGCGGCGGCATTCCCGCGCCGCCTGCTATTATTGCCAGAGGTGGAAACACTGCGTGCCAAAGCATCGGCTGTGTTTGATGTCGAGGCTTGCCGATTATTGCTTGAGACCATGCCGCTTATGGCTGGCTCGGAATATTTGAACCTCGATGTATTGCGGAAGAATTGGCAAGCACTGCACGACCACTTTAAGTTGTGTATTACCGATTATTCGGGTTCGGTGGAGGATTGGTTCAACTCGCAGCCAGGAGTGGTACGGGAAATTGGGCGCATTCATTTTCACCTGGTTGAGAACAAAAACGGACCGCTGCCCTTTGCCTTTTTGGCCACCTACGGATCCCATGTCGGCACAGCCGGGCGCGTGCGCCATTTGCCGCTTGGACATGCGCTGGAAGAATTCTCAGGAGATGCCCGTCGTCAACTGGAAGTATTGAAGTCCTTGCACCGGGCTGCCAAGGGCAGTAGCTGGCTTAAAAACCAGGTGGATTCAGGAGAGATTTTTCATCCCTTGGGCTGGACGCCAACGCAAGCGTACCGATTTCTAAAGGATGTCGAAGTGTTTTCGGAAGCCGGGATCCTGTGCAGGATTCCAGATTGGTGGCGGCAAACCCGCAAAGGCATTCAGCTGCGTTTCGCTGTGGGAGAAAAAGCCGTGGGTGGGCTTGGCATGGAAACGCTGCTGGAAATGCGGCCCGAATTGACGCTTGAAGGCGTAGCCTTGGACGAAGCCGAACTCAAGCGCCTGGCCACCTCTGGAGAGGATTTGGCTTTTCTCAAAGGCAAATGGGTGGCGGTGGATGGCGACAAGATCAAACGGAATCTGGAACTGTTCCAACGCGCGCGTAAACTGGCCAAGGGCCAGGAAATCACTTTAGCCGAAGCCCTGCGCCTCTTGGCAGGAACGGATCGGAAAGCGTTGCTAGGCGTGAACCCGGACGATGTGGAAATCGTACAAGGGGAATGGCTGCTGGAATTGCTCGACAAAATGCGGAACCCGACGCTCGTGCGCAGCATCCGGCCTAGCGCGGCTTTTCGCGGAGTGCTACGTCCCTATCAGCAACTAGGGCTCAACTGGCTTTCCTTTCTGCATCATCTGGGATTCGGTGGTTGCCTAGCTGATGACATGGGGCTCGGAAAAACCATTCAAGTGTTGGCGCTTTTGCAATCGCTAAAGGAACAAACCAAGCTGTCTCTTAATGTGATACTTGTTGCGCCCACTTCTTTGATACGAAATTGGACCAGTGAGTTCAGTCGCTTTACCCCCAATTTGAAAGTCAAAGTCGCCCACCCGGCTTGGGAAGAAAAGGGCGTGGCGACGGTAGGTAAAACGGCTAAAGCAAATGTGAATTTGGTTACGAATGCAAGCGCGGACCCAGACGTAGTCATTACTACTTACGGCATGGTGGAAAGGGTAGCTTGGATCAAGGACAGGCAATGGAGTCAGGTGATTCTGGATGAAGGACAAGCCATCAAGAACGCCGGATCCCAGCAAACTCGGGCCGTAAAGAAACTGAAAACGAGCCATCGTCTGGTGCTCACTGGAACACCCATCGAGAATAGACTTTTTGATTTGTGGTCCCTGTTCGATTTCTTGAATCCGGGTTTGCTCGGTAGCGCGGAAGAATTTCGGAAACGCGCTGCCCGTCTGCATGAAACTCCGGAAGCCTACGGCCAGCTGCGTCGCATCATCCAACCCTATATCCTGCGCCGCCTCAAAACCGATAAATCGTTGCTGCCGGATTTGCCCGACAAGGTGGAGCGCAAAGTCTTTGCAACATTGAGTCGCAAACAATTGACCCTATACCGGGCCCTTTTGGGAAAGCTGGAGGCGTCCTTGGAGGAGAGCACGGGCATCAAACGCCGGGGCCGCGTGCTGGCTTTTCTCATCCAGTTCAAACAAATTTGCAATCACCCCGATCATTTTTCCGGCCTGGGTAAGTATAAGCCCGAGGACAGCGGCAAATTCGAACTCTTGCGCGAGATTTGCGAATCGATTTTGGCCAAATATGAGCGTGTGTTGGTATTCACCCAATTTGCGGAAATCGCCGAACCCTTAGCCGAATTTTTGACTAGTATTTTTGGTCGATCTGGACTGGTTCTGACTGGAAGCACACCGGTCAAACGTCGGCATCAGTTGGTGGACGCTTTTCAGAGTGACACCTATGTTCCCTTCATGGTTTTGTCTCTGAAAGCCGGCGGCACGGGGCTTAACTTGACCCGCGCGAACCATGTTGTGCATTTTGATCGATGGTGGAATCCGGCTGTGGAAAATCAAGCTACGGACCGGGCGTTTAGAATCGGGCAGACCAAAAATGTCATCGTGCATAAATTTGTCACGCGAGGGACGTTGGAAGAAAAAATCGACGCTCTTATCGAAGGCAAAGCGGCCCTGGCCCGGGATCTGCTTCCCTCCGGCAATGAGGACTGGATCACGGAAATGAGCAACCGGCAACTCGTCGAATTGTTTACATTGGATTCCAAAAAGGCGGAATAACATGGGATGGCGCTCCTACAGTCGTTTTCCAAAAACATTAACCGTAGGCGAACGCAGAGCCAAGGCTGAAAAAGCGGCCCAAAAGCTGGGTCGCAAACAGCATTTGGATCCGGTGCAAATCGAGGGTCCCTTGGCCGTTACCTGGTGGGGAAAGGCCTGGAATCGCAACCTGGAAGGTTACGCTGATTATTCCAATCGTCTGCCTCGGGGTCGAAGTTATGCCAAGCATGGCTCCGTTATCGATTTGCGCATTGCCGCCGGTTCCGTGGAATCCTTGGTGCAAGGCAGCAGTTCGCGTCCCTATGCGATAAAAATCACCATCCAGCCCATGGCAGTTGCCGCCAGCAAAGCATTATTGGCCGCCTGCGCCGGTAAACTGGATTCTGCTGAAGCCTTACTCTCGGGCCGCTTTCCGGAAGATCTCGGCCGCTTGCTGACCGAGGCTAAAACCGGTTTATTCCCCAATCCCAAAGACATCCGTTTTACCTGCAGTTGTCCGGACTCAGCATATATGTGCAAGCATATAGCGGCCACCTTATACGGTGCGGGCGCGCGGTTGGATCGAGATCCCTCCCTATTTTTCCTTTTGCGAAACCTGCAAATGGAAGACTTCGTGTCCCATGCCATCAAAGCGGAAACCAAAAAAATGCTAACGGCCAAGGCTACGGGCGTGTCTACGCGATTGAAGCTGGGCACTGGAGATTTAGGATCCCTATTTGGAGTGGAATTGGAGCCTGTTAAAGTAAAGCGGGCGAAAGCAAAAGTGGAATCTACTCCAGCTAAAACCCTAGGCAAGCGAAAGAAGGCTTCGTCCGTCAAGGAGGAGGTCAAGTCCACCAGCCGCGCCTTGAAACAGACTCGGGACCAGGTGGATGATTTGGTCAAAAAGCTGCTCAAACTTTCCAAGACTTGAGTTAGCTGTTACCATAAGGCGGGCAGAAACGATATGGAGAATAAGATGGAAACCTTGCTTATCACCGGTGCCGCTGGCTTTATCGGCTTTCATTTAGCCCGGCTGTGTCTCCAACGGGGGCATGCAGTTGTAGGCCTCGATAGCCTGAACGCGTATTATGATGTGCGCCTCAAAGAAGCCAGGCTCGCCGAGCTGGAAAAGTTTTCCGGATTCACTTTCATTAAAACCGATTTGGCCGATGCCAAAGCCGTGATGGATATTTTCGCTACGCATAAGCCCAGCCATGTGGTCAACCTGGCCGCCCAAGCTGGTGTGCGCTACAGCCTGGACAATCCTCGCGCCTATATCGACGCCAATATCGTCGGGTTCCTGAATATTCTGGAAGCCTGTCGAGCCTATCCAGTGGCACATCTGGCTTATGCCTCCAGCAGTTCCGTATACGGGGCCAATACGCGCATGCCTTTTTCCGTGCACGACAATGTGGATCACCCTTTAAGCCTGTACGCGGCTTCCAAAAAGGCCAACGAACTGATGGCGCATACCTATAGCCATCTGTTCCGCATCCCAACCACGGGTTTGCGTTTCTTTACCGTCTATGGTCCGTGGGGCAGGCCGGACATGGCGCTTTTCAAATTTACAGCCAATATTCTGGCGGGCCAGCCCATCGACGTTTACGGCGAGGGCAAGCAGCGTCGCGACTTTACCTATATAGACGATATCGTAGAAGGCGTGTATCGGGTAACTTTCCGGATACCTACGGCCAATTCGGACTGGACCGGGAACAAGTCGGATCCTGCTTCAGCGGCCGCGCCTTATCGCATTTACAATATCGGCAACAACAGCCCCGTGGAACTGATGCATTTTATCCGAGTTATCGAATCCAAACTGGGTAAAAAGGCAGTGCTAAACCTAATGCCCATGCAACCCGGAGACGTCCCGGCCACTGAAGCCAATATCGACGATCTCATCCGCGATGTCGGCTTTAAACCCGCCACAACTGTGGAAACGGGTGTCGGACACTTTATAGATTGGTACCGAAACTTTTATGGGGTTTAAAAATCAGGTTTAAAAAATGAAAATACAAATACTGTTTGTTTTCCTTGCACTGCTTATGGCCTGTAATAATGGTACCGATTCCTCGACGAATACGGCCGGCCTTACTGTGGTTTCCGGTCCCTGTGCCAAAATCTTAGCCAAGTCCTCTGCAAAGCAAGGCGTTCTCATCTATGCAGAGAAAGACAGCATAGGTTTTATCTTCAATGCTAGCCTCAATTGCGGTGCCACTTATGCCTATCATTCTTTCCTTATCGACGGCCACACGCTAAGCCTTTCGGCAGTAGATGTAGGCGACAGTAGGGCTAGATGCGATTGTGCGAGGGATTTGACTGTCAACCTGAAGTCGGTTTTTGTGGAAGATTATTCCTCAGTCCACACCCTGGTTTTTGAAGCGGACACCATTGAGCTGAAACGGCGATAAGTATGCGTGAATGAAGTAAGTGGTGAAGGAGGCAAACGGTGCCGGGAACCCTTAACTCGATATCTTGATCGGCTTCATTACAGCTACGAGAACACCCAAAGAAATAGCGCCTCCTGAAAATATTAAGCGAGAGGGAATATTTTCGGCAATACCGTATACCAAATGGAATAGCCAATTCCGGACGAGATCGCGCCTGATAAACACGCCAAAGAGATTCCATACGAAGAAATTTTGTGCTGATACACGATAACCGGTAATAAAATGACGGAAAAGAGTGAAGCCAATAAAAAGTTTCCGGCTGTATTTGAAATGGGATTTGTCGATTTTTTTCCCAGGATGGAGTAGATGCCCCAACCATTTCATTTTTATCTGGGCCCAATCCGACTTTCATACTCCAGCCGATCATGGTCGCTTGCACGGAACCAAATAGAATCGGATTCAGAACGACCGCACCGCTTACTAGCCTGATCAAGGTGAAGGCAATCAAAACCACCGTTTTTAGCGTTAGGGAAGGATTGGCCATGGTTAGCGAAGGATCGGGTTTATTGTTCAGCATTCAACCAGAATAAGATTTGAGGGTGTTTTGGTCAGGTTCTTTTACTTTAACCCCTGTAAGGGATATTGACATTTATTCCCCTACAGGGTATAATTCAGATATATACCCCAGAAGGGATAATTATGGAATACGCGGTTTTTACCCCAAAGCAATTGGCCCAGGCCCTGAAAGGCTGGCGCAAAAACCGAATGCTGACCCAGGCGGATGCGGCCGGTCAAGTGGGCTTAAGGCCCAAGACCATTTCAGCCCTCGAATCGAAACCGGAAACGAGTACGCTAAGCAGTTTTTTCAAACTGCTTTCGGCATTGGATTTAGAATTGGTCCTTCGCGACAAATCCAAGGGGGCTGCCGGCAAAAGCCATTCGGGAGAGTGGTGACATATGGGCCGACCGACCACAACCAAGCAGCTCAATGTTTGGATGAATGGGGAACTGTGTGGTAACTGGACCGTTACCCATAACAAAGAACACGTTTTCACTTACGACGCGGCTTGGCTTATGTCTCAATTTTCCAGACCCATATCCCTTTCCATGCCGCTTCGAACGCCCCGCGCACCTTATCGCGGTCCTGCGGTAGAAGCTTTTTTCGACAACTTGCTTCCAGACAATATTGAAATCCGCAAACGTCTACAGTCCCGTTTCGGAACAGGAAGTTTGCAGGCTTTCGACCTGCTGACGGAAGTCGGCCGCGATTGCATTGGCGCTTTGCAAATTATTCCGGAAGGAAAAGGTCCTGGAAAAGTGAAGGCCATCCAGTCCCAGCCACTCAGCAACTCGGAGCTCGCCGACAGCTTGCGTGGCGTTTCGTCTCCACTGGTGCTAGGCCAACTGAACCCGGATGAATTCCGGATCTCCCTGGCCGGGGCCCAAGAGAAAACAGCCTTCCTAAAACATAAGGGCAAATGGCATCGGCCAACCGGGGCAACGCCGTCGAGCCATATTTTCAAGCTCCCTATGAGCGACCGCATAGGCAGAGCGCAAATTGATTTGTCCGCGTCCGTGGAAAATGAATGGCTGTGTCGTCAAATTATGGCCGCCTTTGACATCCCAATCGCTGCCTGTGAAATGGCGCTCTTTGAAGATCAACGCGTGCTTATTGTAGAACGGTTTGATCGGGAATGGTCCAAGGACAAATCGTGGTTGATACGGCTTCCGCAAGAAGATTTGTGCCAAGCCTTGGCTATACCGCTGGGAGTGAAATACGAATCCGAAGGCGCTCCCGGTATTTTGGAAATTCAAAATTTTTTGTTAGGCTCCTGGCGATCCCAATCCGACCGGCGCACCTTTCTCAAGGCGCAGGTTTTGTTCTGGATGCTCGCCGCAGTAGATGGCCATGCCCGCAACTTCAGCGTCTTTATCGGCCGAGGCGGACGGTTCAGTTTGACACCGCTCTATGACGTACTTTCCGCATATCCGATTCTTGGGCATGGCAAAAACAAATTGGCTCCGGAAAAAGCGAAAATGGCAATGGCGGTTAAAGGTCGAAGCAAGCATTACCTATGGGAACGGATGACACGCAAGCATTGGCTGGAAACGGCGAAAGCCTGCGGGCTCGAAAACGAAATCGGGGGAATATTTTCGGAGCTTTTTGAGAATGCGGATAAAGTGGCGGATATTGTAGGGGCGAATCTCCCGCCCGGATTTCCGTCTTCGGTGGCTGAACCTGTTTTAAAAGGCTTGAAAAAAGCGGGTCAGGCCGGATAATATATTGGAATGGGTTCCAGAAATATGAATGATTTATTGGAATTGATTTCTCACGGCGCGGTTTACGGGTTTAATCGGTCCTCGAGGATCTGGAATTCTATTACCAACGCATTCTTAACACCATTGAAAAAACCATTTACGAAGACATCGCGCATTTTTTTTCTCTCAGCACTTCTAAACTACCGTTGTTCAAAAAGCTGCTGGTCTATTTGGCCTCCGTGCCTCCCGGCGAAATCAGCGTGAATACACTCGCACGCGATTTAGGTGTGGATCACAAAACCGTGCAAAGCTATTTGCAAATGTTGGAAGACACTTCCCTTATCCACAGCCTTAAATTGGGTCACACCGGTAAGGCCGCGCTCCGATCTCCGGACAAAGTGCTGCTGGAAAACGCAAACCTGTACCATGCCATTGCCGTGGAATCGGGTTTTGATGCCAATCCAGGAAGCTTGCGCGAAACCTTTTTTGTCAACGCCCTGCGCGGAGCCGGTATTCCCGTCCAATACAGCAAGGAGGGAGATTATCGGGCTGCCGGAAAGGTATTCGAAATTGGAGGCCGGAACAAAACCCGTAAGCAGCTCAAGGGCATACGCAATGGTTTATTGGTGAAGCATTTGGGTTTCCTGTGGTGACAGCGAAGTCCGCGCCCAATTAAACCAAGTAGGCCAGGAACTCCTGGGCTGACGCAATCAACAAATCCTTCTCACCTATTTTGACCCACTTCCATCGGCCAGGTTCCGCGACAAGCTGTACAGCCATGATATTTCCCAAGACTGGTAAAAACTTTTTCCAGTTGGGAGAGGGCGCACCGTCTGACCATTTCGTTTCCACCGCCATCCAGGGCTTTCCATCCTTGGCCACGAGAAAATCGATTTCCTGTTTTTCCTTATTCCGGATAAAGTGCAACGAAAACTCGCCCTCTCCTGCATCGGTCCAAAAATGGCAAGCCTTTAAAAGGTGCGAGCCCACAAGATTCTCATAGCGCGCCGCCTTTTCAGTGACTTCGCTGAAATCCCAAAGATAGGCCTTGCCCTCTTTTTTTAGCGAGCGGGACACGGCGCCTTGATACGGTTTGATTTCATAGAGGTAAAACAATTCTTGCAGGAACAGGACCCAACGTTTAACGGTCTCGTGATTCACATCCAGATGTTCTCGAAGCCCGGCAATGCTGAATAGCGACCCGACTTTTTCAGGCAACAAAGCTGCCAGCATTTCGATGCGGCTGAGTTCTGGAATACGGGTCAAATCCCGCAGGTCTTCGCGAATCACCTTTTCCACTCGGCCCCGACGCCACAGCCGGGCTTTCTTCTCATCCTGAGCAAATAGCGGTTCCGGAAATCCACCGAACTTCATCAGGCTCGCAAAGGCTTCCAGCCATTCTTTCTTTGGATTCAAGGCCCGCGTGCGCAACGCATCAAAGAGGGAATCAGGTAAGAACTCCTTGTTCAAAACCATTTCCCGTAAGGTAAAGGGATGCAATCGGAAATGGAAATATCGTCCAAGCAAACTGTCGCTGCCTTTTTTGTACACATTCAAGCGCGCACTTCCCGTGACCAGAATATCCACCGGGCTTTCCAAAGTATCGAAAATACCTTTGATATTTCGCTTCCACATTTTGGCTTTGTGGATTTCATCCAGTACTAGGAGAGGAGTTTCTCCACGCTTCGCTGCCGGTACAATGAACTTTGGATCCTTGGCCCAAGCCCTTCGAAATTCCGTTTCATCCCAGTTGAAATACCCGCCCGCTCCCCGCGATTTTAAGAGCATTTTCGAAAAAGTGGTTTTGCCGACCGAATTACGATCTGATCGTAATTTGGTCAAGATCTGACTGAATTACGATCTGGTGTGGGAATGGTCGTAATTCTCAGGGAACAGGGTGCGCTCCACGCATTCGATGAGGATGTGCAGGGCGGTCATGTGGATTTCTTGGATGCGCTCGGTAGTGTCCGATTCGACGATGATTTCATGAGTGCCGGTGCCTTTGAGTTGGCCGCCGGTTTTGCCCAGCAGGAGCAGGGTCTCCATGCCTAAGCTCTTGGCGGTTTCGACGGCGCGGATGACATTCTTCGAGTTGCCGCTGGTGCTGATGGCCAAAAGCAGATCGCCGGGTTTTCCATAAGCTTCGACACCGCGGGCGAAGACTTCGTCCCAACCATAGTCGTTGGCGACGCAGGTTAAGTGAGAGGATTCAGTGAGGGCGATGACGGGCAGCGCTTTCCGGTGATTGCGGAAGCGGCCGGTGAATTCTTCGGCGAAGTGAATGGCGTCACAGGCGGAGCCACCGTTGCCGCAGGCTAGGACTTTGTTGCCGGATTTAAAGCAGGAGGCTAGGGCCGCGGTCATTGCGGAGAGAGTGGCGAGGTTGGCGGAGCTAGATTGGAAGCGATCGAGGGCGGTGCGGGCCTCGGTTAAGGAGTGGAGGAGGGCGTTTGGGATGGTTGCTGGGTTCATGGGTCCGCCTGGGTTGGGGTTGGGAATGGCTCTATTTCTTGGGTGCCATTCTCGATGCCACCCAACGAAGCTCCGGCAGGTTACACAGATCGTTTTTTAATCGGTTTCGTTTCCGATAGTAGGGAATCAGCAGGGATGTGCATTTTTTTGTGCAGGACCCGCATCATTCGGATCGAGAGATTTCTTTTCCGATTCAATATTTCGGTCGACCGATTTCTTCCACCCAAAAACCGCGCCAAATCAGACTTTTTCATTCCAGATTGTTCCATCCTAAACTTAATGGCGTCAATAGGATCGGGTGGAAGGACTTTGAATTTTCCGCTTTCATAATTTTCAACTAATATCGCGAGGATGGAAAGCTCATCGCCTTTCTTAGTATTGTTCTCTGCATCCCAGAGCGCGTCAATCCGAGTTAAAGCGGCCTGATAATCAGTCTCTGTCTTAATGGGTTTGATATTCATTATTAAACGCTCCTTGCATCTATGGCGTCATATTCTTGGTGGGTCCCAACAAATCGGACATAAACGATTTTGAATTCATATTTGATGGCCACAATTAACCTGTACTTATTCCCTTTGATATTGAACACAACCCGGTTTTTCCAAAAATTCCTTTAAAGTTCGCACTGAAATGACTCTCACGCGCTATAAAGATAGCATGTTCCCATTTTGGGAACATGGGTTTACTGGATGGCGGCAGGCTTTCGATTCTTGTTTATGGCTATACCGCTACTGCCGGTTTTGTCGATGGGCAAAGCCAAGAGAGCGATAAGGCGTGGAGTTAGATAAACCCTTCCACGGGCTTCTTATCGCCTATCAAAGCACCCAGCCCACTTTGCGAGAGGGGAGGCCGTTTGCTTCACTTCAAAAAAATGCGGGCGGACTTGGGTTTGTCTCAGTCGGAGATGACTGCGGCCCTCCATGTGTCTACGAAGACAATTCAAGGAAAGGAATTCGCGATCAATTTCTCGGCATCTGCCACTTCTTGGTCGGTCATCCAACCGAAATGAGCTTCCCGTTTTGCCTTGGAGATGCGGCCGGAATTCTGATCCGCACAGCGGATAAACAGGTTTAGACTTTGCCCGGGCCAGTCCAGCAATTCATTTAGGGCAATTCGGGACTTTTCATACCCGATCAGAAAATCTATTTCCTTTTGCAGATCCTCTTTTACCGTGCGCTCAAGGGCCTGGTATAGGAACTCGGCTTGAACCGTGCAGTCGAAATACCGGAAGTAAAGGGCGTCATTACCGGTTGCAGGTAGATGGGGCATATCCGAATCGAATTGTGTGATTTGTAGCAGGGGTTGCGAGAACGCTTCCAGTACCCGAATGTATTCACTAAGATTGGCCAGTATCACAGCTGAAACAGGTAGCACGATACCAGAAGGAGTAAATTCGGTTTTAGCGAGCATGTCATGGATCAAATAACGGTGTATGCGTCCATTTCCATCCATGAAAGGGTGAATGAATACAAATCCGAAGGAAACGGTGGCTGCAAACACGACGGGATCCATGCCATTGTCTTTATTGTCTTTATTATCTTGGGCGATTCCCAAATTTAGCCTGTCATACTTTTCAGAAAAATTGAGTAGACCTACCATTAACATTGGTACATCTTCGGGGCGTGGCGGTACAAAATCCATTTTACTGCGATACCCAGGGTTTCTGCCAAGCCAATTCTGCCGAGTACGCCAACCGGCTTCCTGCAGCCGCGGATCCGCAACAGTATTTTGCAGCTCGATTAATCTGCTCATGGTCAATGGACTGTGGATGTCGGCATTCTGCAAAAGGTTCGCAAATCTTTGCGCGCGATCTGCTGTGGGCTTTTCCCGCTCGACTTCAAAAGAAGATTGCGTTTCTTTCAGGTAAAGAAAGTTGGCTGCTCTACTAAGCAAATCCGGATCGTAACGGTTGATCGTCTGCTGGATTTTTTGTTTGATATCCTCTTTAATTTTCTTGGCCAGAAATGGCGTTCGCCGCACGAGAGGACAAAAGTCCCGATTTCCAGGCAGATTATCGGTAACTCGAAATTTTGTGCTTTGGCTACCGTTTTCCATACCGAATTGGAGTCGGGTATCCAGGACATCAACATAACGTGACTTGGACGATACCTTTGCATTTAACGATTTTCGCGTCAACCATTCAAAAAGAAAACCTATCCGCCGCGCATACTTGGATTCCGGATTCTCAATCAACCATGCCTGTATTTCATCGCCACCTGCTCGCTGGAAAAGCAGTGCCAAGATTTCAAGATTTACACCTTCATACTTTAGCGCGAACTGAAGGTGGCCGGACAACGTGTTCTTGGAGGCATACGCCGGTTCAAAAAGGAGGATTTCTTTGTTACGCTGAGTTGTTGTGCTTCGCCCTTTTATCGACGAATCGATACGCGCGCACCTTGTTAATGGCCGTGCCGGTAGCGAATACGTGTCAATTAAGAGTTGATAGCCAAGATTGCCATAGTCCATGCTGTTCCTAGAATTGGCCGCTATTGGAGATTTTAAGCCGCAATATCTAATCTACTGTAATTATACCTGCATTTGCGTGTCCTATTCTCATTTTACTTAAAAATGCGGCTATTTTTAGAGAATGCGGTGATTTTTGGGGGTGGACTCGAGTGCTGTTTGTCCGGAGCTGGGGGGATGGGGATCGTTTGCTTATTCTTCTTATTCCAGGTATCGGAGCAATCTGAGTTATGATTGGAGTTGGCTACTTCTCGAAATTGGGAGTTTGATGCTTCTTCGAATTCCAATCCTGAACGATTCTCAGAATCCGATTCGACTAAGGAGATGCTCGATCATATCGCTTGCCTGGTGCTGGCGTAACGTCCTACTCGCTCATTTCTGAGCAGTTCCTTGGCTCCCGGAGAAATGGACTCGGCCACCAAGATCGACAGTGGCTCTTTAGCCTTGCCCTTGGGCCTTGTGTGATTGGTTTCCTTGAACTGCCAGAGAACCTGACGGACATCTCATGGATAGACAGTTTTCTTGGCTTCGATTAGCATGACGAAGGACTTGCCAGCCGAATCTGGCCGAAAAATATAATTCGGCCAGATTCGGCCAAAACTGGAGCAAAAGCTTTCCTCGTGGATTACAGATGGCATCCGTCCATTGTTGCTTCCCCTCATTCAAATCAGGCGTACTGCCCAAGGCCCGATATTGGCTATCCAAGTCGGTTCCGGTTCCAAGCGTCCCTGCGGAGTTGTTGGAAAATCCAGTCAGGATGTTTTCGTGCGCATCGGCTCCAGCACGCGCAAAGCGGATGCTGCAACTATCGAGCGAATGCGATTACAATCACAGGGGCGAACCTGGGATGGATTATAAATCGCTTCGCATACAGCGAATCAACCCGCTTGGCTCCCACCAATGCGGGAGTCCTTTTTTTCCATCCCCGTCCTCAAGAAATCCTTCCTCAGGCAAAAGTGGAAATGGCCCGTTTCGATAGAGCCAGCGCCCGGAATTTCCATGCTTCGAAATCCTGTCTTGGCCAGGGGATTCAGCGAAATCGGTTTGATAGTTGGCTGGGGAACCGGGATTCAAGTTGCCCAAGAGGCGTTGAGAAAAGCCTCACTCTTGCGGCTACCATGGGTAGGATTACAACCGGGGACGACTAAGGCGGCGGCCTATCGGTTGCAAGGCATGGGAAGGGTCGATTGAAGGATTTAGGGCTGGGCCCTAGGCATCCAATCCGGATGTGCAGGGCGGTCGTGTGGATTTCCTAGGGTAGCAAAACGGTATGCGTCTTTTCCACAATCAGTTTGAAATCAGGCGAAACCGATGCGAGATCAATGACATCTACTCGAAAAGGAAGATCTGAATCTGAAAACGATTCTCGCAAATCCCAAATGGTTTCGGATGGAATCGGCTTATCGCTTAACAGCGCAAGATCCAAATCAGAAAAACGCTTGGCTTTTCCCGTTATTCTGCTTCCAAAAGCCCAAACTGTAGCGTCAGGAACGATTTTCCGCAAAATGGTGCGGACTTCTGACAATTGGTTGGATCCAATATCGACATTCATTCCTTACGCTTGGCCAAGCACTCCAGGAGGTCGTTTGCATCGGCAACGAAATTCACAGCTATGGCGTGCACTTCTTCGGCCTTGGCCTCTTGATAGGTATGGACAGTTTCATTGCGCGCCCGGTGATATCCAAACCAAAGGACCGGGTCCTTAAGCAATCTCAGTACCGTTTTAAAGACTTCCATGCTAATTCATACGTAAACTCAAACCGCTGAATGACGGAGTCCCGAAGAAACTCGTTTTTAGGCTCTAAGGTTGCCCGCCTAAGCGCCTCTAAAACTTGGCGATAGAGGTTTAGGTTGAGGGTTTCAGGCAGCATGCATACAATGTACAGCTCTTTTTGAGGTTTTACCAAGGATGTCTTAGAGGCGGGGACATATTTATTGGAAGCGGAATACCACCGCATGATAGATAGCGATAAGCCTCGGTCCTATATTTTTCCGCGGTTTTTTTTTCGGAAGTGGACTCGAGTCCGGATTGTCCTGAGCTGGGGGGATGGGGATCGGAGCAGCACGGGGACCCGCTTCATCCCAGTTATGATTGGAAGTAGGTGGTAAGGCCAGTTGTGTTGGCGAGGCTGGACAATGCTCCACTATCCGATTCGACTAAGGAGATGCTCGATCACATCGCTTGCCTGCCGCTGGCGCAACGCCCTCGCTTCGCGCTGCTCGGGCTCGTCGCTCTCACCAAGTTCGAACTTGGCGACCGACACGGGACCATCCTTGCGATAGCCTTCCGTTTTGTCGTCCTGTGTGAAGCGATTGCGTAAAATCGCCAATGAAGCCTTAATCACCGCTCCATGCTTGCCGTCCAGCTCCTTGCGGAAGGCTTCGGCAACGGCTTCCATTCCTTCGGGTGCGTTCTCAATGCAATAAACGAGATCGTGCGCATCCTTGCGTTCGAATCGCTGGTCGAATGCAAACGACTTCAGGCAGGTAAAGCTAATCAGATTGGCGTGCTTGACCTTTTCGGTCGTCATGCCATTTTCGCCCAACAGCTCGGCGTGAATCTCAGTGACCTGATGAAGATCGAAAACGATGGACGAATGCGGAATGTTCAGCGCCGAAATTTTGCCCTTGGTCGGAAGTGGTTGAACCTTGCCGCCGGCGATGTCCGGTGCATCCGCTAGCAGCTCAAGCAACATTAGCGCACCGTTTTCGGTTCGTGTTTGCCAACGCCATGAAAGTTTTACCCCAGCCTCATTTTCGGCGCGCTCGAAGCCCATTTTCTTAAGGTTGTCTTCCAGCGTATGATACGCATCGGTATTGGTCAGGATTTGCAGATCGATTACGATATCGACATCCAGTGTGCCGGCATGTGCTGGAACCGCTGGCGGTCGGGCGGCGACCAAATACCTAGGCGTGAGGCCACCCACTAAATAGATCGAGTTCTTCCAAGGCCCTAGCCCGCGCAGCAGCGTCACGAGGACGCGTTCGCAGTCGAATGTGTACTGGTCATTGTAGCCAGAAAATGTCGTTGGTTTGGCCATCAGAAGCCGATCCTTTCTTTGCGCAGATGCTCAGCCATTTCTTTGGAGCGCCCTTCACCGCGTAGCAGATCGAGGTAGACCTGGACGGGACTGGCCAGCCAAATTCCGCCGACTTGTTCGCGAAACAGCAACTCACCGGGTGACTTCGCTTCAATGATAACCAGGTTGGCGCCTTCGTTGACGACGCGTGCGCCGAGGTCGGCGATCGCGGCGTCGGCGTTTGCCCCGATCAGCATCCGAATACGCACCTGGGAGACGCTAGTGAGAAACGGAGCGTAGCTCTGCGCGGCAGCTTCATGGCTGACCGCGTACTTGGCATCATGCGCATCAAAGACTTCGCCGACACGCTGCAGCATCGCGTCCGGTTTGATGGCAGGCACGTAATAGCGGCGTAGATTTAAGGGCTGAATTAAAGCGAGCTGCTTCACCCAACCATCCAACAGGGCTGCGGGTTCGCGGAGATGCCGTTCTTTGCTAGGCCCCTGTCCGCGCGATGTCAGCCAGTCGAAGCGGTCCAGTTCCGTCAACACCTGCGAGGCGGTAGCCGGTGACACCATCGCCTGGTGCGCGAGTTCCTTGACACTGAACCAATCCTGATGTTGGACCAGCAAGGCGTGAACCACCTGCGCGCTTCGTCCGGAATACAGGGAGCGAAAGGCCTTCACTAGACTGTTGGGTTGCGGCTTGTCGATATAGAGATAGGCCCCCGGTGCAGGCAAATACAGACTGCCGCCGCTGTCGTAATACCCTACTCGCTCATTTCTGAGCAGCTCCTTGGCTCCCGGAGAAATGGACTCGGCCACCAAGATCGATAGTGGCTTTTTAACCTGGCCCTTGGGCCTTGTGTGATTGGAATCCTTAAACTGCCAGAGAGCCTGACGGACATCTCGTGGATAAACAGCTTTCTTGGCTTCGATTAGCAAGATGAAGGACTTGCCAGCCACATGCAGGTCGATTTGAGCATCATGGCTGCGGCCGATGGTCGAACCAGCAGGTTTCCAGTGATCCAGGTCGGCGTGCACTTCGGGTAGTTGCCGCAGCGCTTCGAGAAACTGCTCGATTAATTGCCGCTCGGTAATGGGGGATTCAAGCGTCATGGAAATTAGGCTTCTTTACTGTTCAGTGAATAACTGAATTATAGCAAATAATTAATAATTATACAATATTTACTGCTCAGTAAATATATTGATATTTCCTTTGAATGGGTGAAAGCTCACGGAGTCGACGGGGCCAGGTGGTTTATTGTGCCACTATTTGCAGGCAATGGCCTGATCAAGTCTCTAGAAACTCAAATGTGATTTTGATACAATAAGCCTCTATCCTTTTTACCTGGGTTGGGTATGCTGGCAGGCTTTCGATTCTTGTTTATGGCTCTACCGCTACTGCCGGTTTTGTCGATGGGCAATGCCAATCAACCGCTCGATCATCCCTATACTCTGAGGAACCAGAGTCCGTATTTATTGGAAGCGGAATACCACCGCATGATCGAGAGCGATAAGCCTCGGTCTTATATTTTTCCGCGGCCCTGTTTTTCGGAAGTGGACTCGAGTGCGGTTTGTCCTGAGCTGGGGGGATGGGGATTTAAGGATTCTTTGCGGCAACGGAGTATGAGGCTTTCTCCCGTTGTTGGGTATGAGTACCGGTATCTAAACGAAAATGTGCATGCCGGGGATTTCGGGGTGATTACGGAAGGGGGTTCGGGACCGGTTTCGTTTTACTTGGATGCGCGGATGTATACGGAGCAGCATGAGGATTCACTTCATCCCAGTTATGATTGGAGTTGGGGGCTTAGTGGCGCGCAACGGGAAGTCTGTTGAGGAACTCGATAAACCTGATCCAGATCAGATGGCACGAAGATGATTTTAACGTTGGTATCAAGAACGACGAGCACGACGACGGACTTTCTGAATAGCCTCCTCAACATCGCTTTTTTTTAGTCCTGCTTCCTTGGCGTAGCGGTAGCTATCCTGGATTAGCTTCTTGAAAGATGCGGCGCTTGGGGCCATGATAGGCTTCATGAGCAGATTGACCCCGTCGCTGAAGACCATAAGTTTAGTGCCTTCTTCTAGTCCCATTTGTTTCCGAATATCGTTAGGTATAACAACTTGACCCCTTGAGGATACGCTGGTAAACTCGACATGAGACATGATGCCCCTCCACTAATAAGATTTACTTACTAATAAGTATACACCCTTACTACCGATTCCGCCAACGCAAAAATTTTGGGTTTAAAAGCAAAGTTTCTTTCCTAGAGCGACAGGAGCTGGTCGGGCCTTTTTTTTGAAAGTCACGACCTTTGTCTTACGGGGCCGCAAAGTCAAATCCATTTCCAGGGCATCACAGACCTTGAAAAGTGTTTCCACATTGCAAGCCTTGGCATTCTCAACTTTGGATAACTGCTGCTGGGTAATATGGGCTTTTGTGGCTAAGTCCGCTTGGGTCATTCCCAGATTGTCCCGAGCCTGTGCAATTTCAATGGCGAGACGTGCCGCATGCAGCTCCTTCTCGTACCCTTGAGCGAATTCCCTGTCCTTGAGCATTTCTGCGAGTTGGTCACGAAAACGAATCATAAAGATCCTCCCTTTAATAACCATACATCATAACAGATGTAAGGCTAATCTTCTCCAATTCTATTGGAAAGACCACCAGAGCCCTTCGCGCGCGATCCAACCCGGGCCATCATTCCTCTGTCAGGAACTGATGAAGATCCGGCATTGCCTTGGCCACGATGGTAAGGAGATCCTTCCGCCAGGAAGGATGCATGCTGGCATAGACTGTTTTGATGCTCTTCCGGCCGGCTCCACTTTTTAAGAGGAACTGAACGATACCTTGAGCAGCCTCTCGATCCTTGACCTTCTTTTCTGCATTCTTCCGCCGTGGCTGGATCAGGAACTTATGCAGGGCGTAAGCAGCTGGCTCCGGCACGTTCACCCGCAACCCATGGTAAGGAACTGTAAGTACATTTTCAGCCAACATATCCAGCATACGAATACCGGATGCGTTGGTATTGAGCTTTGCAACTTTATAAGGTTCTTTCTGGCCTTTACCGTGCATGGGAACCAGAAACTCCAGAAGTAGATCCGGATGGACATGCTTCTCAAGCCCGTCGGTCATATTAACCTGCACCTTGAAGTCGAGATTCGCTAAAATATTTGGGACATTCACTACTTTTTTGATCCGACTGAGCCGTGGGATTAGGAAGTCGATATCCAAGGTCCTAAGTCTTCCAAAATACCTTCATGGTCAAAACTCTTGAGGATGGAGAGAACCAAATTACGCTGCGCGGACACGAAGCATCCTTTCCACCTCTTTAAGGTTAGTTTTTGCTTTTTTAACCAAAGCCTCAAGCTTCCTCCGTTCAGCAACTTTATCATTCATTTTCTGAACAGACTCGGAGGAAGCCAAACCAAGATAGTCAAAATGGATTTGCCCCTTTTTTCGATAAGCAAGGTAGGCGTATTCACCATTGCGGATACGCTTAAGCGAGATGGAACCGCGAGGAAAGGCCTTTACCTCCGAGCCATACAAACGAAGCAGGGCCTTTAGCCTTTGCTTTTCTTCTTTAAGTACACCGCGTAAGACGCTCATAGTTGTTACCTAACAATAATAATTTTATGATACTTTGTTAGTTAATAGCCGTCAACTAGGTATTTAGTGTTTTTAATGGGCGGTATTGGAGATTTTTCCCTATACGCGATTTTTGGGCCACTCCGCACGACGGCTAAGAGGTAGTGATGTCACCGTGAACCCCGCTATCTTCGGGGGTAAGCCCTTGATCCGGGGTCACCGATTGGCGGTGGAACACGTTCTGGGGCTGCCGCATTGAACTCATTTCCTCCTAAAGAGTCTTCAACCTCTCACGGCTCTTCCTCCGACCGGGAGGACTCTTTCTTCTTTCGGGTTCGAACTTAAAGCGCAGGCGGTGACCGGTTGCTACCGCGATGCGTTCCAACGTAGTGACCGTGGGATTATCCGCCTCGCCGCTTTCCAGTCTGGCAATAACTTGCTGAGAGACGCCCAAGCGCTGGGCCAACACCTTTTGGGTAAGGCCTGCCGTTTCCCTCAAGTCCCGGATTTTAAGGCCGATTTTGAGAATATCATGATAGTGCTCGTACGCCTCCCGGAACGTCTTGTTCTTGAGCTTGGCATCGAGATAGCCATTGAAGCTGTTGTCGATCTCATCTTTTTTCATTTTATCCTCCGTGCCTCGTTTGCCAGTCCTTCATACGTTTCAGCGCCAACTTAAGATCTTGCTTGGGCGTTTCCTGTGTCTTCTTTAGGATGCTATGAAGAAGCACAGCCGAATCACCCAAGTGAAAAAAGAAAAAGACCCGATACGGTCCCGCTGAGATTTTGAACCGAAGCTCTTTGATCTTGTCCTGCATAAACTTGACATGGGGCTCCCTTAAAGTATGCCCTTGCTGTTGAAGGAGACTAAGATGAGCTGCGGCCCTGGCCTGATCGGGTTCCGACAACTTCTCTAGGTCTTCTTTGACCGGCATATGGCCATTTTCATTCACGTAGAAAAGGATCTTGGTCACTCATATAGGATACAACAAATGTGTTGTATCGTCAATAAGATTACAACTGCTTCCTTCAGTATCAAAGCCGCGCGCGGGGGAAGTAATGCGTGCGGGATTGTCTCCACGCAGGTGCCCGGCACAGGCGTGGGTCCGGCCCTGTCCAAGGCCCTTCACCTAAGCCTGGCGCAAGTCCCCGTCTTTTCTGGTTCCGAGGGATTTTGGCCCTGAGTTTCCTCTTTTGGGGCTTGCCTGCCCTCCCGGAAAGACGTATTCTTATATTATAACATCTATATAACGGAGGCGTCCCGTGATCAAGCAGCTCACTCGTATAGGCAACAGCCAAGGAATCATTCTCGACAAGGCTATTTTGGAACTCCTCAACATCAAGGACGGCGCGTCTTTCGATGTGTCGACCAAGAACGGCGGCCTTTTTTTGAAGCCCGTCGACATCAAGGAAATCTATGAGGATGTCGCCAAACACCACCGCAAGACCTTGGATAAGTTGGGTCGATGAGCGATCCTATTTTCCTTTCGTTGGAACAGGTTCTCTACATTCAGAAGGCTGAAGCCTCTCTGACCCACAGCCTTGGCGGATTTGGTTTTAGGTTATCTGAACAAGGAAGCGACCAAGGACGACTTGACCCGGTATTTTAAGGACCACGCCTAGGCCCTCCGCGCGCAACCCCACCTGGGAGGCCTTTCCCTTGGCTCTTTCCGCTGGACATGTAGCTACATTGTAGTTATACTCTTTTTATGCGATTCGAGTGGGATTTAGTCAAAGACGAGATCAACCGCAAAAAGCACGGGATCTCTTTCGAGAGGGCCCAACTGGTTTTCAGTGACCCTCTGGCTCTTTCCGTTCCGGATGAGGAACATTCCAAAGATGAAGAGGTCATCCCACGAACTTGCCAGGAGGTACAAGATGAAGAAGGAGTACGATTTCAGCGGAGGAGAACGCGGGAAGTTCTTCCGCGAGAACAAGGTGCAGAAGACGCTGCGCCTCGATGCCGATATTTTGGAGTACTTCCAGACCCTATCCAGCCGGAAGCACGTTCCCTATCAAACCCTCATCAACAACACGCTTCGGGAAGCCATGGAGCATCCCGGCAGCGGCATCGACTTGAAGCTTCTGAGGAAGGAGATCCACTTGGCGGTACAAAGTGCCATTCGGAAGTAACTGAACTGGCACCGCTATTCCTGGTTGGAATCTGCCTGCCTAGTTCAAAATGCGGCAAGGGTGACATGTGCCAGTAGTTATGAGTTATAATTCTGCCCTATGCCCGGCTCGGTCTCCCAACAGCTCACTCGATATTTAATCAACCGGGCCCGCCTGGGATTGATATGCACCGCTTTGGTTACGGGCGCTTTTGTTACCCCCACATTTAGCCAGGATACCCTGCACACACTTCCCGTCTCTTTAACGGTTGATTTCGGCGCCTACCCCCTGGAACGCAGCTACCCCCTAGGCCACCCCTTCGAATCCTTCGGCTCCGGCTGGGGCTCAGTACGCATTAGTCCCGAACTCGCCCACACCTGGACCGAACTTCCTCCCGCCATTAAAACGGAACTCCGCTACCCGGTTTCGCCCCATACCTTTGTCTACTTCCGCCTAGGCCTCCGCCGGGATTTGGCCGCCTGGCACGGGGATGCCTATGGCTTTAATCTTCCCTTTGCCGCCAAGGAAGTGGACCTGAATGAGCCCTCCCTAGGCTATTTCCATGCCGAAAACGAAAATTTTGCTTTCACCGTGGGTCGTTTTCAGGTGCATTGGTCTCCGTCCCCGGACTTTGGCCTCGCCTTGAGCCGTTCCGTTCCCTATCACAATGCCGCCGAATTCGCGCTTAAGACGCCTTATGTCAAGTACCGTTTTCTGCTGTCCAGCTTGAACCCGTGGCTCGAAGGAACCCCCGGCGGTGATTCTGCCGGCACCGAGTACCCTGTGGGGTCCGAGGAGTATCGGCAGCGGCATTATGCCGATCAGAATCAGGCCAACAATGCGCATAAGCGCGTGTATGACGACCGGATCAAAACCCTTATCGCCCATCGGCTGGAGGGGTATGTGGGCCCGGCAACTTTGGGAATGACTGAGACGGAGATCATCGGCGGCAAAGTTCCGGATTTGCGAGATGGCAATCCGTTTGCTTTTTTTCACAATGATTTCAAAGATGGGTATACGAACCTTGCCTTGAGCTTTGATGGTTCGGTGCGGTTGCCATGGGGTTTGCGGGTGTTTGGGGAGCTGATACTGGATGATGTGATCTATTCGGCTACGGAAACCGATGGTTCGTCGGCGTCACTTATCGGTTACCTGGCGGGTGTGGCCCATGTTTTTAGTGCGCGGGGCTGGCTGTTCTCGCAAAGTGTGCAGACGGTGCGGACGGATCCGTATTTATACGGGTATGTGCAGCCGCTGAATACCATGTCTTCGCGTCAAGTTTTGAGCAGCAATTTCATTGGGCTGGAAAACGGCAAGGCGGTGGACAAAGTCATAGATAAGTTTGTGGTCGACTATCCGCTGGGGTATTTACGCGGCGGGGATGCGCTGGATTTTTGGTATCGGATGGATGCGGTGCGGGGGAGTAGGTTGGAGGTTTCGATGACCGTCGGGATTTTGTCCAAGGGTGTGGTGGATTTGTATACGCCTTATGAGACGTACTATTCGAGTGGGCATGATGCGCCGACTGGGATTGCGGAGCGGGAGCTGCGCGTTCGGGTGAGTGGGAGCTACCGTATGATGCACGGGCTTGCGGTGCATGGTGGGATTGGGTGGCAGAGTTTTCAGGGTGAAGGGCATGTGGCTGGGCAGGATGTGAACCGGGGGCAGGGGTCGCTGGGAGTTTCGTGGAAGTTTCCGGAGTAGGGACTGGTTTTGGACATTGATGCGTCAATTTGATATACTGATTGCATTCTAAGGACTTAAAATGGAAAAAAATGCCAAGATTTACATTGCTGGAATGTACGGAATGGTCGGTAGCGCTATTGCCCGAAACTTAAAGGCCAATGGGTATACAAATCTACTCGGCCACTCCTCCAAAGAATTGGATCTGACCAACCAACAGGCGGTGTTCAACTTCTTCAAGGCTGAAAAACCGGACTATGTCTTCTTGGCAGCGGCAAAAGTGGGTGGCATTTACGCCAACAACTCCTATCCCGCCGATTTCATTTACAGCAATATTTGCATCCAAACAAATATCATTCATGCCTCATATATTTTCCGCGTGCGCAAGCTGCTTTTTCTGGGGAGCTCCTGCATTTACCCCAAGTTTGCCGAGCAGCCGATGAAAGAATCCTGTCTTTTGACCGGTGAGCTGGAACCGACCAATGAACCCTACGCGCTGGCCAAGATTGCCGGGATTAAGATGTGTCAAGCGTATAATCGGCAGTACCATACGAGTTTTATTTCGTGTATGCCGACCAATCTGTATGGGCCCAATGACAACTACGATTTGATGAACGCGCATGTGCTGCCGGCGCTGATTCGCAAGGTGCATGAGGCCAAGGTGAATGGGCAGAAGTCCTTTGTGGTGTGGGGTACGGGGTCGCCTAAGCGTGAGTTTTTGTACGTGGATGATTTGGCTTCGGCGAGTGTGTTTTTGATGAACGAATACCTGCACGATGAGACGATTAATGTGGGGAGTGGCCAGGAAGTGACGATTAAGGAGCTGGCTTTGGCTGTGCGCGATGTGGTGGGTTTCGAGGGGGAGATGGTTTTTGATGCGTCGAAGCCGGATGGGACGCCGCGGAAACTGCTGGATGTGTCCAGGCTGAAGGAAATGGGTTGGGGACCAAAGGTGGAGTTGAAGGAAGGCATAAAAGCTGCGTACGAGAACTTCGTTTCCGGTAAAGTGCGGATGTAAGCGGGGTCTTGACTTAAAGGATTCGGAAAAATGCCTAATAATGCTATAATTCCTGATATGACATGCACTTACACCTTCCCGCGCTCTGGATTTTTTAGGGCTTTCTCTGCTGGGTTGCTAGGCTTCACTTTATGCATTAGCCATGGTCAGAGTTTGGAGGACAAGGTTTCTCAGGCGCGGAAGCTACAGGTTCAATCGCTGCTGGGGCTTGACGAACAGGGCATGGATTCCGTGTTGAATGAAAAGAAAAATGGAAGGGCTCATCAGCAAAAGAAGGGCAATGCGCGAGAAGCGGCTTCCTTAGAAACACAGGCTCTTGATTCAATGATTGCCGGACCCAACATGTCGAAATGGGATGGAAAAGATCCTTCAGAGAACTTGGAAAAAAATGAAACGGATACGGATAGCTTGGGAAAGCCGATTAAAAGGCTGAAAAAATCAATTCCAAAAAGATATGAGCAGCGGATTTTTGGCACAGTCGATCGAAGCGCCTTCAGTAGTGCCCGAGGCTCAGTAGGTCGCGATTATACCCTGGCACCCGGTGACCAGTTCATGGTTTTTCTTTGGGGAGACAAAGAAAAAGAATACGACCTGGAACTGAATGGAGAGGGCAAAGTTTTTTTGGAAGGGGTGGGCTTGATAGCCTTGGCCGGAATGAACATCAATGAAGCCCAAAAGGTGATCCAGGAAAAGCTGGCAAAGATTTATTCCGGGATCAATCGCGGGTCCGCGCATGTGGAAGTGTCCTTGGCCAAAGCAGGGCCCATCAAGATTTTTGTTCTCGGTGAGGTAAAGGTTCCCGGAGGCTATGTGTTCACCGGCAATACCAGCGTCCTCTCTGCCCTTTATTATGCCCAGGGACCTACAGATATCGGAACCGTGCGAAACTTGCAGCTAAACCGGGCTGGGAAAAAATATACCCTCGATTTGTACAAATACCTTATCTACGGGCAAGGGCTTGTTCCTGATCAGTTACGCGACGGGGACATACTTTTCTCAGGCAGAACAGAATCGTTAGTTGAAATTTCCGGGGATATCGGCAGGCCAGCTACCTATGAATTGAAAAAGGGAGAAGGCCTCAAAGAAATTCTTGAATTCTCCCGAGGATTAAATGCAACAGCCGCCTCCCATAAAATGACCTTGCAGCGCATCTTATCCGGAGGTCAAACTGATTTTATTGACCTCGCCCCACCCCAAGACTACCTATCCGGGAAGCTTAAAATGGAATTGCAAGACGGTGACAAGATTACCGTCCGAAAATCCACGGAACTCAGCAAAAATTTTCTGACCATCTCAGGGCCGGTAAAATATCCCGGCACCTACTCTTTTGAAAACAGTGCAACTCTCTACGATTTGGTCCGAAAATCAGGCGGGCTGCGTGAAGACGCGTTTTTAAAAACCGCCCATGTGGTACGCTTCAAGCCCGACGGCTCCAGTCAGCTATTTGCTTATTCCTTGGACACAACGGCCATTCAGTCCATTATACTAGAGGACAAAGACAATGTTCTGCTTTATAGCACCAAAGACATGTACTTGCCTGATTCTGTTGAAATTGCCGGTGCGGTTTTTAATCCAGGCAAATATGAATTTCGAAATGGAATGACCGCCAGAGACTTGGTCATGCAGGCGGGTGGCTATTTGCCAGAGCACGAAGCTGGAAAGCTTCTGATATTCAGCGGCGAAGCGCTGGATAGAAAAGTGACACAGTTATTGCTGTCGTTGAACGAATCGGAAGAACGGCCTACGGACAACTATGCATTGAAAGCAAAAGATTTAGTTCAGGTTCCGATTGATCCGAGATGGTATAAAAAGGAAGTTGTGATTTTGGATGGCCTTTTTAATCGGCCGG
>JAYTHY010000064.1:0-4877 GCA_043732185.1 Fibrobacteria bacterium
AATGCGTAAGCGAGGAATATCAATTCTGGAAGGGCTTCAACAAGCTCTCATCGGGGTAAACCCAATATCAGCAATGTCAAGCTGAGTAGTTACGAAAAATTATAAATCGTGGTATCAAACTGCGTTTCTATACTTACTAATTTTATCGTTTTAAGTGCAGAAATAACATCCCCCCCAGACATATTGGATTTAAAGTATGAGACAGCGTAGTCCCATGAACTCCCAATTTCTAAATTGAAAAATTTAACTATCAGCTCCTGGCTATGGTCTGTAGGAGCTGTGGGTTGGCAGCCAATTATCGTCAGCGCGTATAGGAGTAAGCAACTACCGGAATTTATCCTCATATTGATTTTCCTCTTTTTATTTGCTGCTGTTGCCTGATACAAATCTGATACAGCAAAAAGCGCGCCCTAAAATTACACTCGAATCTTTGAAAATCGCACATTTAAATTTATCGATTGGTCAAAATTTGAGATGGCCATGGTCAGTTTAAAGGCATTTAATTCGTGGGATTAATTCTTCAACGGGCACTTTAGCTTGAACGCTGGAAAAACAGTGCTTTTTTGAAGAAGCAGTGATGATGGTCCTTTTTTGATTGTTATAGCCTTTTACCGGTTGGATGTGCGGGTTTTTTTTTGAAGTTTCGCAAACCCAAAAATACCTGAGCCACAGTCATCCACCTAATTTGCCTTTTAAGAACCTCTGGATATGCCCCCTGACAAATCCCACTTTCCAACTCCAGCCCAATGCTGCAAATGGGTGGGATGCCAGCTAGGGATTTTAAGTAAAAATTACCCTGCTATAGCGTGGCATGGGACAGGAGACCCTGGAATTAGTTGAGTAAAAAGACTAATGCTCTCGCAGTGAAAGGTGATGTACCCATTTGGCTAATTGGAACTGAATTTTTAGCCAATTTGAGGGAAAAAATCAACTATGCTAGAAGCGGATTATTCGAGAATACGGTGGACTTTAGCTGGAAGAGCTCGAATTGCATATGGTATTGGCATTGGAAAAAGACTTTGATTTACCTAATCTGAACGTTTGTGGAAGTGATGGTGTAGAGTCTAGAATTATTACGACCAGCATAGTGCCGGCATGGGGATCGCGGAAAGTGGCCCAAGGAGTTTGGATGGCGGATCAGTCCGACAAAGAATGGGAAAGATATGGGGGCACTGATCCCTATTATGGAGTACTCGCCGAAGACCAATACCGTCAGGGCAACTTAGGCCAGGCTGGATTGGAACTGTTTTTTCGAACCGGCCAGGACCATATTGACCATGTCCTGGAAACAGTTAAGAGCGCGTTCGGCCTCCCGGAGTTGAAGCGCGGCCTCGATTTCGGCTGTGGAGTTGGGCGTCTGGTCATTCCCATGTCGAGGCGCTTTTCGGAAGTCGTCGGCCTAGACATTTCCGAAAGCATGCTCAAGGAAACCCGCAAGAACTGCGAGGTGAAGGAAATTAAAAACGTGTTGCTCGAATTGAGCGATGACGGTTTGACCAGGCTGAAAGGCAATTTCCAATTCATCCACTCCTTTATTGTCTTCCAGCACATCAATCCTGGGCGCGGAACTGCCCTGTTCGAAAAACTGGTGGATCACGTGGCCCCTGGAGGGGTAGGGGCCATTCAGTTTTGCTATCATATTGAGTTACCTTGGAAGTCCGCAATGAAACGGAAAATTCTCCGTTCGCTTCCATGGCTTCACGCCCCCATCAACATCCTTAAGAAGCGTCCTTGGTCCTATCCCCTGATGGAAATGAACGAGTACGATTGCAACCGACTACTTTCCATTCTGCAAAGAGCCAGCATCCATCAGGTGAAGATCGAGTTCACCGATCACGCCGGACATTGGGGCGCGATTATATATTTTCGTAAGGATGACCCTGGCCCAAGGGGCGCCGCTAGTGTTAAACAAGGCCCATGATGCACATCCCGAATGATTTCCAAGCGGTCGAACAATAGTGAAAGTGAACGGTCCCCCGGACTCATACCGATAGTCTGATCAATACATTCCCTTAAATGGTCGGCTTCGGCATCGATTAAATGTTTTATGGCTTTCCCGACCAGACTGCTGTCTTGCTAGATGTTATCGAATTCGACTAAATAGGTTTCGTACCTATATGTGCCTCTCCGTCCGCTGTTTCCCCGGCAACAAATGCTCCACCGGAAAGCCTGACTGTCGGATCGGGATGGGCGCGACCCGGAGTGAATGTAGACCCCTATCCAGGAACAAAGGGCGGATTTGTGGTTTTCTCTAATTTCTAAAATTCGCTCTTCGATTCAGAGCTCTATTCAAGAGCGCAAGCAGTGTCGGCCCTAAATTTGGATATATATTAAATTCATGGTCAAGCCAGCGCCCGACATTTTAGAGTTCGCCGAGTACCGCAGATACCTGCAGGAGCGGTACCGGTTCCTGAAATTGAACAACCGGAAATTCTCCCATCGCTACATCAACAGCAAGGTTGGCGTGAAGTCGAGCGGGTGGTTCGGGGATGTCCTTGCGGGGAGGCAAAGACTCAAGCCAGCGCACGTGAGGAGCGTGGCAAGCGTCTTCAAGCTGAATCCCGAGGAGCAGAGGTGCCTGCACATCCTGGTGGACCTGGACGATGCCGAAACGCCCGAGGACAGCGCCGCGGCTTATGAACGCTGGGCCCAGCTCAAAGGCGTGGGGCAGGAAACCATCGCCAAGGATCGTTTTAAATTCTATGACCACTGGTATTTCAGCGCCTTCCGGGAATTGCTGGCCATTTATCCTGGTGTGCGCGATCCGGAAATCCTGGCGGCGGCCCTGGATCCCGGTATTACCCCCAAGCAGGCCCGGGCCGCTATCGAATTGCTTGGGCGCCTCGGCGTGCTCCGGGAGGGCGAAGCGGCCCCCGGGAAAATGCCGGTGCTGGTCAAGGATGCGGCGGCGCGCACGCGGCATTGGAAAAAGATGATGGGGTCCATGATCAAGCTTGGCCGGCGTGCGCTGGACAAGTACGATCGCGAGCAGCGCAATTTCTCGGGCCTCACCCTCACCTTCTCCGACGAAGGCATGAAGAAGGCCGGGGAGGAAATCACCGCCCTCCGCAAACGCCTGCTCTACCTCTCGGAAAAAGACAAATACAGCAACCGCGTCTACAATTGTCTGTTTCAAATCTATCCCGTATCAAACCCATTGGAGGCCTCCCGTGTCTAAGCCCGCAAGCCGGATCCTTTCCGGCATCATAGCGATCCTATTCAGCCTGTTCATGGTCGATTGCCAGGACGGCGGATCCGAGCTGCCGAATGAATTGCATGGGGTGGTGGTCTCCAAGGAGAGCCGACCCGCTGCCAACGTGAAAGTGGGCTTGTACTCGGTCAATTATATCCCGGCCGACTCCGGTAACCCGGGCATGGTCTGGACTACAAGGACGGATGCGGTAGGTAACTACGCATTCAAGAACATCCCTTCGGGTCGCTACAACGTTGTGGGCACGCAAGACAGCCTGGGCTTCTACCGGGATTCCATTTCCGTTTCCTCGGGTGCCGAAGTCGGCCGCGATTCTCTGGGTTTGCTGGGCACCTTGTCCGGACGCGTCCAGTTGCAGCCGCAGGACGAACCACGCAATGCCGTGGTACAGGTGATGGGGACGGATAACTACATAAACGTTGATTCGGCCGGAGCTTTCACGCTCTCCGGATTGGCGGGCGGATCTTATCGCCTGCGGGTATCCGTCGCGTTGCCGAATTACGTTCCCCTGTTCGCCAATGTCCAGGTGCATGGAGGCCGGCACGATACCCTTTCCGCGCCGCTCGTTCCTTTCTTCTCTGGAATACCGGTCGTTCTCGATATCCGGACCTACCTCGACACGGCCCGCGGCATTGCCAAGATCACCTGGCATCCGGTCGCATATCCGGCGCTACTCACCTACCTGGTCTATCGTGATCCGGAGAATGCGGTGGCTTTATCCAACACGCCCATCAACGCCGCCAGACTCACGGACTCGATCTATTACGATACCTTGTACAAATATGACGCCCAGACCAAAACCTGGGACGATACCCTGCCGCAGAACTGGGAGTACCGGGTCCGTGTCGAAGGCAAGAACACGAAGATCGGGGAACCCTTCAAGCCCGGCGTCTTGCATGCCTTGGCGCCCCTCGTACTGTCCACCCGTATTTCCATCGGAAGGTCGGGCGGGAAAATCGATGAGATTTTCAAAGGCGATACCGTCCTCTTGATCGCGACCTACTCCAATGCCATGGTGGCCAATCGCAGCCTGGCCTGGATCCACGGAGCCTCCGATACCCTTCGCAAGGCCGACATCGCCGGGAAAAACGGTAGGGATACCCTGGTATGGATTGCGCCATCCACTCCCGGGACGGATTCCCTCCGGATGATTATCCTCGATGCGAATGGAATGACCTGGTCCGAAACGGTCCGCATCACAGCCGTCAACTCGCGGATGATTGGAAACCTGAAATCCGTTTCCTATGGCATCAGCGCCTACCCCTGGAACGGCGGGATCGTCCACGTCAACATGGATTCGCTGGGTAGGCTCGTCATTGGGCGCTTCAACCTGGCGACTAAGCAGGATTCCATACTCAACACGACGGCGAAGGCGGATACGCCCACCTACGCCACCGCTCTCTGGGGCTCCAAGCTGTTTCTGCTCAACGCCCGCCATCCGGACTTTCCAGGCGCGAACGTCCTCACCTTCGATTTCGCCACGGGAGCCTGGGGCAAGGAAACCAACCTGACCGCCAGTATCCTCTTGAACAGCGCAGTGGCCGCGAACGGGAAACTGTACTCTTTAGGTAACCATTCGGTGGACACCATATTCTAAACCACCCGAATTCATGGCATATTTCAACTCGAAGGAAATAGCCATGACAATAATATTATCGAATCATCC
>JAYTHY010000065.1:0-12251 GCA_043732185.1 Fibrobacteria bacterium
TCACCAAGTGGCCACGACTCATCCAGAACGAATATCAAAAAGGGGAAATCCAATTCGAAATCAGGAGATCATGAGTTTCCGAAAGGCATTGGGTTTAAATCCAGTATATTTTGACTCATGCTTCAATCTATATCCGAGCAAACACCAGACACGCTCAAGTACACGGATTCGCTGCTCGTCAAAGCTTTTACCCAAGCGGACTATGCGGTAAATTTGACCGACAAGACCGGATTGCTCGTCAAGGTGAACCAGGCCTATTTGGATCTCTACAAATTTCTTTCCGATGCGGAACTTTTGGGAAAATCCCAACGCATTATCCGTTCGCCGCATACTCCAAATGCCGTTTACAACGAGATGTGGAAAACTATTTCGGCCGGAGAAATTTGGCGCGGAAATCTCACTAACATTGCCAAGGATGGAACAGAAGTTTTTGTTCATCTGACGATTACGCCTATTAAGGAAGCGGGAAACATTGTCGGATACATGGGTTTTTCGCTGGATCGGGCGCAGCAGGTGTTGCTGGAAAAGCAGCTCTTTCATGCCAATAAATTGGTGATTTTGGGGACCATGGGCGCAGGACTAGCCCATGAATTAAACAACCCTCTGGCCAGCATCCTGCTTGATGCCGAATATCTCCAGGAAATTTGCCTAGCCCCTGAAAAGCCCATAGATTGGGCCACGGCGTTGTCTGCATCCAACTCATTGATTAAAGGGGTTGAGCGCATCAAGAAGGTTTTGGAACACCTGCTTTCCTATTCCCGCAAGGAATCGCATCAGAAGTACACGACCATGACGGTGTTGAAACTCGTACAAGAAAGCTTTCTATTCATTGAAAGGCAGTTCAGCAGTCGTGGTATATCTATCGAAGTCGGCATTGACGATGACATATGCATTGCCGGAAATCAAACTGAATTGGAATCCGTCATCCACAACCTCTTGCACAATTCCTGCGATGCCTTCGAAGGACGACCTGGAAAAAAAACCGTTTCCATTACTGCCAGCAAGGGTTCGGATGGATTCGTATTGATCGAGTACTTGGACAATGCCGGTGGCATTCCCGAAAAAAACCTACACAAGATCTTTGAGCCCTTCTTTACCACCAAAAACGAACAAGAGGGAACCGGCTTGGGATTGGCTATCAGCAAGAAAATCGTGACCGAACATGGCGGAACAATCGTTTGCGAGTCGCAAAAGGACACCACTTTGTTTCAAATTCAGCTCCCAATTGTATCAAATGGCCTTAGCCAGGAGTAATCGATTCCTATTTTGCCAATTTAGCAAATATTTGTCATAATGGCACATAACAACCGTTTAATCAAGCTGTGTCCCCGCCAAACGAACGGTCCAGAGTGGGCTAAATGACAGTTTTTGAGTTTCTGGTAGAAAATAAGGCAGCCTGAAAAATACGGTGTAATCCTTGCTCTAATATGCACTAACTCAACCGGAAACGAATATGATGAACCTCAAGCAGTGGCTTTTTGCGGATACGACGATTGGCGAGTTATTGGCGATTCGACCGCAGGCCATTTCCGTGCTTGAAAAATTCGGGATTGACCCGTTTAAATTGCCAATGACAAGACTTGGAGAAACATGCCAGGAAAAGGGCATAGCCTGGGAGACTCTTTTACTGGAAACCGGCAAATTAGAAGTGCCTCGAAAAGATTCTGATTGGCAGCAATTGCCACTTTTTATGCTACTCGATTTTCTTATCCAGGAACACAGAGAAATAGTCTCCGAATTCTTCCCCGCTATCCGGAATGCCATAATTTCTGAAGAAAAAGATCCCGGGAATTTGGAAGCCAATTCTGCCCTGGTCCGGGAATGGCCAGGTTTTATGGCCAATTTGACGGAGCATATTAAATCGGAAGATACATTCCTGTTTCCAAAAATTCTCCGCTATGACTATTGCGCTAGGCACGATACTGTAGATCCGGATTTTTCCAATGGATCCGTGAAAGTCTTCGCGGCTTTGCACCTTTTAATGCATGAGCAACGCCAAACGAGCGCTGTTACGAAATTTCTCGATGCAATGGCCTTTTCCCCCGCTCCAGATGGGGAAAATGATATGAGGCGAAAACATCTTTTACAAATGATGGCTAGATTTCAAAAATCATTGATTGACCACTCCCGATTGGAGGTGGAGGTTTTATTCCCTTTGGCGACAGCCCTTGAAAAGAGACTGTATGATCGACTCATTTCCGGCCATAAAGGCAATACTAAAGGAGAAATGGTATGATCTGGATTCCTTAACCGGGAATTTGCATGGCAAAGATTAATTCAGGAACCCTTGCTACCTTGTCTGCCAATATGACAAACATGGAAAATAGCGCCGAACTATTAAATAGCCGCCCCCTGATTGAGGACGCGTTCTCACAGTCTGATTATGCCATCAATATCACCGACACCAAAGGGATCATTGTTGAAGTAAACGACGCCTATCTCCGCTTGTATAAGTTCCATTCCAAAACCGAAATTTTGGGTCAGAATCAACGAATCATTCGCTCTGCGCTAACTCGTGCCTCGGTTTATAAAAACATGTGGGAGACTATTCTTACCGGCCAGGTATGGCGAGGGGAACTGACTAATAAAGCTATCGATGGCTCGGAAGTATTCATTCATTTGACGATCAGTCCGATTCAAAGAAATGGCGAAACGGTAGGCTATATGGGTTTTTCCATCGACCGGGCCCAGCAAGTCCTCATCGAACGGCAGTTATTCCATGCCAATAAACTAGTTGTACTGGGTACACTGGGAGCAGGACTGGCCCACGAATTGAATAACCCATTAGCCAGTATCCTACTTGATGCAGAATTTTTGCGTGATTTTATTTCGGATCCAAATCGCACGACCGATCCTGCCATACCCTTATCGGCTGCCGATTCCGTTATTCGCGGCGCAGAAAGAATGCGACGTGTTCTCGAACATCTGCTTTTTTATTCCAAAAAGGATACAGGAACGGCCACATCGACCATATCACTCAGCCAGCTTTTGGAGGACAGTCTGCTTTTTATTGAAAGGCAGCTCACATCGCGAAGCATTGATATCAGAATCGAAATTGATGCCGATTATTTTATCAATGGAAACCGGACCCAATTGGAATCGGTCATCCACAATTTGTTGGGCAATTCTCGAGACGCGTTCAATCAAGCCACCACTAAGGACAAATACATTTCCATTCGATCCAAGTTTCTCGAACAAGAAAAATTGGTGCAACTTGAATATTTGGATAATGCGGGTGGCATTACTAAAAATGTCCTTGAACATATTTTCGAACCGTTTTTCACAACTAAAGGAGCGGATGGCACAGGGCTAGGTCTGGCAATTAGCAAACAAATTTTGACTGAACATGGTGGAAGCATCGACTGTGAATCCAAGCAGGGCAATACACTTTTTACAATGCTGCTCCCAGCCACTCGGCTTGTCAAACCATACGCCCCGAAATCCTGAATCTAAAATTATGGAAATAACATTTTTAGGTGGCACAGGAACCGTTACCGGCTCCAAATACCAAGTCCAGTATGGCACGCGAAAAGTTCTCGTGGACTGCGGTCTGTTTCAAGGCTTGAAACAATTGAGACTGAAAAACTGGACCCCATTCCCGGTTTCCGTTCCAGAAATAGAAGCCATTTTCCTAACCCATGCCCATTTGGACCATAGTGGATACATACCGAGACTGGTTCAACAAGGTTTTACCGGAACCATTTATTGTACTCCCGCCACCCGGGACCTTTGCCGCATACTGCTTTTGGACAGCGCCAAAATCATGGAGGAAGAAGCCGAGTTTGCCCGTCGGCATAAATTCTCCAAACACAAACATCCTGTTCCACTCTATACAACCGAAGATGCTGAAAAGGCCATGCATCAATTCAAAACCATCGCATGGAATAAGCCTATGCAATGGAAGGATGGGTTAGAGATTGAATTCTTTCGCGCAGGACATATTCTAGGCGCCTCCATGATCCGTTTACGTCATGCGGGAACGTCGCTGACATTTTCCGGAGACCTCGGCAGGCAGTCGGATCCCATGTTCCCGCCACCCGATTCCCTGCCGGATACAGATTATCTGGTGGTGGAGTCTACCTACGGCGATCGAATACACGGAAATGTGGATCCTGGCTTCCAATTGCAATCCCTTATTTCCAAGGCCTTTAAAAATCATAGCGTCGTCTTGATTCCCGCTTTTGCAGTTGGCCGCACGCAATCGCTCCTCTTGAAACTTTGGGAGATAAGGAAGTCCGGAAACTTGCCGGCCATTCCCATTTATGTCGATAGTCCCATGGCGATGAATGTGACGCGACTTTATTCCGAATACCCTGAAGCCCATTCCATGGGAGAGGCACATGCAGCAGAAGTCTTTGGCATGGCCAATTATGTCAATGACGCCGATGAATCCCGTCTGCTCTCCAATCGTAAAGGCCCCATGGTGATTATTTCTGCGAGTGGAATGGCAACGGGAGGCCGTGTACTGCACCACCTTAAGGCATTTGCTCCCGATCCAAAAAACCTTATCCTGTTGTCCGGTTTTCAGGCAGTAGGCACTAGGGGTGCAGCGCTGTTGGCAGGTGCGGATAGAATAAAAATCCAAGGTGAATATGTGGAAGTACGGGCGGAAGTGGCTTCGCTTGGGAACTTTTCGGCCCATGCGGATTCAAGTGAAATCCTGCAATGGCTGAGTACAGCCGCCAAGCCACCAAAGCAGGTATTCATAACGCATGGTGAGCCAGCAGCGGCTGAGGGGTTACGAAAGTCCATTGCTGAAACGCTGGGATGGAATGGCATAGTTCCGGAATATCGGGATGTATACGCCTTGCCAGATTGAGCTTACTAAATTTTAGCCTCTATGTGCTACCGGATTCTTAGCTGCTTTCCATTAATAGGCCTGAGTAACTTAAGACATTCCAATACCAGGAGTGGTATTGAAGCAAGCCCGAAAAGGACAAACCATTGAACTCCAGATAAGGGCATGATTTTCAGCAGTCGGCTCAAGGTTTCGTTCTGATGGAGGAAAACTTGCAACAGTATGGAAAAGCCAACTACCAGCAGAAGCAGCGGATTACCGCGAGGATCCAAGGTAAGGAAAAGCCTGGTTTCACTTCTAGCTCCTAACGAGCGTAGCAACTCAGCCAAAACCAAAGCCGTGAACGCCAAAGCCCGCGCCACTTCCAAGCCATACGTTTTTAGGCCCCAAACAAAGGCGGCCAGAGACACCCCAGCCGTCAAGAATCCAGTTAATAAAAGCGAAAATAAAAAGTTTCGATCGGATAGAATTTCAGATTGAGTCCTGGGTTTCTTTTTCATGACATCCGGATCGATTCTTTCCGAAGCTAAGCATAAAGCCGGCAGACCATCCGTAACCAAATTGATCCAGAGCAGGTGAATTGGCAGTAGGGGAAGCGGCAGTCCAATAATTATCGAAGCCGTCATGAATAAAAGTTCGCCCGCATTACCCGCCAAAAGAAATTGGAGCGTGTTTCGAATGTTTTGATAAATACCCCGCCCTTCTTCAACGGCTGCCACTATAGTCGCAAAATTGTCATCGGCAATAATCATATCGGAAGCTTGCTTGGTTACCTCAGTACCACTGCGCCCCATGGCAATGCCGATATGGGCGCCTTTGAGCGCCGGAGCATCGTTCACGCCGTCACCGGTCATGGCAACAATAGCCCCTAGGCCTTTCCAAGCATTTATAACGCGAAGCTTGTGCGCGGCCGTTACCCGGGCAAAAACAGAAACTTTTACCACACGTTCCTGAAGCGAAGCATCATCCATACCATCCATTTGCGAACCGGTTAAAGTCTCATCATCCTTTTTCGCGATACCCAGTTCTTTCGCTATAGCCAAGGCGGTTGAAGGATGATCTCCGGTAATCATCACTACCCGTATTCCCGCTTCAAGGCATGTAGTCACGGCCTTTTTCGCCTCCGGCCTGGGCGGATCATACATACCAGTCAAGCCCAAGAAAACCAGATCCTTCTCGACATCTTCTACTTTAGGCGTTTGTCCTTTTGGTAATGCATCATCGCGATAGGCTGTGCCAAGCACCCGAAGCCCTCTTCCAGCCATTTCCAGATTCGCCTTTAAGATGGAATCTCTTTCCGCTTTTTCCAAAACGCGTATACCGTTTTTAGAATGAACCCGCGTGCACAAATCGAGCAATACATCAGGCGCGCCATTGACGTGGATGCGAGCGGAATCATTTTTCCATTTCTGAATGGCGCTGGCTCTTTTCCGATCCGAGTCAAACGGAAAGGAAAAAATCATTTCAGATTTCGATTGATCCTGAGGACTCAACCCAAGCTTTCTCCCAGCGGCAATCAGGGCTCCTTCGGTAGGATCACCGGCAACCTTCCACTGGCCATTCTCCGCATAGAGGCTGGCCGTAGTGGTTGCTGCTTGCGCCAATGCCAAATTGCGTAAAAGTTCGGTATGTTCCGGCAGTGTGGGCTTTTCTTTATTCAGCACGGTACCCACCGGATCCAAACCACCGCCTCCTACGATAAAAGTTTCGCCATCAACATAAAATTCCTTTACCGTCATTTCACCAGCCGTTAAAGTACCGGTCTTATCCGTGCAAATGACAGTGGCGGAACCCAACGTTTCCACGGACGGCAAGCGCCGCACCAAAGCTTTCCGCTTAGCCATGCGCCGCACGCCCAGAGCCAAGGCAACAGTGACTATAGCTGGTAGTCCTTCCGGAGCAGCTGCGACAGCCAAACTTACCGCCGTCATGAATTGCTGAAACAGGTCTCGACCCCTTAGGAGGCCTATCAAAAAAAGAATCGCCACGATTCCCAGGCATACCCAGACCAACGTCTTACTGAGTGCGTTCATACGTTTTTGTAAGGGAGTTTCCGATTCCATTCCAGCCGATTCCAGCAGGCTCGCAATTTTTCCAATTTCGGTTCCGGAACCCGTACGGACTACAATCGCCTTTCCTGCACCACTGGCGATACTGGTTCCCATGTAAATCATATTATGACGATCTCCCAAGGAAACGTCTCCTGTAGGTAACGTATCGGATACCTTAAGCACCGACTCTGATTCACCAGTTAATGCGGCTTCCAGGCTTCGCAATCCAAAAACTTGGAAAAGCCGGGCATCAGCCGGAACCAAGTCCCCGGCTTCCAGTTCAATCACGTCTCCGCGCACAAGAGCTTTGGCGGGAATAGACCGGACCAGGCCAGACCTTAGCACCTTAGCCATGGGCGCAGTCATCTTCCGAAGTGCAGCGATGGACTGCTCCGCATTGTATTCCTGGAAAAACCCTATGATTCCGTTGAGAAAAACTATTGTCAAAATGGCAATTGCATCGATAGCTTCACCCATGACACCGGATACAATTCCGGCTACCAGTAAAACCCATATGACCAAATTGTTGAATTGACCCAGAAATAATTTCCATTTCTTGGTGCCGGGTGGCTCAGGCAAGGTGTTCGCGCCTTCAGTTGTAAGCCTGGTTTCCGCTAAAGAGTCCTGTAGACCTTGATCCAAATCCGACTCGACCTCGAGAACGACCTTTGAAATATCCGAGGTATGCCAGTTATCGGTAGGTATAATCGCTGTCATTTTTTCCAATACTTTCTAAAACTAGTACTAGACCATAAATCTAAAAGTCTCATGGAAGAAAAAGTCGCACATGCTAATGAAATAAACGATAATTTTGAAGACGAAACCAGTCGAATAAATAATCAACAGGAAATTACCAGAGGACGTATGCAGCTGAAATCACATTTCACTGAACAAGAGTGGAAGCAATGGGTAACGCCCGGATGCAGAGTATTCGTAGGATCTGGCGCGGCTTGTCCCACCGGACTCATGAAAAACTTTTTGGAATATGCGCATCATTTTATCGATATCGAACTGGTGCATATATTGACTCTAGGTGGATCTCCCTGGATAACGGAAGAGCATTGTAAAAACTTCAAAGTCAATTCCCTATTCTTAGGCGAACAAAGCCGAAAAATGGTGGCCAAGGGATTGTCTGATTACACGCCTTGCTTTTTGTCTGAAATACCAAGACTTTTTCTCGATCATACCTTGCCTATTGACGTGGCCATTATTTCAGTGTGTCCACCCGACATTCATGGCTATTGCTCCTTAGGCGTATCGGTTGATGTGGTATCTGCAGCTACGCGATCGGCAAAATACGTAATTGCCCAGGTTAACCCAAAAATGCCAAGGACCATGGGAAGAAGTTTTATCCATGTAAGTAAAATTACCGCCATGGTTGAGATAGCAGAACCACTTCCCGAACTCCCGCGCCCTGTCCTCGATGCAGTTACCATGAAAATTGGGAAGTTCGTTTCGCTCTTGATAGAAGACGGCAGTACCCTGCAAATGGGCATAGGGAAAATACCGGATGCTGTCTTGACATTTTTACACGACCATAAAGATTTGGGTATTCATACGGAAATGTTCAGCGACGGAGTATTGGACCTTTTTGAAAAAGGCGTCATTACCAATTCAAAAAAATCAATCCACCCCAACTTGACCATCACTTCATTTTGCATGGGATCAAAAAAACTTTACGATTTTGTGGACAACAACCCGCATATAGAATTTCATCCAAGTGAATATGTCAATTCGCCATTAGTCATCGCCCAGAATAATAAAATGGTGGCGATAAACAGCGCCCTTGAAGTGGATTTGACTGGACAGGTTGTTTCAGATTCGGTGGGTTTTCGATTCTACAGCGGTATAGGCGGTCAGGTTGATTTTATTAGGGGCGCGGCACAATGTCAAAATGGCACGCCTATCATCGCGCTGGCCTCAACCTGTAAAAACGATAGCATTTCCAAAATCGTCCCGTGTTTAACGGAAGGATCTGGAGTGGTGACTTCCCGTGGCGATATCCATTACGTAGTTACGGAATACGGCATCGCCACTTTAAGAGGCAGAAGCATACGGGAACGAGCCCTGGAAATGATTCAAATCGCCCATCCAAAATTTCGGGAACAGTTGTTAAAACAGGTGCGGGATCAGGCTTGGGTACCCGCGTACCAGGAACAAAAATATTCACAAGCACCTGGAATAAGCAAATTTGAAATTCAAAAATTGAAATTAAACGATGGCGTCTATTTGTTACGGGCCCTTGGCCCTTCAGACGAGAGGCGGCTGCAAGAATTTTTTTACTCCCATAACCAGGATTCGATTTATCAAAGATACCGTTCCATAGTCAATAAAATGCCGCGGGAAACGGCTTATAAACTCGTTAATGTGGATCAAAATATGGATTTGGCATTATGCATCGTGGAGCGGCAGGGCCCACGTGAAATCATCCATGCCGTAGGCCGCTACTATTTGGAGCAAAAGGAAAATCGCGCCGAAGTCGCTTTTATCGTTCGGGAAACCAAACGGAAATTGGGAATGGCCTCAATCATATTGGAACAGCTCATTGCGACTGCAAAACAAAGGAATATCCTGCAACTCTTCGCGTTTGTCAGAAATGACAATTATCCCATGATCAAAATATTTACTAAGTTCCAATTCGATAAAAAAGAAACGGATGATGTGATGGAGAGCTATTTTACTTTGGATTTGACGAAATGTTTGCCGAACTAAGCAAACGGTTTCCCATAAAAAATCGGCATTTTCGTCTGCTTGGTCACCCGAATTGTCTTTTACATGATCCTGGAAAAATGCATCCTGAAAGCATTGCTCGCTTGGAAGCCATTTTACGAGGCTTATTGAAACTTGATGCCCGACTGCCATTGGATATGGAAATTCCCGCGCCGGCGAATTTAATGGACCTCAAAATCGTCCACACAAAAAACTATTTGTTGTATCTAGAGGAAACCTGCTTAAAATCCGAATCGCATTTTATGTCCAAGGACAATCCCCTCTCCGAATTCAGTTTGGACGCCATTCTCGCCTCTGGTGGCATGTCCCTGACGGCAGGCAAACATCTTCTACAAGGTGGGAGCTGTTTTTGCTTAACTCGTCCACCCGGGCATCATGCTGGCAAAGAAAATTCTGAAGGATTTTGCTTTATCAATCACGTGGCTTTAGCCATTGAAAAAATTCGACTCAGCCAGCCCATGGCCCGGTTTCTCATTGTCGATTTCGATGTGCATCATGGCAATGGAATCGACACCATTTATAGAGAAGACGACAATGTATTTTACTTCTCCCTGCATGGCTCTCCCGCACATGTCTATCCCGGAACAGGTTGGGAACAGGATACTGGCGGAAAAGAGAATCCTGGATCTAGACTCAATATCCCACTTGATCTGCATACGTCCGGTAAAGCGTGGATTGAAAAATTCCGCGAGCATCTCTCGATCGCCGCAGAAAAAAGCCAACCGGATTTTTTACTCGTCAGCGCCGGTTTTGACGCCCATATTCAAGATCCCTTTGGACTAATGGACTTGCAGGACGAACATTATTCCCAGTGCATTCAATTGCTTCTGCAAACCTCACATCAGTACTGCCAGGATCGAATGGGACTTTTTCTGGAAGGCGGCTACTCCATGGATGTGCTATCCCGGGTCGTGCCAAAAGTTATTGCCCAGTTGGCAATGGCGCTAAACTGAATGGTGGGAACAATCCATAGCATTTCGCACGCCAACCAGCAAGTCAGCAATTTGAAACGGTTTCATGAGAAAAATGGCGCGGCCTTCCTGAACCTCCTCAATCACCATCGGATGAGCCGAAAAACCGGAAATATAGAGAACTCTGGTTTCCGGTCGCATTAGTCGTACACATTTGGCCAATTCGCATCCGTCCATGAAAGGGTCCATTTGTACGTCAGTTATTAATAAATCAACCACCCCAGAATAATTGTCGAGCAGAATCAATGCTTCATCACTGTGGCACGCTACAAGCACAGCGTACCCCTCTCGCTTTAAAATGGTTTCCGTAAACCTACGAATGGGTTCGTCATCTTCAACTAAAAGCACAGCCCCATTCATTTCAACCGCCTTGCTGTATTCATGTATAGCCTGTAACGATTATTAATATACTACCACAAGGCCATCCAATCCAAATGAAATCAACCTAATGCCAAATTAAGTTGGCCTTCCAGCGCCTAATCCGACTTTTTCTTCCTTACAATTTCCACCGTACATGGAGCGTGACTGGCTAGAGAAGAAGAAACGCTACCTAAAAAAAACCTTTCCAATGCGCCCGTGCCATGCGATCCCAAGAACAGGCAATCCGCATGTGTTTCCGCTATTCTTTTCAGTAATACGTGACGAGGATCTCCATCATATGTTTCAACAACCACTTTTAACCCGATTGCCTTAAACCTCGTAGCCTCAATGGACAATTTATTTTGCATCCAGGAAGCCCATTCGGTTTGAAATTGGCCTATTCCCAATTCCTCCTGGGCATTCCGCACTTTCTTGAGATCAATGCCCTGGTCAAAAACCGATATCAACCTCATTAGGGTATTTGGAGGCCAATTTCTGGAGGCCAATTGTGTTAATAGGTAATCCGCATTGGGACTTCCGTCCATGCCAACGATTATTTCCAATGGGCTACCCGCAGCTCTAATCCTTGCCCTGTTTATCCTAACTGTTGTGTGGGCATGGTTGATGACATTGGTCGAAACACTTCCAAGAAATAGGCGCCGCCAAGCCGTGTGACCGTGGGAAGCCATGACAATCAAATCCGGCTTCCACGCTTCCGCCTTGGCGAGAATACCTTGGGCAGGAAAATCCAGAACCACTTCGGACTGCACTTTCCATTCCGGAAAACGGGGTTCCAAATGATTTCTGCCTCGGCTTGCAATAATTTCGGCATTTTCGCGAGCCTGCTTCTCAAAGGCCAGCATGTCCGCAACAGCCGTCACTCCGGCTTCATTCACACTAAAAAATGGCCATGGCGCGGCCACAGTTAGCACAATAACATGGGCTTTATCAGGTAATGCTGCCAAATCCAAGTCCGCGAGTGCTTCATCTGCATCCGCAGATCCATCATATCCAATTAGTATTTTCATAAGGCTGCTCCTGTAGGTAATTTCTTTATTCGGTCCGACTTGCCTATCCCTCTTCAGAATTGGATTCCATTAATCCTTTTCCACGATTAAATATCAAAGCGAAACTCATACCAATAATCAACGCTAATGCCGGGGATAAAACCACGAATAAATCAATTTAGTTGTAACTTTGTCGCAATATCGGTTTGTGTTTCGCATGGTATTCCTGAAAACCCTCTTTAATGTGGATGAAGGAGTATTCTATTTCTGAGAATAATGACGCCAGGATACACGACCACGGAAGAGTCGAAAAGATACTTTTTAGGAATCAGAG
>JAYTHY010000066.1:0-86866 GCA_043732185.1 Fibrobacteria bacterium
CTTAAGGCGAGTTCGCAAGGAAACGGCTTCGTTCAAGGAATACAAAAGGCTATCGGAGAAATGGGTGGACCTGGAGCTGCAGCTATCCCTGATCAAAAGTGGGCTTGAAAAAATTTCCGAAATGACATGAAATCAGCCCGAGAACTCCCGACTCTTGAGATCCTTAGTCAATGGACGCCAGACAATCGTTGAAGAAATGATCGGGGCAGACCCATCCGTTAACAATGAAATGAGGAGTTTTTGGCTACCGAGACTGGACGAAGTTGATTTCAGAGCGGCCTTACATGCGCACCTAGATGCATATGAAGACACGGAGCGAAGTCCAATAGCGCTGGACCGGTTCAGGAGCATGTTCGGAAGCAGTTTGAACGATGGCCCAGGCTAAATTTGTGGTCACAAATAATATTCGGGACTTTACCAAGGAAGTCATTCAGACTGAAACTCAGGGCTATTTCCAAAACATTTGGAAGAGTAAAACCAAGAAGGAAATCCTCGGCAATTTTGATGAGGTGATGAAAAAGATTGGTACCAAGCTCAAAAGGGTTCCCCCTCACATGACCAAACGCCAAAAACTCAGATCCCCCTTCGCTAGTCGTGAACCGATCCAAAAATCGATTTTAAAGGTCACATCGGGGTAAAGACATAAAATTTGGATCCGAAAACGATATTCTTAGAGGTTCCCGGTATTCTTTTTATCGAATTCAGTTATCAATTTTAAGGCCGGCTATTCTCTCAAAATGCTTTGAGTTTCCAGTAACCAGGGCTTCGGATTTTTCTAATGCAGTCGCCCCAATAAATAGATCTGCGTCCGGAATGAGAATTTTTTTCTTTTTTAAACCAGATTTCAATTCGCCAAATCGCTTTAATATGGGAACATCGGAATGGATTACGCTGACGGTCATGGTGAATTTTTCGACCAGGGTTTTATTTTCAATCGGATTCTCAGAATATTCGGCACCATAGTACAACTCGGCGACGGTCATAAAACTGATTGCAACTTCCCCAGGATATTCCGCCCTTTTTTGGACAACCTTTTTATTACCTCGCAATATTTCTACACACACATCAGTATCGAGAAGGATCATAGCGATACTTCGCGCCCTAAAGTTCTTGCGGCATAAATATCTTTTATCGTTTGCTCCTTGGATTTTTTGTCTTTCCACTGGCCGCACAATTCACTCCAAAGGGACACCTGGGTTTCCGTACTGATTTTATGCCTTGTTTGGGAAATCTGCTTTTCCATTTCTTCTGCGCCCTTTTCAATAGCGATTAGAAGTTCATTATTTAGACTGCGCCTATCAATTTCGGAGAGGAGTTTTAATTTTTCAAAAACGGAATCCGGAATATTTCGAACGGTTATATTGGCCATAGTTACATTATAGTTCACATTTTGAACTAAGTAAAGCGTTAAATCCAGCTGCAATCCTGAACGTGACTCCTCCTCCAGTTGGCACAATTCCTTATATGCGTAGGTCGGGAAAGTACCGGATCGCTGCGCATGTCACTTCGATTTAACCATGGTCCCTTGAAATCGAGGGGTAGAATGGTGTGCTTAAAGGGGAGTTTGAGAGGGAAAAACCCCAATAATCTGGAGTAAATCCACCGGCTCATTGACTTATGATAGCGTATATGCTATCATAATACTATGCTTGTCGTATTGGACACGAACGTCCTTTTCCAATCCCTATACAGCTCGGAGGGCGCCTCCCATTACATTCTGGGCCTCGTCCGACATCAAAAAATCAAGCTTGCCATCTCCCTCAAAGTCTTTGCCGAATATGAAGATGTTTTGAAAAGAAAGAAAAGCCTTAAATCTTTTGGCTTGGATCTGGACGACATTGAGCGTGTCCTTTCTTTAATCGCCTATATTGGCAGACCTTTTGATACGCATTTTCTCTTCAGGCCCAACCTAAAGGACGAGAGCGATAACATCTTTGTCGAATTAGCAGTCGCAAGCGGGGCTAAATTCGTGGTCACAAATAATATCCGGGACTTTACCAATAATTCGCAATTACGTTTTCCGGATTTTTTGGTGGTGACACCGTCCGAATTCGTGAAAAGATGGAGAATAGAAAATGAAAAATAATCAGAGCACCTTAATTATTCGACTTCCAAACGAACTTAAACACAAGGTTGAGCTCATGGCTGAGGAACAAGGCGTTTCGCTTAACCAATTTGCGCTTTATGCCTTTACCAAGGAAGTCATTCAGACCGAAACTCAGAGCTATTTCCAAAACATTTGGAAGAATAAGTCCAAGAAGGAAATTCTCGGCAATTTTGATGAGGTGGTGAAAAAGATTGGCAAGAGAAAGGTCCCCGATTGGGATAAGATTTAGTGGGTTTTACCTATGTTCCCTTGAAATCGAGGGGGAGAATGGTCATAATCAGCTCGCCATGCCCATGCCATTTCAAACTCTAGCAGCAATTATTATTCTTGGATTTTTAAGTGCAAATGCCGCATCACCTGCCGTGGGCGGTCCACCCCCAGCCTCCAAAACCACAACAGTTGCTCCTGTAGACACGCTCGATATCAAACGGGTGCAGGCCGAATATGGCGACGGCAATTTTGAAACCGTTGTGCAAATCCTGGAAGATTTTCGCACCAAGCAGAAGAACTCTCGCCCTCGCGATAGTGTCCTGGTCGCAAAATTTTTGGGCGTGGTATTCGCCTCCAACCCCAACTCGCGGGAGAAGGGCAAGTATTGGCTGTACCGGATGTTGCAGATGGATCCGAATGAAGATTTGATCGACCTGTATGTCGGGGAAGAGGTGCAGAATACCTTTGATAAAGTGCGGCAGGAGTTTATCGTACGCCGGAATTATAAGGGCATCAACGATACCAAGCTAAACAAGTCCGTGGCGTCGAATGAGGAGCCGGGCAAAAGGGATACCATCGTCCATCGGGATACGGTGGTGCTGAAAGGGGACAATTGGGTGTCGCCCTTGGCTGATGTGGTCAAGGATGGGCTTAGTGGTGTGAAGGGTGGCATCAAGGCTGGGATTGATGGCGGCTATGTGGCTGTAAAAGAAGAGCCGGTGAGTGAAAAGAGTTGGGGTTGGACCGGCAATGTCAATTTTGGGGCTGGGATAAAGTTTTTGAGTAAAGAGTGGGCAACGTATCCCTTAACAGATGAAACTGAGTTTCGATTTGCGACCGATATTCGCCAGAGGGGGTGGCCTATAAATATTGCCCTGGATTTCATTTATGATCAAAGTCCAGATGTAAAAGTTGCCGTCAAGGATGCTGCAACGGGGGTTTATAGCGCGGATGTAACGAGTTTGACGACCTTTGAATTCAATGCCGGTGTAAGAAAAATCGTTGATTTTAAGCTGTATAGTGTTCGGCCATTTTTTGGAGGTGGCTTTGGACGCATGACAACACAACAAAATTTTGAAACAGCGCCCATGCGTAGGAATGGTAAGATTAGCATTTGGTTTAATGGCGGTTGCTATTGGGAGCTTGGAAGACATTTCAATATCGGCCTAGAGTACCTCTATTCCTGGGCTAAAATTGATCTTGGTGACGGTCCTGCGAACCACGGCGGCTCGCATTTCGACATGGTCTCCGGTTTTCATTTTTAGGTCCCATCCACCCCAAATAACCCAGTTAGCAGCATGGAAAAAATCCTTGTTCTGCAAATGACCCGTCTGGGTGACCTGGTCCAGACCCTGCCACTATTGCGTCGGTTGCGTCAGGAATATCCGGCCGCGCACACCACCTTAGTCTGTCAAGCTGGAGTGCAGGGCATTCTATCTGGCTGCACCTATTGTGATCGAGTCGTGGCGCTGTCCCCATCGGCAGGACCGGATTTCCCGCATCCGGAATTCAATGAGACTTATGACCTTTTGATCAATGTCACCAGTGATTTGGAATCGGCGGTGCTGTGCAAAAAGATTGCGGCCACAGTCAAGTTGGGCCGCATCGATACTTTTCCGGGAGAACTTAGGCTACTTGGCCCCTGGTCCAAATATCTTTTTGCCATGGTCAGCAACCGCGTCGACAATCTTTTCAATATCGTGGATATCCAAACGGGGATGGCCGGGTTTTTGCCCAAACCACAACAGCCCGCTTTGGAAGTTCAGGATGTCACGCAGAATCAGGCCAAGGCATTGCTGCAGACGCTTGGACGGCATTCGGGGCGGCATCTCATTGCCATGCAAACCGGGGCCAGTCAATTGCACCGAGCTTGGTCGTTGGAAAACTTTTCCGCGCTAGCTCGGGACTTGGTGCAAAAGGAGTATGCCGATATAGTTTTGCTGGGCGATGGCTCCGAACGGGAAAGGGCTGAAAGCCTTAAGTCCCAAATTGGATTGCCCGTTTTGGATTTGGTCGGACGCACTTCTTTGGAGCTGCTACCCGCCATCCTGGCCGAATGCGATCTCCTCATCAGCAATGATACGGGAACCATCCATGTCGCCGCCGCAGTGGGCACGCGCACGCTAGGGCTGTTTTTTTCCACTGCTTATTTTTCCGAAACAGCTCCGTACGGCGTGGGTCATGCCATTTTGCAAGTGGAAATTCCGTGCTCGCCCTGCCACGCTTCTGCACCGTGTCCGGTGCAACTGTGCCGTGAGTTTTTGTCTCCCATGGCTGTTTCGGAAACCGTGCATTGGATACTTGATGGCACCGGAGATATTCCCGTGCAGCGGCCGAATCTTTCCCTTTACTTGAGCCGTTTTTTGAGCAATGGCAGTATGATTTATCTTCCCGTTCACGTCACTATTTCCTCGCATTTTTTGAAAGGGTTATTGGGGCGATTGCTGTGGGAAGGCACTTTGGGTTTGTCCATTGATCCAGACTTGGAAGCCATCTGGAAAACTGCCCGGCTGCATCCGGATTGGGAAGACAAGCGGACGGCCATGGTAGATTCACTGGAGGCGTTGCGTGGGCCTTTTGCGCAGGGGCTCAACTTGGCGGCCAAGCTCAAAGGGGAATTTTCCGTGGAGGCACCGTTGCGGCAGCGCATCCAGATGCTCCACCAACAATTGACGGATTTGGGAGCAAGCATGGCGGGTGCGACCAAGAATGGTGGACTGTTCGGAGATTTTCTCAAGTATGAGATGATGGATATGGACTATGTGGGCTATCCGCAGTTAGCGGAAGTGCTGGAAGAAAAGTATCGTCGATTGTTTGAATGGACGCAGCATTTTCAAACCACGTTGGCCAGACTGTTGCCTTTGCTATCTTAAGGACTAGGAATGTGGCCCAATTCCGGGCCTCTCGGAAACGCCATGCCACGCATCCTTCATGCTTCCGACTTGCATCTTTCAGACACTGAAAAAGAATACAGCCTAGCCGTTTTTTCTGAACTGGTCGAAACGGCCGAACGCGAGCGCGTGGACTATTTGATTTTCTGCGGCGACCTTTTCAATACCTTTTTAGATGCCGAAAAACTGCGGGGAGATTTCCGCCGCATCCTGGGCTCGCGCTCCTTCGAGTTTATTTTTTTGCCCGGCAACCATGAGGATTTGCAGCGCGGGCAAGGCGATTTACGCAAGTTGGATTGGGGCGCGGCCAACGTTTTAAGTGCTCGCCCATGGGAACTCATTTACCGGGATCGGGGCGGAGTGCCCATTGAATTTTTAGCCATACCCCATCAAGCCGAATACGCCGGGTATGGCAGCTGGCAGGTACCGGCCAAAGCGGCTAAAATCCGCATAGCCCTGGCGCATGGCGTGGTGGCGGGCATGTCGTACCGTGGGCCGGATGAAGAAGGCGGTGGCGCGGCCTTGGACCCGGATATGTTTCAGCGCTTCCATGTGGACTATGCCGCATTGGGACATATTCACGGCCGTCGTATTCAGACCAGTGGTTCGCTAACTTTGGCCTATCCAGGATCGAGCCGGGTATGGCGTCGTCATGAGACTGGCGCGCGTGGGGCGTATGTGTTGGAAGCCTCTAAAGATGCCCTTTCTGCGCCGACTTTTATTCCTTTCGCAAGCGCGGGGGAATTTCGATATCATGCGCTGCCGCTTTCTTTGGAGGGAGAGATTCCCGATCTGGATTCTCTGGCATTGGGGTGGGGGAGGGCGGATTTTGTCGAACTGGAATTTACCGGCCTCGTGGAAGATGAACGGGCCGTAGCCCAGCTGGCCGATTCCTTGCAGGCGCGGTATGGATCGCGGGTACGCCGACTGGAAATTGAGCGGGAGGGGGTTTCCGCCTTGCCTGGAATTGCCTCTCATCCGGTGGTGGTGCAATTTTTGGAAGCCTGGAACAAAGGGAGACCGGCAGTCGATGCGTCTCTAGACACCAAGGTTTGGCTTAGGGCTCGGGAGTTGGCGTTAAATGCTCTCAAGCGACAGTTAGAGGGCCGGGTATGATCAAAAAACTGAGCCTGATTGATTTTGGAAAGTTCCAGAATGCAACGTTTGATCTTGGCCCGGTCACCGTGGTCTATGGGCCCAATGAAGCGGGTAAAACCACCTGGTTTGATGGTCTATTTCAGGCTTTGTGCTCGCCTTCGGAGACCAAAAAAATTGGGAAGCTGCTCAAATCCAGATATGGATCAGGCCGCCGAGCCACAGTCGAAACCCTATCCGACGGGCCCATTACCGCCGATTCTATTTCCACCGGTTCCATTACCACAGGTTCCATATCCGAAGATGAATTCATGAACCTGTATTCGATTAGGGCTGGGGATCTCAACTTGGATCTTGCGCCCGGCAGCGAATGGATGGAAAAACTGAAATCCCGGCTTTTCCATGGTGGCATCGACCCAAAAATTTTGATAGAGGAATTTGAAAAACTCAGTTCCGATAAGCGCACCTTTGTTCACAACAAAAATTTGGAGGCGGTGGCGGATAAATTGGCCAAGGCTCGTCTCAACTTGGAAGGCCGCCGACGGGAAAGGGAAGCGCTGCTGGGTCGGGAAAAGACTTTGGATAGTCTTTCCCTTTCAATACAGGAAACGGCCCGGTTACGGGAGCAGGAAGATAAAAAGTTGGCGCAGTTAGACTCGGACCTCGCCTTTGAAGAAAAGATCCAAACCCGTCTCAAATGGGTGTCACAACTCGCTCGACTTTCAGAATTGGAAAAGTTGGAAAAAGAAAGCCAAGAACTGGCGCCTTTTAGAGACGCACGCCGGGAAGATTGGGACCGTTTAAAAGAAGCCTTACGCATAAGCAGCGGCAACCTGCAAATTGAACAAGGTAAAATCGAAGCGAAAGGTAAACATGTTGCTTCGGCCAAGGCGGACTACCGGGCCCTGGAAGCGAGATTGGAATCATGCAAGCGGCGCGCTCAACTCGCAACCACCATGGTGGATGCTGTGCGAGTGGCTATACAGGCAAGAGCGGGGGCGGGTCGGCCGCTTGTTTTTGGTTGGGTGGCGGCGGGATTTTTCATCGCTGCAGGTGGATTGTCAGCCAGCCTGATGCATGGTGCCGTTGCTTTGGCGGCTACCTTGTTGGCGTTGGTCTCTGCAGGCGGGGCTGTCTATGCGGGTTGGCGTCGTAAAAAATTCCTGAGTACGGATAAGCTGCAAGCGTCCATGGCGATTTGGAAAGATCAATGGCGCTTGGCGGAAGCCCAGGATGCGGTAGCGGATATCGCGACTCCGGAAGGATTTTTACTGGCCATGGAAGCCTGTGTACGGGAACATGAAATCGGAGTCCGCCAAGAACAGGAAGCACTCCACCGATTGAAGGCCTTGGAACTGGAATGGGAACAGTCAGAAGCCACTTTGGATACCGCCAAAAAAGCTGTAGAGTCCGCCCACAATGGGCAAAAAGCATGGCTGGAGCAATTGGGAATTGCCGATGAGGAAGCCTACCTGCGCAAAGCGTCGCGCTTGGCAGTCCTTGAAGCCGAACTTCCCAAACATAAGGCCGAGTTCGAATCCTCGTCCACGGATACAGACCGTCACACTTTGGAACGGGAAATGCTCCGAAAACTCCAGACTCTGGATGAGCAGGGCATTCCCGATCGCGGGCGCGATGATGCCGGTATGCAACGACTTCGCCAGGAACGGAAAACCGCCCAGTTAGAGCGTGAGAGACTGGTCAAAGAAGAAGAGGCCATGCGACTGCGCCGGGAAGGCATGGCGGGGGAAATCCGCGGAGCGGTGGGCAATTTGGCGCAAGATATTGTGGCGGGTGAAGATGCTGTGGTCACCTTGGAGGCCGAAATTCAGTCTAAGGAGTTGGATAAACGAGCCGCGGCCCTGGCCCTGAGTATTTTCCGCACGATGGGAGATGGGGCAGACCAGTTGCTGACCGGTTTGGCGGGGGAGATGGAGGCCATGCTGAAAAATATTCTGCCAAATGGAAATGAACGCGGCCTGGCCTTGCCTGGGCTAAGCGTTGCACAAATCGAAGTCCAAGATGCCTTGGGTAAGAGTCGACCTTTAGAACACCTTTCTACGGGAACGCGTGATGCTGTGGTGCTGGCCGCAAAATTGGCGCTGGCGTTAAAATCCAGGCAGAGTCCTGGCGTGCTGGTGCTAGATGAACCTTTTCTGGCCATGGATGCCGCTCGGGAAAGCCGTGCATTGCAGTGGGTGCTCGATTTTCAAAGCAGGCACCAGTGGCAGGTCATTCTGCTTTCCAAACAGGTTCAGCTTAAAGATGCTGCGATGCAATTATTTCCCAAAGCCGTATTGGTGAATCTGGTATAGGCATCCAAAAATCGAGTATGCTATTATTGAAGGCATATTCCTAGCAATCGCTACAGGGAGAATATTAATGAGTGAGACATTCCGAACCTTGCCTGGTTTGCTTAAGTATGTGGAAACGCATTCCCAGAACGACTGCGCACTGGGATATAAAAAAGGCGATAAGTGGGAGAAAATATCCACGGGTGAAGTGGGGGAAACGGTTCGTCGACTGTGTATGGGTTTGGTCGAATTGGGTCTTAAGCCGTGTGACAAAGTGGGTTTGGTTGCCGACCCATCGCCGTTCTGGTTGATGATGGATCTGGCAATTCTTGGCGCGGGGGCAGTATCCGTGCCGATGTTCGCGAATATTTCGCATGAGAATTTGCAGTTTGAAATCAAGGATTCCGGAATGAAATTCCTCTTTGTAGGATCCGAATCGCAATACCTGGCCATGAAACCATATTTTGGCTCGATGCAAAAAATCATCGTCATGCCGTCGGGTCTAGGTGATGAACAGTGTGTCTCTTACGAAAATCTGTTGGCACTTGGAGCCAAGCGCCAGGCCAATGGGGGCAACGATTATTTAAGACTGAGCGAGGGCATCAACGAGCAGGATACGGCAACGTTGATTTATACGTCTGGTAGCACTGGAGTTCCCAAGGGCGTGGAATTGACCCATCGCAATTTGGTGTTCCAAGTCTTGGCCGCCAATAAACGGTTTCCACTTAATCCAGCCGTGGATAAAGTGCTGAGTTGTCTGCCATTGGCCCATGTGTTTGAACGTATGGTGTCATACTATTATTTCTTTACAGGTTCGCCCGTTTACTTTGCCGAAGACATCAAAAAAGTCGGTGACAATCTGCGGGAGCTGCATCCTACGGTTATCACGATGGTGCCCCGTCTGCTCGAAAAAGTGCATGCCAAAATGCAAGCCAATGTGGAACACGCGCAAGGTATCAAGAAATTTTTGGGGACGCGGGCCTGGAACCGGGCCCATGCTAAGCCGCTGGGTTCGAAAGACACTTGGGCAGACAAACTTTTTGAAGCGCTGGTTTATAAAAAAATGCGGGAAGGATTAGGCGGATCGTTGCGACTGGTTATTTCCGGCAGCGCCCCACTTGATGCGAATTTGGCGGCATTTTTTCTCAATGTCGGCATCCCGGTTTATGAAGGCTACGGCCTTACAGAGGCGTCTCCGGTCATCGCTGCCAACTTTCCCGACCACCGTAAACTGGGAACCGTTGGCATGGCCTTTCCAGGAGTGGAAGTCAAATTCGCCGATGACGGTGAAATCCTGACTCGAGGGCCTCATGTCATGAAGGGCTATTACAACAAGCCAACTGAGACGGCGGAAGTCATCGACAAACAAGGCTGGTTGCATACCGGGGATCTGGGCCATTTCGATGTCGAAAATTATATCAAGATCACTGGACGGAAAAAGGAATTGTTCAAAACCGCCAACGGCAAATATGTGGCTCCCGTGCCTATCGAACATGCGATCACAAATTGTAAACTGGTGGATATGGCTATGGTGGTGGCCGAGGGCAAACCTTTTACAACGGCTTTGCTTTTTCCGGACTTTGAAAACCTGGACAGCCTTAAGGCGGAAATCGGTTGCGCGGAAATGGGCACAGACGCGTTCCTGCAAAGCCCGCAGGCCCGCGACTATATTCAAAAAAGCCTCGACGAAGTCAACTCCAAGCTGAACCATTGGGAGCAGGTGCAAAAATTCATCATCATCAAAACCCCCATAACGGTGGATTCCGGACAGCTTACCCCGACCATGAAAATCCGGCGGCACATCGTCATGGAAAAATATCGCAATGAAATCGAGCCAATGTATCGCTCTTAGTTGATTCCGGGCGCTTGAGATAGGTAAAATAAAGGCGTCTCGCGAATTTTTACAGGAGTCCGCCATGCAGCCAATCCGCAGCGCAACCGTTATTGGCAGCGGGATAATGGGTTCCCAAATCGCCGCGCATCTGGCCGGCTGTGGCATATCTGTTTTGCTCCTGGATGTTCCAACCGACGGCAAACAGCGCAGTGCCATTGCCATCAAGGGCAAGGACGGACTAAAAAAAATCAAGCCCTCGCCTTTGTATACCCCTGAGGTACTCGGCCTCATAAAACCGGGCAATACTGCCGACCATTTGGTCGAGGCTGGGCAAACGGACTGGATTATTGAAGCTATTATCGAGCAAGCCGGTCCCAAGCAAGAACTGTTTAAGAAACTGCAAGCGGTGATGGGTCCCAATACCATTTTGGCAACCAATACATCCGGTATTCCACTCAAAATTCTCGGCCAGGATTTGTCGCCATCGGTACAAGAACGCTTTATCGGCACCCATTTTTTTAATCCACCGCGCTATTTGCGTTTAGTTGAAGTGATTCGCGGACCGAAAACGTCTTCGCTCACCGTGGACCGCATCAATCATGTTTTGACGGCTGTGCTCAATAAAGTGCCGGTGCCTGCGTTGGATTCGCCCGCCTTCATCGCCAATCGGCTGGGTGTGCATGCGGTGGTGGCCACTTTAAAAATAGCCAAGGAATGGAATCTCACCGTCGAAGAAGTTGATTTTCTGACCGGACCGTTGATAGGTAGACCCAAGACGGGAACGTTTCGATTAGCGGATTTGGTCGGGATCGATACGCTCGGCCATATTATAAAAGGCTTACAACAAGCTTTTCCCGCCGAAGGTTATGGCATGGATCCAATTCTCCAAGGTCTTATCGATAAAGGTGCGTTAGGAAAAAAAACGGGAGCCGGATTTTATAAAAAAGGCCCGAATGGAATGGAAGTGCTGGACCTTGTCACCGGTGTGTACCGACCTGAGAGCAAGCCTGGCTTTGCGGAACTCAAGGAGTGTCTCAAGGAAGATGCGGTAGAAACGCGCTTCCAACGGCTCTTTGGCCAAAAGGGTCGAGGCGCCGATGCCGCCAAACGCATAGCCGCTACGACAGTTGCCTACGCTGCAACGGTGGCTGCCAGTTGTGCCGAGGATTTGTCTTACGTGGATGAAGCCATGGAACTGGGGTTCGCCTGGGATCTGGGTCCCTTCAAGATTTTCGATGCCATAGGTTCAGAAGCATTTCGGGATGTCTGTACCGAGTTCAATATCGAACCCCCCGCGTGGCTTTTCCAATCCGTTGCCGACGACACCCGCGTGTACAAATTGCGTGCGGGCCAAGTGGATATCAAAGATGTTCCCAAAGTCATCAAGGATGTACCTACAGGAATCAAGGTATCCGCCAAGGAATCTGCCAATGCAAGAGGCTCGACCCAGCGGCATGCGCTCGCGTCGCGTGGTTTCAGTTTAGCCCTTCACCGCATGAACAACAAGCCTGTTATCGCAACACCTGATGCCACTCTATGGGACATGGGCGATAAAATCCTATTGCTGGAATTCCATTCTAAAATGAATTCCATGGGACCGGGTTCTTTGGAAATGATTCTCAGATCCGTGGACAAGGCCAACGAGGGTTGGGCCGGTTTTGTCATTGGGAATCAAGGCAGCCATTTTTGCGCCGGTGCCAATATTGCGATGGTACGCGAAGATGCCATCAACGGCGCATTTGGAAAAATCGATTTTGCCATCAGCCAGTTTCAACGTGCGAGCATGGCTATCAAATACTCTGGCGTGCCCGTTGTTGTTGCGCCTCACAATATGGCGCTGGGGGGTGGCTGCGAATTTGTCATTCACAGCAATCGCCCGGTGTTGTCACCGGAAACCTATTTGGGTTTGGTGGAAGTGGGCGTGGGACTTTTGCCCGCCGGGGGTGGCACTAAAGAATTGACCATCCGCGCTTTGGAAACGGCCAAGGGAGGCTTAAGCCTCAATGCTCTCCTAAAAGCTTTTGAGCTCATCGCCATGGGCAAAGTGTCCATGAGCGCACAGGAAGCCGTGTCTATGGGCTATCTCGACCGGCGTACGGTAATCGCCTCCAATGAAAGCACGCGTTTGGATCAAGCTAAGGCGGAAGCATTGGCGATGAGTCATGCCGGATACCGTCCCCCTGCGCCATCCCTGCATATTGAAGTTTTGGGAACCGAAGCAATGGCGGCTTTTGCTACGGGTATTTATATGTTACAAGAGGCAGGCTTTGCTTCCGCGCACGATGCCTTGATTGCCGCGGGAGTGGCTCGCATCATGTCCGGCGGTACAGTCACGGCCGGAACCATTGTCGATGAGGCTTATTTACTGGAACTGGAGCGCGAGGAATTTCTCAAGTTGGTGGGGACCAAAAAGAGTCAGGATCGCATCGAGTTCATGTTGAAAAAAGGCAAGCCGCTTAGAAATTAATATCATCCGTTTTTCAGGAGGTCAAGTATGAGTGAAGCTGTAATCGTGGCAGGAGCCCGGACTCCAGTGGGCAAAGGCGGTAAGGGATCTTTTACCCATGTGCGATCCGATTCCTTAGCGGCCATCACGGTTCGCGAAGTGCTCAAACGCGCTCCCGGTTTAAAGGCGGAGGATATTGGAGATTTGATATTGGGCTGTGCCATGCCCGAAGCCGAACAGGGTATGAACGTGGCCCGTATGGTCGGTCTTATGGCAGGATTGCCGGACCGCGTGCCCGGCATGACGGTAAACCGATATTGTTCTTCTGGTCTTCAATCCATTGCCATGGCTTCCGATCGCATCAACCTCGGAGATGCGGAAGCGGTTCTTGCCGGTGGCTTGGAAAGCATGTCCATGATCCCGATGGGTGGGCATAAGATTTCTCCGAACGGAGAGCTGGTTGCCAAACGCCCCGAATCCTATATGACCATGGGATTAACTGCCGAACGGGTGGCGGAAAAATATGGCATCAGTAGACAGGATCAGGATGCCTTTTCCTATCGATCACATCAAAAAGCCGTGGCAGCCATCCAAAGCGGAAAATTCCAGGATGAAATCGTACCCGTAACCTGGAAGGAAACGCAGCTGGATTCCCATCGCAAGGAAAAAAGCATCGACCGGACTTTGGCTGTGGATGAAGGACCGCGTGCGGACACAAGCGTCGAAGCGCTGGGCGCCCTTAAAGCGGTGTTCAAAGCCACGGGAACGGTAACGGCCGGCAACAGCTCTCAAGTCAGCGACGGTGCCGCAATGGCTCTATTGACCTCTCGTAAATATGCCGATTCCCATGGCCTCAAACCCATCGCCAGGCTGGTTAAATACGCGGTTGTAGGCGTGGCTCCGGAAATTATGGGTATCGGTCCCGCAGAAGCAATTCCCGCCGTGCTGAAAATGGCGGGCCTTACCTTGGATCAAATCGATTTGTTCGAATTGAACGAAGCGTTCGCGGCCCAGTCCTTGGCTGTTTTGCGTACCCTTAAAATCAACGAAGAAAAGGTCAATGTCAACGGGGGCGCCATTGCATTGGGGCATCCGCTCGGATGTACGGGAACCAAATTGACCTTGTCCTTGCTCAACGAGTTGAAACGCCGAAAAGGCAAGTACGGCATTGTCACCATGTGTATTGGTGGTGGGATGGGAGCGGCAGGCCTTTTCGAAATGCTGTAATACGATTAGAACTTGAGGCTTACCGTAGAGCCGAGCAACCAATATGAACTGCCGGTGGTGGCATCCAGCGCCTTCTCCCGGATTGCGGAAACACCCAAATTGAGCCAGTAGAGCGGGGAATAAATATAACCAACTCCAATGGTGCGGTATCTAGACTGGACGGATGTGGTCATTTGCCAGTCGAGGGAGGCTTTCACGGATAGAAAATGCGCCTTGTGATCCCACTCCCCAAAAACAGCAAGGCTGAATCCTTCCACTGCGGAACTGTCTTGGGTTTGAGAGCATAACTTACCGGAACCCAATTTGCATTTGATAGTCCGTGTCTGTGATTGGTGCTGTTGGTATCCGGACGCTTCGGCCAACCAATCAAATTCCTTCCAGGTTTTGCCTAGCGAAGTAAAGCCATCCCAGGTTTTAAACTCGCCCCCATAATTGTCATACCCGCCGCCCAAAGTCCACTCCCAGGTGCTGTCCACATCCAGAGCAAAAGCTTTGGATACGCTGGCTGCAAAAGTCGAAACCAACTCTGCCTGCCCCTTGGTTTTTTCGGTTCGGCTAAGCGTGTTAAAAACTAAGGACGCATAGGTTGCTCCAGCCACTGCTTGGAGAGTTAAGCCCTGTTCCCGGAACTGAAGGGAGAAATTGGCAATCCCGGTTTGTAAGGTGGAGCGTTGGAAACTGAAATCGGTGGAGACCGAAACCTTTTCGGAAATGCGTCCAGCTCCCGGATACTGCCGAAAAGTAAGGCTCAGGGAGTCCATTCCGTGTAGACCTGCCTCTGATGCGCGGCCCTGGCCAAGAGAAATTCCGTGCCCGGTGAGAAAACGAAAATGGCTCGATGTGGGTTGGGGCGTCCAACCTAAATTTTCTTCAGCCAAATCTCCGGAAAGATCCGATAATTTTTCCAGCGGCTTAGTTGCTGAGTCGATGAGTGGTAGTATGGGCGGGTTCATAGCACTGGTGTCGGCTAAGGTTTCCGCTGATAAGTGGCTCAAGAATAAACCTGCCAAGGACACGACTAGTTGAAGAAAAATGCGTCTCAATGAATTATTCATCCTGAAAAAATACTTTATTCCGGATCAAAAAAAAACCGACCAAGAATTACTTGGCCGGTTTTTTGCGAATCTAAAATTAATGGGTTTCGTGTTTCAAATCATGCTTGTCTTCATGTTTGTCTTTCCGGTCCGCCCGGCGGTCTTGGCGATCTTGATGGCGATCTTTTTTGTCTTGGTGCAGGTCTTTTTGATCTTCATGCATTGCCTTGCGATCGGCGTGCATTTCCTTGGCATCCTTATGCACTTCTTTCATGTCTGCTTTAATTTCTTGACGGTCGGCTTTCAGCTCTTCCTTGGATGCTCCAGCAGCTTTATCGGCTTTCAATTCTTTTCTATCCGCTTTGGCTTCCGCGATGTCCGCTTTGATCTCTTTGTTGTCTGCGCGGACTTCAGCTTTGTCCTCACGTACTTCCTTGCGATCTTGGCGTACTTCTTTATTGTCTTTTCGAACTTCCTTGTTGTCCTTCCGAATTTCCTTATTGTCCGCTTTTAGGTCCGCATTTACGGGAGCGACGGGTTCATCGGCAAGTCCTAAGCTCAAAGCGCCCAAAATGATTCCGTATGCAATGGTCTTCTTCATGATATTTCCTTTCGAGGGTGTTAAAAATCTCTCCAACATACTTTTGAACCCTGGGGACAGCCTTTGGTTCCATGAGAATCAATAAAAGTTGGAATTAGAGCGTATTGTACAGGCCTTCGTCCAAAGTGAAATATAACTGGGCCCGGAAAGTCTGGTTTTCCGGTTGATTCTGACCGGAAATTGAAAAAGGCACATTGATTTCCAGACTTACGATTTTATTCAAGGTGTAATACATACCTGGTGCCAACTGGAACAAATTGCCACCCGCATCTAGGCTTTCACCTTTCGACATTCGGTTAAAATATGTGTCGAATATTCCGGCTAGGTTTAGTCCGACATACTGCTTGTTCTTTGTCAGCCAAGGGGCCACAAGTGGATATTCTGCCTTCACGAACAGGCGGATATTGTCGATTTTATTTTTGAAATCATCTTCGGTGTTGAAAGAGTAAGATAAGTTGGAAAGCAATTTGATTAGCGCATAATCCTTGTTGTACATGGCGCCAAATGTCATGGTGGCAAAGTTGCCCGCATTCATGATGTCTTCAAAACCTATTGGCAACGAAATTGCCAAATAGCCGCCTCCACCGGAAATGGGGTCACCGTATTTCAAGCCGAGAGTGGGCCTGTCCAATCCCGTATGGCCAGCCGTATCCTGGATTAGGTACCGAATGGCCATAGACCCTTCCAGTTGATCCATCAAACCGAATTTTCCCTGCATCGGAATCGAAGTGGGATCTTCCTTGGAGAAGACACCATTGCTTTCCCAATCTTGCTTGAAGGCCCCCGGTACCGAGCTGTGTTCCACACCCATATTGATCTGCATGACACGGGAGGCGATAGGCATGTATTCATCCAGGGCGTACAAGGCCGAAACTGAGAAAAGAGAAATGAAAGCGGGAACCACCAATTTATGCGACATTCCATGCTCCTGATCGTGTTTGCAGGTAAATAGCACCAGCAAAAAAGTGAACTCCTCTATTTAACCGTATTTTTGCGGTGATTTCAATATTTTGATGCGAAATTCCATATTTTTGCTTCTAAAATGCAAAAGGAGGTACAAAAGGGGATATATTAATAGGGGTACAAACAGGCCAGCCAACATGAAGTTTACCAAGAAGACCGATTATGCCTTAAGGACCTTGGAATTCCTGGCTCGTCAACATTTTTTGGCGGAAAGCGAAGGCAAGACGGCCTCTATGCCGGTCCGGGTCCAATCGATTTCGGACCATAGCAAGCTCTCGCTCCGTTTTTTACAAGGGGTGGTTTCACGCCTTTCCAAGGCCAAGTTGCTCAAGACCGTGCCCGGAGTCAACGGCGGAATCATGCTGGGGCGGGACCCGGGCAAGATCACTCTGCTGAATATTGTCGAGGCCGTGGAAGGCAAGATCAACCTGATGTCCTGTCTCGATCACCCTGAGTTTTGTAGCGATAGCCCACAATGCTCGATCATGGGGGTCATGCACGCCGCGCAGGCAGCCTTGGTCAATAGTCTTTCCAACACCAATTTGAAATTAATGGTCAAGACCAGGCTCGATCCCTTTAACCGGCTGCCACAAAAGCATATTCTGAAACCTCAATTCGGTTGTCCGGTATTAAAATAAAGCTTCCCACCAAATAGTTTGCATCCAAGCCTGAAAATGAGCATTTTTACAGGCCTCAAACACCCACCAAGGGAATTTACATGAAGTTGCATGAATACCAAGCCAAGGCTGTATTACGGCAGGCTGGATTGCCTGTGCCTAAAGGCGAGGTCGTTTTTAAATCTGAACAAGTGGACGCGGCGCTCAGCAAACTGGGTATGACCACTGGCGTGGCCAAAGCCCAAGCCTATACGGGCGGGCGAGGCAAAGCGGGTGGAATTAAACTGTTCAAGAGTGCTGAAGAAGCCAGGAATCTAACCGGACAGCTGCTCGGCATGACTTTGGTCACCAAGCAAACGGGTCCGGACGGCGTAAAAATTCATGCGGTATTGCTGGAAGAAGCCAGCGTTATCAAGCGTGAACTCTATGTTGCCGTTACCCTGGACCGCGCCAAGGCCAATATCGTATTCATTCTCAGCCCCGAGGGCGGCATGGATATCGAGGAAGTTTCTGAGAAGACTCCCGAAAAAATCAAGAAATTTTATCCCGCTTGGGGACGTAACTTGGATGCTAACCTCATGACGGAGGCAGCGGCCTTCCTAGGCCTAACTGGACCTCAAGTGGCGCAGTTCGGAGATGTGCTTCAGAAGCTCTATCGCATTTATCAGGAAAAAGATTGCACCCTGCTAGAAATCAATCCGCTGGTGGTGAATGGCGAAGGTAGCCTCTCCTTGCTCGATTGCAAATTTGACATTGATGAAAATGCCGTCTATCGTCAGAAGGATACTGGCGGAGACCCGGATGGGGAAAAGGACCCTTCTGAAATAGAGGCTTCCAAATATGGTTTGAGTTATATCCGCCTAGACGGGGACATTGGGTGTATGGTGAACGGCGCCGGATTGGCCATGGCCACCATGGACATTATTGCCCATTACGGATCTCAGCCCGCCAACTTCTTGGATGTGGGAGGCTCGGCTTCAGAAGAAGCGGTTACCAAGGCTTTCGAAATCATCACCGCGGACAAAAATGTCAAAGGTATTTTGGTCAACATTTTCGGCGGGATCATGCCTTGCGACCGAATCGCCCGTGGCATTATAGGCGCGGTCAAGTCCACGGGTCTTAAGGTTCCCTTGGTGGTTCGCCTGGAAGGGACCAATGTCAAAGAGGGCAAAGCCCTGATAGAATCTTCCGGACTGGATTTGGTCAGCGCCGAAAACCTGGAATCTGCCGCCAAACTTGCGGCCCAAAACGTCAAAGCCCTCGACGCTAAGAGCGGTGGCGCACAAAGCGTAAAGGGAGGAAAATAACATGGCTATTCTTATCGACAAAAATACCCGTCTCATCACTCAGGGCATTACGGGAAAGGCCGGTTTGTTCCATTCGCAACAATGCCGCGACTATGGCACCAAAGTGGTTGGAGGCGTAACGCCTAAAAAGGGAGGCACCAGTGTAGATGGTTTTCCCGTATTCAACTCCGTTGCGGAAGCCGTTCAGGATACCGGCGCCAATGCCACCATGCTTTTTGTCCCGGCTCCTTATGCCGCGGACGCTATTCTTGAAGCCGCCGATGCCGGTGTTCATCTTATTGTGGCCATTACGGAAGGCATTCCCGTGATGGATATGCTCAAGGTGCACAATTATTTGCGCGGGAAAAAGTGCATTTTGATCGGACCAAATTGCCCCGGACTTGTGACAGCCGGCGTTTGTAAAATCGGAATTGCGCCCGGCGCCATCCATTCTAAAGGCCGCATTGGGATTGTGTCCCGTTCCGGCACGCTCACTTATGAAGCCGTTCACCAAACTACCGTGGCGGGCCTGGGCCAAACCACGGCCGTCGGCATCGGCGGAGATCCTATCCATGGACTAAGCCATGTAGACGTGATCAAGTTGCTGAATGAAGATCCGGAAACGGAAGGGATTATCTTAATTGGTGAAATTGGCGGAAGCGATGAAGAAATTGCCGCAGCCTATATTAAACAGAACGTCAAAAAACCGGTGGTTGGTTTTATCGCCGGAGCCTCCGCTCCCAAAGGCAAACGCATGGGACATGCAGGCGCCATCATCGATGGAACGTCAGGTACCGCCGAGGCCAAAATCAAGGCACTTACGGATGCGGGCGTTAGCATGGCGGTTACTGCCGGCGAAATTGGCAGCCGAATGGTTGCAGCCATGAAGGCTGCGGGGAAATAAATAAGTCACATTAAAGTCGTTAACGCAAAGGACGGATAAAAATGGCAAGAGCAAAAATAGCCCTGGTGGGCGCGGGACAAATCGGTGGAACCATGGCCTTGGTGGCCGCTCAAAAACAACTGGGTGACATCATTACGGTGGACATCATGGAAGGCGTGCCCCAGGGCAAAAGTCTGGATATCATGCATGGCCGATCCTTGATTCCCACTTCCAGCCAACTGACCGGTTCCAATTCCTATGATGCCATTGCCGGGGCAGATGTGGTGATCGTAACCGCCGGATTGCCGCGCAAGCCGGGCATGAGCCGCGATGATCTTCTCGACGTCAATTTTGGAATTGTCAAAACCGTGGGTGAGAATATCAAAGCCAAAGCCCCGAATGCTTTTGTCATCGTGGTAACCAACCCGCTCGATGCCATGGTCTATGCCATGCAGCGCGTAACCGGATTCCCGGCCCATCGCGTGGCGGGAATGGCAGGCGTACTGGATTCAGCTCGCTTTGCCGCCTTGGTAGCTATGGAGATCAACGTTTCCAATGAGGATGTGCAAGCATTGGTCATGGGTGGACATGGGGACACGATGGTTCCTTTGATGCGTTATTGCTCCGTGGGCGGTATCCCCGTCACCCAACTTTTGTCTCGCGAGAAATTGGACACCATCGCCAAGCGCACGGCCAATGCCGGTGGGGAAGTGGTGGCATTGCTTAAAACCGGTTCAGCCTTCTACAGTCCAGCCTTGTCCGCCATCCACATGGCGGAAGCCTATCTCAAAGACAAAAAGAATGTCTTGTCCTGTGCCGCCAAACTGAATGGCGAATACGGAGTGACCGGCCTGTATGCTGGAGTCCCGGTAATTATGGGGGCCGGCGGTATCGAAAAGGTATTGGAAGTGGAACTGGATGAAACCGAACGCAAGATGTTCGACGTGTCCATAGCGGCCGTGAAATCCTTGGTAGAGTGGGTCGACAAAAAGATGGGTGCTTAAACAAGGACCGGGGCAGGGACAGAAACAGGGGCACGGACAGGGTTAGCCGGAAATCAAGGGCGCAGTATCAAGCTGGTGATACCGTTTTCCCGGCTAACCACCAAGGTCTGCACAGTTTGCTGCGGTACAAAGCGGCCCAGTATATTCAAACCAGATTGTCTGTAACCTTCATTACCATTCATCAGCTGGTTCCGCACCAAGGGTTGCAGAAAGGTAGTGCCGGGTATGGTAACCTGTAAGTCAACCCAGCCTTCCTCCGTCCAGACACCGGTATTGATAGCCAAGGTTTTGAAGGTGGTAGTCCCATACTTATCCTGAAACTCTTTCCCCGGTGCCAACACCCCGTCGTTTTCATCGCTACTGGTTTTGGAACCTGGTGTGGTATCCAGAAACCACTCATCCAAATTGGTTGTACTTTTAAATCCCTGGAAACTCACTGTAGCTCCTAAACGAGCCGAAGTACTGACGGTTCGATATTCAAACCAATACCCGTAACTTGCGTTGCCGGAGGGAATGCGGACGCCGATCACCCGGCCTTTATGTACGGCATTATCATGGGCGTAGATTCGATAGACGCCGCTGGTTTTTATTTCCTTTATTTCGTTCGAATCCTTCCATCCCACTCTTAGTTTATACAGCATATTGAAATGCCCCGTGCTCCCCCCATGCCCCATAACGTCAAAGGGGTTGCCGTATTCACTTGTTTGGGACGTGGTACCGGGCACGCCAAACATGTCGGTTCCTGCTTCTATGGAATGTGCATGGGGCAATCCCAAGGAATGGCCGAGTTCGTGCGCGGTAACTCCGGCGCTATAATTGCCATTGATCCAGTCTCCGTCGCGCATGTTGGAAAGACCGCCCCAACCCACGTTTATTTCCGGGAAGCTGGCGATATAAACATCATAATCCACTCCCACCTTGAGACCGGCGGCGCTTATCTGGGATGAAATCCAGGATTGCAAACTGTTGAAGTTTGCGCCGTAGGTCGCTTTGTCACCGGGAGCCGCAAGGATGGTCGGGTGGATTTTGAAATCAAAGCCAAAAGTATTTCTGGACATGGAAGCATACAGGAGATTGATGGTTGCATTGGTCTTGTTTATGGTACTGTCGGTAATAGTGTAGGGGCCATCGGAGAAGGATACCTTGAAAATCAAAGCCCGCAGCTTACCGGTCCAAACTTTGGCCGTGGGTGGCAAAGTGGTGGATTTCATAAGGGCACCGGAAGGGGACGTGATGCTTTGGTCCAAGCCACAGACTATATTTTCTTGTGCAACTGGAATTCCGTGCGATAGCATTCCAAGTAACACTCCCATATATAGGCAACGCAATGTTGGTTTCATGTCATACCTGCCTTCAAGTTTTCGGAAGACCCATCAACCTATTTTGAGCCTGACATAAGAATACTGCAAGGGGAAAACACACACGCGTATCAGTAGGAATCATTTTTGCGAAAAGTGGGTGCTATTGCCCCATAAAAAACGCAATTTTACCAATTCCAAACTCTAAAATCGAAAAGGTTAAACTTGTTGAAACTGGGGAACATGAGGCACAGCAGATTAACCTGTTTGAGTGGAGTTCTCCTGCTCGGATGGATGTTGGGTTGCTCGGAAAAAACCGCACCGACTAAACCGGCGGATGCATTGATTAAAGTTCCCTTTGACACGAGTGTGGAAGGCTTGCCGGAAGCGGATACCACCCGCATCGTAAACGTAGCGGACGGGGATACGCTTCGGCTTAGCGTCGGCTGGGTGGCAAAGAATTTTTCCGGACACAATGTGAGAATGCTGGCTTACAATGGTTCCATCCCTGGTCCAACTATACGAGTAGCTGAGGGTGCGTCGATTACCGTGTTGCTTGTCAATCACACCAACCTGCCCACCAGTCTGCATTCTCACGGAGTGCGTCTCGATTACAAATATGATGGTATACCGGGAATCACTGCCACGGCGGATAGCGGAAAAACCGTGGTCTATCAAATACACTTTCCGGACCCAGGATTATTCTGGTACCATCCCCATTACCGAGAAGACTATCAAATGGAACTAGGATTGGCAGGAACTTATTTGGTCGTGCCGAAAGATACGAGCTATTGGCCACCGGTCAATCGGGAAATTGTGCTGGTGTTGGATGATATTCTTCTGGATGAAAAATCCACACACCCCTTTTATCAAAATGTAAGCGACTATGCCTTGATGGGCCGCTTTGGAAATGTTCTGCTAATCAACGGCGATCCCCATTTTGAATTGCATGTGAAACGCAATGAAACCATTCGGTTTTACACCGTTAACGCTTCCAATACCAGAGTTTACAATTTGCAGTTTTCCCGCGATATGGATATGAATATTATCGGGGCGGACAATGGACGTTTTGAATTTCCAGGAGCCAAGGAAAGCTACGTCATCGCCCCATCGGAACGGGTTATTTTCCAGTTGGGCTTCAATGATGGATTGGACGATTATTCGCCTTTGGAGATCTTGAATGCCACTCCATCCGGAACCGCCGTAATCGGAAAAATATTTTATGATCCGGACACGATCGCAACGGACCTGCGCAGTAGCTTGGCGTTGGTTCAATGCGCAGCAGTTACAAAAAGTCTGGAACCCTTCCGTAAATCGCTGAACAAGTTACCGGATGAGGAAATCCTGCTTACCGGCTATATGGATATGTCCAATCCCTTGACCAAACTATCGGCTGTGCAACATGATCCGGACCCGGGCAACACGATGGGCATCGAATGGAATGACAGCGTGCATGGGGCCGGCATGGTATTGATGAATCAACAATCGAGTAATCGGAATGTGCATTGGGCCATTCGAGATCTTAAAACCGGCTTGGAAAACCATGAAATCAATTGGAATTTCCAGCGTGGTTCACAGGTAATGATAAGGATTCATAACGACACGGTCACCACACCCGCACCGGGCACTCCGGAAGCTGCCATGAGCGGAATGCTCATGTACCATCCCATGCCGCACCCCATTCACTTTCATGGACAGCGATTTCTAGTTGTTCGCGAGAATGGAAAACCGCCTGCAGAGGGTTTGGTTTGGCGGGACAGCTATCTCATTGGTCGTGGCTATACGGTGGATGTGCTTTTGGATGCCAGTAATCCTGGTCATTGGATGTTTCATTGTCATATCGCTGAACATTTTGAAGCGGATATGATGGGACATTTTTCTGTTTCCGATACGGTTGTCGGTGCAAAAATGCCTTACCCCTGGTCGCTCAATTTGAATATTGAAAGCAGTTATGATTCCTTGCGACGCGATACGGTCGTCACGCTTGGGAAAGTGACAGCCATTACAGGTAAGGTCAATCATTTTGACCCTGCAGTGCTGGAAGCGAATCTTTTTCTATCGCAACCTAATACTCCGGCACTCCATCTCATGGTGCCCTTGGCTCCAAATGGCGCCTTCACACTCGCAACTGCCGATCTCCTTGGCGCAGGTACCGGTTTGGTTCCCATCCATGCTGTAGTCAAATCCAAAGTCTTAACATTGCGCCCTTCGCCGGACACGTTGCGATTGATTTTTGATGCTAGAATTGAGCTACCCTGGTCCCTGGATCTGGACATGGCAGGAGATGCCGCCTTTCAAGCGCTGGTCCGGGACACCGTTGCGGTGAGCGGCATGCGTGGAACCATTGCGGGCAAGGTCAACGGCTATGATCTTTCCACCTTCAGTGACTCTATCTATTTTCGCAATGTGCTCTATCCCAATTTCATGGCTACTAAACCGCTTGCCAGTGACGGTACTTTTAGTTTTGATGCCTTTGAAATTGTAGGTGCTTTGGATGGTCTGCAACCATTGAAAATATTTCTGAAATTCAAAAGCTCTGACCGACGGCCAACCCCGGATACCTTACGCATCAACCTGAGCGTTCCATAATGCCCAAACCCAATTCCGGACCCCACAGGTCCAGTAGGATTGGAATTATTGGTGCAATGGATGCGGAAATTTCCGAATTCCTAACCCATGCGGAAATTGTAGACTGTCAGGATTGGCATGGCTTTATTTTCTACACCGTGCGTTTGCAAGGCCAGGAGGCAATCCTGGTCAAATGCGGGGTGGGCAAAGTATTTGCAGCCATGGTCAGTCAACACCTCATTGATGTCTTCCAACCGGACGCAATCATTTTTACCGGTGTGGCTGGAGCCCTCAATCCTGAGTACGCTATCGGCGATGTCGTGATTGGTCGGGAACTTATACAACACGATGTGGACGGTATTGCTTTGGGATTTTCTCGGGGACGAATCCTTTATACCGACCTACAGATTTTTGCCGGGGACAGTTTGATGCTGGAAGCAGCACTCGCGTCACAATTGGATGGTCATACTATTCGTGCGGGGCGTATACTTACCGGCGATCAATTCATGACGCGGACGGAAATCAATCATCATAGATACTTGCTTGATGAATTGGCGGGTGACGCGGTGGAGATGGAAGGTGCTGCCTTGGCCCAAGTGTGTGCGGTCAATGCAATTCCATGTTTGGTGGTCCGGACGATTTCCGATCGGGCGGATGGCGATGCTGTCGAGGACTTTACCCGGTTTCTTCCCGTAGTGGCGCACAATTCGTTTGCTGTAGTGCGTCAAATCTTCAGCGCTTGGTCCCGCGCATTCCTGGACCGTGAATAACTGCACGTGTATTGGGCCCGGGAACGCGTCCCACCCCTTCGCGAAGAACTTCCGGGCTTTCGCTAACTAAAGAAATGACGGTGGTCGGAGTGATGGGTAGGGGACCTAAATCCACTATCATATCAACTAAGTTTCCATACATCTCTTCGATGTCAGTGGGCTGGATGAAGTTGTCCGCTTCTGTAATTTTGGCTGCAGTTGTTAAAATAATGGAGCCGGGAGCAATTTCAAAAAGCGTATTGGTGAATGGACTGTTGGGCATGCGCACGCCGACTTCCGGCCTGTTGACATCCAGCAGTTTTTTAGCGCGAACGGTGGCGGGTAAAATGAATGTATATGGACCCGGCACCAAATATTTCATATACCGATAAGCTGATGTTTCCACTTTTGCGAAATCGGACAAGGCGCTGAAGTCCCGTACCATGAGCGCCATCAAGTATTTTTTCATACCGCGCTTAATATGGTAAAGCTTTTGTACGCCTTTACGCGAGAGAGCATCGCAACCCATTGAATAACCGGAGTCGGTAGGGTACACGACCACACCACCGGACGCAAAGGTTTCCAATACCTTTTTCACCAATCGGATTTGTGGAGTCTGGGGATGAAGTTCAATACGCATGGATGTTTTTTCGTTAGCTGGTTTAAGGTAACTACTTAACGGGCAGGATAATAGCCAGCAGTATCCGGCAAAAAGGCATTTTTAATGTGCAGGACTGTATGGATCTCTCCTGGAGTCAACTCCACGCCCACTGCATCAAATCGGATGTCACGATTTTCCTGATGAAATTCCCAGCAATAGCGCACCGCCATTCGCTGCAACTGTCGGATTTTCCTTCCGTCAATGCGCTCCAAGGGATGTCCCGAATTTTTGGTACGACTGCTTTTTACCTCAATGAATACCAAGTAATTGTCAGCATCTTCCATAACCAAGTCGATTTCGCCCCGGCCGTGGCGATAATTTCTACGGAGTAAACGGTACCCAAGGTTTTGTAAAAACTCCAAGGCTGCGTCTTCGCCGCGTCGGCCTGCGTCAACATGATTCTCTTGTTCGCGACGGGGAATCGCCTTAAGGGTAGATGGTGGGAAACCATCAGTCATACGGCAGTCCAACAAAGCGTACGACCTTTAATGGGTCGGAAGTGTTTTCTGGGCCCGAGCTCCCGGAACTGGGTTCTGTGGCTGAAGCGGGACCATGGGTAAAACGAAGCGTGCCTTTCTCGACAAGGATTCCACCCAAATTAAATACCTGGGGAAGACCTCCTTCTTGGATCGTAAAACGCACTGGCCTTTTACCGTCCATTTCCAATACCATGGATTTGGACCCTTTGGCGGGCAAAACTCCGGATTCCAAAACCAAACTCGTGAGTAATACCTTGGTTGGAAAAGTGAAAGTGATTTCGGCTTCATCCTTGCTGTCGTTGGTAGGTTGTGTTTGGTTAAACTGCGGAATCAACCACTGCATTCCCGCCGTGGAGAGTGGCGATGGCCGAAGCAAAATATACGTGAGGACACTGAGAATCAAAATGAACAAACCTAGAATACCCCATAGGTATCCGCGGGAAACCGCCATAGGATCATTTACATGGCGGCGTTTATGATCCCGGCGATCGGTAATTCTGAGATCAGAGGGTAAAGGTGTACTGGGGATTTCAACGCTACCCATTTCAATATGTGCGGAATCCAAATCCTGTAAAAGGGCATCGGCACTTAAATATCTGTCGGCCTTATTTTTCTTGAGGCATTTGGCCGCGATCAATTCCAACCGTCGAGGGACATTTGCCCGTTTCTTGCTGAGCAGCGGCGCGATATCGTGAACTTGTTTATAGGCTACGGCCAGCGGAGTATCTGCCAAGAAAGGCGGACGACCGGTTACCATTTCATATATGATAATTCCCAAGCCATAAATATCGCTTTGCCCATCGACAACACCGCCTTCACATTGCTCCGGAGACATGTATTCAGGTGTACCCATGGCCATGCCAGTGGTGGTGATGCTGGGCGCATCGATCACCTTTGCAATACCGAAATCGGATATATACACCTTGTCACCGGGCTCTATCATGATATTGCCGGATTTGATGTCGCGATGCACGATTTCGTTTTGATGCGCGTATTTAAGTCCGCGACAAATCTGCTTCGTGACTCCGATAATTCGTTCGAAATCCAAGGGTTTGGAATCCTTGATGATGCGGCTTAAGGTTGTGCCCTGAACATATTGCATGGCAATGAACTTTTGCCCATCCACATCACCATAATCGTAAATGGTGACGATGTTCTGGTGTTGCAGGCGGGAGATGGCATACGCTTCCGTAAAAAAGCGTTCCGAGAATTCGGGACTGCGCGCTAAAAGAGAGGGAAGAATTTTAATGGCAACAATGCGATTCAAACCATCTTGATTGGCTCGGTAGACATCGCCCATGCCACCCTTGCCCAAATGCTCGAGCATAGTGTAGCCGCCAAAATTTTTTCCAGTAGGCGGTTTCTCGGCCTGAGTTTGCAGTGAAGGCTTTTCCATGTGCTTTCCTTCCTCACAACATTCACTTCCGAATGTATCGAAATTATAGGAAAAATGTGTGGGCCAAGTCCCTAATTTCCTTTTTTTCCTCAGCTTCGCACAAACCTGGCAGAAAATACTTTCTGTACCTCTAAGCATGATAATGATTTACCCATATGCAACGTCCTTATCCGTTGCTACTTTATCGCTAGCATGCAAAAGCATTACGGCCGGTATGAAGTGATGTATCAACTTGGCAAGGGTGCCATGGCAGCCGTCCATTTGGCGCGTGACCCACTGCTGGGCCGATTTGTCGCCATAAAAGTTTTGCATTCTGAATTAACAACGCAACCGGATGTATTAAATCGATTCTATAAAGAAGCAAGAATTGTTGCAGCCGTGCGTCATCCGCATGTGGTGGACGTTTTCGATTTCGGTCAAGAAGGTTCGGACATGTTTTTGGTAATGGAGTTCGTTGACGGACAGTCGCTGGGCAGCTTACTGAAACAGTTAAAGATTCCCTCCTTGCATCCCACAGAACCGGCGGATCAAAATGATGAAATGAGTCGCGCCACACCCTTCCTGCTGGCCACGCCCATGGATGCGCAGGTGGCGGCGGCGCTCATCTGTCAAGCCGCGGAGGGTTTAAGTGTAGCTGCCCGTCACGGAGTGGTGCACAGAGATATCAAGCCCGAAAATATGATGATTGATCAACAGGGTACTCTAAAAATTTCCGATTTTGGTATTGCGCATGTTCAGGATGATAGCCTCACCAAAACGGGAGCTGTATTGGGATCTCCCCATTTTATGTCTCCGGAACAGGTGCGTGGATTTAAACCCATTACGTTTCAAGCGGATATGTTTTCTCTTGGCGCAGTATTCTATAACTGCCTGGCGGGTCACCCCCCTTTTCATGGGAAAAACCTGCCCGATCTTTTTCGTAAAATTGTCAGTGAACCGCATGTACCGCTCTGGCGCTTGCGGCCGGATATCGATCCCTTTTTGATGACGCTCGTGGACACACTTTTGCATAAGGACCCGGCCCAACGCGGCGGTGGACCCAAATGGCTACATCGCCAGCTGCAAAGCTATTTGGTGACATCGGGTATTGTTGAACCTTCGGAACGCGTCTGTGCGTATTTACAGGGGCTATCCGCTCAGGGTGTGCAGACGACTTGGCGATCCACGCGTTCACCAACCGTTCAGGATCATGCACAGCGTACTTTACGATATTCCCGTGAAACGAGACGCAAGACGCCATTACTCTGGCTACTGGCGTCCGGATTAGTCGTAGCCGTCCTAGCCATGGGACTGTGGTATCGACTTGGCCATCACACGGTAAACCCTAAAGTTGCTTTTTCTGCCGATCAGGTGGCACCGCCGGTTTTAGCCCCGGTAGTCCAGGAGGGAAAGGGACTGCTCATGCCGGAAACTATAGCATCGCATTCAGACTCTTCCCTTTCTGTCGAGAGAAAAAACCCTGATGAAACAGAACACGTTTTAACCCCCGCCGTCGAAAGCCCTGCGAACTTGACCTTGCAATCGTCACCTCCGTTTGCCGAAGTGTTTGTGGATGGACGCTATGTAGGCCTCACGCCCGTCAAGCTGGAAGGCATGGTATCGGGAAGCCATCGCATTGTGGTGAAAGGTAAAGGCAGTCCACCTTTGGACACGCTCTTAAACTTGCGCCCGGGCGTCCAAGGATTCAAGTTTATCATCGAAAAGGATTTTGCAGCTCGCTTGGCTGGTGCAACGGATGAAGTGGATTAGGTCAGCGCTGTAAATCCGCGTTCAAGTCTATCTAAAGCTGCGGCTAGAACCTCCAAATTTTGGGCGAAGGAAATCCGCATATAGCCTTCCATGCCAAACGCGCTACCCGGAACGGTGGCCAACAGTTGCTCGTCCAAAAAATATTGGCAAATTTCCATGGATGTATTCAAGGATTTACTGTCAAAAGATTTTCCGAAGTAAGCTTGTATTCCGAAAAATACGTAGAAGGCGCCTTGTGGCACCAATACCTGCAGGCCGGGGATAGATCGCAAGCGGGATAATGCGAGCTCCCGGCATTCCGCCAAGTGGCTTCGCAATATTTCAACGAAACCCATGCCTTCATTGAGACTGGCCAAAGCAGCAAATTGCGAGGCGTTGGCGGGATGATGTGTTCCGTGGCTTTGAATGGCGCTGATGGCTGCGGCCAGTGCCGGTGGAGCACCCAGGTACCCGATGCGCCAACCCGTCATGGCAAAGGCTTTGGACATTCCGTTGATGGTGATGCTGCGGGAAAAAATTTCAGGGCCCAGGGACGCAATGCTGACATGCTTGGCTTCGCCGTATACTAGGTATTCGTAAATTTCATCGGAGAGAACGTACAGATCCTTTTCAACAATAACCTGCGCCAAGGCTTGTAGTTCTGCGTGCGAGTACACAGCCCCGGTGGGATTTCCGGGTGAGTTCAGAATGACCAATTTGGACCGGTCAGTGACCGCCGCGGCAAGTTCCGCTGCTGTGAGCTTGAATCCATTGGCCAGCGCACTAGGCAGTAACACCGCAGTACCCCCCAGAAACCGCACCAATTCCGGGTAGGTCGTCCAGCATGGAGTGGGAATTAAAACCTCATCCCCTTCTTCGACCAAGGCCAGCAATGCGTTGAAGACGCAGTGTTTGGCACCACTGGAAACAATGATGTCATTTGGCGGATACGCCACATGGTTATCCCTGGAAAATTTGACGCTAATGGCTTCGCGCAAGGCGGGAAGCCCCGTTACAATGGAATATTTTGTGAGACCCTTTTGAATGGAAAGGATGGCTGCATCCTTCGCAAGCTGGGGCGTGTCCAGGTCCGGTTCACCGGCGCCAAGGCTGAGCACGTCTTTGCCTTCCGCTTTTAGGCGCTTATATTTGGCATCGATGGCTACGGTTTGCGAAGGTGAAATGCGCCCGGTTCTTGATGCCAGGGATTTCATAAGCGACCGACAATCATTCGTCGGTGACGCAGCCTTCGCTGGCAGTGCTCACGGTCTTGATGTACTTGTAGAGGGTTCCTTTGGTGATTTTATACGGCGGTGCCGTCCAACCCTGGAAACGACCCGCTATTTCGGCTTCCGTGAGGTCGACTTCGAGAATGTTCTTTTCGGCATCAATAGTGATAACGTCTCCGTTTTTCAATATGGCGAGAACGCCGCCGGTTTGCGCTTCGGGGGTAATATGCCCGACTACAAATCCATGCGTTCCGCCAGAGAAGCGGCCGTCGGTAATCAAGGCAACGCTTTTGCCTAGGCCTGCGCCCATAATGGCAGACGTTACCGTTAGCATTTCGCTCATACCGGGACCACCCTTGGGTCCTTCATACCGGATGACCACGACATCACCGGCTACAATGGTTTTCTTTTCCAATGCCAAGAGGGTTTCTTCTTCACTTTCATAAACCTTTGCGGGTCCCGTAAAGGAAAGCCCTTCCTTACCCGTAATTTTGGCAACGGCTCCTTCACGCGCCAAGTTGCCGTAGAGAATGCGAATGTGGCCAGTGGCTTTGAGTGGTTTGGATACAGGATAGATTACATCCTGACCCGCCTTGAGTCCGGGTAAAGATTCCACATTTTCGGCTAAGGTCTTTCCTGTTACGGTCAAGCAATCGCCATGTAAAAAGCCTTCTTTGAGTAGCAATTTTTGAACTGCAGGAATGCCGCCGACGCGATGCAAATCCTCCATCACATATTTTCCACTGGGCTTTAGGTCAGCCAGGAATGGCGTTTTGTCGCTGACGCGCTGGAAGTCGTCAATGGTCAGCTTCACATCCGCCGCCTTAGCCATAGCTACCAAATGGAGCACGGCGTTGGTGGAGCCTCCCAAAGCGATAACCATGGTCATGGCATTTTCAAAAGCTTTGCGCGTCATGATGTCACGGGGCTTGATGTCTTTTTCCAGTATCAAGCGGATGGCTTTACCCAGCTGCAGGCATTCGCGGAACTTCTCATCACTGATGGCGGGAGAGGAGGAATCATAGGGCAAGGTCATGCCCAAGGTTTCAATAGCCGATGCCATGGTGTTGGCCGTGTACATGCCACCGCAAGCCCCTTGCCCCGGACAGGCATGTTTCAAAATTTCGTTCATCCGGTTTTCATCGATTTTGCCGGAAACAAATTCACCATAAGCTTCAAAGGCGGAAACCAGGTTCAGGGGCTTGCCTTCATGATAACCAGGTAAAATGGTGCCACCATAAACCATTATGCTCGGCCGGTTGAAGCGAGCCATAGCCATGATGGATCCGGGCATATTTTTATCGCAACCCACCACGGATATATTCGCGTCATACCATTGTGCGCAGGTAACCGTTTCAATGGAGTCGGCAATGATGTCGCGGCTCTGAAGGGAATAGTTCATGCCTTCCGTGCCCATGGAAATGCCGTCGCTGACACCGATGGTGTGGAACATCAATCCCACTAGGCCTTCCGCCTTCACGCTTTTTTTGATATGCTGGGCCAGATCATTGAGGTGCATATTACAGGGGTTGCCGTCCCAGCCGGTACTGGCAATTCCCACTTGGGCCTTGTCCATATCCTCATCTGTCATGCCAGTGGCATAAAGCATGGCTTTGGAACCGGGTTGGGAAACACTTTGGGTGAGTCGGGAGCTGTATTTATTGAGCTTTTGCATGCTTCGCTTTCGTAAAACTTGAAATATTTAATTTAGTAAAAAGGGATAAAATTCGGCTTAGGGCTGTTTCTCGCCTTCACTTGGAAATTGCTTCAAAACGGTCAGCTTGAGGCCTGAGCTGGATAAAATCGGTTCCCATTCCGTCTGGATTTTGAAATATTCTTCGGGGGCGGCCACGAAGGGTTCGATACGCCATTTTTGGGTTATGGTCATTGAGTGGGAATCCCTTTCATTCACGGACAGCATCCAGTGCAAGTAGTGTTCGCTCAATTCACGGTCCAGGCTCAGGGGCTTCCACGTATACTCATTCGGGAGTTCATATTGCCATTGGGATTGAATTTGGATCTCGTGCGGAAAATAAACCGGAGCCCTTCGATTGTCGGCTTTGGGAAATCGTAGAAAGCTCAATTCCAACATTGGAAAATGTTCGAATTCCTGTGGGCTAGCATGCATTTGAAATTTCCGTCGATATTTAAATACCATGACTAGCGGGGCGTCAGCATCGTCTTCATTCATCACCCTGAACCGTTCATCGGCAAAGCTGGGGTAACTTTGCGCCAACCAGCTGAGAAGGTTTTCATACTTAGTGGCCTTATTCCAAGTTCGCATGTGGGTGCGGAATTCACCTGCCACTTTGCCGGTCATAACTAGGCTGTCTTCACCCAATGCGGATTGGGCTGTTTCAACCTTTACGTGATGGAATACTTGCACGCGGTGTTCACCCGAGCTGTCCAATTCCGGAATGGTGGCAATGTGAGAGTTTTCCGCATTCAAGACCAAAACGTTTTTGCCTTCTAAGGCCAGCGGCGTGCGCCTAAAAGCGTATTGTTTGTCCGTGGGGTCTAGAAAATATTCTGGCATGCCTTTTTGTGCTGGCACTTGAACAATCATATGGTTGAATTGGTGCAGGCTGGGTTGATCCAAATCACCCACATGGTTCAGGCTCACCAGGCACAGGTGCGCTTCCAGAGATTGCGCGTTCAGCATTTGCATCAGCAACAAGGCATGGCCCTTGCAATCCGAATATCCATTAGTCAAAACAGTTTCACTTTTATCCGGCACTAAAGCTTGTAAGCTGAATTCAAAATTGTTGTAGCGCACGGAATCGCGTACAAACCGAAACAAGGCCTGAACGGGATTTCCATTTCGGTTATGTTCCATGATTTCTAAGGCCCGCTCCCGTACAGGTACCGGTAAGGAATCAAAACGGATCCCCGCTTTTTTAAGCATTTGCTGGTAGCTTTTGCCTACTTCCGGCCAGGTCGTGAAAGGAGCAGCTGAGAATCCCGTCCCGAATTCATCATTGGCCGGGCGGAAATTGTCCTCGAAACCAGCCAGAGGTTCATTCATGCGAATGGCAATCCGATCAGCAAGGCTATCGATTTTAGCTTCGCCAAAGGCACTGACAATAAGGTGTTTGGGAGGATGCAGAATTTCAAAGCGACATTCCAGAATTGGAAAAGGGTAGGCGTGGTCATAGCGAAGGTAAGGAAATTCCGCGACAGGAAGCTGTGATTCTTCTGTGGTCATAATTTCCAAGTATTGTATTCCCGGCCTGGTTTTGATGGGCAAGTGTACGAGCAGGTTTTCCGGATGTAAAGTGGAGTTATGACTTTTGGTTACATAGAAGTCGCCGAAGTGTTCTTCATCCATCAGTTTGAGATTTGCATTGTAGAGTCGAAATTGATTGACATAGAACCGGGAATAATTTGGATTGATCTCATAGGTGAGTTCAGACAGACGGATGAGTTTTCGGGCGTCGTGTATGTAATAGATTTGATGCCGAGTTTTTTTCCATCGGCCCTTGGGAACCCAGCTATATACGATATTTTGGCTGAGTAATGTCAAAGGAAATTGACCCGCAAGTTTTTGATTATCTGCGACATTGAGTAAGGCTTTGGCTGCTGTCAAAGAACCCTTGGTTTTTAACGGTGACAACGGTGTACGCAAAATGAGGTTGCTGCGGTTTCCCATTAAGGCCGAAATTTGCGTCGACAATTGTTGGGCATCTCGATTGGCAGGATCTAGGGACAGTGCGGCTTGGGCCGAGGCCGCGGCCAATTGATACAGCTTCAAATTGAATTCGCAAATGCCTTTGAACAAATAATTGTTGGAGGTGGGTGGAAATTTTTCACCTAAACTACGCTGGTATTCCAAAGCGGTTTCGTACTCCTTGAGCCCGGCTAAAGCGCGCAGGTAATATTCAACAGAATTTGGACTCGGAGGTGTATTCAAATGCGCTTGAACCAAAACCAGCCGGGCATTTTCATATTCTTCCAAGCCGAGCAAAGTAGACGCAAGATATATGGAAAGACGAAAATCCGGTTTTTCTTCGTATCGGCGTAACAAAACATTTTTCGAGTGCACACGCTCACCCAAACCCCACAAGGCATCGGAAAGGTTGATGAGCCATTCGGTATTCGTCGGGTCCAATTCTAAGGCATGGATGGCCCAGGATTTGGCTTCCTGGTACCGACTGAGTTCCTCGTTCATGGCTCCCATGGTGCCTGCCAGTTGGGAAGACTGGGCAAGAAGCGCGGGATAATTGGATAGGTAGTCTATACCCCCGAGGTTGTCTTTTCGAAGTTGAAAAATGGCTGCGCAATTGATGAGGTAAGCGGCGTTTGAGGTATCAAGTGACAATGCAGTTTGAAAATGTTTTAGTGCCGACTGCCAATTCGTATCCTCTAGGGCTTTGAGTCCCCAGGTATTTTCAAGGCTGGCTTTAAAGGAACGCCGCGAGAGTTCTGTTGCATCACTGGAACGCTGCGGACGAGGACTCATGTCAATATCCGGCAGGATTCCGATTTGACTTGGCTCTAGCTGGTTTTTTGATTCAATATGGATGAAGAGAATACTCGTATCGCTTCGAACTAAAATCCCCCAATGCCTGATTGTGTCCTGGGCAGGTTTGAAAAAAACCATCCCTTTTGGCAATGATGGAAGGGCTTCCCGGGCGGTAACCGGATCGGCTTTGAATAAATAGGCCAGGGCAGGTGAAAGGGAATCCGGTTTTAAAAAGTCATGTGACCCGCTTGTTTCGTAAAAAGTGATGCGCACCTTGCGATCGGTAATCTTGACAAGGGTTTTGGTCGGTATGCCTATATCCGTACTCACATTCGGGACTTCCAGCCAGCTTGGTGCGGTAGCGGAAAAACTCCAACCGGTCCCGCTTTGATACGCGTGAAAAATATGGCTAGGAACGTGTTTGTCGCCCCTTACGGTCGAGACCTCAAATATGGTGGAATCGATTCCATGCTCAGGTATAGCATGCGTCCGAGTCAGGAGTGGGGATGCACAACTTGCTATCCAGAGCGCCGTGGCTGCTGCAAGCAATTGTAGGCCAAGAAAGGAACCAGCTCGCATTATCGTAAATTTACGAAACGACAATAGGTACAGACTTCCTTGGACGAATTATATTTGTTCCATGACAGGTGGAATAGGTGACTTCAGCGTATCGGCCGGCAAGGATGTGTCAGGAAGGGAATTTAGCCGGGAATCCGGCCGCGGTTCCGGTAAAGGCAATCTTCACTATATCATTCTGCTTAAGAAAAGCTGGCAGCAGGACGCGCCGCTTCGATTTCACAGCGGATTGCTCGAGGATCTTCGCAATCGATTGAAGTTAAACGCCAAGGTTCCGTTGCCGGAAATGCCTAACTTCTTTCCCATGGGAGCGGAAGGAGACATCACTTTCGCGGGCCGCCATGTTCTGCATGTGGACTCTGCCCTTAGGGAGCAGACGCTGTTTTCGCATTTGGAAACACTACGGCTGCTGGTTCAGAAATGTGCGGAACGAAAAACTATTTTCCCCGAATTCGTCGCCAACTTGAATAAAATTCCCATTCCCGCCTCTTGGCGCAATGAAATTGTGAACGGCCTTTTTCAAACCGCGCAGGCGAATGAGCCCGTCAAATCAACGCCAAAGCCTCCCGGACTGTCGCAGGATATCGATAAACTGATGGGGCTTTTACAAGAAAAAGATACTGGCGGTTCCCGACTCAGTCCCCATCTCGGTCATTTTTTGGACGAAGTCGGCCGAGACAGCACTGGTTTTATTCTCCGCGATGGTGCTGCAAAACAGCTCTTTCAGGATTTGACGCAAACCCTTGTCGCCCTTAGGAGCAGTTTGCTGCGCCAGCCTTCCTTAGCGGAAACATTGGGGTTTATCTGTTCCCTGCAAAGGCTGGCCCGCTGCGCCAAAGGTCGGGACCGACAATGTGTCCACCTTTGGTCGGAAATCCCAGAACATCCAGAGGCATTATTGGTGGGTGAAAATGCTGACGAGGCGGGGGATACGGCTGTAGCCATTGTGTTGCTCGATCCCTGGGAACGGGAACCGGATTTCCTTAAGAAAACGGCCAACTTATCCGCGGCACTCAATTGTCCGGTCCTCATGCAAATACCTGGAGAGGCTTTACCGGAGGGCGAAGCCCTGACGACGCTTTTTGAAAGGCTGCGCCTTTCCCAAGCCTTCTTTTTTGCCGGCGGTGTTGCATCGCGTGTGGATGAAGAGGCCTGTGTCTTTAGGCCCGCAGCATTAGCCTTCTTGGAAGGGCTAGTATCTGCCAAGGAAGATGTGGACTATTATGTGCACCGCGCTATGGTGCTGGAAGATCAGGATTTGATAACTGAAAAAGGCCAGGCACGATCTTCCGATCGACTTATGGATCAAACCCAAGTGAATACCTTTAGCGAAAAGAAAATAAATCGGGTCAATGGGGCCAAGAACCAAAGTAAGGTTTCCTTCCCACTTTTGACTCCTTGGGGGAATGTATGAGATCGGTTTCCAGCAGGTCGTACAACCGAACTCCGGGAAATTAAACATGGCGGATATTTTTCTTCAAGTCATTTCCGGGGTACAAGTTGGCCGCAAAATCAGGGTAGGGGACGGACTCACCTTGGGACGAAATGCGGAAAACTCCATTTGCTTTTCCGGGCCCGATGGAACGTTGGTTTCCGGTAAACATGCCATTATTGAAAAGCGCAATCAGGTGTTGTTACTTCGTGATTTAGGCAGCACCAACGGCACCTTTATCAACGGGGAACAAGTAGCGGAACATGAAATCGAGGTCGATGAAATCATCAGTTTGGGTGTCAGTGGACCAAAACTGAGGGTAATCGATCGAATAGCCGGAGCTACCGATTCCACTACCATTAAACCTGTTTCCGGCCTGGCTCCAGCCGTTTCTGCCCAGGAAGCCAAACAACTCCGTACTGATTTTGAGAACAAACGAACGCCTCCCAAGGCAGTGGCGCCACCCGGGTTCCTAAAATCCAAGAAAAAAGGTGGGCGTGGCGGCCAGACTCCAGACCACATGGGTGATTTTGGTGGGGACTATGCCGAAGGGGATGATGTCGGTAATTACACTATGGGTTTGGCGCAAAGACTAAAAGACGATGAAGCCGGCCATGATGAGCTTAAGGATTTGATCAAAGACAAAGGCCGCGCGGAACGCATTTTGAAAAGTGGAGTTTTGAGTAAACGCGATGCGATGATGATTCATTCCGCTGCTTCTACTTTTTCTTCGCATAAAAAGCGCGCCTGGTGGATTCTCGGATCCGTTTCCACCGTTGCCTTAATTATAGTGGCAGTTTTGTTATACCAGAATATGGGATATCGAGGCAAGGTCAAGCAACAGGAAAATCTGCTTTCTACAGCGCGTAATTTGGAGTCTCAGCTTGCTGAAGCCAAGCAGGCAGGCCCCGCCGAAAGCGATGAAGAAAAGGCCATACTAGTATCGAAACTTCGTGCCGCCGAGCGGCAATTGATGAGTGTGCGGTCTAACTTGAAATCCTCCGATGTCATCAATACCTATAAAAATCCTTTGGGGCGTGAAATCCATACCATTCTGGAAGGTTTTGGAAAACGCGATTACATCGTCCCGGATATCTTTATCAATCAGGTTGAAAAGCATATTTACTCATTCACGAAAACGTCTTCGCGTAACATCATGGAACGCTCTTTCGCCAATAGCCACAAATACAAACAGCTCATTGAAAACGAATTGCTGAAGCAAGGCATGCCCATGGCATTCCTTTATCTTTCCATGCATGAAAGTCTGCTGGACAGCGGCATTGTCAGTAAGGCTGGCGCGCGCGGACTCTGGCAATTTATGCCACAAACCGCCCGGGATTATGGGCTCAAGGTTCCCGACAATTGGGAAAACCTACCGCCTGAAGAGGATCAACGCACCAATCCGCAACTTGCCACGCAGGCCGGAGTCAAATATGTCAAAACGCTATATGCGGAATTTGGCGATGTTGCTTTGGCTATGGCAGCGTACAATGCCGGTGAGGGTCGCATCCGCAAGGCCCTGCGCAGTATTGATGATCCCATCAATAATCGCGATTTCTGGTATATTTATCGGTTAGGCACATTGGCAGAAGAAACCAATGAATACGTCCCGAAAATTATAGCCACTATGATTATCGACAAAAACCATTCGCGCTACGGTTTCAGCGAGTAGGATTTTAGCATTCAAGCTTGAGTTTAGCGCCATTCGGCAATCTTGCACTCTGAATGGCCAACAAGTATATTTCCGTCCGCAACAGCAATTCATTTACTAGGAGGTAATCGGTGGCCGTTAAAATTGGAATCAATGGATTTGGAAGAATTGGACGTTTGGCGTTTAGGGCCGCCATTCTTAGAGACAACGTTGAAATCGTCGGGATCAATGATTTGATCGATGTGGACTATATGGCCTACATGCTCAAATACGATTCGACGCATGGCGCCTTCAAAGGCACAGCGGAAGCCAAGGATGGCAAGCTTGTCGTTAACGGCAAGGCCATTCGCGTTACTGCGGAAAAGAATCCCGCTGACCTGAAATGGGCCGCTGTCGGAGCCGATTACGTCATTGAATCCACCGGATTGTTTACCACCGTCGATAAGGCCCAAGGCCATATCACTGCCGGTGCAAAAAAAGTGATTATTTCCGCACCGTCTGCAGATGCTCCCATGTATGTCATGGGCGTCAACCACGATAAATACAATTCTTCCCAGAACATCGTCTCAAACGCCAGCTGCACCACCAATTGCTTGGCACCGCTTGCCAAAGTCGTCAATGACAACTGGGGTATTGTTGAGGCGCTGATGACGACAGTGCATGCCACTACCGCCACTCAAAAAACCGTCGATGGACCTTCCGCAAAAGACTGGCGCGGCGGTCGCGGCGCTGCCCAAAACATCATTCCTTCCGCCACGGGCGCAGCCAAAGCCGTGGGAAAAGTGATTCCTGAATTGAACGGAAAATTGACCGGCATGGCTTTTCGAGTGCCCACACCGGACGTATCCGTCGTCGATTTGACTTGCCGTCTGTCCAAGCCTGCGAAATACGAAGAGATTAAAGCTGCCATGAAACTGGCATCGGAAACCACGCTGAAAGGCATCATGGGCTATACGGATGATCAGGTCGTGTCCACTGATTTTCTGGGCGACACCCGCACGTGCATTTTTGATGCAGATGCCGGCATTGCACTCAACGACAACTTTGTTAAGCTCGTCGCTTGGTATGACAATGAATGGGGCTATTCCAACAAGCTTGTGGATCTTATTTTCCATATCGCCAAAGTCGGTTAATAGCAGCTTCGCCCTTTAAATCAGGAATCTAAATCATGGCTAAACTTTTCGTCGAGGATCTTATCGGGCCCAAAGGGCCCGGCCTTAAGGGCAAACGAGTGATCACACGCGTTGATTTCAACGTGCCCATCAAGGATGGTCAGGTGGAAAGTGAAAAGCGACTGGTAGAGTCGCTGCCTACCTTAAAGTTTCTGATTGCCGCAGGTGCGAAAACCATTCTCATGTCGCATTTAGGCCGACCTAAAGGCGTTACGGAATCTTTGCGCTTAGCCCCAGTGGCCAAAGTGCTTTCCAGACTTTTGGGTCGGAACGTGCAAACCGTTTCGGATTGTATTGGGCCGGAAGTTGAGAAAGCTGTCGCAGCTCTTCAAGATGGCGATGTTCTCCTGCTTGAAAATCTCCGCTTTCATACCGAAGAAGAAGGCAACGACACCGGCTTCGCGAAACAGTTGGCCGCTCTCGCTGAAATCTATGTGAACGATGCTTTTGGCAGTGCCCACAGGGCCCATGCGTCTACGGAAGGCATCACCCATTTTCTGTCCATCAGCGCGGCCGGCTTTCTTATGAAAAAAGAGCTCGATTTTTTGGGAGCTGCTTTGGATCAGCCCAAACACCCTTTTGTGTCCATCATAGGCGGCGCAAAAATTTCCGGTAAAATCGACGTCATCGAAGCTTTGCTTCCCAAGGTGGACAAACTCCTTATCGGCGGCGGAATGGCGTACACCTTTCTCAAAGCCATGGGTTTGGAAATTGGGAAATCCTTGGTAGAGAATGATAAGATCGACCTGGCCAAGGCCTTGCTCGCACGCGGCGGCGATAAAATCCAACTTCCCGTGGACTTTATGGTAACCGACATGCTCGACTTTAAGGGCCGCAAATTAGGCACCTTGCAGGCCGTCCCACGTGAAGGCATTCCTACCACCATGGAGTCAGTGGATATTGGTCCCAAGTCGGCGGAGCTTTTTTCAACGATTGTAAAGTCTGCGAAAACGGTGGTCTGGAATGGACCCATGGGTGTTTTTGAAATCAAGGAAAGCGCTGCCGGTACTTTCGCTGTTGCCAATGCATTGGTCGCGGCCACCTCACACGGCGCAATTACCATTATCGGTGGTGGGGATTCCGCTGCTGCCATTGAACAATTGGGTTTGGCCGAAAAGGTTTCCCATGTTTCCACCGGTGGTGGGGCTTCTTTGGAGTTTTTGGAAGGCAAAGTGTTGCCGGGCGTCCATGCCCTTACGGAAAAGGTCTAGATCATGCGCAAGAAAATCGTAGCCGGCAATTGGAAAATGAATAAAACCGTTTCGGAGTCCGCGGCTTTGGCCACCGACTTGGTGGCGGCTGTCAAAGGGCAGACCTACGTGGAATCCTGCGATATCGTGATCTGCCCCACTTTTCTTGCGTTAGATAGGGTTAGTGGTATCGTAAAAGGTACGGGCATTAAACTTGGGGCTCAGGATGTACACTGGGAAAATCAAGGCGCATTTACCAGCAAAATTTCCTTGGATATGCTCAAAGCCCTTGGCGTAACCTACGTGATACTAGGCCATTCAGAGTTACGTACTTTTTTTGACGAAACCGATGAAAACGTGCGTCGTAAAACCGCCAAAACCATCGCGGAAGGGCTCACACCCATCATTTGCGTAGGGGAGACTTTGGCCGAACGCGATGCCGGTATTACCGAACAGGTGATTGCTACCCAAGTGAAAGCCGCCTACCAGGGCCTATCCAAAGCCGATGCGGACAAAACGGTTATTGCCTATGAGCCTGTGTGGGCGATTGGAACCGGCCGGACGGCCTCTGATGAGCAAGCGCAAGCGGTGCATAAATTTATTCGTGGATTATTGCTCGGACTGTATGACCTGGAACTTTCGGAAGGCGTTCGAATTCAATACGGTGGAAGCATGAAGCCCGAAAATGCATCTGGTTTGCTCCATCAATCCGATGTCGATGGCGGGCTTATTGGTGGCGCTTCCTTGAAGGTGGAAAGTTTTTTAGGTATTATTAAAGCCGCCTAAACATCAGGAAAACTGCATGAATCACTGGATTTTCGTCGCATTAGTCGTGCTCCATATTTTCGTTTGCGTCTTGTTGGTTCTTTTGATCCTGGTCCAAAACGACAAAGGCGGTGGATTAGCCGGTGCTTTTGGTGGCATGGGGGGCGGAGCGGCCTTTACCGGCAGTTCGGCAGCCACATTTTTAACCAAACTCACGCAGGGTGCTGCATTTGCCTCTTTTATCCTACTCATCGGCCTTAATATCCTTTCCACTAAAGGGATTGATAGCGGTCGTCGTTCATCAGAGCTGAAATCAGCCCGACATGGACTTTCCAGCGTATTGCCAAACTCGCCTGCGCCTACAGCAGGCGGAGCGGGTGCGCCATCTGCCATTCCTGGATTGGGACAGGCGACTGAAAAATCTGTTCCGAATGGGGCTGCGCAATCCGCACCGGCCGGCACAGAGGCACCCACAGGCGCTGCAGGACAGACTAGCAAATAAGGAAATCGATTAGGTATTCGCAAGTTTCGCGGTCGTGGTGAAATGGTAGACACGCCAGCTTGAGGTGCTGGTGGGGGCAACCCCTTCGCGGTTCAAGTCCGCGCGACCGCAGTTTTCTTGCTATCCTACTCAGTGCTCTAGTCAATCTAACAGAGGTTTCGCTTGCCCTACCGGCTTCTGTACATCCTTCCTAAAAACATCCTTAGCCATATTGTGGGCAGTGTAGCGCATTCGGCGCTGCCTTTTGGACTCCATAGACATCTTAAAAACTGGTTTATCCGTCATTTCCGAGTAGAGGTTGCAGAGTCTGAACACGCTTTAGATCAGTACGCTACCCTAGGCGATTTCTTTAAAAGGCGATTAAAACCTGGTGCGCGTCCCATAGATACGACGGAAGTGGTTTCGCCCGTTGATGGAACACTGACTCAAGGTGGTCGCTTCCAAAGTAAAGTCCCTCGCCTAACGCAAATTAAAGATTTGCAATATAGTTTGCAGGAATTGGTTGGACCCAGCTGGAATTTGGAAGACTATCTTTCCGGTGGCTTTTTGACCATTTATCTGGCACCCTACAACTATCATCGGATTCATTCCCCTATTGACGGCCAGGTCAATCAGGTTGCCTACATTCCCGGTGCGCTCTGGCCAGTAAACACCTGGAGCGTGAACCATATTCCTGGACTGTTCGTAGTCAACGAAAGATTAATTGTCGAAGTAGAAGGCGCGATAGGCAAAGCCTTGGTTGTGATGGTGGGGGCCACCAATGTTGGCCGAATCACCTTAGATTTTCATGCAGATATTATCGGAAATGCCTGGCCACAAAGTCGCGATAAAGTGTGGCGACCCCAAGGTCCATTACCGATTGGCAAAGGCGAGGGGTTAGGTTGTTTTGAATTGGGATCGACTGTAGTTGTCATCCTATCCAGTCAGCTGGCGGACAAAGTGGACCCTGCTCTCTTGAAACCTGGTAATCGCATCATGCGAATGGGCCAGAGGCTTACCCCTTGAACTGGGTGGAACGCAACCCTAAGCAGATTGAATCCCTTCGTACTTTCATTTCGGAATTCCAAAGCGTAAAGCCCGGGGTCCTGTCCCATTTCCAGGGTGGGTCCGGAAAAATTCTTTTTCCCATGCCACCGGAATCCGATCGCGGTGTGGCTTTACTCCTGTGCTTTTGTGCCTTACATCAAAACATCAGCGAGATGCGCGTCATCCAGCTACTGGCGCATTTGTGGGATGCCTATGGTACCGACCTCTTTAAACTAAATCGAATGCCTTTTCAAGATTTGCAAAATAAGTTGCAAGACTTTAAGGGGCTGGATGATTGGGATCTTTTGACCAAGGTTCCCGGAATTTTACGGAGTGTCTGCGATTTTTTTTATCAACACGGGGCTTTGGTGCCATGGGTACATTCCGTAGGCGATGCGGAAGCCAGTGTTCAAATTTTGGCCGAGGAGATTTTTATGATGGGAAAATCTTCCCAGTTTAAAAGTAAGCCACGGTATTTTATGTGGTTGCTGACCCAAATTCCAGGGGCTCAGCCGGAAAAATTTTGGAACGATGAAATGAAGCTACCCATTACTTCTGGACATATCCGATTGTTGAGGGAATTCGGTCCTTTGAAAAATAAACGGAATTCACCTTGGATAACGGCTGAAGAGAAACTCAGCTACTGCAATCGATTTTACTGCATGTTGTTCCCTGGAAAATCATGGATGATTTATACGGCTATGGACGCCTACTTGAAAGCAACCGCTCCAATGGTCAATGCGTTGGCTTCCAATTCCCAGGATAAAATGTGGCGTTGTCGGCAAGTTTTAAACGGTTGCATAAATTGCATTCTGGCGCCCGAATGTCCGGGTCGTGAGGACGTATGAAATCCTATTCGATTTTCACCTGTTCGATTTTTTGGTTTGTAATTTCATTTTTTTTCGGTTGCCAATTTTCAAAAGACGAGGACATTTCCCTGTCGCCCATCGCCAACCGGGTATCGTGGAAAAATCTTCCGGCAACGAGCTATTCCGTAGACTCCTTGCCTAAGCAAAATGAATCATCCGACTCGACATTCCATTTCGCCTCAACCCGCAGCCACAAATTTGAATTTGCAGGCACCGATACCGTGCATTTGGTTTTACATGAATTTGACCAAGAGTTTTCAGCCTATGCAGCCTTTACTGAAAACGCGAGTGAAAGGGACATGGAGCAGGGATACTTCCAAAATGGCAATCGACTTATTTTTTACCATGGCCGCTACTTGGGCGAATTTCGTGAAACTGGATTTAAATTGATTCCAAGTCGTTTTTTGCAAAACGTGCTTGACTTTCAAGGCGAGGAACTCTTTTTGAAACCCAATCAATTTCAATCCTTTCCAATACTTGGCAGAATTGCAAAAAGTGAAAGGGTGATTCTTCAACATTTTATGGGAAAAAATTGGATCGGTCCTGTATTTACAGTTCAATACCATTGCAATGAGGATACGGCGACTTTATTTCGAGGTTTTCCGCAGGGGCCAGGATATCGAGCAGATCAGTTTTCTGACTGGAATGGAAAATTGGATACACTCTCCAAAGCAGGAGATATTCACTTTAGCGGGCAAAACGGTGTACATGAGCCTTTGCTTTTTTGGGGTTTTAGCACAGGTATATTCGGGGTAATCGGTTGTTACGACCCAGAAATGGCCCTTGCCTATGCCGAAAAAATGAAAAAAATGATGATTTTTTGGAAAACACCGCGGTTTTTTGGAAAAAATGAAAGGATGAATTGACATTCGCCTCTATTTGTTGCAACTTAAATGGTCAGTACGGCGGATTTTAGCCACTTTTGCTCTCGGAGGATGAACAATGAGCACTATTCAAGCCTTGGAAAATGAGATTGGGTCCCTAAAGGAAGAGTTCGAGAAGTTCGAACGCGGGAATAAATCCGCGGGCACCCGGGCCCGTAAAATTCTGCAAAACATAAAGCGAATTTCGCAAGAAATTCGTGTGACCATTCAATCGGTCAAAAAAACGGACGATACAGAAGCCTAATTCCGTTTTTTTTCTGAAACTTCTCTGGCCTTCAAAAACCCTGCTTTTTGAAGGCCAAGGTAAGAATTCCGATTTCAGTTAATTTTAGAGGTTGGGTCAAGGGCATCCCTAAGGCTGTCTCCCAGAAAATTCATACACAAGAGACAAATCGTTAGGGTTAGACCCGGAAAAAGCAGCAGCCACCATGCCGTGTCCATATAGGCATTTCCATCAGAAATAAGCACACCCCACGTACATGAAGACACATTAAGCCCCAGAAAGCTTAAAAAGGCCTCCTGAAGAATTACGGAAGGCACCGTTAATGTGGCATAGACAATCACTACGCCCATTACGTTGGGAATGATATGCCGCAAGATGATACGAAAGCTGCCTACTCCTAGCGCTCTGGCCGCCAAGATGAACTCCTCATTTTTAAGAGCAAGAACTTGACCGCGAACAATGCGAGCTACCGTCAGCCATTGAACCAGTCCTAGAGCCAGAAAAAGGACGTAGATATTTTTTCCGAATTGAAAAATCAAGATGATGACAAGAAACATATAGGGTAGGGAATAAAGAATGTCAACCACACGCATCATGGCTTGGTCGAGCTTTTCATCAAAGAAACCAGAAATACATCCGTAGAACAATCCAATCACGACGCTGACCAGCGTCCCAAGAAAACCAATGGCAAGGGAAAGTTGACCGCCTTTTAAAACACGCACAAGCAGATCTCGCCCCAAATGGTCCGTTCCCATCCAATGCCACCAACTAGGTGCAGCCAATTGATTTTCAAGAACTTGTGATTCAAAATTGGGCAGAAACCAGGGCCCGATTAAAACGGCCAATGTCATCAGCATTAGAATGGACGCTGCAGGCAGGGCTCGGCGATCTTTGCTGAGCTTGATTAAGGCTAGCCTCCAGGGAGAAGGGCTGGTAGTTTGCACCACCCTAGTTTTCACAACCGGTTCTTGAAATTGGGCCATGCTATTGCAACAGAATGCGGGGGTCGACAAAGGTCTGTATAATGTCGGCCACCAAGTTTAGAAAAAGCAGAAACACTGAATAGACGATGATAACGCCAAGCGCAAGAGGAAAGTCGCGTTGAAAAACCGATTCGACAAAGTAGCGGCCGAGGCCGGGAATATTGAAAATCTTTTCCACGACCAGCGTTCCCGTGAGAACCGACGCGGTGGCCGGTGCCATAAAATTCACAATCGGTAAAATGCTATTGCGTAAAAGGTGTTTCCACAAAATCCGCGATTCCGGTAGTCCTTTAGCGCGTGCGGTGCGGATATAGTCCTTGTTTAGGTTTTCCAAAAAGCTGCCGCGGGCAATACGCGTGATATAGGCAATATAAGTCAAACTCAAAGTGATAACCGGCAACACCAAAGCACCTGGATTCGGCCAGCCCGATACTGAGGTCCAATGCATCCGTAAGGCGAAAATCAGTTGCAACAATGAACCTAAAACAAAATTGGGAATCGCAATGCCGATCATGGCCATGGCCATGATGAAACTTTCAAACCAACGCCCACGGAAAAGTGCGGAAATAAGGCCCCAGGCTAGACCCGCGGCCATGGCTAAAAGCAAAGCGTAACCGCCAAGTGTCATGGATACCGGCAAGGCTTCGGCAATGATTTCCAGTACCGAGCGGTCGCGATGGGAATAGGAATAACGGAAATCCCCATGCAGAAAAATACCTATCATGTACTGACGATAAGTAAAGTCGTATTTGCGATGCAGTTCCGCGAGGATGGCGGGGGAAGGGCTCTTTTCGGTTTCAAACGGTTTGCCAGGCGCAGATTTCATGATCGCGTAAGAAAGGCTGATGATGACCACCAACGTGAAAACATTCAGGGCGACGCGAATGCCGATGCGTTTGAAAAAATCAAGGCGCAAGGTACACGTCTTTCCAAGAATACATGCCTAAAGAATTTGGAATGGCATTCTTTATGGCCGGACTCCGTAACTCCGTCAGGGCATAATAGTAGATGGGAATGATGGGCATATCTTCCATTAGGATTTTTTCGCATTCCCGTAATTTATCCAGCCTCAGTTTGGGGTCGGAAATTTTCCAGCTCGCCTTGATTCCTTCGTCATAAACTGGGTTCGCATATCCGGTGCGATTATTGGCATTGTCGCTGGTATAAAGTTCCAGAAAGGAGATGGGATCAGGGAAATCGCCAATCCAAGAAGCCCGGGCCAAGGACGGATAGTCCAGATTTTTGGTATTCTGGAGGTATACCTTCCATTCATAGTTCACAACTTCGGCATCCAAACCCAGGTTCTCTTTCCACATTTGTCGCACCACCTCGGCATTATCTCGATGTGATTCGGCCGTATTGAAAAGGATTTGCAAGTGGGGTGGCGGTTTACCGGGGCCATAACCGGATTTAGCAAGACATTCTTTGGCTTTAGCAGGGTTGAAAAGTTCCATTCCTAATTCCGGGTAGCTGGCAGTTGGTGGGACAAAGCTGGTGGCTGGACGATAAATGTCTTTCTGCACCCGGGCCACAATTTTTTTCCTGTCGATTGCATAAGACAGAGCTTTACGCAATTCCTTGGAATCGTAACCGGGACTCTTGCAGTTTATGATGTAAAAGTACGTTCCGAAAAGCGTAGGATTAAAAAACTCAGGCATTTTTTTAGCCGCCTCAAGTTTGCTGGGTGGCACGCTGAAAATCCAATCGACCTCCTTCGACAGGAACATGTTATACCCCGTCAACTGGTCTTCGACCGGTTTGAATACAATTCGCTCTTGATGGACATTTGCAGCGTCCCAGTATCGGGGATTCTTTACCACTTCCAGTGCAACATTCCGCTGCCAGGATTTCAGTAGGAAAGGCCCATTGCATGTGATATGCGTAGGGTCCGTCCACTTTTCTTGATACTTATCGATTGTATCAATGGGAACCGGAAAGAAAGGCTCGAATGCACAGAGATCCAGGAAAAAGGCCACGGGATCTTCCAGTTCAACTTTAAAAGTGGAATCATCGGGTGCAGAAACACCTAGTGAATCAACGGGTAACTTTTTTTCGCGAACAAGTGTCCCATTCCGGATGATTTTAAGAAGGGAGGAATACTCGCTGGCAGTTGATGGGTTTATGAACCGACGCCAAGACCGGAGAAAGTCACGGGAGGTTAAGGGTTGCCCGTTGCTCCAGGTAAGGGGCCGCAGGTGGAAAGTATAGAATTTACCGTCCATTGAGATTTCCCAGGTACGGGCCGCACCTGGCCGCACCTCAGCACTATGGAGGCCACGCAAGACCAAACCTTCGAATATAGCGCCTACCACTCGGAGCTCAGGCTGGCCAGTGACTATATGAAGATCAAGGGAAGCGGGCTCGGCACTGTTTGCTACCACAAGAGGCCGGCTAGTGGGGGAGCCTTTTTTGTCGCATCCCCAGAGGAACGTTAGGCTAAGAAAAAGGAGGAGTAGGCGATGACTTGGCTGCATTTTTATATCTTTTCTTGAATGATTGGCGCGTTCAAAAACCGAAGTCGGGTGCACGCGAGTTAGTTTTTTCCTTAGGTTTATTTAATCAATTCAGATCAGATAGAGTAGAAAAAAAAGAAATTTTTGCTGACTACTACAGGGCAGGTTACCTTGGTACTTTTTCAACTTCACCAAATCCAATTTCAAAAAGCTACTTTATTGCGGAAACCATTTGACTTGTAATGGTCTTGAGGATAACTTGCTGTTGGACGAAGAGGCCGCCTGCAAGTTCATGCGGTGGAATCAATTTTTGGGTAACAAATAGGGACATACACTATGCAAAGATTTTTGTACGCGGCACTTGTGTGCGGCAGCCTATGGGGCCTGGGTTCGGTTGAAGCCAAAACGGTTCGCGTTCCCGGTGACTTTCGGTCCATCAATGCCGGTTTGACCAGTGCCGACTATGGTGACACCGTTTTGGTGTCGCCAGGCCGGTATTATGAAAACGTGACCCTGGTTCAAGGGGTCATTTTAATGGGAACCGATCAGCTGAAGTGCATAATCGATGGCATGCGTCGAGGCCCCACCGTTTATGCGGTAACCGGTTCAGAAATCGGTCGTTTTACCATCACCAACGGTATCGATGGTATTCTCTGCGAAAACTCTTCTCCCTACATTCATCACAATTGGATTTTAGACAACCAAGGGGCCGGTATCGGCGCCTTTATTTCGCTTCCCCAGATCTACGACAATGTCATTTACGGAAACCGATGGTCGGGAGTGCTAGCCTGGGGTGCCAAGTCTTTGGACACTCGCATTGAGAATAACGTCTTAATCCGTAATGGATACTCTGGCTTCACGCTCAAGGGACCTTGCCGCCTCGTCATTCGCAATAATATCGTGATGGAAAATTTTGAATACGGAATTTATTCCGATCCAGCTTCTGGTCAATCACAAATCGTTTACAACAATATTTTCAAAAATGTAATTCCGTTCAATCGCTACACCAAAATCAATAAAACTAACGTTTCCCATGATCCCATGTTCCTGAGTCCTAGCCTGGCAGCCCCTAACTATTTTGTCGCCGCCAAATCGCCAATGGTCCGACGTGGTTATGGTCAGGTTGATATCGGCCTCATCGCAAAAGATCAGGTCGTTTCCGTGGATGGTGACCGGGACAATGATGGAATCCTCGATTCCAAAGATGTTTGCCCCGACCTGGCTGAAGATCAAGATGGCTTTCAAGATGAGGATGGATGTCCTGATTTTGATAATGATAATGATGGCATACAAGACAGCAAGGACAGATGCGTCAATGATCCTGAAGATAAGGATGGATTCGAGGATCAGGATGGATGTCCGGACCCGGATAATGACAAAGACGGTATTCCGGATAGCCGGGACAATTGCCCCGATGTCGCTGGTGATGCCGGACATAATGGATGCCCTTTTAAAGCGCCTGCAAAAATTGAAGATAACTTCATACTTGAAGGTGTAAATTTCAGAACCGGTAGTGCTGAAATTACCGAGGACTCTTACTCCAAATTGGATGAGGTGTATGAACAGTTGGCCAAGTATAACGACCGAAAATTCGAAATTGCTGGACATACCGACAATGCCGGCACGGATCGGATTAACATTAAACTGTCGTTGGATCGAGCGAATTCCGTGAGAGACTATCTCATAAACCGTGGGATTGACGGCAGTCGATTGGTTGGCAAAGGATATGGGTCCTCGCGACCAAAGGCCGACAATAAAACCGCTGAAGGTCGAAGCGTCAATCGGCGCATCGAGTTCTACAGGATTAAGAAATGAACAAGGGAGTGGCAACTTTGCATCACAGATTAGTAATCCTATCGAGCCTTGCCTGTGCCGCCATTACTTTGGCCGGAACAAGTCCATATAAACCCCATGCCTATCAGCAGAACGACTGGTTCGCTGAGTATGGGGACAATACTGCCATCTACGTGAATCCGGCTTCAATCGCCGAGAACGATCAGATCGAAGTGGCAGTGGGTTTATTCCAAACTATTTCCGGAAAAGCTGGCCAAGAATTTATCAGCGCAGTTCATCCTTTCGACTATAATCATTCTCTAGGGCTTTCCGTATTTGAAAACGGTTCCGCCATCGATGGAAGTAATTCCGTATATTTGGAAAACGCCTATTCTTTGGCCTATGCTTATCGCATGCCATGGTTTTTTCCAAATGGCATTTCAAATAAACTAGCCTTAGGTGTTAATGCAACTTTGATTCAGTTCAATGCGTTTGGTATTAAGAAAAGTAACGGTTATGGTGCGGACGTCGGTTTGAGCTATAATCCATTCAGTACTTCCCGCTGGGGCCATTTACAATTGGGCGTTTCGTGGCAAAATGCATTGCAACCGAAGGTGGAGACTGTTGATGGGAAGTACAAAATTCCAACAAATATCAATACCTCGTTTTTCTGGAGAGGATTCAACCATAGGCTCGAGTTGGCCGGGTCAGTCAGTATTATTGATTTTGTCCATGACAAAGCGGAAGGGATAAGCGGTGGCAAGGAAATTGTACCCTCGGCGCGCGCTACATACTACCTCAGCCCGTTGCTAGGTATCAAAGTTAAGTATACGAAACTTGGCTATCCGGTTGTCGGTGCAACAGTAAATGTCAAACGCGTAAACCTTTTCCGCTACTTGCAACTTGATTTGGATATGTCCCACGACGCCTTTGGTGAGGATCAAGGTCGGGGCTTTATTTGGAATTTTAAGGCAATAACCCGCGTAGGCCCAACCCGTGAAGAGCGCATTGGTGAAGCTCGGTATAGGCGCCTCAAGATCGAACCTGAAGATGCTTATCGCGAAGCAATGCGATTGTATTTGGCACGAAAATTCCTTTTAGCCTCCTACGCTTTCGGCAAAGTTATAACCAAATATCCATCTTTCCACTTAGTTGACCAAGCCGCTTTTTATAAAGGCAAGTCTTTTGAAAATCTACGCATGCACCAGGCTGCGCGCGATGTCTACGCAGATGCCCTCAAGAGGTATTCCGACTCTGATCAAAGACCTAAGTATATGTTTCAGCTCATGAACATAGACTATAAGGAAGGCAAGTTTGACGAGGCCACTCGCCGTTATCAAGAGATCACCAATTTGTATCCGGAGTCCGATGTCAAATCGGATGCGGATTATGTAATGGGTCAAATGCGCTATATCCAAAAAGATTATCACGGAGCGATTTCGCTTTTGTCACCTATTTTACCCGGGAATTCCAATTTCATTTACGCCCGTTTCACTCTTGGCATGTCCTACGTCAATATCAAGAAGCCAAAAGAGGCGGAAGCCGCTTTTCAAGACATAATGGAAAGCAAACCTTCCAATTCATCTGAACAGGAAATGAAAGAAGTGACTGCGGTAAAACTCGGTCATCTTAATTTTGGAAAAGAGCCGCCGCAGCTTGTAAAAGCTGCTGAATTTTATGGTTCCGTTTCCCCCTCAAGTTCAAAATATGATGAAGCTTTGCTCGGCCTAGCCTGGTCCTTCATCAAGGTGCAACGATTTAAGGAAGCGCAGGGATATGCAGTAGATATCATTTCAAAAACACCGAACAGCATGTTGGTGCCAGAAGCCCATCTTCTGCTTGGGTACTGTGCTTATTTCGATAAAGATTATGATAAGTCCATCAAGGAGTTTGATGTCGCGGTCCAGTTGGCTGAAAAGAAAGCCATTGCCGCATCTGATATTCAGGCCAAGAAAGCGGAAAATATGGCGAACAGCGGGGACTTCCTAACTGTTCAGCGCGAAGCACTCTTGCTGTCCAACCAATTGCCAACTCCACGTGTACTTGAAAAGCGTGATGAGCTTCGACCAAAATTTGAAGAGATCCATAAGAAAATCGAGTCGTATCTTGAGTTCTTGCGTGAGGTCGAACAAATTGAAAAGTTCCTCGCTAACAAGGATCGCATTATTAAGGATGCCAAGTTTACTAAGGCGACGGTTATCAATATCAAGGGTAACTCGAGTGAAAAGCGTGGGCCTTCCCAGCAAGAACTTGAAAACCTGGACGTGAAGTAGAAGCCATTCTGGCATTCAAGAGCTAAACATGGAGACCTTCGTGCTAAAATCGAAAACTGTCCTGAAAATCGCTTTGGCTGGCACATTCGCCTTATTGGCCGCTTCGCAAATTTTTGCCGATGGCAAGTTGAATGAGCTTAAAAAACGAAAAATGGACCTCGATCAGGCTGCAGCTAAGTGCGATGCTATGTCTGACGAAGCGAATCGAGCAGAGTGCAATGTTAAGCGTCAAAAAAAGGTGGAAGAGTACCGTCAGGATCTCAGTCGGTATAAGACCGACTTGGCAATGGAACAATCTAAGGCGTCACAAAAACAGGTAAAGGATAATCCAGAAGATTTCGGAAGTAAAATTTCAAATCGGCAACAGAGTATTAAAGAGTTTCAGGATTATGTAAATAGCTGTACTGAAAAAACGGACCGATGTGCCTCAGCGCTTTTCCAGGTGGCCAATCTAACCTATCAAAATGAAGAAGATTCCTTTCTACTTATACAATCAAAATTCGAAAAGGACATTGCTTACTGGGAGGACCATGATAAACGTGGTTCTGAACCGATAGCACCTCACCGGGATCATAAAAAATCGATCGGCTATTTTGAAAAATTCCTAAAGGAATATCCAAATCATCGTCAGGTTCCTGAAGCATTGGTTCGCACCGCTTTTATAGCGGATATGCTTGGTAATGAAGATCGCGCGTACGAATACCTTAATTTGCTAGTAACACGGTATCCTGATCATCCCTTAAATATTCAAGCAAGGCTCCGATTGGGTGAGTATTGGTTGCTGAAGCGTAAATATGCAAAGGCAATTGAACAGTATGAAAAAGTACCGATGGATTATCCTGGCAACGAAAGCGGATTGGCACTTTATCATCGCGCTGAGGCGTACTATAATCTTGCTGATTTTGAAAATGCTGCAAAATGGTATTTTGAATACGTCAGCCGTGCTGATGCCGGTAAACTAAAAGGTGACCTTCGCGATGAGGCTATGTCCTTCATGGGGGCAAGTTGGGCCGATATGGATAATGGTTTTGAAGTCGCGGAAAAATTTCTCAGCTCAAAAGGCCACCCCAGCTGGGAAAAGGATGTCTATTTTGAAATTGGCATGAAGAATAAGGGTCATGATCGATTGGATGAAGCTGTTAAAGCCTTCAAGTTTTTACTGGAACGGGATCCAACGTATCCAAAGGCACCTATAGCTGATTTGAATATTGTTGAAATCCTGGTTCTTCAAAAAAAGGCTGAGCAAGCGCAGGAAGCGCGAATGGAGTTAGTCAAACGTTACGAGAATGGTTCCGATTGGTCACGAAAAAATTCAGGCAATTCCGCTGCAAAAGCAGAAGCTCAGGCTGCCATTAAGCAAGCCATGTATCACATTCCGGTCTACTACCATCAAAAAGGTGATGAGGGAAAAGGCGATCCAGACATGCTCAGAAAGGCGGAGGAACAATATCGAAATTACCTCAGCAGGTACAGTAATGAAAACTCATGGGACGTATACCAGGTTCATCAAAATATTGCGGTATTGTATAACAAGCTTAAAGAATTCAAAAAGTCATCCATAGAATGGCAATGGTGTGCTTCCGCTAATACAGATCGGTTTGGAAAATTGCCTTCTGATAAAAAGGATATAGTTACCAAGGCCGATGCCGCATATAACGCGGTACTAATGATGGACGAGTATCGTAAAGAAGCCATAAAAGGATTTAAAGATGACAAGGTGGCTGCTTTTAATACCCAGGAAACGCGCGATTATTTTTCTGCAGTTAACAATTATATGACCGCCTTCGGAAACTCTAATTCAGCACCGGAACTAGCATACAATGCTGCTTTTATCGAATACGAAGCCAAACAGTATACGGTGGCAATTAAGAGCTTAAATCAGTTGGTAGAAAAGTTTCCAAAACATGAGCATACAATATTGATTCGCCGTGCCTTGGCGCAAAGTCTGCTAGAAAATGGACAATATGATTTGGCTGAAAAACAGTTCACTGTCCTAAAATCAAATATCTGTCCATCTGGAAAAGAATGTGCGGAAATCAAAAAGGCTCTTGCATCAACGGTATTCAAACAGGCCGATAGCAAGGCGAAGGCCGGGGACCATGGTGGTTCTGCTACAAAATATTTACAGCTAGCTAAGGATTTCCGTGATGTGGACATCGCTGACAAAGCACTTTTTGAGGCTGGAGTCAATTATGATTCCGCTGGCAATACAGATGAGGCCGTTCGTACCTTACTCCGTATTCATGCTGAGTATCCAAAGTCTGAACTTCGCATCAAATCCATTCTGAGGGCTGCTTCTATATATATGGCCAAGTCCAAGTTCCGTCAAGCCGCGGAAACGTTTTTGCTCATTCAGAGAAACTATCCTGACGATTCACTCGGTATCCAATCTATTGCTTGGGCTGCCGATGCATACGAAAAGGTACCGGATGCCCACCATGCGGGACAAACCTATGAATCCGCTTTTCGATTATATCCGGTTAACGTGAAAACTCCAGTTTATCTTTATAATGCCGGTCAATTATATGAAAACGGAAAAGAATATGGCGACGCGATTGCGGTTTATAAACTTATTGGGGATAAATTTTCAAAAAGTTCGTACGCCATAGAGGCTGTGTTTTCCGTGGCACTCCTTTATGAGAAGAAAGGCGATTTTGCAAAATCTGCGGATGCTTACGAAGATTTTATTAAAGCATTTGAGGGTGATAAGAACAAAGTTATACGGGCACACTTAGGGGCCGGTACAAATTATGAATCTCTTGATAAAGAAGATAAGGCCATTGAACATTACATTAAGACCATTGCTATTCAGAAAAAAGACGGAGAAGTGGCTGCAATTTCGCCTTCGATTGCAGCTGAGGCCGCATATCGTGCGGGTGATATTTATTATCGCAGAATTAAAAAAACCCGGCTGGATGGTACTAAAGCCCAAAATGGCAAGCGCGCAACGGAAATGAACAAGAATCTTTTGCCAGCCATTCAATATTTTGCCAAAGCAGTGGAAATGTCCGAAGAGGAGTGGACCTTGCGTTCGACGATGCGCATGGGCGACTTGTTCTTCGCTATTGCATCTATTTCCGACAATGAGCGCACTGCTGGATTGTCCGCCGATGACCGGGTTCGCGCTACATTGGAAAGCAAAGCTGGAATACCAGGTTATCTTGAAAAGGCTGTGGAGCTTTATAAGAAAAATTTAGAAATCGCCAATAACCAGGGGATTGAAAGCCCATGGATTGATAGCTCTGGTATCCGTTTGATGGAAGCGTACGGCTTTAAAGGTGGTGCCCTTGAAGAGGTGAGCGCACTTTTTCTTAAGGTGCCATTACCAAAATCTGCTACTCAGGTAGATCGTGATCAATTCAAGCAAGCGTCCGATGAAAGCAAGGAAAAGGCTATTAATAATTACAAGGAAGCACTTCTCGCCTCTCAAAATTATTATCTAGATAATCAGCCCCGAAAAAAAATTGTGACTCGCCTTCGGGAACTACAACCGGATGCTCCCGAATTAAACATCCAGGTTAGCCCACGCCCAAAGGCTGCGACTCCCGTTACACAAGGTGCCGCCAACGGTCAAACTAAGGAATAACGACTATTCTGAACTTTGTTCGAAACTTCTTTATAACGGGAATTCTGCCATTCTTCTTAAAACCGGGACGCCGGCCAATCCTTTCACAATGGCCCTCTGTCCAAGGTTTCTTTTAGGACGATTGTCTTGGATAGTGCATGGCTCTGGCAGGGTTTGGATTGCAATTCCCTTAAACCTTCGTACTCAAGCCTGGAAAATGTTCCGAAACAAGCCATAAATATCCTTAAAAATACTGGATAAATGCGCTGCGGAAAATTATTTCTTGAGGTATCTTTCTTCAGGACGCAAAAGGCTAAATTGAGGTCTTTTGAATCAGTTCAAACAGTAGTGACAGCTAATGCTGCTATGCTGGATGGCTGAGTACTGGCTGAAACCCATTCACGAATTTAAGAGAGAGGATATAAGATGGAACTGATTTTGAAAGGCTTTCAAGGCGAGGGCAAATTTTACATGTCGTTGATTATGATCCTGGGGATTATTTCCTTAGCTATCATCGCTGAGCGCTTCTATTACATCTACGTTAAATCCTCTGCGGGTCGGGCTAATTTCATGCGCAATATTGCGCAGTTGTTGCAAGGTGGACGTATTGCTGAAGCTGGACATTTGGCTGCCAGTCAGAATTTTCCGTTGGCGAAAATCATCTCCGCTGTTTTGCAGAATAAAGCAAAAGGTCAGTCTGCAATTGAAAAAGCCGTAGACGAAGTCTACTTGACTGAAGCACCGCGTATTAACCGCTATTTAAACCTGTTGCCAGCGTTTGCGAATATTGCGATGCTATGCGGCCTTCTCGGCACCATCTTTGGTCTGATTATGGCCTTTGACGCCGTGGCCAATTTGCCTGCTGCGCAACGTCCTGCCGCTTTGGCCAATGGTATTTCCATCGTTATGGTGAATACCTGGTCTGGTCTCGCCACCGCAATTCCTATTCTACTATTCCACGGTTTGCTGGCTATGCAGTCCGAACGTTTACAGGAAGAGATGGAAGAAAAGGCTGTAAAGGTGATGAACCTCCTCTAAGATTTGGTTTGATGGGAGCAGAAATGTTCCCGTCTCCATATCAGGAAGGCTAGGCAATGAAAAAAGCAAAAACAAAAAAACACAAGAACAAAGAGCTGGACCTTATTCCGGTCATGAACCTCTTTTCTATTCTCGTGGTTACGGTTATATCCATGGCCCAATTCGAGAAGCTCGGTGTTCTCGAGCTTTGGTTGCCGGAGCGTGGACCAGCCAACGCAGAACAGCAAAAGGTTGATATTGATGAAGGCCTGCTTAATCTTACCGTAGTCATAACCAACACTGGCGTAACTATTGGTGCAGCCGGTGGTTTTCAGCCGACCATATACTATCAAGAAGAAGTTGAGTATCGTAGTCGCTCGGATCAGCACGTATTCCGCAAGGTTTGGGTGCCTGGCGAGGTGGTTAAGTCTCCAACAGATGGAAAGCTGATGTCACCGTATGAACGGGAAACTATCATGCTGAATTCGGTTGTGAAAAAGGACTCGGCGGATCCCGGTACGTATCAATATGCCGCCATCGATGTTGAAGGCAATGCGATGATGGATACTGCTGGTCATTGGTACCCAACAATTCCTCCAACCGGTGCTTTGTACCGTGTTGTGGGCGATCAGACGGTTAAGAAAATGGATCCACGTTCGGCGTCATTCTGCAAGGTCGAAAAGCTTTCTGCCTATCAGGAAGTTGCCAAAACCTTGGAGTCGATTCACATGCTTTACAGTCAGCGGGATCCCCTTCCCTCTGATGTGGATGATGTTGTCATCCTCGCGGATGAAAGCGTCATTTACGACAAGATCATTCAGATGATGGATGCATGTAAAGCTGCCGGTTTTGACCGTGTCGCTCTTTCCTTAATTGGAGGTGCTGTCTAATGGCCCGTCGTAAAATTAAAAGACAACATGAAGCCGGTCTTATCATTACTTCGCTCATTGACGTTTTTGTAATCGTATTAGTGTTTTTGATGCGCACAGTGTCCTCTGAGGGCAATTTGATGACTTCGGCGGACAACCTTGTGTTGCCAATGTCACAGCGCTCCAAATCGCCTACGGAAGTTTCACTTGCCATAATTGGTGATGAAAAAAACATTACCGTTGATGATAAGGTGTTGATCAATACTGCGGAAGTTCGTAAGCAGGATAGCCTGGTCGTTAAGCCCGTGCTTGACGTATTGCTTAAAAAGCGTGACGAAGAACGTAAGGCGGAAGTGCTTGGCATTATCAAGGAGGCTACCGGAAAAGTGGTTGTCCAGTTTGACAAGAATACGCCATACGATATCATCACAAAAATCATGGCGACGTGTGGCTATGCAGGTTATACCAACATTAAGTTCGCAGTCACCAAGAAAAATGAGGAGGGCTAGATGGCGCAAGACACGATGTCTCCGCAAATGGGTGGAGGTAGCGATCCCATTCTCGCAAAGATGGAAGTGGAATCAGATAAACGTCTTGCCAAGTTCTTAGGTGTTTTCGCCATTATCGGAGCAGGCGTAATTGGATATGCCTTGACTGTTGAAGTGGCAATACCGATGGCCCTTTATTCTTCGACCAAAGATGATACATCAAAAGTTGTTATGAAATTGGCTGAAGTCGAGAAAAAGGAAGAAGATAAGAAGAAAAAGAATGCTCCTCCTAAGCCTCGGAAAAAGTCCGGTGGCGGGGGCAAGCCACGTGGAAAGGGCGATCCTAAGGCGCCTATCACGCAAGCCGCTTTAAAGCTTATCACTTCACGGACATCTTCCTCTTCCTTGTCCAGTTACGATCTTCTGAATCAGAAGTTCGCAAAGGATTTGGACAAGGTCATGAACAATGTTGCTGGTCTCACAAAAACTGGGCAGACCCGGTTGGGTGGTCGTCGAGGTAAAACAGATGGCGCCTGGAATGAAGGCTATGCAGTTGGTGGTTCGGGTGGGGTAGATGATTTATTAGGTGGTTTGTGGGGTGGAGACGCAGGTCCTCTTGGTGTTAAAGCCAAGGGTGGTTTGGGTCTAAAGGCCCCCTCTGCATCGGATATTGACATGGGTCAGGAAAGTGGACAACGTTCAACGGAGTCCATTCTCCGCGTGATCCGTCAGCATACTCCTGGCCTGCGCCATACTTATAATAAATACCTTAAAACCAACCCTGGATTTAAGGGTAAGGTTACCCTCAAGTTTTCCATTGCCCCAAGTGGTGGCATTGTTGAACTGACTATTGTGGGCACCACAACCGGCATTGCAGAATTTGATCAAGAAGTACGCGACAAGGTCAAAGAATGGCGATTCGAGCCCATTAAGGGTAAAGCCAATGACGTGGTGACGGTTCCGTTTACTTTCTCTGAATAGAACGGATTTCAAGTATTTTTTTAACCCATGCTCTTCCCAGAGCATGGGTTTTTCTTTTGGTATTGCACTATAAATTGCACTCAGGCCTATAATTATGTTAAATTTTGCGGAAACAGGAGAATGACGCATGCTTTATAATCGACTCAGGTTCGGGGCACTGGGTATGCTCGTTTTAAGTTCCACACTGCCTTCCTGGGCTACTTATTCCCGAGTTGAATCTATGGGGAAGCGGGCTGACTTCTTTATGGATGATATCAGTATCTTCGATAATCCAGCTAATATGAATATTTTCCCAAATTTTCTGATCGGTGAACTTGGAACTTATCGACAAAGCCAATCCGATATGCCGGTTAAGGCGTCCGATTCTGTGGATGCTTCGGCAAACGTGCGCAGGAATATGGATCCCGCAAATAGTTGGTTCGGTGGCATATTCTCCTATTCACTTTCCAAAAATAAAGAGACCGGAAATCTGTATCCACAGGTAAGCATCGGTGGCGCTTTCAACCGGAAAGATGAAGAATTGTTTGCCTTTCTACCTGATAGTGCCGATGGCAATCCAATTCCTGAGCCAGCAACCAATTTTGACGGGTTCTTAGGCATGACCCTTTCCAATGGTGGGATGTTGGGATCGCATGTGTACGTGGCCATGGAAGAGGGTGCAAACCAACGAAATGGAACACGTGTTGGCAGTCCTAATCCTGATATCAATGCTTATTTATTGAGGGCGGATGTAGGCGTAAATTGGCCTATTGCCAGAAATGTGGACGGTGAGCTTTCTGCAGGTACGGCTTGGATGAGTTATGGACCCAAATCCATTGATCCTCAGGTATCCTATTTCGTTAAGGCACGGGCCTTTTCAACTTTGGAAATTATCAATGGTGAATTGGTGCCGCTTTTTAACTACAGTGTCATGCAGGCTCCCGGCCGTACTTATACAAAATTGCATTTCGGTTTGGGTGTCAATGTTTCCCTTGATCGAGGCTTTTTCTGGCTGGGTGCTCAGGGAATATTTGATGAAGATGAAACCAAGGGCATGACCAGAAATCCTGATCATACGATTTCATATAAACATATGGGAACTACTCATGAAGTGGAATCAATTCGGGGAAGTTTGGTGTCCTTTGGTATTGAACGAAATGTTTGGTGGGATTGGTTGGTTCTCCGAGTGGGCGGGCAAAAGGAAATTTCCTACCGAAATAAAGAGAGCTCACTTACGGGCGAAACCTTCAATTATATCTTTACCAATCCGACCAGTGATGGCACGCCGAATGACGCCGTTGGATTCGGTATTGGAATCAACATTGAGGAAAAGCTAAAGGTGGACGCTACTCTGGCCGAGGATCTACTTTATACTTTCGGCAATCTTTTTTCGGGACCTGAGCATCATGTGATTTCCCGAATTTCGGCTACTTATTCCTTCTAGTCCTGTTCAGGGAATGAACCAATTTCCAACTTTCATTCTTGTGGCCTTCCTTTGGCTGTTCGGAGGAGGCTGTTCCGCCTCCCATCATTCCTTGGTGGATTCCCTAGATGAAATTGCCAAGGCCGATCTCAAGGACATTCTAGTGGACTTGCCGCCTAAGGCCAAGAGTGCACTGTTAGCCAAGCCCTACTTTATCCGTGATGAATATGAAGAGTATCATGGAGATACTTCAATCGTCTTCCAGGCCAGAGCTACTTTGGTCTTTTTTTACCTCGATCCCTCGCTGAATCTATGCCAGGTCCGAAAGTATCGATATCGCACTACAGCGGGACTTTGGGACAGGTATGATGTTAAGTTAATTCACATCCCCGAAAAATTTACTGGATCAGAGTCGCATTAGTTCCTACAAAGCCTAGGATGCGAAATCATAAATTTGTAGTTTTTACCTGATCTCTGCAACTTTGGTTTTCCCTTAGCCATAGAGGAGTACCTCCCCCTTGTTCGGTTTCTTATCAAGTGATATCGGTATAGATTTGGGAACAGCGAATACCTTGGTCCATGTAAGCGGACGTGGTATAGTGATCAATGAACCCTCGGTGGTTGCCGTGGAAAGGCGCACCAATAAGGTTTTAGCCATTGGGTCGGAGGCTAAGCGTATGTTAGGCCGCACTCCTGGTGAAATTATTGCCGTAAGGCCTATGAAGGATGGAGTCATTGCAGACTTCCAGATGGTGGAAAGTCTCCTAACACGGATGATCCAAATCGCTCAGAAATACCCGCTGTTTTTTCTCCGTCCTCGAATTGTGGTCGGTGTGCCTTCTGGCATCACTGAAGTTGAAAAACGTGCCGTGTTGGAATCCGCCCAGAAGGCGGGAGCGCGCGAAGTTTACCTAGTAGCAGAACCCATGGCGGCGGCAATAGGTATGGGTATTCCAGTTGAGGACCCAAGTGGAAATATGATTATTGACATTGGCGGTGGGACGTCTGAAATTGCGGTCATTGCCCTTTATGGAATTGTTTGTGATGCCTCCGTGCGGGTGGGCGGCGATGAAATGGATGAGGCCATCATCAGCTATTTGAAAAAGAATTACAATCTACTGGTGGGTGAAGGCACGGCTGAAAAAATTAAAATGCAAATCGGTTCTGCGTATCCACTTGAACGCGAGCTCGAAATGGAAGTGCGCGGTCGTGACCTGATGGCCGGAATTCCACACACATTGAAAATCACTTCGGCAGAAATTCGAGAAGCCCTTGCTGAACCCGTCAATGCCATCGTAGAAGCCGTCAAGCGCGCTTTGGAACAGACACCACCAGAGTTATCAGCGGATATACTTGAAAAGGGAATCGTCATGACGGGTGGCGGCTCACAGCTGCGAGGATTCGACGAGTTGCTGAGACAAGAAACCAATTTGCCCGTTAATGTAATCGATGATCCTCTGGTTTGTGTTTGCAAAGGCACAGCCCGCATTTTAGAGGATATGGACAAGTATTATAAGGTATTGATGGACGCGAGCCGGTAGCGGACTCCGGTTACGGACTGCGTATTCAAAGGCTTTTTTCGGTTACAGTGGTCGTTCCATGGTTTCCCGCATCCGTAGCTTGAGAAGGGCCTCCATGAAAACTGGCAAAGTGGCTATGCTCACAGCACTTCCAAACTGGGTCAAAAGGTGAGTCTTTTCTATTGGATCCGCAGGCTCTTTACCTTTGGGAAGGGCGTCGTTTCCCTTTTTAGCTGCATCATGGCCTGTGCCATTTTGATATCGCTCAAGCCTCCTGAACGGCAAACTTTTCATGATGTGATGATCAGCACGTTTCTTTATCCGGCGCAAGCTATACTTTCTCGATTGAATCGAACCATTCGGGTTTTCAAGGAGAACGAAGATTTGAAGCGGCAGAACATAGCCTTGAGGTTGGAGAATGATTTTATGGGACAGGCCATAAAGGAGCTTCCCCGAATTGAACAAATGGAAGCCTTTGGAGCCCGTAGTGGGTTAAAACTGAAAATGGCCCAAATCATAGCTGAGGATCCGGGACGATATTCTAGGAATTGGGTTATCAATTTGGGAAGCGATGATTCCATTGATGTAAACATGCCAGTGCTAACCGCATTGGGGGTGGTGGGGAAAACCGTTAAATTGTACAACAGTCATGCACTTGTCCAGGGACTGGCCGACCCAAACAGCAAGGTTTCGGTTTTATGCAGTCGCAGTCGAGTCACAGGCGTTTTGGAAGCCTGGCCAGGTGGTAAACTCTTAGTTCGATTCCCGGTTGATGCGGATGTTAAGAGTGCTGACACTATGATGACCTCTGGAATGGGTGGCGTGTTTCCAAAAGGATTATTGGTAGGTGAAGTGGGTGAGCCGCATAAAGACGCGGGTGCAGGTGATGATATTCTTAAAGCATGGAATGTCAAACCTTTTCAGAATCCGGATTTGGTAGAAGAAATATTCGTTCTGATTCGCAAGGATTCTTGGACAGTTGGTGCTGAAAAATGAATTTCTTGAAAAGTCTAAGTGTATTGGTCCTGGCCCTTATTCTACAACAAACCGTGGTACGCATCATTTCCATCGGTTCAATCCAACCGGACCTGGTTATTGTCGCATTAGTGGCTATCGCGATGCGCTACGGCACCCTTACCGGACTTTTCTGTGGACTTACTATTGGCCTCATTCAGGATGTATACGCTATCGAAGCACTGGGAGCCAATGCCTTATCAAAATGTATGGTGGGATATTTTTCTGGGTTACTGGATGATAAAGTCATAAAGGTAATGCCGGCCACCAAAGTGCTTTTCTTGGCGATTGCATTTCTGGTTCATGATGCCGTCTACGCGCTTGCTGCCGGATATCATGGACATGTTTTTTGGGATGCTTTGTTTAGAAAGTCCATACCGTCGGGAATTTATACTCTCTTGATAGGATCGGTGTTTTTCTATTTCTTGGTGACGCCCCTGCGAAGGGATGGCCAGCGTTCATGAGTCTGAACAATTCCAATCGACTTGATGACTCCTTTTATCGCAATTCCGCAGCTAGAAATATTTTGGTTGTTTTTGGTTTGCTAATGGCTGGGTTGGTCATTCGCCTTTTTTATCTCCAGATCATCATGGGCTCCTATCATCAAAAACTTTCCGACCAGAACAGCATTCGACTACAGATAGTGCATGCCCCGCGTGGCCTAATCTATGACCGGGCCGGGGTCTTGATCGCCAGGAACCGACCTTCTTATCAAATCGCAATACTTCCCACTCAGCTTAAGGATCCAAAACGAGTATTGGCCAATCTTCTGCGATTTCAGGACACTTTAGGTACCCGGATTTTCGATTCAGCCCTTGTGGCATGGAGTATCCAACGAGGGCGTTGGAAGCGGTTTCAGCCGTTGGTCATATTGGAGGATGCATCGGCAGCCATTGTGGCCATGGTCGAAGAACATCAATTGGATCTGCCCGGTGTAGCAACCATTCTGGACTCGCGTCGATCGTATCCATTCGGCGCCGATGCCGCCCACGTACTGGGCTACATGGACGAAATAAAAGAAGATGAACTTGAAACGTCATCGGAAGTTAAAGAAGGCAGCGACAGCTTGCCCTACATGAAGGGCGACCGTATAGGCCGCAAAGGCTTGGAGAAATCCTATGAAGCCTATTTCCGTGGTCGTGACGGAGTGCGGTATATAAAGGTGAATGCCTTTGGCAAGGAGATGGAAGTCATCAAGGAAATGCCGCAGATTAAACCGGTTTCCGGAAAAAATTTGATCACCACTTTAGATATGGATCTTCAATGTTTGGCGGAATCCTTACTTGCCGATACAGTCCGGGGCGCTGTGGTTGCCATCGACCCTCGCAATGGGGAAGTTTTGGTGATGGCCTCCAGTCCGCGCATGGACGCGAATATTTTTTCCCTCTCGCGAGACAAACGATCGAAAGCTTGGGCCAAACTCGCTTTGGACCCCGCTATGCCGCTAAATAATCGAGCTACTGTAGGAGGCTATGAACCTGGCTCAACATTTAAAGGCGTTGTTTCAATTGCCGGTCTACAGTCAGGGCGCATTGACCCCGACGCGCATATGTCCAAATCCTGTCAGGGTGGATACCGATTCGGAAATCGCTTCTGGCACTGCTGGGAGCCGAGAGGACATGGCGCATTGAATATGGTCGACGCTTTTACACAATCATGCGACGCCTACTATTATCAAGTGGGCTTAATCATTGGCATGGACATCATTAACAAAGTGGCCCGTGAATTTGGCTTTGGCGCACATACTGGCATTGATTTGGACGATGAGCGGAGTGGAGAATTGATTGATTCGGCAAGCTACACTAAAAAATTCCAACGCAGAGGTTGGCGATGGTCGCGGGGCTTGGTTTTAAATCTTTCCATTGGGCAAGGTCAAATCGTAACCCCTCTTCAGCTGGCGAATTATGCTGCCGGGTTGGGCAATGGCAAGGTGGTTTATAAACCGCATCTCATTAAGGAAATCCGGGATCGCGAGGGACAAACTATAGTGCGATATGAACCGCAAATTCTTTCCAGGCTCGATATAACCGACGGTCAACGCCAAGTGATATGGAAGGCGTTGGAATCTGTTGTCAATTCGCCTAGGGGAACGGGTGGACGTGCCAGGGTTGAAGGCGTATTGGTAGGCGGAAAAACAGGTTCGGCAGAAAACCCACATGGTGGTAAGACGCATGCACTTTTCGTAGGGGTGGCACCCCTGTACCAACCGGAATTGGCCATTGCGGTGGTATTGGAAAACGTTGGCCATGGAGGAAGTTTTGCGGCACCAATTGCCGGGGAAATTTTCCGGCACTACTTCAAGCGGAAGATGGTCGGAGAAAAGCAACCAGTCCTTTGACATTCCCATGTTGGTATCTCTTGGTCTGATTCTTGGAATTGGACTTCTAGCGGTTTATTCCGCTACATGGGATGAGCCGGGGAGGCATTGGCAGAAGCAAATCCTGTACGCGGTTATGGGCATTTTAGCCATGGGAGGATTGTATATCACTCCGGTTAAAATTTTTTATGCCATGGCCTATCCAGGTTATGTGCTTTCGCTCTTTCCATTGTTATACATCATTGTTTTTAAAGCAAATTCCGTCGAGCGGTGGATAGCCTTGCCCGGTGGATTCAATATCCAACCTTCGGAAGTAACCAAGGTGGCATTGTTACTCGCTATGGCGCGCCTATTGGCTTTTCAACCAATCATACTGGCGCGACCCAAGACTTTGATTGCGCCATTTGTGTTATTCCTGATTCCATTTATCCTGGTATTGAATCAGCCCAATCTCAGTACGGCAATTTCTTTTGTCGCGATGACTGTGGTAATGGCTTACTGGTCTGGTCTTTCATTGCGGGAAATATTTCTACTAGCCTCTCCGGTTTTATCCGTGGCCTTGACCTTCCACCAATTGGCTTGGGCTTTTCTCTTCGTCATTCTTATCGCGATCATTATTTTTAGGCGGGTCAATTTAAAAGTTGGAGTCTTGCTTCTTTTGGTTAATATCGCTGCCGGCTATGGAGCCATATTCGTTTGGAATAAGGTACTGTATGAGCATCAACGGGGAAGAATCATGACATTCATGGATCCTCAAAGGGATCCGTTGGGCGCAGGTTACCAGGTTTTGCAAAGTAAGGTGGCGATTGGGTCCGGCCAGTTGATGGGGAAGGGTTTCTTAGCGGGTTCGCAGACCAACTTAAGTTTCTTACCCGAAGAGCATACGGATTTTATTTTCTCAGTTCTGGGTGAGCAATTTGGTTTTCTGGGTTGCCTTGGATTGCTTGCCCTTTACTTATTTCTTATTCACCGCATTCTCCGAGTGGGCGCGGATATTCGCAATCGATTTGTCAGTTTGGTGGCCATGGGGGTTGCGGGAATATTGGGTTTTCATATTATCGTTAATGTTTCCATGACCATTGGATTGATGCCGGTGACTGGATTGCCTTTGCCGTTTCTTTCCTATGGCGGTTCTTTTCTCATTTCTTGTCTTATCATGTTGGGGCTGGTCGTCAGCTTACGCGCGCATGGGCAGAATCTTTAATTCCAATGTTAGAATCCAATAAAATAAAACCCGTCATCGGTTTTTCAAAAATGTGGAAAAGCTTGGCTATGTGCTTAAAAATCGTACCATCGCTTTTTATTCCACCGATTTGTGTGCATTGCCATAATCATCGCTGGGCTAGCACGCCTTTATGCCTATCCTGCCTTAAAAAACTGAAACCTTTGCGAAACGCTTTGTGTGCCCAATGTGGTCTGGATGAGTGTGAGGCCGACCATGACGAAAACGAACATCCATTTAACACGGCTCAATTTTTGTTTCGCATGTCGCCGGAAGTTTCAACTTTGGTACATGGTTTCAAATATCGAAATTTGCGACGACACATCTCGTTTTTATGTGCATACGTGCGTTTTAGGTCGGACCTCATCGCGCGGATAAATTCATGTGATGGCCTGGTGCCGGTGCCCATTCATCCTCTTCGTAGGCGGGAACGCGGATACAATCAATCTGAGATAATAGCTACTGAATTGGCACGTTTAACCGGTCGACCCATAATTTCTAATCTGCTGCGCAGAACAAAATATACGGAATCCCAGACAAAATTGGCGAAAACGGCACGTAGGCATAATTTGGATGCGGCATTTTCGTGTTCCAGTTCATTGGACATTAAAGGAAAAAAACTTTTCTTGATAGATGACGTTTTCACAACAGGGACGACAGCTAGCCAGTGCTCGGGATTATTGCTTAAGGCAGGCTGTGCTTCCGTCGAGGTGTTTGCCTTGGCCAAGGTGGAATGGAAGCCGTCGCAAGATGATTTTAGTCAGGAACTTGAAATGGTTTCCGGATATCTTTCCTGATGCCTTTTGGAAAACATCCCACAAATCCCATTCGCTTGGCCTATGGCATTATTTGGATGTCCAACGAGTTCCCGGGCACGGCAATGTCTGTTTTAGTGAAAATGGGGTAAATAAAGTGGCGGAGGGTGAGGGACTCGAACCCCCAAGCCCTTACGGGCGGCGGTTTTCAAGACCGCTGACTTACCAGTTAGCCTAACCCTCCTTCAAAAAGTAGGAGTTTTCTGTGCCCGCAAAACTAGCATAACGGGATGTCGGAAACAATGCCTTTTGCTTCCTAGGTCATGTTTGGTCCAGTTTTGCTAGTTTGCTGTCCGGATAAAATATCTCAAATTTTTTACGGAATTGCCTAATGAATTTTGGCTATAATATCCAGGATTGTCAAATTTACGGCAAAGCGGGATTTGCTTTTAAAGGAGTGCAGGATGCGACTATTTAGGAAAATGTGGACCTCCTCGAGTGTGCCCGCGGCCTTTTTTTTAAGCCTCATGCTCATGCAATGCGAACCAGGCAAATCGTTGAACCCGACTATAAAACCCGCGAGCGTGGATTCGTCCCGTACTCCAAAAATTGAGGTGGTTTCCACTCCTTTTAATGTTTTACCGACAGATACAGGATCGGTGCAAATTGCCGTTTCGGATTCTGCAACGGGACTTCCCCTCAAAAATGCAGCTATTTCCATCACAAGCACTCGATTTGCGATCCTATCCGCGGCGGGAAATTCTGCTTTGAAGCTGGATTCCGTACCGGATGACGGCAAAGTATCCTTCCGCATCTTTTCCTCTTCGCCTGGTGCAGGAACAGTTAGCGTCAAGGTTACCTCTGGATCCAAAATCAAAAGTCTAGCCATCAGCATTTTGGTCACGGAAAAGCCGGTAGCACCAAAGGTGATTGAGTCGTTACCCACAAAATTGGTAGCCAAGGAAACGACGTTGGTCATTTTCCAAATTTTGGATTCTGCCCAAGATAAGCCTTTATCCAATGCCGTTGTTACTTTAACAAGCACTCTCTTTTCCATTTTTGGGTCCGCGGCAAAGGACACGGTTGCCATTGATACTTCGGGACCGGACGGCAAAGTTTCTTTTAGAGTGCTTGCCTTGATTCCAGGCTCGGCCGGGACGCTTCAGGTAAAGGTTAAAACAGCCGCCGGACTTACCCGTCAGGTGACCTTTACATTGACGGTGGCGGAAGATACAGGTACGGACCGGCCAAGAAAAATGGTGTTCACTGCGGCTCGTTCAACGCTTAGGGCGGATGGAACCGATTCCACTCAACTTAAAGCTTTAGTCAAGGATGATAATAACAATCCCCTTGCCGGGGAATTGATTACCTTCACTTCTACAGGCGGCCTAGTTAGAGGCGAAGCGAAATCGGATAATTGGGGAGAAGCCACTACCATTCTTAAATCTGAACGTGTGAACCGTTCCGTTATCGTAACGGCCACGTTAGTGAAAACCGGAGCGACAGCCCAGCAGACTGTGGCTTTTGATGGCATCACCATTTCCGTGGCGCCTGCCAAGCGTATTCTCATGCGCGATAGCATTAATTCAATCCTGTTCGAGCTGAAGGATGGCGGTAATGTGCCTATGTCGGGAGATTCCTTGGAAATTGTGGTAAAGGGTGCATATAAAGGTTTTGCCCAGTCCGGTGTTGAGTCTCTAATTGTTGTTACAGATACTCGCGGTCAATACAAAACCAATATTACCTGCCATGAAGCCAGGGATATTTTAATAACCGCGCGGGCATTAGGTGCCAAGAGTGTAGATACCGTAACCTACACCAACAATACTTTGTCATTAAGCGCTTCGAAGACAAGCATTTTTGGCGATGGTGTGGACAAAAGTACCATTACTGCCACTTTGAAGGATGGAGCGAATAACAATATTAACGGAGCGGAATTGCGTTGGACCACTACTTTTGGAACCTTCGCTACGTCACCCTTTTCGAATACCGTGGCCGGTTCTGGCTCTATCGTCCTTAAAAGCGTAAATGGTTCTGGCTTGGCGACCGTTAATGTGGAAGCCTACAGCAAGGATGCTTTTGGAAATCGAACTTTGCTGTCAAGTGGGAATATTACGATCCCCATTAAAGCATTAAAAGTGGCACGCCTGGATTTGAAAGTTACACCAGACAATATTCCAGTCAAGATTGGAGAGACCAAGTTAATTGTACAGGCATTCGACAGTTCAAATAACGTCATGACCGGTGTGCTCATCAGTTTCAGGCTTGTAAAGGGCGCTGGGGGTGGTGATGAGGTGATTACCCCGCCTGTGGACTACACCAAAGCTGGGCAAGGCGAGGCCACCTTTAAGGCAGGTGGTGTCATCAGTCTGTATCGTGGAGTTAAATTGGCGGCAGTGGCCTTGGATATTTCCGGCACGGATACGTTGGTGATTGCCTCTTCCGATACCGTGGGGTTGACCATTTCCGGCCCACCGCATAAAGTGAGCGTTGGCGTGAATATTCTAAAAGGGGTAAACCCCAATGATGGAACGTTTGCTCTGCCTGCCGCGGCGGTGGTGACGGACGTTAATGGAAATTTGGTATCCGATGGAACACCGGTGAATTTCAGTACCACCCCGGTATCCGCATGGTACTTTGGTTCAACTTATCACCTAATCGATGTATTCCCGTACTATTCCCTATATGGAGATACCACGTGGTATGAGCTGCCCTGGGGGGATTATAACAACAACAAAAAGCTGGATCCAGACGAAGTCCCAGCGGAAAGGTTTACATCACGTCCTGCCCGGGGTGAAGATATCGACGGCAATGGCGTGATCAACTTCCCGCCCGAATCCTATACGGATATAAATATGAATGGAAGGTGGGACGGATATGATGCCGAACCATGGGTGCCTAACAGGTGGTTCGATTCGACGGCTAGGGAAAAACTTTATGTGGACTTTAATAAAAATGGGGTTCGGGATTCCGTGGAACCCTTCTTCGATGCCAACCACGATGGCAAATGTCAGTGTACAGGACAATTGGATGCAAATGGAAATCTCTATGAGGAAACGTATTTTGGAAGCAGTTCCGGCCATCCCTTCCCGGGCGAAGTATCGGTTGGCGTTACGCGTCAGGTTACGACAGTGCTTGGCAAGGCAGTTACCCAAATTGTTTATGTTCAATCCATGGCGAGGCGTGTCTCGGTGAGACTCACAGCGGAAGCCAATGGAATACGCTCGTATGTTGATGTCTACCTCCCTATCATTGCAGGTAACTAATTGAGGAATTCATGAATTTACGCATAGTCGGCTTAACGTTGTTTTTATCCTCCTTGGGGTTTGGTTATCCACCTGGCAGTCCAATGTCAGAATTTGGACCGTCCCAAGTTTCCGTTGCCGCATTTTTTGATCATAGCGGTCAGGATCTTTTTGAGGAAGCCTACCCTTCACTTCTGAATACTACCGGTTTAAGTTTGGATTATGCGCCATGGCCATATATTCAGATGGGGATTTTTGGTGGAGGTGGGGAATTGGACGCCGTAGTGCCTGATAAATTGTTAAGCGATACAACGAGACATAATTACCTGACAGACTATGGACTGTATGGTGGTGGCTCGGCGAAATTGGCGACGCCCCGGTTTTTATCAAATACCACGCGGTTTGTATCCTATGGATCGGCCGGTTATCTCAAAAGCTCCGATGCTTCAGGCAACATTAAAACACCGATCATTTACAATGGCGGTGTATCTATACAGTTCATGGTAATGGAAAAATTAAACTTTGTTGTAGGCGGAGAGTATTATGCCTGGGATGGAGAGCAAAAATCCGCTACGGGTCAAGTGTCAGAAAATTTAGGAATTTCCAAACCCGGGGGCGATACCGATTATCTCCGCGGTCTAGTTGGAGTGGAATACTTCTTTAAGGGGAAGAGCCGGCCCTTTATCAGTGTAGCCTTCCGTCCCAATGCCAAAATAGGCTGGAAGAACAACATGGGATTGCAAAACGGTTCCATCTCCATTTCGCTGGGTGCCATGACAAATTTAGGAAAAACCAAAAACCAAACTGGCGAAGACGAACCCAGTTTAATCGACCAGTAAAATTTTTTGGTCAACATTCTTTAATTGCTCAGAAGCCATTCTTCGACTACATCGAGGAATAGTTCGCCGTCCTGCTTTCCGTATTCTATCAATTCCTTGGCATACTCTCCGTCAAACAGAAGATAGCTGAGCAGTTCGGAGGAAATCCAGCCTCCAAATAAGTAGCGAAGGGTTTTTGGAAATCGTTTCCGGTACTTTCCGGCTATTTCACTAAAATTCAACATAGGGCCCACACGGCACAAATCGATAATGCGAACGTCACGGTCGGTTTCATTGATTTTTGTTGCCAGCAAATTGATGCGATTCATGAATTGAGAATCGATATCAACCGAATCCAAGAACATAGAATCGAGCATGGTCGCTGCTATGCGGCCGAGGGTGGGTGCGACATTTGACTTTTGCTGATAAGAATTTCCCCGCAAACTGATATTGATGATGCGTTCCGCACCTAGGCGGATGGCAGCATTCAATGGAGTTAGATTTCTTAAGGAGCCATCGCCATAATAATGACCATCCATAACGACTGGAGAAAAAATCAGTGGGACTGCACAAGAGGCCATGATATGTTCCGTGGTCAGCGAGGTACGAACGCCGCGCACAGTAGGTCGTTCCCAGGATGGACAAGCCTCGCGAGTTTGGAAAAAGGTGACGTTTTTCATGTCGGTATAATCAAAACAACTGATCGCTAGGGAATGGTCCGGGAGTGTACGGAGACGCTGTTGTACTTGGCCCATGTCGGTATTCTTACGCAAGTAGTCGTAAAGAGGTGCGGTGCTCAAAACTGCATTGATTAGGCTAGTATCATTCTGGTAGTTTTTTTGATGGCGCGAAGATCTAACGAGGCGAATCAAATTTTTGACGACGGCGCGAAAGTCGGATTCGAAAATTTGTTCTGGAACCAAATTAGACCAGAGGTCAACGATCGCTTCCACACCCGTGGAGTAATTGGGCGCGGACTGCATGAGGCGCACGGCATTGATGGAACCGGCAGATACACCCACGATTATTTCAATATTGCCATTGCGTTGGAAGATATCCTTCCATGCCGAAAGAATGCCTGCTTGGTAGGCACCTCGGGCACCACCGCCACTCAGGATCAATGCAACTTTTTTCCGTGCCATGTCCTGCTAGTCTCCGTCGTTCAGACTGCCCGGTAGACGAGTTCAGCCCTGTGCGCTTTTTCCAATTTTGTCAGCCAATCTCGGATGAGCAGTGCGGCCAATTGACTCGCATGGATGCTGGCATATTCCCGATGGACGAGCATAATGGAAAAGGCCAATCCCTGCGAAGGCTCTGCTTTCAGCCTTACAAATCCTATGAACCAATCGAATCGGCCAGGAGTTTCCTCACCATCCAATGAACCCGTTTTGCCTCCTGCTTCAATCTTTTCCATTTGGTTGGCTTTGAGAATGGAATGAAAGCCTTTACGGGCTGTGCCCATGGTTACGGTAGCATGCATCAGCGCTTGCAACTTAGGCAGGTTTGCTTGCGAAAGAAAAACACTTCCTGATTCAAAATGGATGGGCATTTGCTGACCCGTTGCCAAGTTTTTGATGCTTGAAATAAATGAGCAGGCGCGCAGCTTACCATCGTCACCGGAACCACGCGCAATTTCCAAGGCATGCCACGGAGAAATAGTGGTTTTTTTGGTAAAGCCGCAGGCGACTTCAGCCAGTGAAAAGCCTGAATCTGGAAAGTCAATACGACTTTGGGCAACTCCAGCTGGTAGAATGCTTTGATTGAAGCCAAGGCGAACCGCCTGCGCCCTCAGTCGCTCTGGACCCATGGATAATCCCATCAATCCAAAAGCTGGATTCACAGATTTGGCAAAAGCCATTTCAAGCGAGATTTTGTTTTGGCGACCAGGGCGATCGAGGTGAAGTTGGCTGCGATATAGGGTGTGGTATGAACCCCATTGTGGAATGCTGTCTGTTAAGTACTTGGAATCGCATTCTAATGCAGCGGTGGCGGTTAATATTTTAATTAAGGATGCGGCTGGAAAACCAGATCCAAAAGCCAATTTTGGTCTATCGGTAACACTCGTATCCTGACGTTCACCTAGGGCCAGGATACGACCCGATTTAAGATCGGAAATTAGGATAACTCCAGTTTCCGGCTGGTACCTTTCGAGGTACACTTTTACTCTGGCATTAAGCAGGGAGTCGGAGGAATACTGGGCCTCCATGGCTGTGCCTTTGAAACTAAAGGTATCCGCCGCGGGATAATTTCGCAAAGGTGCTTGCCATTCTAGGTCCAATCCGTTGGTGGCGGATGCAATCCGAGGCTCTGTAGTTGCTGGTGAAATTGGCTTAGTTTCCACGCTCTTTGTTACAGCTGACGCGAGGTTTGCCTTAAGCTTGGTTGAACTATGCTTAACAATTTTTTGAAATCCAAAAACCACTACCGGCAATCCGATCAAGATGCTATACGCGATAATGCGCATGCGTCGCGAGGGTGTAACTACTGGGGAAAAACGGGAGGCTCTCCGGCCATCCCTTCCACTGAAATCATAGTCCTGAAATTTTATGGCCAAGTCCTCACAAAAATGGATGCGCGGAAAACGATTTTTGCCCCAGGTAATCTACCTAATAGTTTAAGATTTTTCGGAGCGGATAAATAGGACAAAATAATAGTCGAAAATTTAAGAGCCTGTCCCTTGAAAGCAATTACGCCGGTAGAAGCGCAATTCTTCCACGGACTCTCGGATATCTGCCAGGGCTTGGTGGGATTCCGCTTTTTTTAATGGTGGAAGTTTGGGATACCAACGGGCTGCCAACTCCTTTATGGAACTGACATCAATGATCCGATAATGGAAAAAGCGGTTTAAATCCGCCATATATCGGTCGAGGAAACGGCGATCCTGCCACACGGAATTGCCGCACAATGGAGAGCGAGAGGCCTTACAATGGCTGGCGACAAAGGTCAGAGTTTTTTCTTCCGCAGTTCGCAAGGATTCGGTAGAGGCCCGTACACGGTCTATCAAGCCGGATTTTCCATGATGGGTCTGGTTCCATTCATCCATGCCTTTGAGTATCTCCTCCGTTTGGAAAATAGCCAGGTTTGGTCCTTCGGCAATAATGTTCAATTCCGAATCGGTAATCAATGTGGCAATTTCAAGGATCTGGTCTTTCTGGGGATCTAAGCCCGTCATTTCCAAATCAACCCAGACTAGATTACTGTCCACTTTGCACCCCTTTTCTTATCTTTTCCGAATCTCGTTACGAGTCCGGTGCAATGCCAAAACATAGCAAGGCAGCGACGCTCGCGTCGCCGGAAGCCGGAATGAATCCGGATTCCTACCGGTAAGGAAACACATGAATAAGAATCGAGAAGTCGTAATCACCGGAACCGGTATAGTAAGTCCGCTGGGAAATGATCCGGAAACGTACTTTGCCAACCTGCTGGCGGGAAAATCGGGAATTTCCAATATCATTCGTTTTGATACCTCCGCTTACTCCGTTCATTTTGCCGGTGAGGTCAAAGACTTCGACGGTTCCGCCTACTTTGACGCCAAGGAATTGGGGCGTACCAGCAGGTTTATTCAATACCTCATGCATGCCTCTGTTTCGGCCGTAGAACGATCCGGTTTACATACTGCTAAATTCGATTTAACTCGGGCTGGCATCATTCTGGGTTCAGGTATGGGTGGCATCGAAATATTCACTGAAAATGCTGGACTCCTTACCACAAAAGGACCAAAACGCGTATCGCCCTTTTTTATTCCTATGTCCATTACCAATATGGGCGCGGGAATGGTGGGCATTCGCTTAGGTTGGCGTGGACCCAATTGGTCCGTGACTTCCGCTTGCGCTTCAAGCAATCACGCAATAGCCACGGCCGCGGATCAGATCCGTTTGGGCAGAGCCGACGTGATGCTGGCCGGTGGCGGGGAAGAGGCTGTTTGCGCAGCGTCCGTGGCTGGATTCGCGAATATGCGGGCATTGTCGCGACGCAATGACGATCCTGCTACGGCGTCACGGCCCTTCGACATGGACAGGGATGGATTCGTTTTGGGTGAAGGGGCAGGCGTTTTGGTATTGGAAGCCCGTGAGCACGCTGAAGCGCGCGGGGCAAAAATCCTTGGGGTTCTAAAGGGATATGGATCCAGTTCTGATGCTCATCATATGTCCGCGCCATTGGAATCCGGCGAAGGTGTGTGTCAAGCAATCAAAATGGCTTTGGCGGAATCGGGCGTGCCATTGACCGAAATTGGAGTAGTGAATGGACATGCCACTTCTACACCGCTCGGCGATGTAGCGGAGGTAAAAGCTTTGGGCATGGTTTTCGGCAATCATTTGAAGTCGATGAAAGTGCATTCCACCAAGTCCATGATTGGGCATTTGCTGGGCGGTGCGTCTGCTGTCGAGGCAATAGCATTGCTCATGACATTAAATTCCGGTAAGGTGCATCCCACCATGAATGTGATAAACCAAGATCCGGAAATTGACATTGACTGTTCGCCGAATCAGATGTCTACGACGACGGCGGAGTTTGGGATTAGCAATAGTTTCGGGTTCGGGGGACACAACTCTTGTATTGTCCTGGGCAGGGGTTAGAACCTTTCTCCTAATTGGCAGGTGATTTTAACCATTCATTTAAGGATGGTGATTATTTCGGTTTTGGGTACGCTTTGAGATTGGGATCTTAGCTCGATCCAGTAGGCTCCCGTGGGTAGTGTAACGTCTAAGACGAATTGTCCCCGTTGAACCCGGTCTCTCAAGACCCGCTTCCCTTGTGAATCGACAATGGAGATATCCCAGGGTCCATCGGCAGCCATGCTACTTGGAATGGTCAGGCGATTATTGAAATAGCGCACGTGCTCCTGCATCTGCAATCCCAATCGCTGGCTTGGAACAAGCAAGGGCTGCTCGATGGCCAGGGCCGCGATTTCGGCGCCTGACAGACAGCGTGAATAGCTGCGAAATTCATCCATGGCACCGCTGAAGAGTTCGGAAGCCATGACTGAGGTCCCGTCGGAGGCATACCTGCCTCCTATCAGCATGTGAGATAGATTGTAGGGTTGATTGATGAATGCAGTGGGTGTCTTCTGCAACACGGATTGGCCGTTTATGAACAGCTCGTACGAAAGCGTTGAAACGTTGCGAACTAGTGCGATATGCGTCCATTGGTTGAGGACAATCGGAGACGGCGATTCGAAAGGATACAGACCGAAATCCAGCGCGCCATCATCACTTGTTTCATAGCCTAGATGTGTGGATGCGGTGAGATAAAGTCGCCACTGGTAAGGAGCATGGCCTGCCTGCTCTTTGGCGCAAATCATCTGCATCTTTGCGGTAGCAGGCTTAATCCAGGTTGAGATGGTGAAGTCGCTCGCCGAGGGCAGGTCAGCGACGTCGACATAGGTAGATGTTCCGTCGAAAAGCAGCGCCTTGTTTATTTTTCCATCCGTCCACGCCGCATTTCCAAGGATGGGTGTTGTTTTGCCGCTTACCTTATCGAGGATAGTAGAGCCGGTACCTTCGTCGAACTTCCAGAACTTCGCGAGGCCATAGAGGACGGGCACGGTCGTGTTCGGTAGAATGCTGTTCGCTGTTTTCGCACGATCCCGAATCTGGCTTACCGACAAGGTCAGGGATTCGGAACCAGGAAAAGTTGGGATGATCAAACCCACCGTCACTGAATCGGATAGGAGTTTCGCCGGTCCAATGAGTGCATTGTTGCTTAGGTGATAATTCGCAACGTTTTCCGCAGATGTTTTCTCGACCTTTTCCGTGAATGTGACGAAAATTGTATCGCCTTTGATTGCCGCTCCGACGATGTTTGGCCGTGTCGTATCGGCGGAAGTAAGGACCACCAGAGTGGCGCTCTTACCGCTTTCCGCGCCTAAGCCATTGATGGCCGAGACCTGGTACGAATACGAGGTCGATTCGCTCAAGCCCATATCGAGAAACGAAGTCGTCGAGCTTTTGCCTGCAATGGCACCGTTCCGGTAAATCACATAATTCTGAATGCCACTTTGGGAGTCGGCCGAAGCGCTCCAGGTCAACTGTACCTTGTCGTTTCCGCTTGCAATGCCAGTAAGGCCTAACGGCACCGAGGGCGGTGTGGAATCAATCACAGCTACACCGGTCTTTGTCACATATAAATTTCTAATCTTAGGGACGGCGGCATATTTGGTGAAATTTATCCGGACTTGCGATACGGTGACAGGAGTTAAAGCATGGATCCGCTTGTGCCCGATGGCCGTTCCGGATGCGAGCGGGGTCCAGGACCCGCCGACCATGCCTTCCAGGGTATACTCCCTCACCCGTTCGCCGAAGGCAATGTCTTCCATCATAATCACGTGGTCGATAGCAACCGGCTTGCCGAGGTCAAGCACTAGATTGATCCCCTCCCCAGAGGTTTGCGCCAGTGGAAACCCGATTCGTTTTTTGATCTCCGCCCCGAACTCTGCAGCCCGGCTGACATAACTCAGATCCAAATGTCCATCCGGACTTGGCGAAAAACTGTTCAAAAGCGTTTGGCCATTCCCTACTGAACGGAAGTATCGGTCCACCAATGTATTGAGATTCTCTACCACGCCACCAAACCATGCGTTGCTAATGGATGCGTCGCACTCCATGGGCAGCCAGTACTTGCCGTCTGGTTTACTATCAGCGACAGTTCCCGTGCCGCCATTATTGTCAGTGGCGTTCCAGGCAGGATACGGCGCAACCCCATTCTCGTTACCCACCCACCTGATCGTTGCATCCGGACCCTGAAACAAAATCGCGTGCGGTTGCTTTGTTTTAATTATGGTCCTCACGGAGTCCATAATACGGGGAAGGAGTCCTCCATCAAACCAAATTTCGGAGATGTCGCCGTAGTTGCTGCAAAGCTCCTTCATCTGCTGGGTGAAAATTGCTGCATAGCGAGTCTGCAATGCGGTATCAGGTGTATTCCCTCCAATTCCAATCCCGAAATGGATGTCCTCTGGGCTAAGGTAGAATCCGACTTTTAACCCGCGCGCCCGGCATGCTGCGAACAGTTCTGCTACTATATCTCCCTTACCGGCTTTGTAAGGTGCGGACTTGATGCCGTAATCCGTTGTAGTAGTAGACCACCAGCAAAAGCCCGAACGATGCTTTGCTACCATGATCACATACCGAGCCCCCTCGGCAGCTGCGGCGTCAGCCCAAGCATCGGCGTTGAAATTAGCATAGGTGATGGAAGCTGGAGTTGGGTTGGCGTCAGGTTGTAGGTGAAAGAAAGTCCCGACTTCCAAATCCTGCCATGCTAGTTGATCTGGACTGGGAAGGGCCAAGGCTTGGGCCCTCGCGGAAGGGGCAAGAAGTAGCGAGACCCAAAGTGCGGCATGAATAAAGAGTGAACGGTGCTTTGCGAACAAAATACGATGGATATGTGGAAACAATGGCTCCCCCTACGTTGAAAAATCAAAAATGCGCGCGAGCGAAATGGCTTCAAATTTACGTGGCAAGTAGCCACAATACCGTGACTGGGGTAATATACCTCCAACGGACCTGACTTAAGTGGCATTTCTTCAGCGCATCCACTGCTCTATTACACCTCAACGTAGGGTTTTGAATGCATGGAAAAATGCCCCTGAGTAGGGGCACTTTTATTTGAGCGGTATCCGGAACTACATGTCCAATTAACTAGGCAGAGTAGAGTGTCTTACCAGCGGAGTGAAGGTCTTCACACGCTTCTTTGATGCGCTTCGCCATGCCTTTTTCTCCGGCTTTGAGGTAGGCGCGGGGGTCGTAGGCTTTTTTGTTGCCTACTTCGCCGTCTACTTTGAGCATGCCATCGTAGTTTTTGAAGACGTGGTCGGCAATGGGACGAGAGAACGCGTACTGCGTGTCCGTGTCCACGTTCATCTTGATGACGCCGTAGTTCAGGGTTTCGGAAATTTCTTCTTTGGAGGAGCCGGAGCCGCCGTGGAAGACGAGGTCAAAGCGTGCGTTGAACTTGGCTTTGAGTGCGTCTTGGCCGTCTTTGAGGATGCTGGGCTTGAGTTTGACATTGCCGGGCTTGTACACGCCGTGGACATTGCCGAAGGTGGCTGCAAACATATAGCGTGCGTTGGGGATGGAGCTTAGGGCCTGGTAGACACCGAGCATGTCTTCCGGAGTCGTATAGAGTTTGTCAGCGGGGAGGTGTTCGTTGTTCATGCCGTCTTCTTCGCCGCCGACTACGCCGGCTTCGACTTCCAGGATGATTTCGTTTTGGGCGCACAGGACCATGAGTTCCTTGGCGATTTTCATGTTCTGGTCCAGGGGCAATTCGGAGCCATCGAACATATGGCTGTTGAACAGGTTCGCTTCACCTTTGGCGCGACGACGGGCGGTTTCAGCGATTAGGGGTTTGAGAAAGGTGTCGACCTTTTTGGGTTGGCAATGATCGGTGTGGAGGGCGATGTTGACATTGTATTTTGCGGCCATGAGATGGACATGGTTGGCGAGGGAGATGGCGCCAAGCACCATATCTTTGACGCCGGTGCCGGATGCGTGTTCGCCGCCGCCCGTGGACACTTGGATGATGCCGTCAGATTTGGCTTCGGCAAAACCGACCAGGGCGGCATTTGCGGTTTCCATGCTGGACACATTGATAGCCGGATAGGCGTATTTATTTTTGTTGGCGGTTTCCAACATGTTGATGTAGGTCTTGTAATTGACAATGGGCATTTATCGGCTCCTTAATGGCGTTTGGTAGAAAAATTACCATTTGATGGGGGAGGATGCAAGGATTTCAGTCTGGACAGGCTTTCGGTAGGGAAGGGATAAGCGAATCCGGGTGCTTATTTTATAGTTTTGAAAAATGGGCTTGGAACCAGTAAAATCGGACTCTACGCCTGGCCAAAAGTTTTTTTCCATCACCCAGTACAATCGCAGTGTCGAGCGCCTGCTTAAAAGTCAGGTTCCCCAGGTATGGGTAAAAGGGGTGATCACCCAGCTCAATGTGCGTGGCAAAATCGCCTACCTCACTTTGGGTGAATTCGAGGAAGGGGATACTCGGCCGCGAGCCGTGTTGGAAGTCACGCTCTGGTCCTCGGAATTGGAAGTCTATAATTTACGGTTTGCTCGACTTCCTACGCCGCTAGTCCTTCGAGTGGAATTGAAAGTGGCTTTGCAGGTCGAGGCGAATTTCTACGTGCCGTCCGGAAGGTTTCAGCCAAGGGTGACGGGCATAGATGAAAATTTCACTTTGGGTGAACTGAGCATCACACGCCAGCGGACTTTGGAAAGGCTACTGAAGGAAGGACTGCTGGAGCGCAACAAAAGGTTGAGCTTGAGTGACTGGCCGTTACGGGTTGGACTGATTACGGCACCCGGGTCTGCAGCGTATCATGATTTCACAAGTGTCCTGTTGCAATCCGGTTTTTCGTTCCGTATCGCGTTTGTCGAAGCCAAGATGCAAGGTGAAGCTACAGAATCGACTGTATTGGCGGCTCTGGATAAACTTGGAAGGCTTTCGCTGGATGTTATTTGCATTGTCCGAGGTGGTGGGTCGAAAACGGACTTGGTTTATTTCGATTCCGAGAATATTTGCCGTGCCATCGCATTGTGTCCAATTCCTGTGCTGACGGGGATCGGCCATGAAATCGACAATTCAATCGCGGATCTGGTGGCTTATTCGGATAAAATCACGCCGACAGATTGTGCAAAATTTTTAGTCGAGCGCCTGGCAACCTGCTTGGCAAAGCTGGAAAATTATGGTTCCATTCTAGCCGATACCTGGCGGATGGAATACCAACAACATTGGCACGACATATCCCAGCGGGCTTCGCTGCTTATCCACAACTGGGAAGGCCGTAAGTCTACGGAAGAGCTGCGTAGCCGCGAACAGGCTCGTACGCTTGGGTCGTTGGCAGGGCAAGCGCTTAAGGTGGAGCATCGCCGCTTGGGGATTAATTTCACTGGATTGCTGCGTGGCCCAGGCAAAATCCTTCGCCTGGAGAGCTTGCGATTCGCGAATCGGACGCAATCTATCGGACATGCCTGGAGCAGGCTCAAGTCCGATCACGATCATAGGCTAATATCGGGATATTTACGCCTTAAGGACAAATCGATTTTACTCTTGACCAGGCAGAATGAAAAATTGGGACATGTCGAAAAGGGGCTCAGGATAGGTTGGAAGCAGAAGTGGCAACGATGCCGCGAATCCCTGGACTTGAAGAATCGGCTGATCCATGCGGCGGATCCAGTTCGTTTATTGGGAATGGGTTTCAGTTTGCTCCGCGATCAAAAAGGTCATTTGATTCGCAGTCTGGCCCAGCTACCCGAAAACGGAGTTTTAGTCAATCAACTTGTGGATGGTACGGTGGAAAGCCGAGTTACCGGTAAAAAGGAGAACACATGAAGGAAGTCAAACAAAGCTACAGTGAGGCTATAGCAAGGCTGGACGAAATTCTAGAGGATATCGATCAAAGCAAGGTGCCCATTGACGTACTGGCCGAAAGAGTTGTGGAGGCGGCTGGATTGCTTAAGCGGTGTAAAAATGTGCTTACTGAAACGGAAGCCAAGGTAAAAGATGTGCTTCAGGATTTGGACAAGGAATTTGGTAAGGAATCAGCGGCCGACGACGAGGATGAGGACGATGAGAGTGAAGACGAGGATGATGAGGATTAATTCAACTCTGTGACTATGCAAGAATCTCTACCAATCAGTTTGGAAGATCGCCTGGTGGCAGATGTTTTCCAGAAATCGTATCGGGAATACCTGGAGCTAAAACCTACCCATATCCGTTGGAATAAACTGGCACCGGATAGTATTCGTTATTTAGGTGAAGCCCATGCTCAACTTTGGTCAGCGGAAAAAATCGCCGACTATCTCAATTGCAGTCCTAAAGAAGCCATGGCGTGTTTGCGGAGGTACATCGTGTCTAAAAGAGTGAATAGCCAAAATTCCACCCCTGAGAGAATACGAGAAGCATTTTTTGAGTGGCTGGGTGGTGTTGTGGAAATGGATGAAAAGGCAAAGCGCGGTTTAGCAAGCGAACTGTCTTCACTGGTCGCGAATCAATTGCACGCGGCTGCTTTGGCAAAGGAAGATTTGTTCCAGATTTCCGGCGGCTTGGAAGGGCATGTTTCGAGCGCTCCAATCGACAAGCCTTCCGTTTCATTGGCACCGGAACCCCCGAAATGGGGCCCACAGTGGAAAGCTTAAAAATCCCACGTTGACTTTGAAATTTTTGGTGTGATAAAATTGTCACCATAATGCTATTGAATCACCGGACGGTGAGTTTGAAATGGTTTTTAGTGTTGATGCTGCCGTGTGCAGGCTTAGTGGCATGCCATAAAAAAAATGACTTACCCATCCCGGTACAAAAGTCAAGTAAACCTTCCGAAGCCTCAGTACCCCAACCTGAAACGGGGAGCGATAGTTCGGAAATCTCCAACCCCGATATTGCATCAGCTGTTCCGAACTCTGCCTCAGGGCAAACAGTTTCACTTTCATTTACATCGCATCCAGTCACCCAAGCCTGGATCGGTCGTACATACAGTTATCGTCCAAGCATCGCGCACTCTGGGGCGTACAAGAGGGTTCTGGTAAAAGGCCCCGATTCGATGCGGGTCAACTCGGATGGATTGGATTGGATGCCGACCCAGGTCGGTAATTATTCCGTGATATTAACAGCGCTTCTGGAAAAATCGACTTCCAACGAAAAACCGCGTCAAGCAAAACAAGAGTTTTCCATAACTGTAAACCGGGTCCTTGAATTAGCCTTGAAACCCATATCGACGCAGGTAAATAAAGGGGATACGGTATCCTTTGATTTTAGAGCCTCCACCTGCCCTGTATGGGCGGCGAACGAGGTCAAAGCCCGTATTGATTTTGACGGCGATGGTAAGTGGGACACTACGTTCAAGCCTTGGGACAAAAATCAAATCATCCGAAAAGTCTATGAGGTTGCGGGTAATTATTCCCCCAAATTTTCTGCGCAATATAAGGATCAGGAAATCCAAAATTTGAGTGCAACGGTTTCCGTTGTCAGTGCGGTGAATGCCATTTTCACTCTGCGCCCAGATACAGTAGAGCCAGGAGGTCCGGTAACCGTAGACGCATCCGGTTCGGAAGGGGATGGTCGCCTGATTTACAGCCTTGATTTGGATGGCGATGGCACTCAGGACTGGACAGACTCAACCAGTGGAAAGTGCGTAGTGCCGGCACCAAAATCCGGCATGTACCAGGCTGGCCTTTCTGTTCGTAATCCGATGGGGCAAGAAGGACACGCGACCCAAGCATTGCACGTGAATGCCAAAGTGAAGCTGGAAGTGAAAGTTAAAAATCCAAAAGAGAATATGGCGACGGATGTAGAATTCCGAGTGCATGCCATGGATGCGGACGATAGTCTCGTTAAGTCGCGAATCAATTATACCGGCGATTCTTTGGCTTGGGTAAGCCGTTCGACTCCACCGGACAGCGTACTCAATGCTAAAAATTGGTTGCTACGCTTTCGGCATGCTTATGGAAAAGTCGGCAAGTATACAGCAACTATTTGTGTGTCCTCTTCCGATGGAAGGGAAACCTGTAACAAAAATTCGATAGAAATTTTCAATGCTATGCCAATATGCATTCCGGGACCGGATTTACACGCTACGCTGGGCCAACCCATCAGCATTGAAGGCAGTGGCGTGGATCCAGATGGAAAAATTGTGAAATGGGAATGGGATCTGAATGGAGACGGAAAATTTGATCTGGCCTCGGCATCCAGCAGCAAGTTTCAATACACGTTTTCCAAGCTAGGGATATTCCCGATGGTTTTACGGGTAACCTCTGAAGATGGCAAACAGGCAACCGCCACCCGCAAAGTGGAGGTGCGAAAAAAATGGAAAGCCTGATGCAATGGCAGCCGCCGGGGCGAAGTCGAATCGCAGGGCTGTGCTTTGTTACCGGATTATTGTTGAGTCTTACAGCATGCCCGACTCATGCCGACAAATTAGTCCTTGGTGATGGCCGGATTATTTTTGGCACGATAACTGATGAAAAGGATTCCTTGATCCGGTATTTTGATCGATTCGAAAGACCGCGTAAAATCGCCGCCAAGTCTGTGGACACAATTCATTACGATTCCAAAGGCGTCTCCGGGCTGGTAAAGGTCGCCTTTCGCAAAGGTCAGCCGCAAGACCGAAGCGGTTTTTTCCGGCTACGTCATTCTGAAGAGCTCGACTTGGATGTTGAATACCATACCGATTCCTTATCGGAACTCGACCTATTCTTCCGCAATGATGTGCACTTTCGAATTCTGCCTAATTCCCGGTTCAGGGTCAGCAAGGCACCCAAATCCTTGAATGGGACGGTTGAAATCAATCTTTATTCCGGACGATTGCTGACGACTTCACCGAATGAAGCTGCCTTGTCCCGGATAGTCACGCCTTGGGGGATTGCCGTAGGACGGGCAAAATTCCAGTCCGGTGTCATTGCCTCCGCAGCGGATTCGTCGCTAATGGTGTTGTGCCAAAATGGACTTGTTGGTATTCAGGAATCCTCAGACAGCCCTGGAGAATTGGTGGTTGAGGTAGGGAAGGCTGTTTCCATTTTCAAAAAAGAGGGGCTGTTCAACCGTCGGGATCCGGATCCGGAATCCGAGCAACGATTGCGTGGCTTAGCGGCCAACATGGGTCACTATCAATTTTCCGAAATCGAGTACCCTAAAATAGGGTACCTGCCAAAAGCCATCACAGGACTGGGTTTTATGGTTTTCTTCTATGGCACCGCCATCGGAATTCTGGACTATGTCAATCATATCTAAAGAAAGCAAGCGGACCTGGTCCAGGGCTGTTGTGTTGGCAATTGTTGGCAGCGTACCGGTGTGGCCACAGTTTACGGATTTCCAAGGTGGGAAACTGTATTTGAAAATGGAAGGCAATATGTCCCCCTTTGGATTGGGAAGCAATACTGGGGCGCGTGGGGCGATGAGCAATGTAACGTCCATGTATCCAACAGCAGCGAGTATTTTCGGGAATCCGGCGGCTCTGGGATATCTACAAGGCATGTCGCTTCAATCCGACTTTTTTCTGCCTGGATTGGGCTTGGGCGTCAGTAGTGAACGAACCAAGTTGTTACGCAATAATATGAAGGCCCCGATCCAAGAGTTTTTGAATACGGACCAGAACCATGTGCAGAATCCTGTTTATCCGGATGTCAATCTAGGGTTATATCAATCGACCAACTTGGGCGGTTTTGCGGTAGCCTTTGGCGGACCTTCTGTGACACTGGCAGCGGGTGTTCAGCAACCTTTTAGAGGTAAAATCGACATCGGGTTAGGAGGCCTTCGTCTGGGCCTGGGCCTGCCGGAAGACGCTTCGGATCCGCAATCGGATAGTATCAAGATTCTGATCTCAGCGGATGCTTTTGGTCGCTTTACAGCGGAAATGAATGACTTTTCCTTGGGACTGGCCGGTATGCCTTGGCCCAATGTACGCTTGGGCGTTGCGTACCAGCGCTATACCATCGATATGCTTCTGGAAGCCGGGGCACGCGTGGATGGTATTTTACAACGCGCTGGACAGGAAAATTATTTCCATGGTGAAGGCGTGAATTACCACGATGATTTGGATGCGCGCGGCGCCGGTAAAGTGCAGGGGTCGGCGCATGGAATTCGATTTGGAGCAAATTGGGAATTCGCGAAACATTTTGAATTGGATGCCATGGTCAGTCTGGCCGAGGTGATGCGATTGGAGGGTAAACTTGGCTGGGAATACAATGTTTTGCCCTCGGTGGATTTCAGCAGCACTCAAATAATGAATCCGGCCAATATGAATCCTACAAAACTGACCCTCACGACGCGGAGTAAGACCGTAATCCAAGAAATGCGGATAAACCTGCCATGGGAAG
>JAYTHY010000067.1:0-33035 GCA_043732185.1 Fibrobacteria bacterium
ATTTGGCATTTAGGGAATGAAATATTTGGGTGCGTTCAAGATGCCCTGAGCAAAGGAGCCGAATTACGAAAGCAGTACCCAGATTTTCTGTTTGACGTAAAAGCTAATGCAATCATGAAATATGCAGGGAAAGGAAAGCCGAAGGAGGGTGAAGCTCCAAGGATTGCTGGCTACAACCTGGAAATCATTGCTGTATTGGATGAAGAGAAGATGGAAGCGCGATTACAAAGCAAGGGGCGATTCATTTTGGCGACCAATGAATTGAATCTCCATAATTATTCCGATGAGCAGATTTTGTGTGAGTATAAGGAGCAACAGCATGTAGAACGTGGGTTTCGTTTTTTGAAAGACCCGTGGTTTATGGTAGATTCGATATTTCTAAAATCTGCACGGCGGATTGAGGCGCTCATGATGGTAATGACTTTGTGTCTATTGGTCTATAATATAGGCCAGTATCAACTGAGGAAAAAACTCAAAGATGAGAAACAAACTCTACCAAATCAATTGGGAAAGCAAGTGCAGAACCCTACGATGAAATGGATTTTCCAAATTATGGAAGGGGTAGGAGTGGTGCGATTTTACGAAAAGGGCAACGTCGAGCCATCAAAAGAACTAGTGACGAATATGAGCGATTTGCGGCAGAAAATTATTCGACTGTTCGGGCCGTCTGCGTGTAGGATGTATGGGCTAATTGCGGAAAGTGACTTTTAGGGTCTAGGAATGTGGGGTGAAGGGCGGGAAATGGAGGCTGCAATCCCGTGCGAGTTGGATGACCTTTGATTGGCCTATTCACTTGATTTTGCACAAGATACCTAAATACAAAAAATGGGGTATGGTGTCCCTAGCAATGTTGGTTAAAAATAACGTAGTAGGTAACCTACTGGCACTGTGACCAATCAGGCGTCGTTGAAATTGGTTTCTGTCCATCTATCCACCGTGGTGAAAAACCGAAGAGAATAGATTTTAAGCGCATTTTCGAAAAGATGGGGTTCGCCGAACATTTATTTTTGAACTCGACTCACTGCCGAGGAATGGATTTTCACCCAATACACTTCAGCATGGAAGCGAATTGAAAAGGCACGGTTTCTGATCTGTCTACCACCAGCCCCAAGGTTGAATTTTTCCATTCAGGCTGATAACACTGATCGACTGCGGAGCGTTCCTGGTAAAATTGACGAATACCAATTTAGACCTTGGTGTGGAATTTTAAATGCCGTAATCGAGGCGTACCATGTAATACCACTGGTCTGGGCCATTGGTCAGAGGCATGTAGCCAGGTTGCCAGTTCTTAGTGATGGATCTAAGATGATCACTGGCTACCTGCAGGGATAAGCCAAGCCCAGGCACTAGTTTCTTTGTACCCAGTACCGACCATTTCCAGTCGTCTTTAGTATTCGCCTTATGTGTGCTGGCTTGACCGGTATTGCCTTCACCCAATATTTGCCAAATAGGCAACTGCAGTAACAACAAATTATTGATGTTTTCTTCATATGGGGAGTTATGGTATTCCCCTTGCACAGAAAAACAATCGAACACGCGGAAACCGGGCAAGTTGATCCCAAACATGACTGGAATGCGCTCCAAAATATTTTCATAATAGACCGGTTGATTTTTGACACCCAGAATGGCCGCTTCCGCAAAAATCCGAAGATCCGCTGGCTTTAATCCGGACTCGGAAAAGAAGGCCTTTGGATCAAAACTAGCTCTAGCCATCAGCTTTATTCCTTGATGGGTAAAGTATCCTGTATCACCAGATACAGTATCGGTTCTGTCCCTAAGCAAGTGATTCCCTGAAGGTGTCACAACATAGGCATTGTATTCTGTCTTAGGCGCTAGACGACTGGTTTTTGCTAAAAGGTGGTTGAAAGACACGCCCATGCCTAGGTCCAGGGGAGCCGACTTGAACCCTAAAAGGATCGAGGGTGTAAAATCAAAATACGGCGCAAAATCTCTTTCCATAAACAAAGTCACATCTTGGGTAAATCGCCCTCCGGTCAAATTCATATGGGCGTGGATGCCATGTGCAAAATAGGAAGCAGAGTTAACTATCCCCCAGCCGCCGTTCCAAACAAATCCAGGATAAGTACCGCTGCGGAAAAGGTATTCTCCTAAATTAGGGGCATCGGGATTGTACTTGAAGGGGAAGAGTCCCAATTTGAAATAGTTATCCCCCGATGTTTTTCCCAGCATGTATTTTGCCGATGCCTCGGTGATGCCCGGACCGAATTTAAGCAGATTATCTTCTGTAGCATTCAGCTTTCGTGGAAAGGAATACCAAAACATCCCTCCCACTCCCGCCTTTAAATACAGTTTCTCTTTGACAATGGCGGACTCTGTTATCCCAATGGATAATCGTTGCAAGAAAGCCATATCCACATCCACTTTGGATTGTCCGGCTTTGGAATCCCAATCTTCGCCTTTTACAATTTGACCCATCTCAATGCCCATGCCGATGCTGGTGGGCTTTCTAACTATTGTGGCATCATTCTCAGCTGCCAAGGTTCTGACAGGAATAAATACCGCCAAACCTGCCAGCCCCAGTCCGGCAAAAACCATTCGCATGCGCTTATGTTTGAGCGTTAACTGCATCAGGCCCGCCTTAAATCCCAAACTCGAGGCGGATGAAGTAATACCATTCTTTGGGTACGGAAACGACGGACACTTGGCTCAGCTTGCCACGCCAATCCTGCAAACGCAGGTGATCGCTGGCTACTTGCAGATGCACGGAAGCGTGCCCGGGAATCAAGGAACGCTTGGCGTACACCGACCAGCGAACATTATCCCGCTTAGCCAAATCGCCATAAGTCGGGTCCTCAAACCAGGCTGGAATAATGGTCTTTTGAAAGTTTTCCAGTGAGTTGAAGTATTTGGAATTGTAATACTCACCTTGTACGCACAGCCTGTCCAAAAGCCCCCAGGTGGGAACATCGATTCCAGCCATAATGGGTATTCGATTGAGCGGGTTTTCATAATAATAAGGTTGGTTTTCAACTCCCAGCATCGCTAGCTCGGCAAAAAGGCGGAAATCCAAGCCCGTCATTTCCTTGAAATCCAATGACATGTTGGCCATGAGCTTGATGCCTTTGAAGGTCATGTAATGGTTTGTGCGGGCATAGCGAAATTGGTCGGTCTCGACAAATAATCTTGGATTGGCGATATACGCTGCATCGTCTTTTGTCATGGAAAGAGCATGTGTAGCAGTATCGGTAAACAGTTTTTCCTCAGTGGGATTCCCGCTATTGGCATCCGTCAATAGATTGAGTTGGGCTTCGAGCCCACTGCGGGGACCAGCCGGAGATGCAAGAATAGTGTCACCGGTAAGGTTGGAACGTCCGCCTACCGTAGCCGGCAAATAATCAAACTTCACATAATTGCTCAGCGGTGATTTGGGATGTAGTTGGCTGGGCCGAATTGCCAGATAATGGTTGAAAGAAGCACCGCCGCCCACCTGGAACATTCCTTTCTTGAATGAAACCAAGTAGGTGGGAGTGAAATCGAAAAACGGAGCAAAATCCCTTTCCATAAAGAGGGTGATGTCATGAGACAAGGCACCACCCAGATTTTCGAAATGAAAGCGGGCCCCTTGCGCATTGTAGCTGGCGCTATTCACAATTTGCCAATCGCCCGTCAACAAATATCCGGGATAGGTCCCAGAACGAAACAGGTATTCACCCAGATTGACCGCCATGGGATTGTACTTCATGGGAAAATATCCGACTTGCAAATACTTATGGGAGGATTCTGGATCCCCGAATGTGTAGGTACCGGAAGCGACCGAGATACCCGGACCAAACTTAGTTCCTTGCGTCCACCATTGACCCTCCGATTCCGGAAAGCCATACCAGAAAAGTCCACCCACACCAATCTTAACTTCCAAATTCTTTTCAATGATAGCCGTGTGTGTGAGGCCGACACTCGTTCGCGGAATGACAATACGGTCTATCATTTGCCTGTTCTCATAGTACGTTCCGTTCCACACCTGACCGAATTCAATCCCCATTCCAAAGGAAACTGGCTTCCACTCTACTTTTACGGGCTCCTCGCCTTGGCAGATTTGAGCTAAGGCTAAGCAGCCCATACACCACAATGAAACAGGGTTCAAACGCATTATGAAAGCCTTTCAAGAAATGGAAATGAAGTTGTACTTATACTTGTACTTGTACTAAAGGATTGTCGACGCAGATTGCACCGGGAACCCACTTCGCAGGCTCCGGTACAACTTTTCACATCCTATGACTTAAAGCACCGAAACCTTTTGCACCCGATCCCCCACCGAGGTCTGGATTTTTACCCAGTACATGCCGGAATGGAAGCGATTGGAAAAATCATACAGGTGGGCCTGGGTACCGGATTCCTTAGCCAGGATTCTACCAGATAGGCTGGTTATTATGATGGAATGCGGTGCATTCTTGGTGAAGTTTACTGTAAAACCTCCACGAGTGTTCTTGAGGGTCGATGCGGAAATCGCAATGTCATCGGCCAAGGAAACACCGACGATTTCAGCAGCGGGTCCTGCCGTCCATTTAAGGGCCCCGGCAAAATGCTTAGCCATATTGGGATCCTGGAGAATCCCGGCAGTATGACCTATTGCTGTCATAAACAGACGGGCTTTTTTGGCAGTGCTTCTCCAAGAAAAACTCCATACCGGATTCGCAACGTCTTTATTGAGATAGACAACTGTATTTATGCCAGCTTGCGTGGATGTATATGGATTGATCTTCCAGTTGTAATTTTCATCGTTGTATTTCCAAGTGGCTAAATTCACGCCTTGCAACATGATATCATCCGCTGCAATCCCTTTCCCTGTTGGTAAATTCGTTGCCGCAGTGTAAGTAACCATTCCCATCCATGCCCCGGAATATTCCCCGACTATCCAGTCCGTGTACCATTTCCACGTACTCGTGGACTGATCTGTGGCACCGTGCCATCCATAGACACCACCTTGGCTCTTGCCATCGGTTCCAGTAAATGATTCGACGTACCATTGGAAAGCCGCCTGCTGGGATGTATTCAAAATCTTTGGCAACTGTGTACAGTTGTTCAAAATAATCATATCGTAATTGGCCAAATTCGCCTGCGTGAACGGGGTGCCATCCGTTACGTGGGTGATGGTAAAGCCACTGTCCAAAGCAAACTTATTCATCATGGTTATACCATAGGGTATTGCATCATGGAAATGGCCCGCTGCTTGGTCAAGCTGAAGGGCTTTGAAGCCGCGTGTGTTCGCGCCCATTCTCCATTTAGCGCCTACTTGTGATACCGCCGGAATCGCCAAAAGGGCGGCCAGCAAGGTTGTTTTAATCATGTTCACCTTCATCTTCATCTTTGTACTCCTTTTTATTTTCATTTTAACCCCCAAATGAATCGCTACTACCTCTTTATGGACACCCATCAACTCTGCAAAACAGACACCGCTGACTAGAAAACTGTGACATGTTTTACGGTCCCGCCTTCTTGACCAACGATTCGGACAAGATATAGCCCTGGACGAATATTTGACACAATTGTAACCTCATCCAAATTTTTTGGCTGGTCAAATACTACTCTGCCAGCAATATCTAAGATTTGTAAACTGTGGGAACCGGGCATTCCTAATTGAATGCGCAAGATACGACCCTCACTGCGCACAATATGATCCGGTAGCGTTGCAATTGTGATTTTATTACTCACCGTTGCCGAACACATTTCTGGCACAGTATCATTGGCTGCGGCATCGTAATTGGGATCCCCTTTGACCGTGCAGCCTGGAACCGGTACTGTACCTGGACCGAATTGATTCAAGGTATAAAAAGCCTTGGTGTCAAAAACCGTTGCTCCCGTGCTTGATTTCACAGCTGCGACATCAAACGTCACGGTGTAACCAATACCAACCAGCTTGGTCCCAACGAATTTTATAGTTCCGGTAGACAAGTCACCGGCTGCGAATTCCAAATGCACAATTTTGTTCTGGGTATCGCTCACCTTTGCCGATAGCACCGTAAGTGTCCGCAAGGCGCTCTTGGCGCCAGCGCCATAACTTTCCGCAGGAACACGGGTATAGGTCTCCACTTTGTAATTCGCAGGAAGGATTGCCAAGGCAGGAATGACAGGTAGCGTAAACTCAATATCAAACCCATTACTTCCCGTGCTGCGGATCGCAAGGATATCATAACCGAATTTTCCATTCAGCTCCAATTTGGCAATGGCCCCCAAGGTTGGGCCAGCCACCCACCACCCGCCGGCACAGGCATAATATACCGTGGAGAGATCGGGTCCCAGTATAATGCGCTGGGAATGCGCACCACTGTAGGGCGCAGCCTTAGGAGTGCTTCCGAAATCAAAGGTGCAAGCCTGCAATTCTCCATTAATACGCTCCATGGAATAGCGGTTGATGCCACCGTAAGTATGTTCCGCAACTAACAATTGTCCTTTAAAGGGTCCCTTCTTTAGGTAGACGCCTTCACCCGGCGAATTGCTGGCGTCGCCCTGCGGCATATAGGCCATGGGCGGCTGTTCCACCTCGGTTTGTACTGAACCATAGGTGTGTCCATAATAGCCGCCTGGTCTAAGCTGAATCAGTTTGTTATCCGGCATCCAATCGCCTTGTACATCCACGGTGAAGATCCCGTTCCAAGGGCCCAGCCAGGTGGTTTCATTGGTGCGCATACCATGGGCCATGATTTCATACTTCTTCGTCACCGGATCCAGTCGGAACCAAGCCCCCCGCTCTGTTGGGGGCCAATGCTGATAGTTGAAGGCAACGCCCTTATACCCATTGGAAAGCATGGAGGTAACATTGAAATTCCAGTACCCATTTTGGAATACAAGTCCGCCTGGCCAGGAATGCCACATGTATCCGTCACCGGCTCCCCAACCTTTCGCGAAAAGTTCATGCTTCCACACTCCACCCGCACTCGTAACTTTCCAGATTTCAGTTCCTAAATCCCCTTTTTCATGCAGGTAGATGGCGCCGTCCTTGACCCACACGCCCATGGGCTGGGCTAATCCAGTCACTATGGTTTGGCGCTTGACGTCCGTGGGACCCGTTGCCTTCAAAACGCCAGTCAAGAGATGCAATGCGCCGTTACGGGTGGGTAGCTTTTCGCCATTCGATACGCCCCCAAACTCAGCCACCACAAGTGTGTCAGTGCCTAACCACCCCAGCCCGGTAACACTTTGGGGCAGCCAATCCACGGCTCGCAGGTTCACAAGGTTGTAATCGGGATGAACCATATCGGGTGCCGCTGCCGCAATTGAATTCAAAACCAAACATAGGGCGCACAATAACCATGGGCCATTCCGATGGTGAACTCGCTGCATCAATCCCTCATTCCTAAACCGCCTCGAATCCGATTTGTGTTCAGAATTATCAAATAATAAATATTAATCTGTAATATAACGCAGAATAGCTTTTCAAGTTGTAAAAACTGTAATAAGCACCATTTTTTAAATATATCCGTATTTTTAGTGAATTTAGCCGGTTGGTCCCACATTGCGAGGACCCATTTCCAAATTTTTTTCATACAGACTCTAACCACCAACGCCGCTCAATTCTTAAATCAGGGCCGTGCCTGGAAAGGGCTTTGTTTCCCAAGGGAAAGCGGTCTAGACCTTTATTCTAAACAGCCACAGTCTTGGTTCTAACCTAGACTCAATTGCTGCGATGGGTATAAGGCGATATCGAAAAAGAACGCGTGACGAATAGGACTGATGTGCCGCAGAACCTTATTCGACTGGGCGGGCCGATCGCGTGTACGAGGCATGGACAAATTGCGGAAATCGCATCATTTCATGTGTTCTTACTTTTTGCTATTTTTAATATTTTTTTCTTATTTAAACCTTTTTACCTCAACCCAACAATCGATCGCTTGGAACCTCCCCAATGCTTGCCAGTATACCGACTATATTTACGCACCCCACCACCCAAGGAAAGCGATATCCATGCCTGCCCCCCTACCCAATACCAAAGCCGGAATCCGTACCGAGATAACCCAATACGCGGATGGATTGAACTGTTTTTCCAGCAGCGTAAAACGAGGGAAGATGGATAAACTTTTTGAAAGTCTTGGCAAGGATCTGTCGAGTTGCCCGGATAAACCGGCCTTGGTCAAAGCGTTAACGACCAAGTACCGCGCTGAAGTTGATAAAATCGTTTCTGGCTAACGACTAGAACTCTGCTGAACACCCCAAGAAAAACACGGGGAACGGCCAATTCAATTGCGCCGATTTCAATTGTCCAGTAGCATTATCTCTGCCAAAATAGTTTGGACTGTTCATGGAATTCCAAACTTCCAAATACGATTTGAATTCACCACCATGCCAATGGGCATTCCGTGTCAAGCGTAAGTCCAGGCGGCTGTAAGGCGTCAGCCGCCCCTGATTTCGCCCGCCCACTACAATTGGTGCAAAGGATCCGCGACCATTTCCATCACTGGAGTAGGGAGTATACGGTTGACCTAGTGCGTAACGATAGGTGAAGCTGATCTCATAGGCTCCGGGTATGTCAAAATAATTGACCCAATTGATTACCAAGGGTCGATGGTAACGGTAGGCATATTCTGCGCGCTCTTCCCCATCTTTGCGCTGGGACACACTCATGTCCAGAGACAGCCAGCCGCTCCAGACCAAGGTGGGTGTATAAAAGAAAGCGAGTTCGCTACCCAAGCTATGGCCGGTTCCAGTATTGGCATAGGCAAATTCCAATCCACCAAAATTTTGGTAGGCGAGATTCTGAACGGAATCCGGCAATTGGGAAAAGTCTGAAACGGAATCCAAGGTGGACTTCAAAGTGGTTAATTCTGACTCCGTTAGCGAAGAGCCAGGCAGCGGCAGGAGAAATCCTTTTTGATCCAGAGTATGATTGGACACCAGCGATGCAGTGACAATGTCGTAATAGCCCTTGTAGTATCCATCCCAAGTGATCCGGTATCCCTTGGAAAACACGTGATTCCACTGCGTACCAGCCTGCAGGGATTTTTCCGAACGCAAAGCGGAATTTTGATCCCTTTCGTAATAGGGTAAGTTGTTCTGGGAATACAGGCCGGTGGTAAACCTTAAGACGTTCTTAGGATTCATTTCCCATTTATACTCTAACCGCGGGGCTAAAAACAATTCCCCAGAGGTATTCTGGTACTCGGCCCTCAGTCCATAGTTTAACCATCCCGTAGACGTGTGGAAGGCATGGGAAAAAAAGGCACTGCCGAAATGTTCTTCGCTTATCCCTTTATGGTTGAATTGAATCCTCGAAGGGAATTCGCCGAGATAATCAAAATTTGTCCTAGAACTGTCTTCCTTTGCCATGGTGAAACCGTTATCGGAAAAGAATCCCAAGGGCGCCAACATATCCATATTCCCATTGACGATCACGTCGTATAGGACAAAAGGAAGGTGCATGGTATAGTTCTGACGGGAATAATCATACGCGCCGCCAAACACAAAACGGTTGTTCTCATCCAGCTTATAGGTATCTGATAAACGGTAATTGAAAGACTGCATGGAAAGGTCAAGAGACAACGGCTCCATGCTGCTCGTGCCTTTTTTAAAAGCCACCTTCCAATTCTGATATTGTATCCCGAAATTATTTTCAACCAGGTTTGCTTCCGTTGCATCCCATGCGACATTTAAAAAGTGCGTTTGATTATTGATGTCAACGGATGAAATACTGTCAATGGAAAGTTTTTGCGGCCGCGGGGGATCTTTACTGTACGTCACAGGCGGTACTGCAGCACTGGGATCTCCGAATTTTGGATTGATACGGGATAGAATATTGGTTTGCTTAGGCACAACTACAGCATACGCGTCACCGGAGTATCCTCCGATATAATCCAATCGGACATTGTCCTTGGGAAGCCAGGCCGCACCCCCATGCATATCGGTAAAATCGGGCATGTTAATATGATCGCGATAGCCATTCATTTCGCCCTGGTAGGCACTGTCTTGTGACAGGCTTGAGCTCAAATCGAGTAGGCCGTGCAGCGTTCGATTGAATAAAAACGACTGGATATCACCGAAAACGCTAAACCGATTAGCCACAATCGGCGCTTCCGCGTAGAGGTCACCGCGCACCAAGGATAGATTTGTGCGAAGATGCAACTTATCCGGGATGCGAGTGTCGGATTTCAATTCGACCACTCCGGATAGTGCCCCAGGGAATTCCACGGGAAAATCGTCCCGGTACAAGCCCACCGCCTGAAGCGTGTTCAAGTTGAAAATCGAAAAGGTGCCGCCCACATGGTAAGGCTGAATCAATGGAATTCCATTTAGAACCACGCGCGTCTGGTCGGCATCCCCACCGCGGACAAAAGGCCGGATATTGACATCGTTTTGAACCGTCACACCTGGCGTAAAATCGATAGCTCGAATGGGATCATTCATGGCGCTGGGTATTTTCCGGATGAAATCGCTTTTGACTTCGGTGGGTTGCGCGCGATTATTTTCTTGAACTGCCTTGACCCGTAACTCAGGCATTTCCACGAAGAGGGAATCCACCTGCAATGCGGGATCGGCAGCGATCATCGACCAAGTGTTTTGCGGGAGGAGCAAGGGAAGAAATATTCCCACGGTTTCCACACCCAGCAGAACCAGCCGGAGACCCAGCAGAACCAACCAGAGAAGCTTATTGTCCTTCATTGGAAATTCCATCCAAAACCTAGATTCACATTCCATTGAATCAGAGGAATATCTTCCCATCTAAACTTCTGACTGCCAATCGGGACCTGGGGCAGAGTGAAATTGAATTGGGGAATAATAAAATCTGGCACGACCCTCACAATCGGGAGTTTGAGAAAAATTCCCGTGCCAACCTGGGCAATAAATATTTGGTTATGCGGCAAGGCATGGGAAAAATCCTCGCGCATCACTTCATCGATTTGGGTCGCCAGCCACGTTGCCCTGAGGTTGCCAAAAAAAAGGGGGCGACCCCACTGTTTGGATATGGCATATTCAGCAAATGCGGAATTATCCGCCCAGGCTCCGATTCCCCATCCCATGCCAATTTTATGGTGGATGGAAGGACCTGATGGCAAGGCCAAGTTTAGGGCGAACTCCATGGTGGCGGGATGCGTAGGTGCTTCCACATGCCATTGTAATTCGGCACCCGGGAAAGGCCCCCAGCTATTGCGCAGCCCAAGGCGATAATCGAAACTGCCCTGAGTAACTTGTGATTGAATCACCTTTTCGACTCCGGCGCCAGTTTCATTGCAAACCTTTTTCAACCCAGCGGAGTCTACAGTACCATTTTCACATTCCCAAATCGACTGTCGTCCAATGCCAAATGTTGCTTGGCTTTCTCCCGCTGGCAGTATGACACCGGTATTGAAATGGTGCACGGAATACAAACAACCGGTCAGGGATAGGGCGAACAAAATGCACACGAATCTGGTCACTGAAACCCCGGTAACCGGTCAAGTTTTGAATAGACCCCACTGAATGCCGTCTGGAAACAAAGAATCTACATCGGTAGACTTGAAAAGCAATTGGAATGCCAATAATCCAAGGAGATATTGCGAGTTAAACCTCGGTAACGCCTACTAAAATGGTATTTTTAAACGGTCCCAACCTCGGAAGCATTATGGCCAGAACACCTTTGTTAAGATTTTTACAAAAACACTTTCGATCGCATCCCGCAGTTTGCAATGCCGCCGAGGATTTTTCAGCGTCTACGCAAAACCTTATTTCACGCCGATCCTTTGTGGCCGGCAGCGGCGCGCTCCTCCTTGGCGCGGCCCTACCCAAGTCCATTTTGGCAGTCAAAAAGGAAAAACGCATCGCCATTGTCGGCGGTGGAATATCGGGATTGAGCTGTGCGCTTAAGCTGGCCGACCATGGAGTCAAGGCTACCGTCTATGAAGCCTCCCCACGCTTGGGTGGCCGCATGTTCAGCAATACAGGCTATTGGAACGAGGATCAGATTAGCGAATGGTGCGGCGAGCTAATCGACACTGGCCATAAAACCATACAGAAACTAGCCGGCCGCTTTAATTTGAAATTAGACAATTTGATTGAAGCCGAGCCCAAAGGTTCGGAAGGAACATTTTACTTTGATGGCCAATATTACCCTAAAGCCCAATTTCTGCTGGATGTCGAACCCGTTATCGGCCGAGTGCTTGCCGATTTAAAAGACAGCGATTTTCCCACCACTTACGAAAAGTCTACGCCAGGTGGAAGGGATTTGGATAAAATCAGTGTGTACGACTGGATTGAATCGCGGGTATCCGGCGGGCATGCTTCCCCGCTAGGCCAACTCCTGGATACGGCTTACGCGATCGAATACGGTGCGGACACAACCGATCAGTCGGCATTAAACCTTATTTATTTACTGGGATACCAGCCGCCGCACGGCGAAACCGCCCTGTTTGGGGTTTCGGATGAGACCTACCATATTCGCGGCGGCAATGAAGAATTGCCCCGTGCCATTGCCAAAGAGTTGGGTCCGGACCGATTTGTCCTAGGGCGACAGCTGGTCAGTCTGGAAAAATTGACGCATGAAGGCCTGCGCCTTACTTTCAAAACAAGTTCAGGCGGCACAGAAGAAGTCGTAGCGGATTGCGTAGTGTTGGCCCTACCGTTCTCTGTATTAAGAGACATCGATATCAGCAACGCGGGATTTGACACCTTAAAGCTGAAGGCCATCCAGGAACTTGGCCGTGGACGCAATGGAAAAACCCAATTGCAGTTTCAACAAAGAACCTGGAATCAAGTCGGAACGTGGCCCGGTATCGGCAATGGTGATACGTATAGCGACACGGGCTACCAGTCCAGCTGGGAAGTAACACGGGCTCAAAAAGGCGTAAGCGGCATCCTAAATTTCTTTTCAGGCGGTAGCGTAACGGAAAAAATGGAAACCACCCAGCCATTTACGTCCAGTGGAAATCCCCAGGCTCAGAAGGATGCCAAGGCGGCACTTGCTGCGGGTGAAGTTGTGTTTCCCACACTCACGCGTCAGTGGAATGGAAAGCTAACCCAGTCGATACCCCACTTAAGCCCCTTCATGCGGGCGTCCTATGCCTATTATCGCGTCGGTCAATACTCGTCTTTCGGCGGATATGAAGGTGCTGCCCAAGGTCAAGTTTTCTTTGCCGGGGACCATTGCTCACAAGATTTTCAGGGTTATATGGAAGGTGCAGCTTCAGAAGGTGAACGTGCTGCGGATGAAGTATTAAAGCATTGAAATCGGGATGCCCGGGGTTGGGTTGTTTTAGAAAAAGCACCCATAATCGAATTGGATAAATTAATAGGCATTTATGCCTAACGGGATAGCCGATTTGGCCTATTTTAGAGAGGTCAGGGGCAATCCCGTTGGATAACCAAATGGTTGGGTTTTTCCGAAATCTAAGTCCAACCGGATACGGCTTTGTGGTTAATTTCCGCCTTGACCATTTGAATTTCAGAAAGGTTTCTCGTGCGAAAATTGCAAATTCCTTTTTTCTTTCTAATGGCCACTTTTTTTGGAATGGCCCATGCACAATATACGAGTTGGTCACACATGGACTCGCTTTTCATTCTTACGACACCTGAAGGGGCCAACATTCCCGCCGGAGTAGTGGAAACTGGCTTTCCGCTGCTGGTGCGTTTGGATAAAGATTTTTTCACTTTCGCTGACGCCAAAGCCAACGGAGACGACATCCGTTTTTCCACTCCATCTGGCATCGCTCTACCCTATCAAATTGAAGAATGGGATGGGGTCAACGGCAAGGCTTCCATTTGGGTGCGTATTCCAACCGTCAATGGAAATGCACGGCAAGCCATTCGAATGTATTGGGGAAATGCGGGCGCCCTAAGCGAGTCCAATGGAAAAACGGTATTTACCACCGCCACTGGATTTTTAAGCGTACTCCACCTAAGCGACCCAGCCAACCCAGCTAAAGATGAAGTGGGCACTTTGACTCCGGTCAATAACGGTACCACAAACACGGCTGGTGCCGTTGGCAACGGCCGTAATTTTGCAGCTAAGCAAGGCATTAAATGTGGAACCAACATCGCCGCATATCCAAGTGGCCCCAGCCCCCACTCAACGGAAGGCTGGTTCAGAGCCAAACAAACGGGAAATTCCACCATGATAGGTTGGGGCAAAGAGGGCGGTTCCGCTGGTAAAATTCGCATGATGTGGATGAGCCCTTCTTACATTCGCATTGACAGCGATGGCGGCAGCTTTGACAGTGGTAATAAAGCCGTCCCAACCAATCAATGGGTGCATGTTGTCGAGACCTATAAAAGTGGTGATGCCCGCCTTTACATTAACGGAAAACTCGATGGGCAGACCACGACTACGATGAATATTGTGGCTCCGGTGGTTGGCTTTTGGATTGGCGGTTGGCTCGATGGGTATGACTATGTAGGAGATATCGATGAAGTACGCATTTCCAATGTGTCTCGTTCTGCAGACTGGGTCAAAATGGAATATGAAAACCAAAACCCGCTGCAATCCTTAGCCGGCCTTCTCGTTCCCGCTGGAACAACCTTCTCCGTACCACAAACCACGGTGTCGGTTTTGGAAGGCCACAGCATTTCCCTGACCGGCAATGCCGGTGGCGCGCAAAAAATCTATTGGATTCTTAAGGAAGGTGCCAAGGAAACGATACTCGCCGTGGATCGCCTCAGCCTGGCCTATATGGCAGAACGCGTGACGGCAGATAAAACCGTAATACTTCAGTTTAAGGCCGTCTATCCCACTGAAGTCAAAACCCAAGATATTACCCTGACCATCAAGGAAGATATGCCGGACCCTCTTTTCACACTAACCGCACCCGCAACCTGGAATGGGCGTGATGCCATTTCCTTAACTCCCGTCATCACCAATCAAGCGGAAATGACTGCCAAGGGCGTTGGCGCACTGACCTATACATGGGACATCGCCAACATAGCTGTGATAAAAGATGTGACTCCGGGCAAGCTCACGCTCAAGCGCGCACAAAAAAGCGGTAAAATGACCGTGTACCTGTCCATCAGCAATGGCGGATCGACAACCGTACATTCTGTGGACATCACCGTCACGCAACCCGCCACTGACCCCTGGCTCGTTCGAACGCCAGCCGCAGACGAGAAAGCCGAGAACAGTCAATTCTATGCGCGGGATCCGAATAACGTTTGCACCACCATATACAATGGAACCTTGGCCAATGCTGCCGATTCCGTTTTCGTCAAAATATATTCTGGAACAACCCTGCAAAAAAGAGAAGCCCATGCTTTGGCTACCAGCAGGACGTATGCCTTTTCCCCCACCTTGGCCCCAGCCTTAACGGAGTACAAGTTGGAATTCGGATCCAAAACCGGAGCTACTGAATCCCTTGTGAGTACGGTAACAAATCTTGTTTGTGGCGATGCCTATATTGTGGAAGGGCAGTCCAATGCAGAAGCCACCCAGTTCGGCACAGACGACAATCCAGCCACGAGTGAATACATTCGCACCTATGGCAGCATGGGAGACAACCCGGGATCAGGTTGGCATAATGCCGCTCATTTGGGAACAGGCCAGGTCGGCTATTGGGGCATGGAAGTCGCTCGTATTTTGATGACGAAATACAGTATTCCCATTTGCATCATTAATGGCGCCGTCGGCGGTACGCGCATTGATTTGCATCAGCGCAATGACGCCAACCAGACGGATGTGAACACTATTTACGGGCGCCTACTTTCCCGCATCCAGGGCGCAAAACTGACCCATGGCATTAAAGCCGTAATGTGGCATCAAGGTGAAAATGACCAAGGAAGCGAAGCGCCCACTGGCCGTATGGATTGGGAAACCTACCAGCCCTACTTTTTTGAAATGTCTGCGGATTGGAAGGAAAACTTTCCAAACATCCAGCATTACTACCTGTTCCAAATTTGGCCCGCGGCCTGCGGGGGGATGACTGGTGGTTCGGAAAGCATACTTCGCGAAATGCAGAGAAGCCTTCCATCCTTCTATTCCAATATGGACATCATGTCCACCTTAGGCGTGCGGCCGGGTAGCAGTTGTCATTATTCGGCTGCCGGTTATCAAGATTTTGCTCGTCTCCTCACTCCTCTGCTGGAAAGAGATTTCTATGGCAAGACTTTTACCACCTCAATAACTGCCTCTAACGTGGTCAAGACCTATTTCACCTCTTCTGCGAAGAACGAAATTGCCGTGGAGTTTGATCAACCCGTAACATGGAATACTAGCCTTGCCTCACAATTTTACTTGGATGGTGCAAGTGGAAAGATTTCTGGCGGAACAACTACGGGAAATATTTTAACACTGAGTTTAAATGCAGCCTCTACGGCCACTAAAATCACGTACTTGGATAGCCGGTCCTGGTCAGAAACAAATATTCTGTACGGTGCCAATAACATCGCTGCACTTACCTTTTGGAATGTACCGGTGTATCCGGATAAGAATACTGTGCCGAATTTTTCCAAACCTAAGCTGGGGCATGCTAACGAGGATATTTCCGCTAGGATTAAGAACGGTTCCTTACTGCTTTCCTTGGGCCGGCTGTATGGGCAAAGCTTGGATATCGAAATTGTGAATCTTCAGGGTCAAACCTTGCTAAAAAATAATGTTAAATCAGGATACACGTCAGTAGTGCAATTAGCCGTTCCGCAATTGAAGCAGGGAGTCTATATTATAAAGGTATCCCATCAGGGTCAATTGGACTTAATGCGTAAGCTAACGGCATTCTAGGAATAAGCATTGGAGAAGGAATATATGGTTAAGCGATTGCATCGACAAAAACCCATTCTAACCTTAGCGGCTAACCTGCTGTTCCCGATTCTGGCTGCAGCCGGTCCTGCGGATACAGCGTGGGTGGATTTATTCAATGGTAAAAATTTTGCGGGTCTTTATGTTTTCAATTATAACGGTGGAAACGTGATCTATGATTCTTCCTTGGCGGGAAACGCCCTTTTTAAACCTGATTCCGCGAGTAAAGAAATACGTGTTGTCTCTTCCGGTGGGCAAAGAGGACATGTTGCGACCAAGAAAGATTATTCCTATTACAGGATGAAGGTCGATTGGAAAATTAATGGTGGAAATTGCGGCGTCATGTATCATCTCCGCGAAGATTTGGCCATTGCCAATCCACTGACCCGATTATACGATGTATTTCCCCCATCCATTGAGGCTCAAGGAGAAACCGGAAACGGCGGAGACTGCTGGGTCATCAGCAATGTTTGGATGAATACCAAGGCTACCAATGGCAAATACAGTGCAACTGGCACTCCCATTACTTTCGGCGGAGTCAACGCAGGTGGACGAAACATTTCAGCAGATGTCCATTGGGATTTGTACGGAACAGCAAATACGAATGGCGGTTGGAACACTGAAGAAATCATCATTTACGGCGCGGACTCGGTAGTCCATATCGTCAACGGACACGCCAATTTCAGAGGCAGTAACATCCTGTATACCCCTGGTAATGCTCCCACATCTCCCAATCCTCCCAGCCCACCTTATACTAAAATCCCTTTTGATCATGGCCGCTTGTCTCTACAAGCTGAAATGGCACCAGTTGCGTACCGTAACTGGAAGGTAGCAGAGCTCATCGGCTGCACGGATCCGAAAGCGGACAACTATAAATCCTATTTTGTTAAAAGCCGTTCTACGGATTGCATTTTCACTACGTCGATTGCCACCCAAAAAAAATCCAACTTGAACAGGACGAAATCCGGTAAAAATTGGAAGAGCCTTTCCACCGGCAAAAGCGGGAACAGAACCCTTTCCGGCCGCCTATTAAATCCAGTGTCGAATGAACCCATACGTAAGTTGAGGAACCCATGAAAAAAATCTTAGCTCTCATTTTCTGCCTTGCGGCGGACGGTGTCTTTGCCGCACGCCCCCATGATCCCTTTATCCTACGGGTTGTTTTTAGAAATAAACCGCGCATGGTTCTTTTAGCACTGGACCCGATGCTTTCTGTTGGCTATGACAGCCCCACCTGCGGTCTGTATATTGCTTGGAAAGGTGGCGTTCAACCCACCGTAGATTCCTACAATCATCAGGCACATGGAAACCACGGTGCCACCTACTATCCTAAAGGCAATGCTGAGGGCACGCTTTATCCGAATAATAAAATCGTCTTTAAAATGACCCCTGGTGGCGAGGTTTCAGAAACCGATCCTCCGGATACGCGAGGAAACACTCATGTAAGCGTGAATGATGCTCTAGTGCCTGTCTGGTCCGCTTCACAGGGCGGACAGCCCGTGGTTCTAAAACCGGACTACCGAGGATATACGGTGAACAATACCCTGCAAACGGCAACACTCCGCTACAATTTGAATCTGCCAAGTGGTGCGCCCATACAGGTCACGGAGCTGCCGGATTCTAAAGTCAACGGAACTTTCGTTGATTTAACTCGCGTCTTTACCGTGGCGGGCCTCCCTGCCGGTACAAAACTTTCCTTGTTGTTGAGCAGTAATCCTATTCGGAAAGCCGATGCCTCCTTGGTTGTCGAAACCTGGACGGCAACTGGGCTGGGAAGAGTTGAAACTGTATCGGGAAAAACTTATTTCGTGGCTGAAGCCAACGGCAGCACCACAGTCACAGGATCGTGGAGGTAATGACAATGAAAAACCAATTTAAATCCATAGTTTTTTTATTCGCCTTGTCCAGCCTTGGAATTGGTTCCAGTTTTGGCGATGGTTTATCGGCCATCCATCCCGGTTATGACCTCGCCGACATCCAGCCCACTGGCAATAAATTTCTGGTCGGAGGCATTGATGTTTTCTCCGACGGACGTCTCGCCGTTTGCCAATGGGGCAATCCCGGTGAAGTTTGGATAGTCAGCGGAGCCGAAACGGGTAGCTCATCTACCGTCAAGTCGACCAAGTATGCCTATGGCTTGCAACAAGTATTGGGCTGTAAAGTAGTACAGGATACCCTGTACGTGCTGCAAATTGGTGAGTTGACCCAATTGGTAGACGTAGATGGGGATGGCATAGCGGACCAGTACAACAAAATCAACGATGCCTTTCCAACTTCAGAAAGCCTCCTGGGCCTGGCCTATGACGTCGTTTATTATGGCGGATCGTTTTACGTGGCACTCTCCGCTGATGTAGGTTTTGGAGGTATGGATGCACAGCCATCACAGCTTGGACGGTCCACGGCTTACCGATTGGGTAGGGACAACTCTTTGGAAGCCCTTGCAACCGGTTTCCGCAATCCCAATGGAATGGGCCTTGGCTTTGGAAACAAAATTTTCTCATCAGACAACCAAGGTTCCTGGTTGCCCTCCTCTAAACTTATAAATATTCAAAAGGGCAAGTTTTACGGACACCATTCCGTACCTCCCAATCTTTTCGAAAACCAGACGGAATCGCCTCCTATGTGTTGGTTACCGCATGGAGAAGTTTCCAGTTCCCCAGGATCGCTCCTTTATTTATCAGAAGGTATTTTCAAGAACCAGCTCCTATTTGGGGAAGAACACAGGGGCGTTGGCGGGGGAAGAATCTACCGGGTTAGCGTGCAGGACGTTGGAGGAGTCCTGCAAGGTGCCGTTATTCCATTTTCGTCTGCCATTGGCACGGGTGTTAATCGCTTAACCATGGGCAAAGGCGGCATCATCTATACCGGCCTGCTGGGGGCTGATGGCGGCTGGAGCTCACCGGCTTCCATGAATCCTGGATTGAAACGGCTTAAACCTAAAAACGTGAACAACTCCTATGCTTTTGAAATGTTGGCGGTTCGCTCGAGTGGAGCGTCCACCATCGAAATTGAATTCACCAGCGCACCCGCGGCCGATGCCACTAATCCGGCCCATTACACGGCGGAAACCTGGAACTTTGTACCGATAGTGGAATATGGCGGGGGAAACAAATTGAATTCGCACGCACTGACCGTGCAAAGCGCCACGCTTAAACCGGATGGCAAAACCGTTGTCCTCACAATCGGTGGTTTGCTTGAAAAATATCTGGTGCATATTAAATTGGCGGGTCTCCTGAGCGCGACGGGAACCGCACCCTGGGGCAGTGAAACTTGGCTTACCCTTAACAAATATGGGCCAGGTACAGATGTGGCTGTTTCGGGCTGCATGGACGTCAGTAATCCTGCTTACAATCCAAATGCCACAGTCAATGATCCCGCTGGCTGCACAACAGTAGCCATTGGGGCAAAGCGCGCAACACAAGCTATGGGGCCGCTGCAAAAGCTTGGATCAAATCGGATTCGGTTGGCCCTTCCGGAAAATCAGGACTATGCCTTGGAAATGTTTGATTTGCGTGGCGTGCGTCAGGGCTCTTGGCTTGGAACAGGGCCGAAAGAAATTCACTTGAAAGACAAACCCATGACGTCTGGAGTGTATGAATTGCGGCTTAAAGCTGGAAAAAGCAGCTGGACGCAGCTTTACTTAATTACACCGTGACAGTTGATTCTAATTAGGTTCGAATGAACCATGCGAAATCAGTTGGGGAAGGCCCCAACTGTAAATTTCAGCAACCGGAAGAATTTTTTAGTTTCAATCCCAGTTAAGCGCTCCACCGGTTTGATATTCCGTAACCCTAGTCTCAAAGAAATTCTTTTCTTTCTTAAGATCTAGGATTTCACTCATCCAGGGAAACGGATTGGTCGCGCCATAAATCTTATTGAGACCGATTTTCTCCAACCGTCGATCCGCAACATACTGGACATAATCCTCAAACATGCCTGCATTCAGACCTAAAATACCGCGTGGCATGGTGTCTTTGGCATAAATGATTTCCAGATTTACGGCTTGCCGAACGAGTTCGGTGGAACGCTCCTTAACGGCCGGAGTCCACAATTCCGGATTCTCGATTTTGATTTGATTGATGACATCAATGCCGAAATTCATGTGCATGGTTTCATCGCGCAGGATGTATTGAAATTGTTCCCCGCAGCCGGCTAAACGGTTTTGGCGCTGGAAAGACAGCATCATCACAAAACCACTGTAGAAGAAGATGCCTTCCATAATCACATAGTAGCCGATCAGGTTTTCCAGAAAAGTCTGGGCGCCTTTGAAGGACTCGGTTTCGAAATCCGGTCTGAGCATTTCCCGTGTCAGGGAAATTTCAAAGGCATCCTTGCCGTGGATGGAATTGACCTCATGGTACATATTGAAGATTTCTGCCTCATCCAGGCCCAAGGATTCGACGATGTACTGATAAGCATGGGTGTGCAAGGCTTCTTCGAACGATTGGCGCAGCATATACTGGCGGCATTCCGGATTGGTGATATGCTTGTAAGCGGCTAGCACGATATTGTTGGCGACCAAGGAATCGGCGGTTGAAAAGAAGCCCATGTTTCTTTTTACGATACGGCGCTCGTCTTCGGAAAGCTCATTGCTTTTCCAAAGTTCGATATCGCGAGACATGTTGATTTCCTGCGGCATCCAATGGTTGGCGCAAGCATCCAAATATTTCTGCCAAGCCCATTGGTACTTGATGGGTACCAGCTGGTTCAAATCGGCGCGGCAATTGATGATACGTTTTTCATCCACGCGCACACGGGCCGTGGACTCCCCCATCAAGGTAGCGAGTTTGGCTGGCTCCTGCGCCGCAGCACCCGCTGCAACGCCATTCGCTCCCAAGATGACCGGGGCCACTAAGGTTGCCGATCCAGAATTCGTCTCTTTTTCATCATTCCAATTTATTGACATGCTTCGCACTCCTCACCATTTAATATTGAACAGGCCATTTTGGAAGCTTCCAGTTCCAGACCGGCATCCACTGCTACTGCAGATGGAATCACATCCATCGGTTCCTTGACGATGCTGGGCTTAAAAGCCTTTTCCGCCAAACGATCTTCCGCCGACTTCCCGCCTGCCCCGGGCGTGCCGTTGCTGCCACCGGCCATATCTCCGGGGGAAACGGAATTGACGCCCCTGGTCTTGTCCAGCGTGGATTTTTCGGCATTGGTCGCGCCCAAGGACCGCAGATAATACGTGGTTTTAAGACCCGACTGCCAGGCCAGCTTGTACATGGTGTCGAGTTTTTTACCGCTGGGCTGGGCCATGTAAAGGTTCAGGGACTGGCCCATGTCGATCCATTTTTGGCGCTTCATGGCGCAGGCGATCAGCCATTTGGGCTCGATGTCAAAGGCCGTGAGGAAAATCTTCTTGACCTCTTCCGGTATGCGTTTGATCTCCGCCAACTCGCCGTCAAAGTACTTTATATCGTCGGTCATGCTTTGATCCCATAGGCCCAGCTTCTTCAGCTTTTCCACCAGGTAAGTATTGATGATCGTGAACTCACCGGACAGATTGCTCTTGACGTATAAGTTTTTATAGGTCGGCTCGATGGACTGGGATACGCCGATGATATTGGAAATAGTGGCCGTGGGCGCGATGGCCATGCAATTGGAATTGCGCATTCCATAAGCTTTGATATGCGCCCGAATCGGTGCCCAGTCTTTATGGGACATGCTGTCCATCAAAATGGGTTCGCCTCGTTCCGCAGCCATCACGGCCACGGTGTCGATGGGCAAGAGGCCCTTGGACCAGGCTGAGCCCTGATACGAAGGATACGTTCCTCGTTCCTTGGCCAATTTGGAGGACGCAAGTATTGAATAGTAGGAGATGATTTCCATGGACTTGTCGGCAAAATCCACGGCGGCATCGGAGGAATAAGCAATGCCGAGTTCATATAAAGCGTCCTGGAAGCCCATGATACCTAGGCCTACGGGCCGATGCCGCATATTGGCATTACGGGCTTGTACCACTGGGTAGTAGTTCAAGTCGATGACATTGTCCAGCATGCGCATGGCGATGGTGATGGTTTCGTCCAGCATGGCTTCGTCCAACTTGCCGTCGCGGATATGGTTCAGCAGGTTGATGGAACCCAAGTTGCACACAGCGATTTCCGCCTCGCTGGTGTTGAGCAGGATTTCCGTGCAGAGATTTGAGCTATGCACCACTCCAGCATGCCGCTGCGGCGAACGGATATTGGACGGATCTTTAAAGGTCATCCAAGGATGTCCGGTTTCAAATACCATGGTCAGCATCTTGCGCCACAGGGCCACGGCACTCATTTTTTTGAAGGTTTTGATGCGGCCGTTGCGAGCTTCATCTTCATAGAACATGTACTTCTTGTCAAAGGCCTGACCATAGAGGTCGTGCAAATCCGACACTTCATTGGGGCTGAACAGCGTCCACTCGGTATCGGCATTCACGCGCTTCATGAACAAATCCGGAATCCAATTGGCCGAATTCATATCATGGGTCCGCCGGCGATCGTCACCGGTATTTTTACGAAGTTCCAGGAATTCTTCGATGTCTAGATGCCAAGTTTCCAAGTACGCGCACATGGCCCCTTTGCGCCTACCGCCTTGGTTTACGGCTACGGCCGTGTCATTGGCCACCTTTAAGAAGGGAATCACACCTTGGCTTTTGCCATTGGTGCCTTTGATATGAGAGCCCAAAGCCCGCACATTGGACCAATCATTGCCAAGTCCGCCGGCGAATTTGGAAAGCAGCGCATCATCCTTGATGGCATTGAAAATGCCGCCCAAGTCATCCTGTACCGTGGTCAAATAACATGAGGACATCTGGGAATGCATGGTGCCGGAATTGAACAAGGTGGGTGTGGAACTGGTGAAGCGATAGGAGGACAACATTTCGTAGAACTCAATGGCGCGCGTTTCCCGGTCCACTTCATTCAGCGCCAATCCCATGGCCACGCGCATCCAGAACGCTTGGAACAATTCAATGGTGCGCCCGGCTTCTAGATGCACGAAATAGCGATCCAGCAACGTGCGCAGGCCGAGATACGTGATGCCGAGATCCCGCTCCGGCTTCAAAGCCTTGCCCATGCGATCCAAATCATACTCGAGCATGCGCTTATCGAGCAGCTCTTCGCTCACGGCCAGATTCACGTATTCGACAAAGGCGGAAGGATAGCGTTTGACCATCTGGGCCTGAGTGAGCCTCTCCCCCAGCACCTCATCGCGAATATCATCCATAAGAATACGGGCAGTGACAAAACTCCAAGCCGGATCTTCTTCGATATGCGAGCAGGCGACCATCACCATGGCTTTGCTCACATCTTTTTCCGGAATACCCGGATACAGATTGGACAACGCTTCCTTGAGGATGCGTTCTTCTGGAACAACACCGGTATAACCCTGGCAGGCTTCTTTGATAACCGTGTTGAGGCGATCTTTATTGAGCGGCACCACTTTGCCTTGGGCATTGGTCACAGTATATTCAACGGCTGGGGCAGGAACAGGGGCAGCGACAACTCCGCTTTGTTTCCCTTCTCGGAGGCGCGCGCGCTCTTCCCGGTACAAGACATAACGCTTGGCAACTTCCGGACGGCCAACGCGCATTAAGGCGAGCTCAACCTGATCCTGGATATCTTCTATATGCCAAGTGCCACCATTGGGACGACGTTTGACCAGCGACGAAAAAACCAGATCCGCAATATGCTGAATCTCTTCTTTGATGCGGGCTGTGGGCGCTTCCAACCCTTCTTGAGCAAGAAAGGCCTTGCTGATGGCGATGATAATCTTATCCGCCTTGAAGTTGACTACCGAGCCGTTGCGGCGCTCCACCATATATTTCGTTGTCTCGACACCCGCTAAAGGTGCCTGACCGCCATTTTTTCCATTCACTGCATTTTTCTCTACCGTTGCTGTGCTCATGCTCATCTACCTATTCTCCTTGCTGCCTGATTTCCCCGAGCGTCCCTGACCATAAACTCAATTACCAACTATGCTTTGTCGATGGTATTCGGTCCCCGGCGCAGCCAAAATGGACTGCAGGGAAAACCTCACGCACCGCCGACATGTCATGAAAAGTCGATGAAGCAAAGAATAGTGTAATTAAATGGCCCTAGCAACAAAATATTGATTAATTTTCAGGCCCAACCACAATATATTGTATGTAAGGGCAAAACAAGGACTTAGCCCAGGACCGGGTCCCACCCCTGTTTTGGAGGTTTGCGAAGTTCCCTATTCTAATTAAAAAAAGTGGGGTTTGAAGCCGATTTCTTTTCAACAGTATGCACATACAAAGAATGCAGCTTAATTCGCAAGGACGCGTCCTTTTAAGGCCCGAAAAGGCTCTAAAAGACCCTAAAAAAGATTTTTTCCCTATTTTATCCACACGGGCTGGGTTCCCATGGAAAACTCTCAGTTCGATTTTCTACTTTAGCCGCGATGTTAAAAGTGGGCAGTTTTACTCCGTTCAAGAAAAGGGCTTTATTTTCCCCGGTCCGGGGCGCAAGCCTGGCATTTCTGATCCTTACCTTCGCAACGGGTCTACTTGCGGTATCGGCTGGTTTCATGGGATGCCGAGAAGCCCAGGTGCGCAGCTATTCTGAGGTGGCCTTTAAACCCAACCCGGCTCCCATGGGAATGCCGGGTGCAGGTGGAATGGGGGCGGGCGGTATGCCCCCTATGAATATGCAGCCTGTAGACATTAAAGTAACATGGAAGTTACCGGAGACATGGCAGGTAAAGGATTCGGCCAATGCCATGCGCATCGGCAGCTTTGCAGCCCCGGATCCGGCCCTGGCCAACACCGGGGACCGGGATCCCCAGGCAGTGGATATTTCCGTTGTCCAATTGGCAGGGGATGCCGGTGGACTTAAAGCCAATATTCTGCGCTGGATGGGACAAGTCGGCATCAAAGCAACCCCGGATGAAATGGATGAGATGATCCGAACGGCTCCACACTTAAAGACCTCCAGCGGACAAGACGGCTTGGTTGTGGACCTGACCGATAAACTCTCCGGCGACATGACGCAAAGCAAATCCATCTATGGCGCCGTCATCCAAACTGCCAACTACACGGTATTCGTAAAGGCTATGGGAGAACGGGATAGGGTAGTCAAACTCAAGAACGAGATAAAAACCTTTTGCAAATCCCTAGCCATCACCGGACCCAAGGCTTAAAGCAACATGAGTGACCGTCCCAAATCCTTGCGCAACCGGATCCGCTTTCACCCTATCACCAAGGCTATACTGCATCCGTCGATTACGTTGGTGGCCCTACTCATTCTTTTCGCTCTGATTTTTTTTGGAACTTTGTACCAGGCGGAACATGGGCTGTATGAAGCCCAGCTGAAATTTTTTGGCTATGGTGGCGTGCTCGTCGGTGGTTATTTCCCGCTTCCTGCCGCGAGCCTGGTCCTATGGGTTCTGTCGATACAGTTGATCGTGACAATGGGTTTTGTGCTTCCTTTGAAATGGTCCAAGTTTGGCCTTTGGATTTCCCATATCGGCATTTTGACATTGCTGATTGGCGGATTTATCACCCAAATCATGGCAGTGGAATCACAGTTAACCTTGGCAGAAGGCGAAACCGGGAATTTTACCACCGCCTATCATGAATATGAACTTGCATTTTGGGAAGAGCACGGCGACACCAATGTGGTGCTGGCGTATGAGGACACTTTTCTGCGCCAAGGTGCCACCTTGGATATTCTCCCCTACCATTCGCGTATGCATATAACGGCCTACTACCAGAATTGCGACGCCTTTACCACCAAGGCTACTGGTGGTCCTAAATTTATCAATCCCTCCGCTATCGGAATGCTGCAGTCCCGGAAGCCGGAAAAAGAAGTCACGCAGAATGCACCCGGTATTACTCTGGTGTTGACTGAAAAGGACAACCCGCCCCTCGACATTCTGTTATATGGTCAGGAACAACAGCCCTTACAATTGACGTTGGACGGAAAAAGAGTTTCCATGATGCTCCGCCTGCGGCACTATCCCCTACCCTTTTCCCTCAAGCTTACGGACTTTGTAAAAAACGTTCATCCAGGCACGGACATAGCCAGCAGTTTCGAAAGTTATGCGGATCTCAATGAAGGTGGCGGCCATTCGGGTACAGCCTCGCGACCTGTAAAAATCTGGATGAACAATCCCTTGCGGTATGCAGGGTATACTTTTTTCCAAGCCTCCTATGCGCAGGCCCCGGGCATGATTGAAAAATCAACATTCGCCGTGGTGACCAATCCCGGACGTGTCCTTCCCTACGTTTCCAGCCTCATTGTTTTCGGCGGACTTTTGCTGCATTTTCTTATCAAGCTTGTGCCCTTTATCCGTAAGGAGGCAACCCGCTAATGCGCTTACGAAATTCCTTACGCCTCTTCCCGACTTCAAGAATGCCCTTGGCTTTAACCCTGGTTGTGGTGATGGCGCTGATTGGCGCGCTCCAAAATGTCCAGGGAGAGGACACAAAATCGAGTTCAGAAGCCGCAAAGGCCCATGCGGCAGCGAAAGCACTTTTAGACAGCAAACGCATTGATTCCCTTTTTGCGGCAAATGAAGCCGCCCGTGCGGATCATCAGATGGCAAGTCGTGCACCCGATTCAACCCCCGAACAACCCGTCACTGCCGGGTCTCTACTGCCATTACCCGGCTCGCATCCTCCGCAAACTTTGCCCAAAGTCAAGCTTCTGGAATCGGTACCCGTGCTCCATGAAGGCCGACTCAAACCGATGATCACGTTTGCCGGACATCTCCTACTGCAGTTCTCCGGCCGGACCCAGTACGAACATTTTTCTGCCATGCAAATCATTGCCCAAATTCTTTTTGCTCCGGAAACCAGTGGTGACTTTCGCATCTTTCTCATTAATAATCCCGAAGTGGTGCAAGCCATGGGCATCGCACCGGAACAACATCGCCGCTACTCCTTTCGACAGCTCGAAAAGTCCCTGCCCAAACTGGAGAAGCTCGCTGAAAAGGCCAATGCCACCGCTGACGACAAGCGCGACCTCATACAAAAAGAAGAACTGCGCATATTCGGCAATATGCTCGAGTTCATCAATTTGTCCAGAACATTTTCCTTTGCCCTGCCCAGCGCCGTGTATACCGTGCACCTTCCCGAAACCAAAGCCAAGCTTGGCCTAAACTCGGATCAAACCGAGTTCAGCTTCTGGGATTTGATGTCGAGCGCGCAGATCATCGCCCAAGTGCTGGAAGGCATTGGCAACCGCAGTCCAGAAGACCGTACAAAAATGGAAATGGAAATCATCGGTCTCTCCCAATCCATGTACTACAGTTCCCAAGATTTACGCGCCTCACCCTTTTGCATTTTGCCCGCTCCAGCCGCAGGCCCGGAGGGTGGCGTCACTTGGCAAAGCCCTTCCGAACTCCTCGGCAAACCGGATCAGCTCCAAAGCTTTCACCGTGAATTTACCGACTGGTCTCGAGTCGTTTCTGGCTATCGAAGCGGCAACCAAACGGAATTTGAGACAGGGATTACGGACTATTTGGCATCCATGGAAAACCGAGCCTATGAGCCGCTTTCTCGTACTCGCTTTCCCCTGGAAATACTCTATCAGAAAGGGGAACCCTTTTTCTGGTCGTTGGTCGCCTACTGGCTAGCTCTGCTCGGAATTTTTGGATTCTTCCTGGTTAGAAAACGCTGGCTGTATCTCGCTTCCGTCTACATCTTTCTAGCTGGGTATGCCGTGCACGTGGCTGGCATTGTCAGTCGCATTTTAATCATGCATCGCCCACCAGTGACCTCGCTATATGAAACGTTTCCCTTTGTAGCCGCCGTTTCCATTTTGGCGGCCCTTTTCATTGAGCGCATAAATACCAAACGCGCCAGTATTGGCATTGGCCTTTTATGCGCCGCCTTATTAGGAACCATTTTACTTTCCATCGCAAACCGCTACGCTGCCGATGGCGATACCATGCACATGTTGGTGGCGGTTTTAAACAGCAACTTCTGGCTGTCCACGCATGTCGTCTGCGTGACGATTGGCTATTCCGCTTGCCTGCTAGCCGGTGCCATTGGGCATATCTGGCTGATACGTGCGCTCCTGCCCGGAGGTTCAGCCAAGCCGGAACGATTGAAGGAAATCGCCAAAATGGTGTACGGCACCCTCTGCTTTGGCCTCCTCTTCTCCTTTATCGGCACGGTTCTAGGCGGCATTTGGGCCGATCAAAGTTGGGGACGCTTTTGGGGTTGGGACCCGAAAGAAAACGGCGCATTGCTCATCGTAGTCTGGTGCATCATCCTATTGCACGCCAAGCAATGGGGCAAAATCGGGAATGCAGGTATGGCGATGGGTTCCGTCTTTGGGGCCATAGTCGTCAGCTTGGCCTGGTTTGGCGTAAACCTCTTAAATGTAGGACTCCATTCCTACGGTTTTACCAACGGCGCTGCCACCAAATTGTTTGTATTTGTCGGCGGTGAAATGCTATTCATCCTGCTGACAGCCATTGGTCTAGCCTGGGAAAACTCTACCAAAGCGCGGCGATAAACTCTTCCAACCGCACTTTTTCCCGGTCGGTTTCCAGCAAAAATTGCAGACCGATATAAGCATAGAGGCCGTCTTCATCAATGCGCAGCCCGCGGACACGGCAGGGAATTCGAAAGCCATTTTCCCCACTTCCCACCACCAAGTCTCCACAAGTTTCACTCTTAAAGGCTTCCCGAATAGGCGTTCCAAGATGGGCCGGCTCATCTTCCGTAAGCAGAAAAAACGTGCCTCCATTTGAATCCAAAGTATCCAACAATCCATCAAAATGCCGGCTCCCGAGATAGAACCGAACGGGACAGAATATGCTGATTTCTTCCGGCGAAACCGGATGGTGTGGCTTGGCATCCATAGAGTATTGATTCAATTCTAGGGATGGGCGAGCGGGGTCACAAGAGTAATCCCACTTTTATTCTAGGCTTCCTTTGGTATTGAAGGTATTCCTTGGGGATTTTCAGATGAACTGAAGCACCTGCCTAGGGTTTTTTGGCTCGCTGTTGTTCGTGTAAAGCACATGGGTGCGCCCAAGCCGTCTGCCTTCAACACACCGAGCAGGAAAAACTTAAGCAAATACGCCAACTTGACTCTGTATCCCAAATGGGTCATATTTAAGCTATCGATCCTTGGAGAATAAGAAATGTCCAAAACAGCCATGATCAGAGCCCGCACGGATTCGCAGCTTAAAGAAAAGGTCGAAGAGATCTTCGGTAAACTTGGCATCAACGCTACCTCCGCTATCAACTTATTCTACCACCAGGTACTTTTAAGTCACGGCTTGCCTTTCGAGGTAAAGCTGCCCAATCCCACGACCAGAAAGGCCATGAAGCACGCCAAGTCAGGACGCACCGTAAAGGGCTTCAAAAACTTGGATGCCATGTTCAAGGACTTTAATGCCTGAATTGTTTCACAAATATACAGCTAATCGATTTCATTCAACTTTTGATATCATGATCCGTTACATGCATGGTACTGTAGGCAAATATGAAGGAAATGGTTCTCCAAAAGTGCAGGATAATCATGGGAAACTAACGAATTAACACGGGAAAATGCACAGGTTTACTTTGGCTCGCGTTTTAACAAAAAAGTGATTGGGCACAGGTAAGCTAAAATTTCACTAGGATTCAATAATAGGACCCCCCTCCTCCCCTGGCTAGAAGTTGTCATACCCTTCTAACTGGCCTTTTAGAACTTTTCGCCCTTTTCGGGCTTGTTTTTCTCCCCCACCAGCCGCATCTTTAGTTATAACATATATATAACGAGGTTCCTATGATTAAGCAACTCACCAAGATAGGCAATAGCCAAGGGGTCATCCTCGATAAGGCCATTCTGGAACTACTCAACATCAAGGACGGATCATCCTTCGAGATCACTACCAAGAATGGGGGTTTATTTCTAAAGCCCATCGACATCAAGGATATTTACGCGGATGTATCCAAGCGCCATCGCAAAAGCTTGAATAAACTGGGTCGATGAGCGAGCCTATTTTTCTCACCTTGGAGCAGGTTCTTTACCTCCAGAACTTTGAAGCCTGCCTAACCGGTAGTCCTACCTTGATCTGCAACCAAGGCGCGCTGGTGTTTCTCTCCATCAACGGATTCATAGAGAATGAGTCGCGTGACGAGGAACTGGCGCGAACTTGTATTGGATTACCTCAACAAAGTGGCAACTAAGAACGGCTTGGCCCTGTATTTTCGGGAACAGGCCACAGCCAAGGATTCCTAATGCCCAAGAGCCATCCTTAGGTGGTAGAATTCTACCTCCTGGCCTCGAGCGGTCCACCGCCACCACACCCAGCGGGAAAAACCTTGATGCATACCCCGTTTCGGGGTATGTTTTAACGAATGGAATTCGAAGTGATCATTCGGTGAGTTGCTCAAAAAAAGCTTTCGAAGCTTCCCTTGGATATCCAGCAGCGGTTCCACCTACTCGTGAGCGTGCTAAAGGGCCAAGGTCCTACGGCACCCCAGCAGCAGAGGATCTATGAGAAGCTTAAAGGCCAGCAGAACAGCTATCACTGTCATTTGGCCAATAACCACGCCTATGTCGGTGGCCACAAAGACGCACCCTACTAAGCTGACCTTCCGCCCAGGAACGCCCAGCCGAGTGATCACGGATGCCCGCCGTCGGTATTCGCGCTACCTCCTCGAGCAGGACACAGAGACGGTGAACTACTTCGAAACTGATTTTGCTAAAAAGATCGCGGCTACAATGACGCCGGGGCTGTGGCTCAAGCATTCGCGCGAAGCGCATGGCTGGTCCCAAGCTTTTCTTGGAGAGAAGCTTGGTGGTGTGAAGCCCTCCCGCATCTCCGATTGGGAGAACAACCAACGCCCCATCAGCAAAACCGCTGCTAAAAAATTTTCAGCCTTGTTCCATCTCTCTGCCGAACATTTTCTCTGATTTCCCCTCTTTCATAGCATACTTCCGTCTTGCGTTTTCGCAAGTCGGAAGTATGCCGCCACCCTTCAACCAGATCGAGTGTAGCCGTTCCGGTGCGGCCGCCATGCCACAAAAGCCATTCAACCCAGACAAAAATTTCATTCCACTTCTTCCAGCTTCCTCGGTTACAGGCATGGCACCGTAAAAAGATATGATGAGAATGGCCGAATGGAAGAGGAAGTAAATTCAGCGAATCCGCTAAATCAGATTCAAGAATATGATGGAATAGGTTCTCCAAAAGACTGTATTAACTCGGGAAATTCCCAAATTAACGCAGAAAAGTGTACAGATTAAATTTGGCTCGGGATATGATGAGAATTTGGCCGGGCATAGTTAATCGGGCAATAAAAACTTATCACCACAGTTTGCAAATTTTGGAATTACTTTGCGTTTTTTCTTGATGTACTCTGATAAAAATTTTCGACGATCAAATTCATTCATACCTTTCCATAGATTGGAACCGTCAATTCTGGCTTCAGTATAAAGGCTACTTCGCAATTTTTGTTTTTCAGGAAAGCCATAATGAAAGTACTCTGGATCATTATAAAGATCTAATATTCTTTTTTCATATTCAGGATTTAATTGACCTGTTGAATAAATGGGGCCCAAGAAATGAATTTGTATCCCCTCCCATTTACCACCTGTTTCAAATTTTATGCGATTTAAATCGTCATCAGAAACAACCTCAATAACGATTTCTGAAACGTCTAACTGCGCAGAGGAATAAATTGCAAGAACACCCCAATCCTGAGCATATTTATTCTTTAATCTGTCAATTGGATTTTCGGTATCCACTTCACTCCCCATAAGGAATCCAACCGGAGTTTGCGCGTAATGGATGATGCACCCATATTATTTCTGAGGTTCTTGATTCTGAACCACCACCAGGGCGAAAGCCTTCTCCATTTCCCCAATCCTTTCCAGCCACATCCCCCTCTGGCCATGGATCCAATTTATCTGTTTTCGGATACATTAGAGTTGAGATATAAAATTCCGGAACAGAAGGAAGCGCAAGCTTATTGGCAGCATCTCCCCCAGAAGAGAATGTTTGAGACGTATACCACGCAACCGGAGGATCATATTTTCCAGGAAATGGAACTTTAGGAAAAATTAAACCACCCAGCCCATCAATCCAATTCTTTTTCCCTTCTCTGCAATTGTGTTGCATTCGAACCGGCTTTTCTTTTTTCATATCTCTTGCCCATTGATTCACTTAATCAACCTTAAGATACCCTTCAGCAAGCCCAAGCACTACAGCTTGCGAAGTTAAAGTTCCCAACCCTTCTATAGCTGCAAGCTGGGACCCTATCGAAAACTCAAGGGCGCCAGTTGGATCAGTAAACCGAATCGGTGAATTGCGGACATGCGCATATCGGTGAAACGTCGAAGGGTTTCCAACGTAAGCGTTCGGTGAACCCCATCTTTTAGAAAACGGCATGGATGTCTATTCTCTCATGGTTTTCACCAAGGAGGCTAGATGAACAGGGACCAGT
>JAYTHY010000068.1:0-33010 GCA_043732185.1 Fibrobacteria bacterium
CATATCTGGATGGGAAATGAAAACCGCCGACAGCGTATCCACTTTTAATTTTCTCAGGAAATTCGAAAGCACTTCCGGGTCCTTTCCAGTATCCACCAAAAAGAAATGGTTGGCGCGGGTTCGCATTAAACAGGCATCACCTTGACCCACATCCAGAAAAAACACTTGGAATGCCTGCCTCTGACTATTGCCGCCCGCCAACTGTTGGCATCCCCCCATAAACATGGTGCAAATGAGGCAAAATAGCGGGAAAATCCAGGAGGGGAAAATAAACATTTTATACCTTTCTAACTTTAAACGCGCTTCGGTTTGGCACTATACGATAACCACACGCTCAAGGGAGCGAAGTGAGGGTGAGCACAAATGCCGAAATGGAATACAAAATGAATTTTTCAGTAAGACGGGCTGACTGACTTAAATGGAATACGGACGCTATAGAATTTTGAATCAGCTTGGACAAGGCGGGATGGCCACGGTGTACTTGGCCGAGGATCCGCTATTGAACCGATTAGTAGCCATCAAGGTTATCCAAGCTCACTTGTCCTCCAATTCCAGTTTGATGGATCGTTTTACCGTTGAGGCCAAAACCATTGCATCGTTGCGGCATATCAATATTGTGGAAGTCTTCGACTTTGGCGCCCAGGATGATCAGCAATACTTGGTGATGGAATACATCGATGGCCAAAACCTGCAAGCGATTTGCGCCGCTCAAGGGGGCAAACAGATGCCCAATACAGTAGCCGCCGCTATCATTTGCCAGGCAGCGGAAGGCCTTACTTCGGCAGAGAAACACGGTGTCGTTCACCGGGACATCAAGCCAGAAAATTTGATGTTTAATTCAGAGGGAACCCTTAAAATTGCGGATTTTGGAATTGCGCATATCGCCGATGAGCAATCGCGGACCCAAACCGGAGCCGTTCTGGGATCACCCAATTTCATGTCACCGGAGCAAATCGAAGGACTTAGGCCAACCAATCAAACCGACCTTTTTTCTTTGGGCGGCGTGGCCTATTACTGTCTAACTGGCAAGCTTCCATTTACGGGACCGAGTATTCCCGTGACGATGCGTAATATCTGTGAGCGACCTGCTCCTTCCATACTTGAGTTGAACCCGAATGCCGATCCGGTGCTGATTCAATTGACCGATACGTTGCTGCAAAAACTCCCCGAGAACCGTGGGGGCGGGGCCCGTTGGCTGGCCAATCAATTGCGGGCGTATCTCAACTCCAAGGATGTCGTGGACATTGTCGACCATGCCAAGACCTATATAGCCGGACTCGGAATTTCCGGCGGCGGCCGTACGATAATGGAGGGGCCTAGCACCGCTAGCGGATCCATGAAAGCTATGCGGGCCGGTACTGGTTCCTCTGTGGCAGGCTTCCCCGCGTCGGCAATAATCAAAACCGGTGCTACCATGGCAGGTAGCAAAACGCTCTCTAAGGCAATGGCTTCTAGTGTTGATTTTCAGACGCAGGCCACTACAGGAGCCATGGGTCCTTCCTCTCGCAGCCCCGTGGTCTGGATTGGCGGCTTGCTTTCTTTATGTGTACTGGTTCTGGCCGGAGCAGTAATTTGGACGCGACTGGATCATGGCGACAAGCCTTCGACCCAAGTCAATCTTCCGGAAACCCAGGTTGCAATGGCACCGGTTCCCAAAACTCCCCCGGCCCCAACCGTGGGCAACTCCTCGACCGGAAACACCCTTCCAAGCACTGCACCTGGGGACAACCCGGGTGCCACTCCAACACCCCCTCCTCCCACACATATAGAAACGGAGAAGCCCCCTAAAGGCAATGATTTACACATTTCGCAAATGCCACGGAAAGGCCCCTCAACGCATTCGGGCGAATCCCATTCCAGCCTACAAAATTCCACTAGTGAAGGGTCCTCGGAAGCCACCGGATTCGTTTTAATCAAATCAGCGCCTCCTTTTGCTGCGTTGACTATTAATGGCAAACCCCAAGGTGAAACGCCTATGAATGCGTTTTTAGAAGTTCCAATTGGCAAATGTCATGTGGAAATTGTCCACCGCCTCAGCCCTCCCTTTGACACCATTATCAACATCACCGCCGGATTCCGAAGGGAGTTCAAGTTTAAACTTGAACGGTAGGGTTTATTTCCTAAACGGGCACCATTTTTTAGAGATTTGGCATTATCTTTAAGCCAAGATGGCTTCGTTTTTCCCGCCAGTAAATTAGTTTTAGAGCCCGGCCAACCGATTATTCTTAGACCTGTTTTAAGCCCATTGAGTCGTAAAAATGTAGGAGCATGAGGAACCATGACGTTTAAAAGAATCGCACCACTTTCGCTTTCCCTTGCCTTGGCGTTGTCCATTGCATCGCCAACTTTTTCCCAAGTTCAATATTTTGAATCTGAAGTTTCCGGCGTAGTACCCTATGCCACAATTAAGTGGAATCAAGGAATAAAGGAATATTTAGCGGGTTTGGAATATAATATCGACGGACGAACTACTTTCGGATTCAGCTATTCTAAGCCGATTAAAGACACTTTGACTTTTGACCCCGCTCTTAAATCCTACACAATTAACCCGTACGCCATTTTTGAGTTTATCGAGCCGGACAATCTTAAAACGTTTAGCTTCGCCATACGTGCTGATTTTGTCAATGAGCAAACCAGTGCCAAGCCTAAGCCTGCAGTATCCAACGGCTCTGAGTACAACAGCTTTTCACGCACTTCGATGGGTGGCGGGCCTATTTTTGCGTTACGCATCTTCAACAGTGACAGGCTTGCCATGATCCCAACGGCGGCCTATGAATTTTTTTACGTCACTGCTCAGAAGAATTTTGTTGACCCGAAAGCGCCTGGAAGTTTCCCCAAAAATGTATACCTTTGGCATGACGTGTGGGGAAGCTGCCCGTTCTTGTTTATCTTAAACGAATCCAATTCCATAGCCGTCGAACCCAAAGTGACCGTTAAATTTGGATCTGGCCATTCGTCAAAGGATCTTTTGAATATTTCAGCCACAGTGGGATACATTAGGTCCTTTTAAGCCTGCTCTTTGTTTGAGCAATTCCCTTAAAATCGAAACTAAAAATGAAGCGGCGGCCAATGGTCGCCACAATTAGTCCAGCCGGTGCATTTCAATTCGGCGGTTCTGCATTCGACCGGTTGCGGTATGATTGCTTGCAATGGGATCACGGGCACCCATTCCTCGGGCCAAAACTTGGGTTGGCAAAACCCCGTTGGAAATTAAATAGTTGCGAACGGATTTGGCGCGCGTTTCAGATAGGCGCATTCGGACAAGTTCGTTTCCGCTATCATCCATATAGCCTCGGATTTCCACCAAGGAGCCTGGTGCGCCTTTTATTTGGGCGGATAAGGTATCGAGGGAGAGATTAGAGATCGGTAACAGTTCTGCCGTATTGCCACGAAAGCTGACTAGCTTTAATAAGCTGCGCCTTGGTAAAGGGGGAAGTATTTCTCCCGATGAACCATGAATCTGGTCCGGACAGCCGTCCCCATCTTCGAACCCATTTATAGTTTCCGGTTCATTTGGGCATTTGTCGTTCAAATCCGGTATCTTGTCTTTATCATTGTCTGGATCCGGACAACCATCCGCATCCTCAAACCCATCCAGGTCTTCCGCTAAATTAGGACACTTGTCTTGAGCATCCGGTACGCCGTCCTTATCATTGTCCAATTCGGGACAACCATCAAAATCTTCAAATCCATCCAGGTCTTCCGCTTCATTGGGGCATTTGTCTGAGAGATCCGGCACGCCATCCTTGTCATTATCCGGGTCGGGACATCCATCTTCATCCTGAAAGCCATCGACGTCCTCCGGTTCAAGCGGGCATTTGTCTTTAGCGTCATAGATGCTGTCTCCGTCATTGTCGTATTCTGGGCAACCGTCTTGATCTTGGAAATTGTCCTTGTCCTCAGGTTCGGTAATACAGAGATCCTCTTTATCGGGTATGCCGTCCTTGTCCGTATCCACAGATATAAGGTCCCCGGACCATCCAAGATTAAAGGCGACGGCAAAATTGGGCTGGTAACGGCTGGAGTATGTCATCTTGCCATCAGCTAAATCTTTGGAATAGGAGTGAAAGGGGCGCTTTGCTATACTTTTTTGTAAGCCAACGGAAAAGAATACCCCGTCCTCGCCAGTTGCAGTAAATCCGGCGGCCAAAAAGGAAAAATCTTTGCCGACTTTAGCAAATTTTCCGGCCAACCCCGACCGCGTTTCGCTTTGCATGTTCACGAATAATTGTAGAGACGGCAATGGCAGCCATTCCAGCCCGCCACCCAACAGCACCTGAGCAGACGCTTCTGATGCTCCTGAATGGCTGATGCCCGCATTAAGATTCCCTCGGAAGGGCAATTGAGCTTCAAGACGGGTGAGATCCACTGTCCAAACTGATTGAATTGAGCCGCCAACCGCATAGCTGGAAAAGAAATACGGCGCGCCTGGAGCAGAGTCCGTGGCAACATATCCTGGTTGTTTGGGTAGGAATCCGGAGGAGCTTTTTGAAGGGACAGATATGGTGCCAAGCAATGCTGCGTCGAGTACGTGGTTATTGACAAGAGATTCGCTGCCCTTGCCCGATAGAATTGGATCGCCAAGTCCTTTTCCGGATAATTTTTTTGCCTCTGTGTCGCCGATGTAGTCCGCGGAATAGGGAACCGTCAATCCAAGATCAAAAAATCGTCCCAGACCAATGGCAAGGTTGAGTCGCGCTGTGCCACTTTGAAAGTCTTGAACCTGTGCCGTGTCCAGAACACCGGCTAAACCCGTATGATGGAATAAGAAAAGATGGTCCTTGACCATACTTCCATCTTGATGGCCGTAGGCTCCAATGGAACCGGAAATGCATAAATGTCCCAGGGATTGCGCCGAAGGGCTGAATAGTGAACCAGGCAGTCCTTCTAAGGTAGCGGAATGAACGCTTACGCCTATCCATACGATGAGGCCAAGTTTTAGCAAAATACGGGAATTACGCTTATTCATCGGATTGCATATTTCAGGCTAAGGGATTGAATGCGGTGTTTTGGAAAATATAAAAAAACCCATTTCTCACCCACATTGGATTGAAATGCCCCCTGAGGTTATAATACACTGGAAGGGTTGGTTGGACACGGTAAAAATTTTGCCAGCGCAGCTTTGGAGTAGATATGAGTAAGAGCTTGGAACAGAAAAGGATTGAGCAGATCGAAAATCTGCCCACCCTTCCCGAAGTTGCCAATCGCCTGCTTAAGATCATCAATGACCCAACTACTACGGCCGTTGATGTGGCCAACTTAATCTCTCGTGATCTCAGCCTTACATCCAAAGTCCTACGCCTGGCGAACTCGGCCTTTTATGGTATACCTCGTACTGTGACAACCGTTCAAAATGCCGTGGTGATTTTAGGTCTTAAAGTCATTAATACCATGGTCTTCAGTATTACCGTGGTCAAGATGTTTCCCGGTGATGGGAATAGTCAATTATTCAGCCGAAAGAAATTTTGGGCCCACTCTCTAGCTTGTGCGGTGCTGTCTCGTCAGCTCGCTTTAAGGATGCGTAAATTCACCTTATTTGATCCCGAGGAATGTTTTTGCGCCGGTCTCATTCATGATATTGGTCGAATCGTTTTGGATCAGTACTTTCACGAAAGCTTCCTTAAAGCCATTCAAAAAGCGGTCAAGGATAAAATCTCACTCTTGCAGGCAGAAAGTGAAGTCTTTGGGTTTACCCATACCGATGTCGGTGATTGGCTCACGTCCCGATGGGAATTACCACAGGATATTCGCATCCCCATCGTCTATCATCACGCACCGGGCAAGACGGAATTTGCCCGTGAAATTACCACGTTGGTACACCTTGCCGATAGCCTTTGCTTTGAATTAGGCTACACACTGCCGGGCCTGGAAGTACAACCCGTTCTCGATACGGCACTGATTGCCCATTTGGGGTTTACCCCGGAAGACTTGGAAGCGGTTAAAGCATCTGCCTTTGAAGAAATTGAAAAGTTCCAGGTCGCCTTCGAGATTTAACGCCTGATCCACCACTGAACCTTAAGCTCGGGGCCGCATGGTTGGGCCTTTGGCAGCGGTTGGATTCTCTTTTTGTAACTTTCCCTTTGCCAACATCAACCTCCTAGTGAGGTGGGCTGGGAGTTGCAGATGTTCCTTTTATTCGATATCCAAACCGGCGTGGCCGGGGACATGATACTCGGAGCCCTTTTTGATCTGGGTTTGGATTTTTCGGCATGGAAAAACCAGATCCAATCCTTAAACCTGCCGGATATGCGGCTGGAGATCAATAAAGTTTCCAAGCATGGAATCATGGCTACGCAATTCCACGCCTATTTTCCCCACGAGCACGTACATCGGGGCATCAAGGAAATCCAGGTCATTGTCAATGCCTCCAGCTTATCTAATGGAGTCAAGGAAAAGGCTATGGAGGTCTTTTTCAAACTGGCGCAGGTGGAAGCAAAAATACACGGCGTCCCTATCGACCAGGTTCATTTTCACGAACTGGGAGCCCTAGATTCCATTGTCGATATCGTTGGCGCGTGCCTTGGTTTTGAAATGTTGGGTATTCAAAATTTTCTGACTACCTCATTTACTTTTGGAACAGGAACGGTTAATACCCAACACGGCCTCATGGCAGAACCTGTTCCCGCCACCTTGGCATTAAGTACTGGATTCCCATCGATTCGCACCCAGTTATCCGGCGAACTGTGCACGCCTACTGGTATGGCCTTGGTAACCACTTTTGCCAAGCCGATGCCAAAGAATTGGAAAGGCTCTTTAATTAAGCAGGGATATGGCGCCGGCAGCCGAAACTTGCCGGATACAGCCAATGTTTTACGCATCTGTCAAATGGAAGACTGTGAATCTATTGGAGAATCAGGTTCCCTTTTCCAGATAGAATGTAATTTGGACAATATGTCTCCAGAACTCATCGGCTATGCTGCCGAAAGGCTTTTAGCAGCTGGCTGCAACGATGTGTGGCAGGAAGCCATCATCATGAAAAAAACTCGCGCCGCGGTAAAGCTCTGCGCCCTGGTGGAAGAGGATCTACTCAATTCCGTGCTGGCCTTGGTGGCTGCGGAAACGACAACAGGTGGGGTACGGTTTTATCCGGTCCGACGCTTTGTGGCGGAGAAGTCCAAAGCATCTATAACCACTAAATATGGTGATATAGATCTAAAGGGCGTACAATTTCCGGGAACCACTGCGATCCGTTTTACGCCTGAATATGAAAGCTGCCGACAGTTGGCTCTGGCGGCCAAAGTTCCGTTACCGGAGGTATATCGAGAAGCCATGCTGGCTGCAACTCGCTTGGAACGACATGAAAAGGCTCCAACCGGATTGGATGTATGAAAATAAATGCTCCCGGAATCCGGATTGAACAGAGGAAAGGCGATGGTGTGCGACTCAAGGGCAAGCTCATAGCCTATGTACGCATTGACGTAGCCGTTCCCATTGTCGATGATGGTTCTGCGGGCTTTGTCAGTGGGGAAATGTCAGGAGCCGGGCCTGCCAATCCACTTAGTGGTATGGTCCGCAATGGTATTTTGGCCGTGCAGGCAAATTACGTTGACCAGCGGAACATCCGTGATTTTTTCCGGGCTGAATTTGGAATCTCTCTGGAAAAGGGGATTCAAGAAGTCATCGAACAAGCCAAGGAAACAGGAGGTCTGGAAGGAGCGCTCGATCCGGAAGCCGTAAGGGAGCGCCTCGAGTCCATGAAAAATGCGGACTTCATTCCTATCCCCGCCAAGGTGGCCTTCTTCAATACTGAAGCGGAAATGTTGGCTCTTGATGTGGACGTCTACTACCTAGGGCAATTCAGTGTCATCACCCATGCCCATCTCTGCGTCAATTCCTTCCCCATCATCTATCAAGCCTATTTTCGTGAACAGGAACAGAAGGCTATGGAGCAGGAAATCGCGGCATTACTAGGGGTTATTGAAGATCCAAAAACAGCGCAAGCAGCCATTCGCAAGGATTCCGCTGAGCCAACTATTCTAACTTTTCAAGGAGACCTCAAAGCCTTTTTGCTCAAGGACTTGATTCCCAAAATGATTTACAATCTGAATGATGTTGCCGAATACTTCAAGGCCAAGGAACGGTTTTGGGCCTTCATGGGGGATTTCGGTTACCCGCATGATGTGCAGGAAATCATCACTTTGATCGAGTCTACACCAAAGCAGGACGCCGGGGTGTTAAAAAAATTGGAGCTGTTGGTGGCAAAGGTAGAAGCATTGCAAATGGAAGATTATGTAAAACTGGAGTCGATTCGAAATCAGCTCGCCGATTTGACGTGATTAACTGATTCGTCGATTCGCCTAATTCAATTCATCCTTGTTCCAAGTACGATTCAATTCGGCAACATCCTTGAGTCATAGCCACGTACTTCATTTCGTGTAGCCATTCACCGGAATTCACATAAATGCCTTCCGGCACGTCCTTCACGAATGCGGCATGCGTATGCCCGTGGATCAAAATGTCATGGTTACCATCGGCCAATAATTTTCGGGAGGCAGCTTCATATTGGTCCATAAATCTGGGTAGATTTTGATGGCGGTCACGGGATAGTTTTCCAACGGCGCGCGCCAGGCCCATTCCAAAATCGGGATGGAGGAGTTGAAAGGTCCGATTGGAAAGCTTGTGTCGCAAGATGCGTTTCAGGATCCGATATTTCCAATCTGACTTGGCCAAACCGTCTCCGTGCAAGAGCAGTATTTTTTTTCCTTGAAGCTCCAGCGCTAGCGAATCCGAATGGATTTTAAATCCCAGAGTATCCTGAAAAAAATGTCCGAGATTGAAATCGTGGTTGCCGCTTAAATAGTGGATTTCCACTCCGCTTTGTGCGAGCCTCCCCAAAGCGGATAACGTTTGGAAATAATCCTTCGGAATAAAACTGCGATACTCCATCCAAAACTCAAATAGGTCCCCGAGGATGAATAAATGACTGGCTTTATGGGCCTTTTGCTCCAGAAAGTGGACCAAGAGTCTTTCCCTATCCGGTTTGAGACCTCGATATAAGGCACCTAGATGCAGATCAGAAATAAAGTAAGCGGGCTTGTCCATAAGCAACTGTATTAAAAGTTTTGGGAAGAAAATGTAGTTCTGCCACACCCCTCTGCCTGATTATTATACTCTATTTAGATAACCTTATGAAAATCGAACCCACTCCCCATAAACTGCATTTGTTCTTTTGTACCAATACCCGGCAGAACGGCGAAAAGTCCTGCGGGGACACGGCGGACACACAGATTCTCGCCGATGGACTGAAGCTGCGTTTCAAAGAGGCTAAGCTCCCTGTCCGGATTACCCGCACGGCCTGTCTTGGACCCTGTGCCCAAGGCCCGAATATCATGGGTTACCCCCAAAACGTCTGGTTTCAGGATGTGCGTAAAGAGGATGAGGAAGCGATTGCCAATGAGGTTTTACGCATACTTTCCAAAGGAATGCCTACCATTCCCACCCAAAACGGGTAGACATTTGGTAGCGTCCACGCTACTTTAGGGGCTGCCTACTCCATTTGGCCTAGGGTCAGATTTTCGGGCGAAGGGCAAAAAGGAGCGCATAAAATGGTGACAAAATTGGGTTGGCAATTGAAGTTGAAAACTCTTGGGCTAAGCTTTCTTCTCTTGCTCTTGGCGGTAACCTCGTCCAATGCGCAAGTCGCCTGGAAACCTTCGCTAAACATCGGCGAATTGTCTGGAGTCAATCCCGGTATCGACCTCATCGATCTACGGCCCGCCACTATGACCAAACGCATTGGCGGCTGGGACTGGTTAAACGACAATGAAATAGTTTTTGGCAATTGGGAATGGGATAGGGGAGAGATCTGGGTTCTGACTGGGCTCAAAACGCCTTCCAAGGCTGGTATTAGCATACGTCGGTATTACCCTACCGACATTCGAGAGCCATTGGGCATAAAAGTTGTGAACGGAGTTGTTTATGTTGCCCACAAATGGGCCATCACTAAATTGATCGATGCGGATAAAAACGGAACTGCCGAATCCGCAGAAACCATTGTCGATTTCTTGCATAATCCGGATGGCGCAAACCTTTACTCCATGGATCTAAAATATAAGGATGGGTTTTTCTATACGGCCCTGCCTTCCTTGACCACGGCAGGAGGAGGCGTGGGTTATCCGGTTCCCAAAGAGAGGGGTACGGTTGCCAAAGTCAATTTGACGACCAAGACCATTGAATATTTGTGCTGGGGATTGCGCACTCCGGATGGATTGGGCTGGGGTCCGGAAGGAGAGTTGTTCACCACCGATAATCAGGGCGCATGGCTGCCCAGCAGTAAATTGATTCATGTGACTAAAAACAGATTTTTTGGGTTGCAACCCGTTTTGGGCGGCGATCCTACTCTGGTCGAATCCCCACCGGCGATTTGGATGCCCCATTTAGAGGCGAGCAATTCCCCCACGCAGCCCATGCTGCTCAGCACCGGCCCCTTTGCCGGCCAAATGCTGATTGGGGACGATTACTACGGCAATGTGCACCGCGCCTTCTTGGAAAAAGTGAATGGGGAGTTCCAGGGTGCCCTGTTTCATTACACCGGAGGCCTTACTTGCGGAGTCCATCGGTTTTTGGAATATGCCAATGGCGACGTGTTATTTGGTGGATTAGGCGATGGATCTACCTGGGCATGGCAAAACAATCATTACGGTTTACAACTGATGAAAAACAAGCCGACCCCGGCCTTTGAAGTTGCGGAAATCCTTTCGCGATCCAACGGGTTTACACTTCGATTCACTAGGCCGGTGGGGCTAACAGCAGAATCTCCGGATTACTACCATGCCGAATCCTGGTCTTACAAACCGACCAATGATTACGGTGGACCCAAAATTGGATTTACAACATTAACCGTTAATAAAGTGACCGTAGACGCCTCCAGAATGCTGGTCAATTTGCAAATACCCAATTTGGTCAAAGGTAAAGTCGTGCATTTCTCGTTTCATGCGGATTTGAAATCGACTGCAAATGAAGTTTTATGGACCGGTGAATCCTGGTATACTTTGAATTCTATCAGCACCGAAGCAGCCCCCTTTCCAGTGGGCATCACCCCCAGAAAAGTCCAAACGGATTTGTCCAATCCCAAGGTCCAGTACCGTAACGGTGCGCTGCTCGTTTCGTTTAATCAGCCCGTCTGGGATAAAGTGGAAGTGCGCAATGGGAAAGGCATCTTGGTTCTGACTAAAAATACCGAAGGACAATCCGAAATGTCCTTACCCATGCCAAAAACCTCTCGGGGCCTGCATATTGTTTCCATGCTTGGAAACCATATCCATTGGTCACAAAAAATTTTGGTTCCGTGACTCCGGATCCAAGTCCTGAGCACAAACGCCGCGTGCGTTACCGGGGAACTCATCCCCGGGGGTTTGGTGAGAAATATAAAGAACTGAACCCGGGTCTTTATGCAGCAGATTTTCAGAAAGTCATCGATCGCGGCCAAACTCCAGTAGGGACGCATCGACCAATTTGCGTGCAGGAAATTCTCCATTGGCTTGCCCCTAAACCCGGAGATATTGGCTTGGATGCCACCTTGGGTTATGGTGGTCATGCCCAAGAACTTCTCCCTCGAATTGCGCCGGGTGGGCGGCTTTTCGGTATAGATGTGGATCCTTTGGAATTGCCTAGAACCGAAGCACGATTACGCAGTTTAGGTTTCAACGAGCGGGAGTTGGTTGTCCAACGTATGAACTTTGCCGGATTGGCAAAGCTGCTTCCAGAGGCCGGTGGTGGTTTTGATTTTGTGCTGGCCGATTTAGGCGTTTCTTCCATGCAAATCGACAACCCAGCCCGTGGATTTACCTTCAAGGCAGATGGCCCATTGGATTTGCGACTCAATCCTGAACATGGCCAATCCGCGGCGGCATTGCTCCAATCCATCAATCATCGGGACCTTGTGTTGCTGCTTTATGAGAATTCGGATGAACCGCATGCCGAAGAAATTGCTACCGCCATTGCAAACGCAAAGGGAAGGATCCAATCCACTCGTGATTTGGTTGAGATCGTACGCCTGGCCCTCAAAATAGTTCCGAAAGACGTGCGCGAGCTGGCGACAACCAGTGCGATGCAACGCACCTTTCAGGCTTTGCGCATTGCTGTAAATGATGAATTTGGCGTTTTGGATCGCTTGTTGGATGTATTGCCAGCATGCCTTAATCCCGGAGGACGAGTGGCCATCTTGACTTTTCATTCGGGTGAAGATCGCCGGGTAAAGAAATCATTTCAAGCCCGCGAACGTGCAGGCATCTACAGCCGTGTGGCGCCCGATCCCATCCGACCCACTTCGCAAGAGCGCCACTCTAATCCCAGAAGTGCTTCCGCTAAATTGCGCTGGGCCATACGCGCGCAAGTTTAGACTTTTGGATTGTTCCGATGTAGGTTGGCTTGCCTAATTATTTCGTCCAATTTTCCAGAGTCTTTCCAAGTAGTGGGTGTTTCCTCGGAAAAGTGACGGAGAAAATCCGGACCTAACCCCCAATCCCAAGCGTCAAGAAAATTATTTCCATCCCAAGCAATGCCAAGATAAAAAGCATGGAGCAAATGATTTTGGGCTCCCAGGACTGCGTAATCGTCCTCGTTCAATTCTTCATTGAGCCGTTTTAAATAGGCCTGGCCGTCTCCAGAATAAATTTTATCACCTACCACCGGGCAGCCTGCATGCGCTAGGTGCACTCGCAGCTGATGCTTGCGACCTGTTATGGGTGAGAGGACGACCAGAGAAAGGCCGTCTTTGCAGGCCATGGTTTGATACAAGGTCAAGGCAGATTTCCCACCAGGCTGGGCGTGGACTCGGCAACGGATGGCATCATCCGGTAGCATTGTTAAGGATTGGTCCAAAATCCCAACTCCGGATTCTGGCAAGGAACCGCGAATGACGGCCATATACAGTTTAGTCCAGGACGATGCTACACTTTCCGGTGACAAATGTCGTAATGCTGCGGACCCGCGCGCAAAGGCAACCAACCCACTTGTTTCCCGGTCTAGGCGATTTAAAGGCGACCAGGCAGTATCCTGCAAGCGCTCACGTAAAAGATTGGCCAAGGTTTGAAAAAAGATTTTGCCTGTACGATGCACGGGCATTCCTGCGGGTTTATGAACCAGACACAAATTGGGTGATTGTCGAAGGATCACAAAATCAATGGGCACTTCTGGTTCTTCATAATCGACCACCGCAAAGCGCAAATTTTGCCCCTCGCGAAGTGGCTCCTGACCCTGTGCAGGTTTTCCTTCCAAAGTCAATCGTCCCAATGCCAACAACGCCCGCCATTCCTCGGGAGAATGGTAGGTGAAGCGCCGATTTAGATAGTCTTGGAGGGTGTCACGACCCGGATTTCGAATGCGAGTCGTGAAGGAGGAATTGATCCTGGGCAAATTAAGGGCGCACTATTTTTGCGCCATGAGCTCGAACTCGGACTTGATAAGAGTCGGAGTAGAATCGGCATCGAAGCTTTTATAACGGATATATTCGCCTTTGGCATTGATGACCATCAGCAGCGGAATGGATCCGGTCCCATAATTATCACCGAACTTACGATCTTCATCATAAAAAACCGGTACATGCACACTGTACTCACGGATAAAACTGCGAATGTCTTCCTCAGCATTGTATTTGATGGCTATGGCAATGGTGGAAACGCCTTTGCCTGTCAGTTCATCGGCCAGCTTTTGAACAAATGGATAGGCATGTTGGCAATGCGGGCATTTGGCGGAAAAATAAAAGACCAAAAGTTTTCGGTTGGAGAAATGCGACAGCTTCATGTTGCCATCGGATATGGCTTTGGGACTAAGGGAAAAGTCAACATGGGCGCGCTTGCCTTTTTTATCGAGTTCGAAGGTCGGTGGCGCCTCCGGTGCCTGCGGCCCCTGCACTGGACCTCGCAAGGGTTGAGGAAAAGCCAAGTTTAAACAAAATCCAGCCAAGACAGAAATAAATGGGATCGCCTTAATGTGACGCATGGGAATAATCATCTCCTTATAAGTCGCTAAAAAGATACAAGGCTGGAGTGGGATCGGACAAGGAAAAACCTAAAAATTGTAGTTCACGAAGCATTTTTTTCGTCGCTTGCAATCTTGTGGGCACCGGCTAGAATTGCCTCATTTAGGCGCTATATTGTATACTTATCATGTGGATTATTACCGTTTTTACACAAAGTTCCTTCTCTCGGGTCAACCGTAAAAGGTGAATGATTTGAATTTTTCCGGTAGTACCGGCGAGCTAGGCCCGGAAATCAATAAACTGAAACAACAGAACGTTCAGCTGCAACACTTGTTGAAGTACAAGGACGATGTCGAAATTCCCACTTTGAAACGTCAGATGGGTCATTTCCAGCATGAGCTGCAAACCACCAAATCCCATTTGAACGAAACGGTTAAACAGGAAGATTTTCTGGATCGGAAAACCGGTATTATTCATATTGACCGGGACATGCGCGTTATCAAAATCAACAGCTATGCTTTGGAAATCCTTGGAACCATGCAGACTCAAGCCATTGGGCGTTCCATTAAAGAGGTGGGCATCCATTCGCAAAGCGGTAGGCCGATTTTTGGAGATATTGATTATTATCTAGAGCCGGAAGGAAAGGAAAGCGATTGGGAAAAAGAAATTCCCATGCCCAACGGTGACAAGAGGTATTACCATTTTCGCAGTTCCTTAATCAACGGCACTCGGCTCATCAGTATCATAGAAGTGACGGATTTAAGGCTTTCGGAAAGCCGGGTCAAGGCCATTATTGGCTCCTCAAAAGACGGGATCGCTTTGGTTGATGAAGCGTTCATCATTCGTTCGACCAATGCGCGATTTGGAAAGTTGTTCGGACTCAACTGGCGGCAATTCGCCGGGATGCAATTCGACATCGCCGCAGATCTGCTCCAATATCATTTCAAGGATTCGCAAGAGTTTATGCAATTCTATTCTTCGATTCAGCAAGAACCCCAAAAGCATGGCGAGCAGCTGTTTGAAATGGAATTGCCTCAAGCGGCCACCTACCAAATTTACACACGGCCGATCCTGGACGAGCAAAGCAGGCTAATCGGTCGGGTCTGGTTTGTAACAGATGTTTCTCAATTCAAGGAAATGGAAAAAAAGTTGGCCGCCCATGCACAAGACCTGGAAGACAAAGTCCGGGTCCGCACCGAGGAACTGAATATCCAGAATCAAGAACTGGTGCGTGTGCGGCAAGAAACTGAGATTGAACTGGATATGGCCATGCAGGTGCAGCAAGGTATGCTGCCCAAAACGCTGCCACGCCTGGATGGATATGAAGTAGCTGCCGCTTACGTGCCCACCGGCAAGGTCAGCGGCGACTTTTACGATTTCATTATGATCGATGCACACCGTATTTTTATGCTGATGACGGATGTTTCCGGTCATGGCGTGCCTGCGGCGCTGGTGACCGCTATGGCAAAAATGGCCTTTGACCGACACGTGAAATCTGATATGCCGATTTCCCAGATTCTCAAACAGGTGAATATCGATCTCTGCGCCGCCATCAATACGGATCATTATTTAACGGCTTTTGTGGGTATTCTCGATCTGCGGACTGGAGGGCTCAAGTACAGCCGAGTTTGCCATCCTTACCCGGTTATCTATCGGCATAAAACCAAGTCCTTGGAACATTTGGAAATGCGGGGAGGTTTTTTCCTGGGGATGTTCGAGGACAATAATTATTCGGAAGAAGAGACCGTGCTCAATCCAGGTGATCTCCTGTTTGTCTACACGGATGGTATCAACGAAAGCTTCAACAACCAAGACGAACTCTATGGGCGGAAACGCTTGGAAGAAGTCATTCATAAATACGCGCCCCAGGGCCCGACTGAAACAGTCGCCCAAACCCAAAGGGACAAAGAAAACTTTTCCGAGGGTCGCCTTAGCCAGGATGACATCTCCATTTTCGCGATTAAAAGAACCGAAAAAGGCTGATTCTAGCCTCTCAACTTTTTATCTTGCCACTTAAAGTCCTGGAGGATTTCGTTTGAATATTTTAGTTGTCGGCGGCGCTGGATATATCGGCTCGCATGTTTGTAAGGCTCTGATAAAAGAGGGCGTGGACGTCACCGTTTTCGATAATCTGTCTTCTGGCCTAAGGGGAAACATCCAACCCGGCGTCCATTTTTGTGAAGGGGATATCTTGGATCTGGCAGCCCTCGATGCGGTTTGCGGCTCCAAAAAATTTGATGGCGTCATTCATTTGGCCGCACTCAAGGCTGCGGGGGAATCGATGTTGGTGCCAGAACGCTATTCGACCCATAATATCACCGGCACCTTGAACTTGCTCAATGCGGTTAGCAAACATGGAATCGGTTGCTTTGTCTTTTCCTCTACGGCCGCCGTGTACGGCGATCCCCACTATCTGCCCATGGACGAAAAACATCCTACAGCTCCTGCCAATTATTACGGCTATACCAAGCTGGCCATCGAGGGCTTTTTAGACTGGTACGGTAGGCTGAAGGGACTCAAGTATGCAGCTTTGCGGTATTTTAATGCCGCCGGATACGATTTGGATGGGGATATCATGGGACTCGAACAGAATCCAGCGAACTTGGTTCCCGTAATCATGGAAACGGCCATGGGCTGGCGACCAAAAATGTTGGTGTACGGCAATGATTATGACACGCGTGACGGATCCTGCATTCGAGATTATATCCATGTTTCCGATCTTGCACGTGCGCATGTGGCAGCATTACGCAAACTGATTTCCGGCAGCGGCAACCTTACTGTTAACCTGGGCACTGGGGAAGGCATAACGGTTTTAGAAATGGTGAAGAAGGCGGAGGAGATTATCGGCAAGCCCCTGGCCTATGAAATTGTTGGGCGACGCGCGGGCGATCCTCCTGCCGTCGTCGCTTCTTCCGCCGTTGCCAAAACCCTGCTCAACTGGGAGGCCAAGCACAGCGATGCGGCCACCTTGCTCACAACCACCTGGAAAGCCTATCTGGCCAATGCGAAAGTAAGGCGTGTATGAAAGAATTCCCACATACTTTGGGTGCTTTGAAGCGATCGGGCTATCAGGTCAAATCCGTTAAACAGGAGTTGCGGGACAATATGCTGGCCCGTATTCGCGGTGGTGGCCCGTTGTTACCCGGCATTATCGGCTATGAAGAAACTGTCCTTAAACAAATTTCCCATTCCATTCTCTCCAAACACGACATCCTTTTGCTGGGACTGCGTGGCCAAGGCAAGACCCGCATCCTACGCCGCCTCGTGGATTTTTTGGATGAGCGCGTGCCAATAGTTGAAGGGAGTGAAATCAACGACAATCCCTTTGCGCCACTATCCCGATTCGCGCAAGACCGTATCGCCGAGTTTGGGGACGATACACCCATTGCGTGGATTGGGCGTGAGAGCCGATATGGTGAGAAGCTGGCAACTCCGGATGTTTCTATGGCGGATCTGATCGGAGATATCGATCCGGTCAAGGCCTTCCACCAAAAGCTAGGCTACGGACACGAAGGCGCGATTCAATTTGGCATCATTCCGCGTACCAATCGTGGCATTTTTGTAATCAATGAATTACCCGATCTTCAAGCCCGCATCCAAGTCGGCTTACTCAACATCATGGAAGAGCGCGATGTTCAAATCCGGGGCATTCGAATTAGAATACCGCTCGACTTGATGATGGCTTTTTCAGCGAATCCCGAAGACTATACCAATCGAGGCAATATCATTACGCCGCTTAAGGATAGAATCGATTCACAAATTATCACGCATTACCCTAAGGATACGGGTACGGCTATGAAGATTACAAGACAAGAAGCTTGGCTCAATCGCGGTACCGCAGTTACACCCGTTCTTGCTGAACCTATTTGCAGAATCGTCGAACAAATCGCCTTTGAGGCACGTGAAGATAAAGACTTCATCGATCAGAAGTCTGGTGTTTCCGCACGCTTATCCATAGCAGCCCTCGAACTCTTAGCCAGTGCCGTGGAATTGCGCGGAGCGCATACCGGTGAAGTGACTCCCAGAGCGCGCCTTTCCGATCTGGAAAGTGTTATGCCCGCCATCACAGGAAAATTGGAACTCGTCTATGCGGGCGAACAAGAAGGGCCTGCCAATATTGCTAGGGCCATGGTGGCCAAAGCGACCAAGCGGGTTTTTCATCGCTACTTTCAAGATCCCTACAATAAACGGGAAAAGTCGCCAGAGGAGAATCCCTATTTTCCGGTATTGTCCTGGTTCGAAAAGGGAAACACTTTGACTCTAGATGATAACATGGACGACGGTGCTTATCGAAAGGCGCTGGAATCGGTGCCGGAAATTGGCAAAGTGATGAAAAAGGTGGTGGCATTGGATGCCCCCGTTCAACCCCCTGAAGACGCTGCGCTATTCCTGGAATTGCTTTTGGAAGGCCTCCATCTGCATTCTCGATTGAGCAAGGAAAACTTGACGGAAGGTTTTATCTACAGGGACATGATGTCGGATATTCTAACGCGATAAATTAAATCGAGATAGGCTGACTCTATGGAGATCCGTTATGGAAAGCCGCTGCCAGCCGAAATAGGTAATGGCAGCGAAGGCGCAACACAAGCCGATATAGTCGATCTGTTTTCCCAATTGTTTTTGCGCAGCAACGGCAATGTAGGACAAGCTTTGGAATGGCTGCGCAAGATTTCGGAAACGCACGGATTGTTGGGTCGGGATCGTACCTTTGAAGACATGATGGATGAGTTGGAAGAAAAAGGCATGCTGCGACGGGATAAAGGTGGCTTTGCCGTTACCCCAAGTGGCGACCAAGTTATTCGCGAGTCCGTTTTTGACAGGGTTTTCAAGGGTATGGGCAAAGGCCTACGCGGCTCCCATGCCACGGGTACTCCTGGCAAAGGCGGAGATCGATTGCCGGAAAAACGTCCGTATACCCACGGAGATGAACTTGCCGATCTGGATTTCAGCGCTTCCCTACGCAATGGATTGAACCGAACCGGGACCGATGAAATTTCCGAGGACGACTTTGAAGTCTATGAACGCGAGCAATTGGCTGGCTGTGCCACGGTACTGATGTTGGATATCAGTCATAGTATGATCCTCTATGGCGAAGACCGAATTACACCCGCTAAAATGGTGGCCATGTCCCTGGTGGAATTTGTTCGTCGCCACTATCCAAGGGACACACTGGATGTCATCACCTTTGGAGATGAGGCCAAGGAAATCGCACCGGATCGTATTGCGCATGTGGCTGTAGGTCCATATCACACTAATACTTGCGACGGCCTCAAGCTTGCCCAGACTTTGCTCAGGCGCCGCAAAAGCCCCAATAAACAGATTTTCATGGTCACGGATGGAAAACCTTCCGCCGTATTTGACCGAGGTCGACTGTATCGGAATTCCATGGGACTCGATCCGCTGGTGTTGCAGAAAACTTTTGCTGAAGGGCGCAGTTGTCGTAAACATAAAATTCGCGTTTGCACCTTCATGATCGCGCAAGATCCTTATTTAATCGAATTTGTGGAGGAGTTCAGCCAGGTGAGTGGCGGCCAGGCCTTTTATACCGGTTTGGACGGCCTAGGTGAATTTATTTTTGTGGATTACCAGGCCCATCGTCGCGGAAAAATACGCTGAGTGAGTAGGTCACTTGGATGGACTTACGGCAAGGCCATTGCCGCCTTTGCATTTTACCGCATACATGGCTTCATCTGCTCTCTGAATAAATTCCTTTAGGGCCTGTCCCGGATCCTTCAATTCATCGCCCTGTCTAAATTGGGTGATGCCGATGGAAAGCGAGGTGGGATCCACGCGCAATTTTCGAAAGGCGGTTAGAATCCGTTCACAGGTGATGGAAGCACCGACAACGGCCGTGTCCGGCAAGAGCAGGACGAATTCATCGCCGCCATAGCGATAGGCTGAATCCATATCGAGACGCAGTTCATTTTGGAAAACATTACTCAACATTACCAGCAGATGGTCGCCGGCCTGATGGCCTTTGGTATCGTTATAGATTTTAAATTTGTCCACATCGACCAGAGCCAGAGAAAACGTGCGGTTGGGATGGCGTTTTTGCGCCTTGATCATTCTGCCCAATTCCGCATTTAGGTGGCGGACATTGTACAATCCCGTCAGGCTGTCCGTAATCACCAATCGCAACAGTTGTTCATTCTTCTCTTGTAGTTGTCCCTCCAAATGTTTTCGCTTGGATATATTGTTGCAATTGAATACTTCGCCAATGGTTTCCTTGTCTCGGTTGAGCATGCGCGTGACGCTCAGGGAGATCCAGATTTCTTCACCGGAATCGAATGTGTGGATGCGGAGCTCGGGCGCTTCTGCGGAACCGTGTTGATCCACTCTGGCCAAAAGGGCGGAAATTTCTGTGGGACTTTCGAAAAGGGAATGCACTTCCTTGCCGAGCACATCGGTTTGGGTAATACCGAAAACACGCTCCGAGCCCCGATTGAATTTAAGAATACGGTGTTCTACATCAGTGGTAAAAATAATATTGCCGGAATTTGCGATAACGGATTCAAAATACCAGGCTTTGGCTTCCAAGCGTTTTTGCTTGAGGAGGAATACCTGCAAGTCTTCAAGATACGTTCGCGCTTTTTGCCGGAAGAAGTAAGTCAGCGCCACCAAGAGGATGGCCAATGGATAGACCAGCAGTGGATTGAATTTAAGCGCCAAAAAACAACCGGCGAGGATGCCAAAAAGCAGGATGGCGAAGGATAAATTTGTTTTCCAACCACGCTGGGTCATTGCTAAAAAGGCTTTCTTTTACCTGATTTTACTCTTCCCATATGGGGAGTGCAATGCAGGTTTATTTGGAGCAGCAAAAATACTAGTTGATTTTCAACCCATGTGGTTCTTGTTCACCTGGTTTTCTTCTTGAAGTGCCAAATAAAAACGTGTTTGCCTTTGCCTCAAATAAACTGGAAAGTTCTGCAAAGACAGGCCATTAATGGCGATGCGATACGCTTCCCAAATAAGATTTAACTGAGTCTGTTCCGCCAAGTTCTTTTCCACTGCTTCAAGTCTCTGTAGAGCCGCGGGCCCTGGATTGGCAATAGCTCCCAACAATTCCAGTCGTAAGCTTTCTCGCACACCTGTTAAGGTCGGAAGGACTGTGTTCATAGCCTCTTCTATACGATAATGGTCCAGCGTTCGTATCAGGGCTTTTGCCCTTAGGCAAGCGGGATGGAATTCTTGTCTGGAATTTTTAAGCACTTGCCTATCCAGTCCAGCATCCCAGTCCGTTTGCCACACATCAATCTGCTCCGGCACCTTGCCGTAAAGGATATAATCCGCGATTGTTTCTGGAACAAGCCTATTTAAACCGGCATGGGGCACCGAAAATTGAAAATTCGGGAGAGGCGCAGGATCGGTTTGGAAAATTACATGGCCGCGTCCGTATGGGCCTGTTTCAATGGGGTTAGAGGGTCCGAAAAGCGCCAGTACCGGCGCAAGGGTACCGGCAGCCAGGTGCATGGCTACGGTGTCACCGGTAACCACCAGACGGGCATTGCCAGTGAGCCAGGCAAGTTCTAGTAAGGTGGTCTTACCCACGCAAAGCACCATAGCTGCCGCAACCTGCGTATCCATCCCATTCAAAATCCGTTCTAATACAGGCAGCTCTTCGGCAGCGCCGGTAAAGGCAATTTCTAATCCAGCCCTAAAGCAAAGGGTGGTCAACTGTGCCCAATGTTCGGCCGGCCAACATTTTCCCGGCCATGCTGATCCTGGATGAAAGACAAGATACTGACCGGGCAATAGTTTTTCTGCGCATTTGGGTCGAGAAATCCTGGACAAGATTTCCCCGGCCTTTCCTGTCCAACTTGCAGGTAGTTTTGACAGATTGGATCTCCTAGTTAGCCCCAGTTTTTCAAATGCCCAATGGGCCGTGCGCAAGTACACATCGATAGCGTGCCATCCATTGTCACCACGCGCTACCGGAATGGCGGCGAGGTGCTCCATATAACGCGACTCGATATGGAAGTGACTTCCTTCTCGAAATTCCAGGCCTGTTTTTCGTTCGGCAGTAACAAAGGATTGAATGACGCCACCATAGTACTCTTGAAAAAAATTCATAGAGAGCAAATAGGAAATACGTGACAAATCTCTGAGAAACGTATTCATTGCATTAATGCCATCGGTAAACTCGCCCGAATGGACACAATCCTGCAACGTCTTGCTGGGGATCACGTGTACGCGTCTTATTAAAGGGCTGCCCTCTGCAAGAATGCGACATTCTTCACTGACCACATAATCAAAGACGAGGTCCGGATATTCAGATTTCAATCGATTCAAGGCCTGTAGGGCCATAACCACATCACCTGGATTATTGGGAAGTATGATGAGGACTTCCAAAGTCAAACTTGGCCGTACCTTTGTTGCTGTCGGGTTTCTTTGGCCAATAGCAGTCCAATGAGAAGAATTATGCGGTCTTCGTGCGAGATCACTACACCTTTGGCCAGTTTCTCTTCCACAACCTTATAAAGACGGCTGAATGCGTGTGGGTCCATGTTTCCAAGCATGCCATTTTTCAGGCTCCGAAAACAATCCATGCGTGTAAAATGATGCGTGAATCCTTTGCAAAGAACGGTCTTTACTGCTAATTTCTCCGCCATGCCCAAATATTCCATCGCCTTTATAACACCTACGCCTTCCTTGATACACCAAGTAGTGGAGATGGATTCGCAGGAGTCGGCCCTTCGCTTCTTTTTCAACCAATTTGTTTCTGCCGGATACTCAAAAGACAATGAGGGCTACAATTATTTCAAAGAAGACTTTGTGGATCCGGACGCCCCCTTGGGCAGCATTCTAGAGCTTTAAGGTATCGCAGTGGCAACCAGAAAGACCATTGGCGTGCTGATGGGGGGTATTTCTCCCGAGCATCCGGTGTCTTTAGTTTCTGGAAGCGGCATGTTGAAGAATTTGGATCCGGAGCTGTACCTCGGCTTCCCGATTTTAATTTCAAAAGAAAACACCTGGATCTGGCCGGACCATAGCTCCGGCAATTTGGCATTTATGGCTGCGGCCAATGCAATGGTTGATTCCTCGGACAAGGCGGCTGCTTGCTTGCAGTCTCCGCCGCAAGGCTGGCATGTCGCCCGCTTTCCGGATTTCAAAGTCTTCCCAAAATGTGATTTGATGCTGATTGGCTTGCACGGCATAGGCGGGGAAGATGGCCGTCTACAAGGGTTTTTCGATTTGGCTGGGCAACGCTTCAGCGGCAGCGGCAGTTTAGGATCCGCACTGGCCATGGATAAGATTACGGCCAAGCGAATTTTTCAAGCAGAAGAGATTCCTACAGCCCGCTATCGCGTGCTGGAAAAGCAGGACTATGCTGGTGCTGCCCCTGCATTAGAAAAGGAATTCGGATATCCGGTGGTGATCAAAAGCCCCCAGGGCGGATCCAGTCTGGGCATGGGAATTGCAAAAACGGCCGAACAACTGGAAGACCTATTGAAAACTTTGGGCGCCAGCTCCGATCGTTTATTGGCAGAAGAATTCATTGCGGGCCGTGAAGGGACATGTGGATTCCTCGCTGGCTTTCAGCCTTTGCCGCCTACAGAAATTCGGCCCAAGGCAGGCTTTTTTAATTTTGAAGCCAAGTATCAGCCCGGTGGAGCAGAAGAAATTACACCGGCGGATTTCCCCACAGACATCCTAATCGAAATGCAAAAATTAGCTGCGCGCTGCCACCATGCGCTGCAGCTTTCCGTTTATAGCCGTACCGATTTCATTTATGCCCAGAATAAACTATGGGTACTCGAAACCAATAATCTACCTGGCTTTACGCCCACTTCGCTCCTACCGCAGGCTGCCGCCTACGCCGGATTGAATTATACCGGGCTGTTGACGCGGATCATCGAGGAAAGTTTAAATAAGTGAAGGGGTCTCAACCACCGGACCTGGTTTTGGTGATCGATCTTTCCGCCTCTCTCTATGTGGGTATCGTCGACCCAGTGAAAGGCGTATTGGCTGCACGCATTCGTGAACAGGCCGGTCGGTTGGAAAAGGGAAGTCATGCGGTTTCCGGCGGCAGGGGGGAATCGGGACATGCGCTTTTAGAAGAATGCCTTTCAGCCTCCGGCATCACCCTTCCGGATATCGGATCGATTTGTGTGGGTACGGGTCCTGGCAGCTTTACTGGAATAAGAGTGGGAGTGGCAATCGCGCAAGGGTTAGGTTTTACACGGCAGTTGCCATTGTATCCGTATTCTTCCTTAGCAGCCCTTATCGCCTGTGCGTCCCAAACCGTTAACCCCTTGGGACCGTCACCGGTGGCCGCGATTGCAGCAAATGCCGGTCGGTATTTTGTCTTTGCAGAGGAACTGGGTCAAACCCTGCTGGCTGGTGAAGCGTTGGCAGCTTTGGGATCACTACATCCCAATCTGATAACTTCCGGTCGAATACCCGATGACGAACGCTTCCGTCTTCTTTTCCCCACCGTGGAGCGCATGGAAGTTCAAATGGATTTTATACGGGTCGTGAATCTGGCCAAGGCGGGTCCTCCTATAGTCGATGGAATCATACGTCCCAATTACTTGCAGGCTTCGGCTGCAGAGGAGAAGCGACGCACACCAGGTGCCGAGGGTGCGGGCTAAACATGGTAACCTGGACGCGACCTTTGCGTGCAGTAGACATTCAAGCTGTTTTGGCTATCGAAACGGAGGCGAACCCTGTCCCGTGGCGTGAGTCAGATTTTTTGGCCTTTTTGCCCAAGGAAAAATCAAGTCTTCAAGAAATGGATATTCCGTCGGCTCATGAAGCTGGCGGGCAGCCTATGGCGTGGGTGTATGCGGATCCGGAGGTTAGGGGATTTCTTTGCGCATTAGGCGCGGCCGACGAGGTGGAGTTGCAATCTCTAGCTGTGGAAAAAGCCCGATGGGGTCTAGGCATAGCATCGGCATTGATGGAAGCCATGCTCGCTTTGGCACGAACGAGCCATTACCGGGCGCTTCACCTGGAGGTGCGGGAAAATAATGTGCGAGCCTTTGAATTTTACCGACGCTGGGGTTTTGCTACGGTGGGGCGTAGGCCCAATTATTACCGTGATAATGGAGAAGGAGCGCTTTTGATGAGTCTCGAGTTTGGAGCTTAATTCTGGACTCCATGATAACTATTGCTAAATTACCCCCATACTTTATTGAGATTCATTCACGTCACTTTTAGGGAGTTTATTCATGTCCAAGGCCGTCATTTCCACTCGTCATGGGGACATCACCCTCGAATTTCTACCTGAAGTCGCTCCAAACCATGTTCAAAACTTCCTGGAACTGGCGAAGTCCGGATTTTATGACAAAACGCTATTCCATCGTGTTATTCCTGGCTTTATGATTCAGGGCGGTGACCCTAACAGCAAGAATTCGGACAAACAGTTGCATGGAACAGGTGGATCCGGCAAAAATGTGAAAGCCGAATTTTCCAACACACCCCATGTGCGCGGCATCGTTTCTGCGGCGCGTTCCGCTAATATTGATTCCGCGTCTTCGCAATTTTTCATAGTGGTCGCCGATTCCTCACATCTAGATAATCAATATTCTGCGTTTGGCAGGGTGCTCTCCGGCATGGAAGTCGTCGATGCCATTGTCGCTGAAGAAACCGACCATCGCGACAACCCTATTGCGCCGGTAGACATTACGGTAAAAGTGCTCGAGGAAATTTAGAATGGGCGGTGGCCGGTTGTTGCGGGCGTGGATGCATTTTGCTTTTAAGGAGTGGGCTTGCCGCTAAGACCACGATTTCCCGTTCAATCCCGCCGAAGCGGCTCCATTGGGCATTGGCGTTTGTGGGGCTGGTTCGCTCTATCACTGGCGCTGGTGCTAATGGTAATTTTAGGTGGAGTCATTTTTTGGAAATCGGGCCGATGGCTGGTTCGTTCAGATTCCTTCGAGAAAATTTCTTGGGCATTGGTTTTGGCAGGAGAATCCCGTGACTGTGAGCGCACGGAAGCGGCGCTTGAGCTTTACCGGGAAGGAAGAATAGATTCCGTCATACTTTCTGCTTGCCGTATTTTCAAAACGCATTATGAAAGTGAATTCACTCTACCCTATATGATTCAAGAAGGGTATCCGAAAGGAAAAATATTTGAATTCCATCAGGACGCTTTTTCCACTTTGGAAGAGGCCAGGTTATTAATCCGTCAATTTCGTTACCAAAATCTGGACACGGTATTAATTATCACTTCCAATTACCATTCGGCTAGGACATGTCGGATATTTAGAAAGCTGGCGCAAGGTTATCCACAAATACTGGTCTATGCTGCGGATTTCAAATCCTATGATCCTGATGTTTGGTGGTCAGGTAGGGAGAGCAGGAAATATTGGTTCGGTGAATGGATTAGAACTCTGTATAGCTGGTACGAGCTTGCGGGTGTTCAAGCTGAAAATGGCACTTCTGATTTTCAAAATCTGATTCCCGATATTTGGATGGGTCATGGCGGTGAAAAGGGAGTGCCTTCCGATACGATAAAAAGGGATTCGACCAAAACCGAAAGTTTGCCAAGCATTCCTGTGGACACACTTTTCACTTTACCTGTTAATCAGGATAGTTCACAAGCAATAGTGGCGAAACCTGAACCGACCAAATCCCAGGACAGTGGAGAAACCGCTTCAAAGCCTGAGAAGCGCATCAACCCGGAAGCGTCAACCAAGGTTCCAGAAAAGCGACCGTTCCCAAAGGCTGAACCGACGACTAAAAAGAAGCCCACAGAAAAAATAAAGAAAAAATAAAGAAAAAATAACCGGCCACTTTGGAAGTGGCCGGCAGTCTTGTAACTGAATCGATTTTGTATCTAAATCGATTCAGGCTGTTCGGTTATTTTTGGCTGGCAGCAACCAAGTTGGCAAATAGAGCATCTGCCAAAGCATTTTTACCGAGTTTTCCAAATATATCGAACTGGTAGAATACCACACGACCTTTACCGACTGGCAGACTGGCAATGTCGGCACCCCAGCGTATTTTGGACTTGCCGCTTCCATTACCAAGTAAGTTGATGCTACCGGCTGCCACGCTCATGTTCGGGATGGACTCGAGGCTCCAGTAAGGCATAACGTCCGCGAAGGTTTGATCCAAGACACCCTGAGTACCCAGATCTTTGAACTCGGGTCCGCCCATGGCATAATGAAAGCTACCGAAAGTGCTACCCGAAGAACGGAAGCAGGAAATTTCCATCGGCAAGACTTTGAGGCTATTCAAAAATCGGGCATCTTCTTCGGTAACGTTTCCTAAAACGAGCACGCCACCCGACGCAACTTTTTCGAAGCATTTACGAACCACGGCGTCGCCAAGGCTGGAAATTTCAGCCAAGACGGCAATCGGTGCATCGGGGTTGGAAAAGCTGGAGATAGTATCCGGAAAGTTACCTAAAAGGGAAACTTTCTTTAACGGCACCTCTAATTTGATTTCCGGAGGAACCAAGAACACTTCTTCACTTCGAGCCATTTCTTTATTGTTTTTGGTGAGGTTCAAGTCGAAGGTGAATCGTCCCTTCTCAAAACCTACGGGAAACTTGAATCGGCCTGCCATGTTAAGACCGGGCTTGGCTTTGCCAGGCAAAGATTCTTGATGCCATATGCGGCCATTAGGGCCCTTAACACGCAGCAGCAATCCGTACTCGCCCAGGTGCGCGTCGTTCAGTAAATGAATTTTAATAGCTGCTGAAGTTCCAATGTAGGGCGTACGGTCATCGGCTTCTGCAATAACATGGATGGGCCGATTTATTTTTTTGACCATTTCCAATAGTGCTTTGGGCTTGCGATCCCAGTTTACCAAGCCGGAAAAATGGATTCCGTAGTCTGCCCAAGAGTCTAAAACAAATCCCGAAACCTGAGGATTTATTAACAATGCTTCCATTTGCTTGGCTAATCCGCTTCGAGCAACCAAGGATGCTTCTTTCCAGAAGCTTTCCGCATCTTTCCAAATGCTGATGTTCTTGTCCTTCAACAACTGAGTGAGTTCACCGTTGAGCTTCTGCACATCCTTGTATTCGGAATGGTTGGCCAATTTTTTATGGCCATCTAAAAGTTCCTGAATGCCTTCTGGCGAAGAAACCCCCAACCCATCGACCAGAACTTTTCCATCCAGATCGTCTTTCAAATAGTTATACCGTTCCCAGAATGATTTGCTGCCATGAATGCCATCCATCACGGATTTGCCATCTTTGGAAGAACAATAACTGGAGAGCAAGGTATATGTTTTAACTGAAACCGGAAAACCGATTTTTAATTTATGCGACTCGAAAGGATTGATCTGAGCCGCCAGTGGCTCGTAGACTTTGCCGAGGTCGATTTTGCCACCGCCTAAGCTGTCCATGGAAACGGAGCAGAGGTTGGAAAATACAGGACGGGTGGGATCCAGTTCTGCCGCAAACCGCAGCAATTTGTTTCCATTCTCAAGTACCATCGACCCATTCTCAGAGCCTATGACCCAAGCAAAAATACTGGGGTGATGTCCATCATTATCGATCAACGTTACAATCTGTTGTTTTAGGACTTCCAAGCCTTCTTTGCTTGACTTTTGATTGAAGCAGGTCGTTTCCTGGAGCACCAAAAGGCCGATTTCATCGCAAATATTGAGGGCTTCACGGGGCAAAGGGGCACCACCGGAACGGAGCAGATTAAAGCCTGCTTCTTTAATGGACACGAGTTCCTTACGCAAATCAAAATCGGCAGAAGGGATGCCGTGTTGAAAAGCAAAGAACCACGGGTAAGCGAGTCCTTTAATTTTTATAGCATGATGGTTCAGTTTAAAGGAGCCTTTTTCCACGTCCGCACTGCGCATGCCGAAGTGGACTTCCACCGGATAGGAACCGGCCAGAGTAACCTGCACCTTATAGAGGATTGGCTCATGCAATTGCCATAACTTGCCGTTTTCAAGTTGCAAGGTAAGGGCAAAACTGCCGTTTTCCTTTTCCAGTTTGACGGCCTTAGTGACCTCACCGATTTCCCCATCCGGATGCACGATTTGGTAGGCTATATCGGCCTGATAATTTTTGGGGTTCCAAAATTTGGTCTCAATGGTAATTCGGTCCGCTTCATAATCGGGGAAGCAATTTAAGGAGCGAATGCCGGCTTTACCGACCATATACAGGTTAACCTCACCCGTAATGCCCGCAAAGGAACCGCGCAAGAAAGGGCCGCCCAGGGAAAGTTCTTGGGCTGTATAATCTTGGATTTTACCCTGGCGATCCAAGGTCTGAACGCGGACGGCAAGAATATTCGTCTCACCAATTTTAACGGCTTTTGAACCGTCGACATCGAAAGGCACGTGGCCACCAAGATGCGTTCCAATTTCCTCACCATTCAGCCACACCGTGGCATGGTGCTGAACTGAATTGAAGCGGATATAGAATCGTTTGGGCGATTCTTTTTTATCAACTATAAAATCTTTGAAATAGTAGGCGATATGCGCGTTTTCATCATTGGGCTCAAGGTTCCAGACATGTGGGAGCGATAATTTTTTGGTCTGGGCCGGTTTCTTGCGATACCACTGATCCACAAGTCCCGTGTCTACGGGATCAAAACTAAAATCCCAATTGCCATCCAACTTGACGATACTGCCCATAACACTCCCCGACTTGGAAAAATGCACCCCAAAGTGGCGAATCCATTGAAATTACAGGGGTGTAAGTATAGTAAATTCGGTGGGAATAGTGCGCTTAATGGACTATCCCGTTGGCATTCCTATCAAGCCGAAATACCAGGCGAGGATTTCTTTTCCAAACAAAGCTGAACAAAGAACGCCCAAACATATGTAAGGTCCAAAAGGAATATGGTGTTCTTTGTTCAAGCGGCGAAACAACAGCATAGGTAGACCGAAGGCACTTCCCAGCACAGATGCAAAGAGCAATCCAATCAAGGCGGTCTGCCAACCAAATAAGGCCCCGGCCATAGCAATAAGCTTAACGTCCCCGAAACCCATGGCATCCTTCTTTAGCACCTTAGATGCCGTGAATCCTATTAGCCATAGGAACAAACCGGCGGTCGATGCCCCAACAAGGCTTTCGACTGCGGTTTGTCCGCCCGGTAGGAAGCTGATGCCAAGTCCAAGCACTATACCTGGTAGTGTTAGCGCATCCGGAATTAGGAAATGGCGGATGTCGATGACAAAAATGGGAATCGAAGCCAAGGCTAGATAAATGAATCCGATCTTGAAATCGAGTGGGTACTGGATTCCAGATCGGAAAAACCAAGTGAAAATGGCGGCGGAAAGCAAACCGGTAACAGCTTCCACAATAGGGTATTCGGCACTAATGCCTGCCCCGCAGGATTTGCATTTGCCTTTTAGGAGTAACCAGGACAGGACGGGAATGTTTTGGTAAAAACGGATTTGGTATCCACAGCTTGTGCATCGGGACGGTGGCCATACCACCGATTGCCCGCGTGGCATGCGATAAATAACGACGTTAAAGAAGGAGCCAACCATGAGGCCCAGTAGTGCACCCAAGGCAGTACCCGTCCAGGGTGTAATGGGTGGGAATAGGGTTTCCATAGTCAGGGTATTGTCCAACTTGTTGGCACGGACATCAACCTCGAAGGTTCAGCCAAACAAATTCAAATGGTATAGTCGTCTTGGAAGGTTTTTGAACCCTTGGGAACCGCAAACGCCGTTTCTCCTTTAGAAAGCATGAGAGCAGCAAACTCCTCCTTGGGCACTTCCACTTGAACTTCCGGTCCCTCCGTGGTAGCCAAGGTGACGCGAACGGACAAACCGATGCTGCGGATGAGGACTATTTTGCCCGCTATGGCATTGGGCTGATTGGTTTTATGCAAAGTCATTTCATGTGGCCTAACATATACGGCCGTGGACACGGCGGCATTGCTATGACTAGGATGCACCAACTCTAAAGCTTCCCCGGTAGTTCCGCGTTCCAGCCGGCTATGAAAAATGTTCACATTGCCTAAAAAATGCATAACGAAACCATTCACCGGTTTATGAAAGATTTCCTCCGGCGATCCAATCTGCTCTACCTTACCTTTGTTCATGATAACGACACGGTCCGCAACCTCAAAGGCTTCGTCCTGATCATGGGTTACAAAAACACTGGTCATTTTGAGTTCATCGTGCAGATTGCGCAACCACCGTCTTAAATCTTGGCGGACTTGGGCATCCAAGGCACCAAAGGGTTCATCTAATAGCATTACTTCTGGTCGGGCAGCTAAAGCGCGCGCCAACGCAACGCGTTGTTTTTGCCCGCCCGATAATTGGGAGGGAAAACGATCTCCGATGCCTTTGAGTTGGATCAAATTGAGCAGTTCATCCACCCGTTGTTGCACTTCTGCCTTCGGGCGCTTTTGGATCTTAAGTGAAAAGCCGATATTGTCTCGCACGGTCATGTGTTTGAACAAGGCATAATGCTGAAATACAAAGCCTACGCCACGATCGCGAACAGGCAAATGCAAGGAATTGGTATCACCGAAGAGGACTTCACCGGATTCCGGTGTTTCCAAACCCGCAATGATTCTGAGTAAAGTAGTTTTGCCGCAACCGGAAGGGCCAAGCAGGGCAACTAATTCCCCATCCGGAATTTCCAGGGAAACATCATTCAAAGCCTGAGTGGACTCGAAATGCTTGCGTACTTTGCGTATGGAAATATGCATGCCGCTTAGTTACCCTATTAAACCTACCGGAATAATATGTTAACAAATAGAACGCCTTCTGTCAACGGTTTGCATCCCGTTTTCACTTTGTCATAGCTGGGCAGATGATTGGCGTCGAGTTAGCCACGCGACCGTTTCCGATTCGATTTGGGCGCGATCGAAGTCCAGCGTAATCACGTGTTTTCCACGCTGGTATACTCGAAGCGTCTTATCGATGGAACCGAGCGATTTTATCAGGTGAAGGCTGCCGGCAATATCGCTGGTGGTGTCATTTACATCGTGATGGATCAGTACCGGACAGGTTACACCCACGGCCCGGTTGCGCAATCGTCGTGACGCGTCTACCACGCTCACCATTGCAGCGGCGGGCATAGCATGATATGCGATATGGTCTTCCGCAGCCTTGGCGTATTTTATGGGACCTGCGCTGCTTTTGGAAATTGTTCCGGGTAGGGGCACTCGGCCGATTAGCCAGTCGTTGGGTATGCCAAAGGTCCGTCCCCAAGGTCGCAGAAACGGCGCAATGAGCACCAAGTTTGCGACTTCACGTGTCAAGGCCATTTGCAGTCCCAACAAGCCGCCCATACTGAGCCCACAAACGGAGACACGATCGTATCGGATAGTCAAGTCGTCGAAAACGGATATGGCGTGGGACAGATAATCGGAATAGCGGGTAGGGGCGAGTGCTTCCATAGTAAGGCCATGGCCAGGCAAGAGCGGTCCATAACAAGTGAATCCAGCGGCAGCAACTTCCTGGGCTAAGAAACGCAGTTCCCGGGGACTGGATGTCCATCCATGGAGGAACAAGATGGCATGGGATCCGGAACCTAACGTAAAAGGCTCGGCACCCAGTATCACGCCTGTTACCGGATCGTGTTCGCGCGCTTTCTCGGTTTGATTGCCGCCTGGCGATACGGAATGCGGGCTCAAGGCGAACTCATGGTTTCTGGATGGCTTTTTTCTTGCTTTTGTTGGCGACCAAACCCTTGGTGATATGCAGGTAGGCTTCGTCCACGGTATCGCAGATTTTAAATAGTCCCAGGTCTCCGGGGCTGATCATGCCCGTTTCCACCAAGTATTCCATATTCAACATTTTACCCCAGAATTCTTTACCGTAAAGCACCAGTACCACTTTTTTGGTAATGCGCTGGGTTTGAATTAAGGTGAGCACCTCCATCATTTCGTCCAGCGTGCCAAAACCTCCCGGGAACATAACGATGGCTTTCGCCATATACACAAACCAGAACTTGCGTATAAAGAAATAATGGAATTCAAAGTTGAGATGCGGGGATATGAACGGGTTGGCCTGCTGTTCAAAGGGCAAATGGATATTGAGACCTATTGAAGGTGCTTTGGCCAAATGGGCGCCTTTATTGGCGGCCTCCATGATTCCTGGCCCACCTCCAGAACAAATTGCGAACTGGGCGGATTGGGTTTTTGTCCATTCGGAAAGTCGCCGGGAAAGCTCCGTGGCTTCTTCATAATAGCGGGACATTTCCAA
>JAYTHY010000069.1:0-12204 GCA_043732185.1 Fibrobacteria bacterium
CCAAGATTGCAATTCCCATCCCGCGGCGGAGTTTTGATAATACTCTCGAAAATAGGTGATGGAACCGATTAAAGGGCTATGAAGACCATAGGGTCGCAATTGTGCGTCAATGCGAAACAGCTTGCCATGCAATCCCGGTTCGCTAGCCGCCGCGACAAATAGCCGAGCCCAGGCTTCCAGCGCCACCTGTTGAGCACTCTCGATTTTGTCCGCATCATAAAGAAACACGATATCGATATCTGAACTGTAATTGAGTTCATTGCCGCCAAGTTTTCCTAAGGCGATAATAGCCATCGCATGCGCCATAGGATCCGTCCCGGCCTTTACCATGGTCAGCTTGAAAATGGCATGTACCAAAGCATTGGTCAGCTGACTGATTTCCGCGGTAATCCTTTGCAAAGGTTCACCCAGAAAAATATCCCGTAAGCCAATGCGTAAATATTCTCGATTGCGGTAACGACGTAAGTTTTCCAGGGCCAAGTCAAAATTCCGGTCGTCTTCCTCGCTTTCAGCCTCGGCAACCGGAATGTCTATCCAGGTTTTGATTTCGTTTTGAAATTCCGACCACAATTTTGGTTTTTCCAAAGCGCGCGGAGTACCCAGTGCGAGCAGGTATTCCGGCTGTTGCAATAAAATCTGTGTGAGATATTCGCTATGCCCAAAGGCTTTGATCAATATGGCATGCAAATGGGGATGGTTCAACATCTGGCGTATGAAATAATCCGCATCTGGAACAACTTCCAAGAATTCGCCCAAATGCTGTAGTACGCCTACAGGATCCGGACTCGCTCGTAATCGGGATTCCGACACGACTAAGGCTGCGCACAAAAGGCCTTTTTCCTTAACATTTTTAAACAAAGTGTCGATCAAATTTTGAGGGCTTGCGACTTCATGCACTCCTAGCCGGTCGAGCGCATTGCTTAATTGTTCAGTAGTTGCCGCCGGATCCAGAAAAATTGCTGTCAAAGAAGTTGCGTCGGAATCTAGTTCCGTTGACCCTTGGAATCGAGAGGCAAATACGGAACGGACCTTTCGCAAGGTTTGCTTAAGGTCCCACGCCATTTGGGAATCGGGTTGGAATCGCGCGGTTGGAAGGTAACCCATGCGTTTCGCCAAGGTCTGAAATTCCGGTGTGCTTTGGGCCGGGACCCATAAATCGCGGGAATGTCCATGAACCATGCGTAACGCGTTGATTAGACGTCGGAGAAAAACATACCCGTGATACAGTTTCTCGAATTCTTCCGGTGATAATATGCCTTCGGCTAGGAGCACTTCCAAGGCCTTTTCCGTATTGGCTTCCCGTAAAGAGGAGATCCTACGACCGTGTTGCAATTGTAAAAACTGAACGGCATATTCAATTTCCACTAATCCACCAGGGGCATACTTGGCATTGATCAAGCCAGTGCCATCCGTATTATTATTTGCTTTTAACTCTATTTGCTTAGCACGCAGCAATAAGGTCTTGTCGATGCCAATTTTTCTTTCTCCAAAAACCAAGGCATCTCTAGCGCCCATCACTCGCGAGGCAAACCCAGGTGTAGCGGCAATGGGCCTTAGCTTTAGCAGGGCTTGGCTTTCAAACTCCAGTGCGCCGCCATCTTCTCCATAATAGGCCACCCAACTGTCGACGGTTGTGGCCAGAGGTCCGGCATCACCATGGGGTCGCAAGCGCAGGTCCAGTTCGAAAATACCATCCTTTCTAGCCACGATAAGGATTCGAATCTCCTGAACCAATAAGGAAAAGAATTCCGCATGGCTAATGGTGTTTGCGGTACCAACCGTTTCGCCTGAATTGCCGTAGAGCATTTGTAATTCCAGGTCCGAAGCATAGCCAAGTTCACGCCCCCCCAGCTTGCCCTGCGCGAAGAGTCCAAAATGGCAAGGGCTGGCCTGGGACCCTTCCGAAACCGGTGCCATCGGTTCTCCATAAATACTGCGGAGGTGATCATAGCCGATCCACATGGCGTTTTCCAATATGACATCAGCCAAGTCGCTTAATTCACCGGAAAATTCTTGCAGGGTTTTGTGCGGATGGATGAGATAAACCACATCCAATCGAAACAATTGCAGGTCCTTGAATCGATTTAAGGTTAAAACCTTTTCGGGATAGGTGGGTTGTTGTACCAGCTTCAGAGCCAAGATTTTATCCAGCTCTTCACGTGTGGAAAATTTTTGTCTCTCGTCTCTATCGCGCAAAATCTCGATCAGATCCGGCATCGGAATTTTGATCAATTCTTCCCACAAATAAGGTCCGGCGCTGAGAAGCTTAGCCAATGTGGAGAGGGTGGAAAAATCTTCGAAGGTCGGTAAGTCCGGCCGTTCATTTGTGTTTTCCATCAGGGTGTTGATGAATGCATTGAAGGTTTGCACAGCGGCCGGGTAATCGGAAGCCTGGGGCAGGGTAGAGGTAAAACGCTCCATCAAAATAATGGCGACCTTGAGCCGTTCCAAAGTATCGACATTTGCAATAGGGCGACTCTGGCTATCGGTTATATAGATGCGATCTTCAAAACGATCCGCCTCGGATGTGGTGAGGAGTTTTTGGATGGATACGCCTTGCAGCATGAGGGCATTGCTCAGCGAAAAAAGCAGGGCCTTGTGGTCCGTGCCACTCACGGTGAGGACGGTTTGTTTGTCGTCATACTCGTAATGGATATCCAGTGGAAGCCGCGATGTTTCCAATTTGGAGGCGTTTCGGCTTAAATAGTCGCCCATTCGACGGTATAGATCGAGCTGTAATTCTTGAGTCTGCCGGGATTTCAAAAGTTGGATTAAACGGTCCAAGTCGGTGCCGATTTTGGTTTTCAGCGCGTCAGTCAAGATTCCAGGAATGGCGTGCTGCAGAACCAGATAGTCGAGGATGCGAACCTGTTCTCGACCTGATTTTTCAGCGGTTTCCGAAAAGTCCGAGCCTTTTGAATAGGTAAATACCTTACCGATGCGAATATCAAAGTCATAGCTGGCAATTAAACCCGTGAGGGCCGCAAAAAAGCCAGGAAGGTCCTCGCCGATTATGGTTAACCCACAATTCAAGTCGTCCAGGGGAACAAAATCGAGAGCGAAGGATCCGGGAATTTTTAGGGTCCTGATCTTTTCCAGATGGAGAATAATTTCTTGCGGGGTAAACTCGTTAAAATAATCCGAGTCCAAGTATTTCAAATGATCGGCTACCAAGCGGGAGGGCAGGTCCGCTCCCAGCTGCAAGACCTGGGTTTTCTTTTCGAAGGGAGTTAAAGGCATCGGAGAGTAAAAAAATAGAAATAAAAAAAAGCCTCCCCCTGGGGGGAAGGCCGCTACACATTTGAGGAAAACCTCGAACTAGAAGTGAAGTGTCCGCGGTTTTACCCGTGGTAATACAACTCGAATTCAAAGGGATTCGGGCGCAATTTCATAGGTTCAATTTCTGCCGTGCGCTTGTAGGTCATGTAGGACTCGAGCATATCGGCGTCAAATACATCCCCAGCCAATAGCCATTCCTTGTCCTTTTGGAGTTCGGCATGCGCTTCCTCTAGGTCCTTGCAAGTAGACGGAATATTCTTTAATTCTTCCGGGGGCAACTCATAGATGTTCTTATTAGCCGGTGCACCTGGGTCGATTTGCTTTTTGATGCCATCGATCATGGCCATCAGCATTGCAGCAAAGGTCAAGTACGGCGAACCCGAGCTGTCTGGGCAACGGAATTCAAACCGACGAGCCTTGTCACCCTTGACATGCGGAATGCGAATGGAAGCGGATCGATTGGTTGCCGAGTAGGCCAGATTAACGGGCGCTTCATACCCTGGCACCAAACGGCGGTAGCTGTTAACGCTGGAGTTGGAAAAGGCCTGAATGGACTTGCCGTGTTTGATAATTCCGCCGATGGCCCAAATGGCTTGCTTGCTCATGTTGGCATAGCCGTCGCCGGCAAAAAGGTTTTTGCCTTCTTTCCAAACTGAGGTATGCACATGCATGCCGCTGCCGTTGTCGCCCCACATGGGCTTGGGCATGAAGGTAGCCGTCTTGCCGTATTTGGCAGCCGTATTTTTAACTGCATATTTGAGCTTGTGTACTTGATCGGCAGCGGAAATCACGGTTCCGAACTGCACGCCGATTTCACATTGGGCCGTTGCCACTTCATGATGGTGAATTTCTGGAGTGAGTCCCATCTTGATGAGATTTTGAACCATTTCACTTCGGATATCGAACAAGGTATCCTGTGGCGAAGTGGGGGCGTATCCGGCCTTAAAGCCAACTTTATGACCAAGGCTGCCTTCGGCGCTGCTGGTCCAGGGGCCTTCGCCTGTTTCAATGACGTACATGCCCTGACGGGGATCGCTATTGTAGCGGATGCCGTCAAAGATGAAAAATTCGGGTTCTGGACCCATGAAGGCCATATCGCCTATGCCCGTGCTCTTTAGGTATGCGAGAGCCTTGGATGCGATGGAGCGTGGGTCGCGATTGTAAGGCTGTCCGGTGCGTGGTTCGATAATGTCGCAGAACATGCCCAAGGTGGGGATGGTGCGGAACGGATCCACAAAAGCCGAACTGGGGTCGGGTTTCATAATCATATCAGACGCTTCAATTCCCTTCCATCCACGTATGGAGGAACCGTCGAATGCCATTCCATCTTTGAACATATCGTCATCGAGGCGGCTTACCGGAAAAGTGAAATGCTGCAAAGAGCCGAACATATCTCCAAACAACAAATCCACAAATTGGACGCTGTTTTCTTTGGCTAGTTTAATGACATCGGATGGGGTCATATCTTCTTCTTTTCCTCTTGCAAATGGTGGTTCAAAAATAAATTCAGGTCAAATTTTTCTAGCAGTTTCGGAAAGTAGCAAAAAAGCTTTGGAGGTAATTGATGGACAACAATTGACATTTGTTAACATAAAATTACAAATAGCCATTTTTGTCAAATTGAATCGCTCCATATCTGGCCTATTTTGCCACTTATAGTCATTAAGCGAATCATATGCCAGGCCACTAAACTCCATCTTTAAAATCCTGAAACAGCTTACTTGCCTGGGGAGCCCGTTGCTGGGTGTACTTCCCTTTATAGTAGCTGATTTCACCTTCCGGCATCATGAAGTAGACTTGGCCGATGCGTACGTTAGGGTACACCCGAATCGGGTGAACGACTTCGATTTCCAGCGTCCATGTTGGGTATTGGCAAACAAGTTGACCCTCCGCATTCGGTAGATAACCCCAGCCCACATCCCCAAAACCCGCCGTTATATGGGTGTTAATTCCCAAGCGTCCAATAGAACTTCGGCCTTCAAACATAGGCACAAAGCGATGACTGGTGGCCGTTTCATTGCTGCATCCCAAGTAGAGTGTTCCGGGTTGGAGAACCAGTCCTTCTTCAGGAATCGTCACCGATAGCGTGGGATTATCCTGCTTCATATCTAAAACGTTTCCCGCAGGAAGGTCATACACAAGCAGCTTGGGATGGAGTGACACATCGTAGGAATTCGGACCCAGATGAGCGGGAACGAATGGGGAAATATGGATAGCGCCCAGCTCCATCTGACGCACAATTTCATGACCCGTCAAAACCATTTTTACCTCCGTTCGTAAAACTTAAAAATTATAGAGATAGCTTGGGACTTTGCCCAAGGACGCTTTGCTTTTAACTTAAGGGCATGAGGATGTTGATGATTGTCATAGGGTTGGCATGGGTCCACTTGTATAGTGGCGTATGCACCTACCTTGAATTTCAGTTGCCACGGCGGCAAGCGGACACTATTGGAAGGGAATTGCCGTACTACCTCGCTTTTCCTGACAGTGTGGCATTGGTTTCCGTTCACGCATTTCTACAGGCAACGGACTCACAGGCGAAAGCCATGTTGCAAAAGGTGGACTGGCAGGCGAAGTCGTTAAATAATAAAGAACGTCGGTTTTTAAACGCCATGCGGTATTTTGTCGACGGTAAAATTCAGGAAGCAGGGACAGAAATGGCGGCTATTTCGACCCAAGTTCCGACAAAATTACGGTCGCCTTTGTTAATCGATCGCGGGCTTCTTTTGTTGCTAGGTGGGTTTCCTCTGGATGCAGAAAACACCTGGCGACGAATGCTAAAGGCAGATGCGGAGGGTCAGCCTTGTGCCGAAGGGGCTTGGCGCAATCTTTACTCGTTTTATTTGGACAGCCATGATTTTAAAAATGCCAACGGCCTTGTGGAACAGGCTTTGAACGTTGCGCCCAAAAATAAATGGGCGAACTTTGCAAAGGGATTTCTGCTGCGAATGCTGGATCCGGGGGACGGCTGGGAAAACTTTCTAAGGGAAAAATCCTCTTGGCAGGATTCCTTATTTGAAATACAAATTGCCTATGGAAAATTTCTTAAAGAAAGGGGCCAACTTTCTGAAGCGGCCAAGTATTACAGCCGAGGATTAGAAGGCTCACCTAAAAATGGTCCAGGCTGGTTGGATTTAGCTGAAATTTATTATCGGTTGGACTATCTGGTTTTTTCCGAAACTTGCCTTCGGCAATCTTTTCGTTTTGGAATTGCGGATCCTTACATTTATGAATTATACAGTCGGCTGCTTCAGTCCGGCAACCCGGATGCAGAAGGAGGTGCGGAACGCTGGCAAGCCGCAGAACGGGTTTTGGAAGCGGGATTTCCTCACGATTTTCAGAGCCGCAGTATGGCACAACTTTTATACCATGTTTACAGCCATAACCGAAAAGTTGACGCAGCTGCAAATCTCCGAGACCAATTTTGGTTCCATTTTCAAGGCCCCAGGCGCGTACATCAAATGGCTTTAGTCGGCATGCGGACGCGTGGCAAGCTGCAGTTACATATAGCACTGGACGAAGTGAGCTTTCCGCTTATTCGGAGTCTAAGTACAACCGATTTTTACGAAGCTTTTTAGTACATTTGGCCAAGTCGCATTTTGAATCATAAAGTCTGGCGGGAGGACTTCACTTGGGCATAAAAAAACTTTTCCCCATTGCAGGCATTCTGTTTTTTGCAGCATTAAATTTGCCTTGGGCTCGCTCTCAAACAAATGTGTGTCCTGAAGCGGATATTAACGCCAACTCTGCAAACTTAGTGGTACAAACTCCGGCGCTAAAATATACCGTCACCAACTTCGATCCAAGTTGGTTCGACACCGACCATCCTGAAAACTCACCTACCTTGTTTACCCTCATGATTTCTCCAACCTTGGCAAAATATGCTGACGTTCTGAGGTTACGAGTACAAATCCTCGCGGACACTTCACTAGGCCGTGGGGGAGGGCAAACCGGCATTCCCGCTTTCGATAAAGTCACCACTGTTCTCGATGGGACAAAAATCGGCACCGTATTGCGCTCGCAGGATGTTTTCGCTCTCAATTACCTCCCTGGAGGACTTTCCTTTCAGAAAAGCGAACTCTTTGACATTATTCTGAATAATCGAGTGGCTCCAGAGATGAATCTGTTATTCAAATTCAATTTGACTTGCGAAGATGATGCTGTTTTAGCTGCGACGACGGCTACTGTTAAGCTTGGAGACGACGGTCGCCTGCGCTATGTCAAAATGATTCAGGCTCTTTATCCCGGTACGCAAATAACCAACCCAGTTCCTGTGCCTTTGTATACCATGACTCCAATATTCAAGGTCGCTTCTGAATTGTTTAACGCCAAGATTTTCGATTACCCACCAGACCAATCTAAAATCGAAATTTTCCTCTATGAGTTGCCTTCCGGCGTGTCACCTTCGGATGCCATGGACGGTTTGGAATTTGCAAAATTCGGAATAAATAATGAGTCGCCCACGCCTTATCCACCCGGCTTGCCGCGATTAGAGCCTGGCGTGAAATATATTTGGAGGGCACGTGCATTACTGCGCGGGCCAACGTCGGATTATCTTTATTCTAACCCACTTTATTTCAAAGTGGATGAGCGTTTGGAAGGGGGCTCCTCCGTACCACCTTCCGAGATTACGGACTTAAAATCGCTTGAACAGCAGATCAAGTATGGCGACGATTACTCCAAACGCGTTATGGCCGCGCTAAAAATCATACTTGGTGATAATTTTGAAATCTTTGAAATGTCGCGTACAGGAAAGGTTCCTGCCAAAGGTCAAATACGCCTTAATGGACATCCCTATTCATTGGAAGAGTTAGAACGGTTGGCTCGGGAGTTTCATCAAAGTAGGCATAGCTTAACCCGTTTGAGGTTCCAATGATGCATGTTTTTTATCGCAGGAAAAGCCTGTTTTTGCTTTTGCATACAGCTTTCTTAATGCTGGCTGCAGGGATGGCATGTGCAGATGTCAATGGCGTCGGTGTCGTGCGATCCACCAAGGGTTCTGTCCATGCAACCTTGGGCGGTGTCGAAACAGATTTAAAAGGTTCAGAACTTTTGGGTACGGGCGTTCAAATTGTTGCTGGCGCGGATGGAAAAGCAGTTTTGCGCTTGTTGCCTGACCAGGCTTTTATGGATATACATCCAAAAACAAATTTCGTTATGAAGCGGGTCAAGGCTAAGTCCAAAAGAATTCGACGCATAAAACTCGACCTTGGCGAAGTGGTTTTTGGCTTGAAGAAAAAAAGTGAACCCGTTCAGTGCGAAAGTATGCACACCCTGGCAATCGCACAGGCAGGGCGATTTGCGTGCAAAACGGATGAAAAGGGTGTAGCGACAATTTTGGTCCAAGACGGTGAGGTGTCCGTCTACAACCGGCCGAAGGATTTAACCACCCTTGTTCGATCCGGACAAAAGGCCGTGTCCGATATCAATGGAATCAAGGTGTCTGACGCATCCGACTCTGAATTGGAACAGGTTGGGTTTAGGCAAAATATTATTGAAGTAGACTTTGTGAATCCGGAAACCGATGCGTATACGACTTTGGAAGTGGAATATGAAACCAACTTTTAAACTGTTTGTCGGAATCCGGCACATTCTTGTTTTTGGAATAATTTTTATTGGCACTCATGTATGGGCACAAGTGGCAGCGACTCCAGATGCGGGTGGAGACACCTTGGATACGTCTACGCCTGCACCCGCTGGGATTGAAGCGGCACCTACACCTGCCACAGCACCGGCCAATCAAGTGGATAACGAATCCGACGATTTTTCAGTTGAACCAGAAATAGGTGGATTCCTTGTTCCTATTGAAGGCGACGTATTTTATGAACCCGACGTCCGGGTCTTGGTCTCTTTACCCGGTGCACCGCCAGCAAGTATGGTGCTTTTGTTGGATGGCCTTCCAGTGTCGAGTCCGCTGGCCATAAAGGAAGAGTTGCTAACCGTGACCATTCAAATTCACAAATCCGGTGCCCATCAACTCAGTCTATTGTTGTTTAATGAGCACACGGAAATAACGGCTAAATTGGAAACACGCTTTTTTGTCCGATTGCCAGAGCCACAACGGGCGATCCGCAATTCCAATTTCAAACAGTTCGGACGGGTAGTGGCAAAAGTCGACTGGAAAAATGGTGAAGCTAAAGGCAGAATCTTGTCCCAAAGTGAATTGAGTTTGAAACCCGACACCCGGGATACACTTGTGGCCGGTAAAGCGGAAGCACCGGTTTCACAGGAATTGGATGGAGCAACGGAAGCCGCATATAACATCAAATACAAACAGGTGCAGGCCTTTGGAAAAGTTCTGCTAAGGACCGACGAAAATCGCTTTCGACAGCCCGCTCACCGCATTACTACCAGCTTGAAATATGGCCCTTGGGCCGCATTGAAGGCCGGGGATATTTATCCCTTGTATAATTCACTAGTGTTAAATGGTACGCGCGTGCGTGGAGCCGAAGCCATGATGAATATTGTTACGAGTGAAAAAAAATGGGCATCATTGCGCGTGGTTCGTGGCGAAAGTCGTCGGGAAGTGCCCGCTTACCTAGTCAAATATGACACTGGAAATGGAACTCGTACGGACACTGTTACGGGAACCTATGGTCAGACTTTGTCGGCGGCGAGACTTGGGTTAGGTGGAGGACCCGCTTTTGAATTGGGCTTTTCACTATTGAAGGCGTCTGATCATGAAGGTAGCGCGGATAGAGAACAAGTAAATTCCATGCTCCATGGACTCCGGCCTGCAGATAATTTGGTGCCGGGCATGGATTTGCGTATTGGAATTTGGGATGGTCGCATCCAAATATTTGGAAACTCTGCTATGAGTCTTTACACGCGTGACCGCTCTTTAGGCGCCTTTCATCCCGACACATTTGCCGTGGCTATTAATCCGGAAAATTTTAAAAATGTCTTTATTTTCAATGCGACCACGCGAGGCTGGCAATATTTACTGAGTAAGAAGGCCACGAATACCAGCCCTGATGTACTTGGTTTTATGGGGACCAACAGCGCTTACGAAGGTGGCGTTGTTTCCTCTTTGCCTTTTGCAGGAGTAGTGGCAGAAACTGAGCTGCGCTATTCCCACTTAGGTCTCGATTACCATAGTGAAGGCAATCCATTCCTGGGGGGCAATCCCGGTGATGGATTTACATTGCTGCAGAAATTAATAGTCCTCGAAAATAAACTTTCCTTGGGTCTGGAATTGGGAAACTATGCTCAGGACCTTGGAATCACTAAGACTATACAGCGAAATGTAAAAGCGGAGATTCGCTTTACACCTGGTCCATACCAACCAAGTTTATGGATCGGTGGCGGTTATTCCAATATCGTGCCCGATGGAAGCTTTGTGCACCAATTCCGATCCAGTTTCCTCAACTTCAATTCCGGAGGGTATCACCAATTTCAAGTTGCGGATGGAAAAATGTATACGACACTCCTTTACGGCTTTACCCAAAGCAAATACTCACTTGAAACACAGGATCCCACTGACACGTCACAAAATTTCCCGACAACGCGCACCAATATCGTGAATGCCATGTTGCAGTATAAAATGCACAATACCGAATTTTTGCCGCGGCTTGCGTATACTTTTTCGCATAACGGGATTCAATTGCCAACCAATGCCATAAGTATGGGTTTTCTTCAGCCCTTCTTAGAAAACACGGTACGGCTGGATCTTTCCAGCACCATTGGTCAGTATCCTGAGTCCAACAAAAAGAATGACTTGAGCCTAGGCGCTGCGGCCGCAGTGGAATATGTTTTAGGCCCGCAACAAACGTTTCGCATTCGCGAGCGCTGGATTCAATACGGCAAACGCCGCAGCTTGCTCCTCGGTGCCAACTACGAAATGTTCTTCTGAAAACGACCAAGACCGTGTTATGCAGAGCACAGCGGCTTTGCGTAATGCCTATTGGTTCATAGCTTAGTTTAAGCCGGAAATCGGCTCAATCCCTGACGACGCCATGGCTGGAATGGGTCCAAGGGTACCGGGGTTCTGTCTCCATTTAATAAACTGACCATGCACTTGGCAGCCAGCGGTGCCATGCTGATGCCGCATTTATAATGCCCGGCGCAAATCGCCCAGCCCCTATCAGAATCTATCCAACCCATCCAGGGCAGTCTGTCTCGCGTGCGGGGCCGGAAGCCGGCCCAGCTTTCTTTGGGTTCTCGGTTTACTTCTGGTAGCAGTTCATTGAGATGCCGCGTAAAGTATTCCTGGCCAATGGCATCAAACCCCGGACTCCAAGTTTTAGGTTCCGTGGTCGCGCCGACAATTAAACTGTCCCCGCGAGGGACCAAATAAATGTCCTCGTTAAAATGCACCATGCAGTTTTCCGCGTAGAATTTTTTAAGTCGGAACATCTGGCCTTTGACAGGAATCATCGGAGCCGCGATGCCTATCGATTTTAGAAATTCACCTGTCCAAGCCCCTGATGTCAGTAATATTTTTTTTGTTTTGACTTGGCCTTCCGGGAACTGCAAAGATGTTTTCCCGGCCTGATATTGCCATGCACCCGTGGGAGTGCTTGCCATGAACGTGACCCCGGATTTCCGACATGCCTTTTCTAATGCCGAAAGCAGATCTCTATTTTGGACATACGCTTCAGACGGAAAGTGTAAGGTCTTTACTTGTTTCAAAGGGCAATGGGAATTGAGAAACGCCGGTAGTGTGTCAGAAATACTGTAGTCCCGGGCGTGCTCCCTTTCCAGCTGTTTGACCTTGGTTCGATATTGCTCTTCGCCCACCGGAGTTTCCAAATTGTAAATCTGATAGTCTCCGTGCCGATGCAACGCCACAGTTTCTCCAGAGAGTCGGGAAATGTCGGAAAGCCAATCCGGATAGAGATGAATGGACCGGACATAAAATTCTCTGAAGGGAGAAAGAAAAACCTGCGCGTCGCGTGTGACTAGAATTCCTGCCGCCGCCCACGA
>JAYTHY010000070.1:0-12131 GCA_043732185.1 Fibrobacteria bacterium
CCTGGCGCATTCAGTCCCATGTATATCGCCATAGTCCGATCCGGCGAAGAAGCGGGGGCATTGGATAAGGTGTTGGACGGCATGGCCAATTACCTGGAGAGCGCGGAAATCATGCGCGGCAAGGTGAAGACGGCCATGCGCTATCCCACTTTCATCGCCGGATTCGTTTCCATTATGATGATTGGAATCATGTGGAAACTCGTACCAACATTCGAAGGCATCTACAAAGGCATGCATGCCGAGTTGCCGCTTCCGACTCAGATGCTGATCACGGTTTCGCACATCGTCCGGGACAATACGGTGCTTTGCTTTCTGACTGCGTTTGGTCTGTTCATCCTGTATAAATACCTGATGACAGTGGAAAAATTCCAAGTAGCCATTCAAAAAAATGTTCTACGCTTTCCTGTCCTAGGCGGCATCATCCAGAAAAATATCTGGGCCACCTATTCGCGCACCATGGCCTTGCTGATGGAAGCGGGGACGCCTATCCTCAAAGCCAATGAAATTGCAGCGGCGGCAGTTAACAACCGTTATTTCTCAAAGTCCCTGGAACAGGTGTATGCCGGGCTGCGACGAGGTGAAATGTTGAGCGAAGCGCTGGAAGCGAGCGGATTGTTTTCAGTGCTGATTGTCCAACTAGTTTCCACTGGGGAAACCAGCGGCCGCGTGGATGCCCTGCTCCGCAAAGCGGCGGAATTTTATGAACGCGAAATTCGTAATGTTGTCGATGCTTTATCTTCCATCATCGAGCCGGTGCTGATAGTGATTCTCGGCGCTGTGGTGGGAGGGGTGCTTATTTCCCTGTACATGCCCATTTTCATGGTGGGAAAATTCATCAAATGAAATTTGGAAATACGCGTGCCGATAACTGTGTCTTATATAAACCGTTTTGTGCTCTTTCTCTAACCTTAACGTCATCCCATAGGAGATTTTCATGTTTACAGTAAACCGTAAAAAAGGTCAAAAGGGCTTCACCCTTGTTGAAGTTATTGTCGTGGCGGTGATTGTGGCTGCGCTGGCCGCTGTGGCGATTCCACTTTACCTCAGCTACGTAGATTCAACTCGGAAAAATGCGGCCGCCAATGCTGCGGGCTCAGTAGCTTCATTTGCAGGCGCTTGCCGTAACACTGGCGGTACTATTGACTTAACAGGTGGAACTGCAGCAGTAACAACTGGTGGGGTAACAACTCCAGGTACACCTGCGACTGGTGCAACATGCAGTGTAAATGGATCAACTGTCCAAATACCAGCGGATATCATAATAATAAATACTCGGCCAGCAAATGCGACTGGACCTGGAAGAATAACTGGTAGACATAATTTATCAGCTGCTGCAGATACTAGTGGATATAGCTACTAGTCCATAATCCCCGCATGCACCGAAATAAAGGCTTTGTCCTAGCAGAAGTCTTGGTGGTGGCAGTCATCGTTGCAATTCTGGCAGCGGTGGCGATACCGGTTTATACCAGTTATGTGAGTGATCAGCGCCAGGAAGTGGTCAATAACCTGGCACAGACGGCATCGGTTTCCGCCAATATCTTTTGGCGCAGATTTGGACATGCACCCCGTTCCGATACCCAGGAACATACCATTGAAGACCTAAAAATGTTCTTGCCCGATCCGGATCGTTTTCAAATCATAATAGACAGTCCAATGGTGATGGTAAAAGACACCACGTATAGATTTGAATCTGATTCTGTGAAATTCATACAGTAATGGACGGATAGAATCCTTGACTCATGCAAACTAAAAAGGTGATTCTTTTAAACCAACGAGGAGTTACGCTCATTGAGCTGATGGTGGCCTCCATCATTTTGGGAATTACCACCACTGGTGTTCTGACAATGCTGGGCAGCGGCAGAAATATGGACATTGCCAATTCCCTTCGCAGACAGGCTAGGTTAACAGCCATCGCCATACTGGAAGATTCTCTCTATCATTATTCCAAATACGCTGCCTGTCTTCCCAGGATTGACACTAGGACGGTAACCTTGGAACCAGCCATACCATCTATCTACCTAATAGGCGACGAACCAACTCCTGTGCCCGCAACTGCCACCATTACTATCACCAACGACCCTAGTCTCATTTGGGCCGGCCAGGCGACCGAGTCTCGAACAATTCAAGTGAATGTGGCTTGGCCGGCAGCTTCACCAACTGACACGGTCACTTTAGTCAAACGGATCACAAACGCCAAATGAACTCATCCACTGGATTCACCTTGGTGGAAGTTCTGGTCACGGGATTGTTGGCTTCGATATTAGCCGGAGCCATTATTTCCTCGTTGTACATGACAAATTTGCAAACCAAAGAAGGTATTGGCACCGAACGATTAATTCAAATCTCCGTCGCAGCCACTGAGGAAATTCGACGTAAAGTTCGACGCGCTACTACGTTGGTCCAATACCTTCCTCCATCACATTCCGGAATAATTTTGTTAGACTCAGCTGGTTTGGCAATAGGAGGCTTCACCTATCAATCTGCAATACTGCAAGAACTTATTCCTGGAACCGGTTGGAGGCCCATGATGATAGGCAACGACACAGTGCGCGTTTTCAACGATACAGCCTTAAGCAATTTTTTCGTGTCCCCTACGGGAATCGGCCTTTCTTTTAGGCTTCGTTTTCAATTGTCCGAATTCGGTAAAACCTTTTATTTCCCTGCAATACAGGACCAAGTACAATGCCGCGGCAATCTCTAAAAAACCAAAAAGGTTCTATTTTAGTAGGTGTCATACTCCTCTCATTGGCTATGACGATAGCGGCGGCAGGATTTCTCCTATATGTATCCAATGGAAGCAAAGATACGGACCAGGCTGTCCAGGATATGGCACTGTACAATGCCGCGGAGTCTGGCATGCTAATGGGGGTTCGATGGATGCGCGGACAAACAAAGGCAGGCCTGGAAGCAGGATTGGTGGACAGACTACTATCGGATACTGTTGGCGAGTATGCTTTCATTGATGGATATCGAGTTAGGGTATGGCTGCAAGGTAATCCCAATCGACTTTTGAAATGTTTGGCGACCAAAGGCCCCCGCGAGGATACTTTAGGCATTACCTGGCATATAAAAGATACTGTCGCCCGTGGTCCTGATTGGCCAGCCGGACCCTTGCTCTCCAGCCCTGATCTCAATAATTGGAAGGATACCCTGAAACCGGGATACCGATAACAAAACCATGGTCAAAAGAACGATTCAAGCCTCCAAACCAGGATTCACTGTCGGCATCGAACACGATCAACACGGTATCCGCGCCGCCCGCCTTGCCATTGATGGCCGGGGTGGCTTCAACGTGGATCGATTGGAAGAAGTCAAAGGCAATTACGCTGAGGATGCAGGGCTGTTGGAGGGCTTCAAGCAAATCAAAGAGCTGCTGAATATCTCGCCCAATGATGCCTTGGTGGCCTGCCTTTCCGGCAAGCAAGTGTATGCCGCCGAAATCGAATTCCGCAAGCTTCCGCATGAAGATATGGAACAGGCGTTACGCCTGGAGCTGCGCAAAACTGTCCACTTTGAAGTGGCTACGTCCACACTGGATTATCAAATTCTTTCCGATGGCGATGCCAGTGGCAGCCTGGTACAGGTTTTGGTTGCCCTGGCCTCCAATTCCCTACTCCACCGGGAAACCGGTCTCCTTGAAAAAGCAGGGTTGAAGCCAACAGCAGTCGATGTTTTATCCATTGTTGTGGCCAATGCCATGTGGAGCTGGAAAGCCGCCGACGCAGAAAACCACCCCTTGGTTGCCTTGCATGTAGGACCTCAAGTGTCCACAATCGTCATCGATGGAAATGATTCTCCATTTTTCAATCGTAACGTTTACTTCTCCGCAGAGGACACGCTAGGCAAGCACACGGCCCCGGAGGAAAGGGACAAACGGATTAAAGACCTTGCCGATGAGGTCGCGCGATCGTTGGCTTTCTATGAAAAAAGCAGCTTCGGATACGATTTTAAGGAACTGCTCTTGTTAGGGGAGTTTCTGGACGCACCTTCCTTGGAAGAGCAATTGCGCCGGCATGCTGGATTAAAAGTGCAGAAAATGAACTTGCCCAAACACCTGGGCTACACAGGAAATATTGAGGCGGGACATTTTGACCTTGCCGTAGCTCTGGCCCTAAGGGGTGAAAAATGATTCCCAAAGGTCCAGCGCTCTACAGGATCAACTTAATCCGTGAGTTGCGCGAACGCGAGAAGAAAGCCGAAAAGCAACGCAGTTTTACGGCCCTGGTAGGCATAGTTTGTTTTGGATTTTTCATTCTCTCTTTGCTTTATTCTGCCTTAACTATTTGGAAAATGGAAAACGTTTTGTCTGGGGAAAAAATCAAACTCGCCCATTTGAAATCGGAATACACCAAATATAAAGAGACGAAACTCATCGTCGACAAAACCGATATTGAAATGCTTAATGAATTGCAAGGCCGTGGTATTTTGTGGACAAAAAAATTGGTGTCCATTGCCAAACATCTTCCTGAGGATTATTCCATAAGTCGCTTCAGTTACACCAATAATGAATTGCATGTATTCGGTCAGGGCTTTGTCTCTCAAGATCAAGAACAGCTGCTGGTGCTTGATGCCTTTCTCAATCGATTGAGGGCCGATACAACGTTCAACGATATTTTTAGCGACGTTCATCTCAATTCTGCTCAAAGACAGGCGGATAATGCCGGAAAAATCGCTTTTGATTTTACCGCATATACTAAAAACGGAGGCAAGAAATGAAATCCAGTGAAGCCCTCCTCGTGCTGATGGCCGTGATTGCAGTTGGAGTCATTCCCGCAGATCTGCTCTATGCGTCCCATTTCGTGCCGCGTTTCAAGGAAATTGATAAGCAAAGAATTGTGACTTCCAATCAATTGGCCACCGCTAAAATAGTGTCGGAAAACCTAAACCATGTGCGGGACTTGGTCTTTAGAAACATGGAGTTTTCCGGGCAAAAAGATTCCATTTCCCAGGAAACTATTGTATTCGATTTTTTGACAGCATGCGTGAATGACCTTAAAATGCGGATGGTTTCTGTGCGTCCTTCGCATCCGACTATTTCCGGAAGAGTCACCACATACGGGTATGATATTCAATTGGAAGGGGACTTCTTTTCTTTCGGTGAATTTTGTTCCAAACTGGAAAACAGCCAGCGCCTGTTGGCCTTGACTTCTTTTGAAGTCGCGCAAATCAGCAAAGATATACCTGCGCCCACAATTGGCAAGAGCCCAAAAAGCCAATCAGCCGCGGGGCCAACATCCCGCCGCGGCATTTCCATCAATTTGCATCTAGACACCTTTCGAGTCAGAAAGGGGGCTTAATTGAAATACACACCTTTTCCCATTGCTGCCGCTTTGGCAATGCTGCTATCCTTAGCGATTACACTGCGTATATTTTCCCAGCATCGAGGTTTTAATCGAGTGGTGGATGAAAGCTTTTCCACCAGTGAAGGGTATGATCAGAAATTCATCGACTTAGTCAACCACATTGAAGACGTCTTAACGCGCCGAGCCAGTTTTGCTTATCCGGGCGGCAAAGACCCCATGACAGGCAGACGCCGCGAGGTGGCCAGTGCCCCTGCCGAATCCGCTCCACATGCCGGAACCGCGACAACGACCAATGTAAATAGCCATGCTATTCCCGGCCCAACGGACTCCAGCAACGCCCCAGCAGCCCCCACCGACCGCGTCAAGCTCACCGCCATCATCGCCGATGACTATGGCCAGCATACCGCTATCGTCATGAATGGAGAACGATCCCAAAGTGTCGATGTCGGAGATATGGTAGGCGATCGCAAAGTCCTAAAAATTACGGCTAAGGGAATTGTTTTGGAAACGGATACGGAAATTTTCACTTACGATATTTCCGGAAACAGGACCTATCAGCATAAATGATGTGCGCGCACGGGCCATGATTGGCTTGGTCCAATTACTACTTTTGCCATTACTATCGCATACAGACTTCCAGGTTCCCACTCTGTTGGACCCGGATTCAGGAGAGGAAAAAGCATGAAAATGTCCCGGCGGGTTTTCCAGCCCCATGCCACTGTAGCCTTACTGGCCCTGGTTCTAGGCATGCTTCAGGTGGTCCTCGAAGCAGCTCCACAATCCTCATCGAGTGTGGCAGCTACGAGCGCATCGTCACCGGTTGAAATCAATGTCGAGTCTCCTATCGTCACCAAAGATCCGAATCCGCTCCTGCGCACCACCATTTCCCTGAATGCCCAGGATGCCAGCCTCTCGGAAATCCTCAAAGTTATGGCCGAACGCTCCAGCATGAACTTTGTCGCCGGTGAAGGGGTTCAGAAAGCCAAGATCTCCATCATCCTCAATAAGACGCCGGTATCGGAGGCCATCGATCTCATCGTGCGTGCCGCCGGACTCTCGTATGAAATCATCGGCAATTCGGTTTTGATCGGAGAGTCGGGAAAACTTAAAGATGAGGTGGGGCAAAGCGGGTATGTCATCGCGTTGAACTATGCCGATGCCGAAGAAGTGGCGGGCATGCTGGCCGATTTGAGCAAGAACATCAAGGTGGACAAGGGCGGCAACCGCCTTATCGCCTATGCCAGTCCCAGAGTCATCAATGAAATCGAACGCATCGTGCGCTCGCTCGATCATCCCCATACCCAGGTGATGCTGGAAACACGTTTAATCGAAGTGTCTGTGGATGAGCAAAATAAATACGGCATCGACTGGGGCGCGCTGTCACCGATTCAAACCAGTGTTGGTTTTCCTGCCGTGCCCGTAGCCCAAGGGTACCTGCTCAAGGGCGGTACACGCGGTCCATTAAGTTTTAATCTGCTGCTCGACATGCTCATCCAAAACGGCGACGCTCGCGTTCTCATGAACTCCAAACTCACCACCACCAACAACCGTGAAGCCACCTTGCATATCGGCGAAAAAATCCCATACGTCATCCAGAGCTACAATTCCGCTTCTACTGCGGGCGGCGGTGCCAATCAACAAGTGCAGCATGAGGATGTCGGCGTAAAGATCCGCATGGAACCACATGTCAACGAGGATGCGGAAATCACCCTCAACCTGGAGCCCGAAGTCAGTTCCATCACCGGTTTCAAAGGCCCCAATTCAGACCTGCCGCTCGTCAAAGTACGCAAGACCAAAACCACCGTGCGCGTAGCCGATGGACAAACAATTTTCTTGGCCGGTTTACTTTCGGAAGAAGAAACCGTGGAACTGAGAAAGCTACCCATCCTAGGTCAAATACCGGTGCTGGGAGCACTGTTTACGCACAAGCTTATCGTGAAACGCAAAACCAATCTCATCATTGAGATAAGACCCAAGATCATCCGCAAGTCTTCGGACCTGGTGATGACGGATCCGTTTCGTACTGACAGTACAGTGGCTAAATAGAACTGGTTCTTGAAGAGCTGGTCATGGCCCTGTCATCAAGTGAACCAAGCAGACTCGCAGCTTTAAAAAATCGTTTCGCCGTCGCACTATTTGAACGCTCTACCAAGTCAATCCCAGCCTCAATCAGCACTGCTTTAAATAATTCGGTGCGAGAGACCTGAAGTCTTTCCTGTACCCGATTTAGAGCTTCAAGTGTTAGCACATCCATTTTGCTACTTACCCTGCAAGAAGCTTTTCCCAGCAAGAGCCCCTTCCTTATCGGCGACTTCAATTGCGATTTGAAGGAACTTGGGTTTTGCATCCATTCCTGGGAGAAGAAATTGATTAGCATCCGCATAGTCAACTGGGGCTCCACCCGAATCATGGAACTGACCGCGAATAGTACGTCCTCCAAGGGTGGCGTCACCCGCGCTTCAACATGCGTATCATTCTTCCGAAGTTCCAATCGGATTTTCGGGGACGATTGCGCGGGAATGGCTGCCAGGGATCCGCAAATGTCACAAAATCCCTGCAACACGTTATCGATACTTTTACCCTTTTGATCTGGAACCGAATATTTATCGTAGCGATAGGTGGTATCCCGCAAGCGCTTGCAGTGAGGGCAAACTGCCTGGGATTTATCCCCATCTTTCAAGATTCGCATGGCCACTCCTTTACTGGTGTACGCTTATGAAAAGGGTTCCACTTGGAACGAAAAAGAACTTGATATACCAACCGTCGAACTTGCCCTTTGGTTTCAGCTTATGTACCTCTACCGACCGGTCCATATCATGGGGGCCAGTGGAATGATCTTTTCCAGTACAGTGCATCACCATAATAATGACCTCATCCGGCGTGACTTTCCCCGTGTGGAGTAGATTCTTTTGATCGATGTCCTTTCGAGGTTCATGGTCAAAGGCATGGTTGCGAAGACATTTGATAACCTGCTTTCGAGTTTCATTGAAGCCTACCGTGGAACCCATTCACCACTCCTTAAATGTACACCCTGTAGAGTACGGTTGCAATATAAAAACATGGCGTATTGATTCTTGCAAATTTAGTCGTTTTTGAATGGGTTTTGCGATATTTGGCTATCCAGCCTCCGCAATTTAACTCGCTAATTCAAGACTCGCCCGATTATAGAATAGCGCCAACGCCACGACTCCCGCAGGCCCAGCCCCCGCTGACCCTTGCCAACCCGCCAACCTCGCACCGCATCACTCGGACACGATCCAGCATCAACCGTGGCCCGTGGATCGAAATTTGGTTTAGTTGGATCCATGCACCCGCGCCTGGCATAGATAGGGATGCCGGAAACCGGATCCAGTTCCTTGATTTCCCAGTTCTTGTACCAAACGACAAACCCTTCAGCCTGCACGGACACGCCACCACTGGTGATGGGAACCCGTTTGGCCAATGAGGAATCGTCCGGCGTGCCTCGGCCCTGGAAATGCCAACCTGAAGTGCGCAGGAGGGCGTTAAGGTAAACGGCCACGCTATCGCCACGGACAATCGCATCCAAGTGATTCCATTGTCCCGGTGGATTTTCCTTAAGGATTAGATTGCTCTCCACCACGCGTAATGCAGCATCCCAAGGCTCACACGTCCATGCGACACCGCCCTGATTTTTTGGTAGGAATTTCTGCGTCCCCGCCAAAACGGTAGTGGTGATGTAGGGGCCGTACGTGTTCGCAGCCCATAGCGTGCCCGGAAAATTTCCGTCGCGGCGGAAATTGATTTCGATGGAACGGGGTCTCAACAAGGCTTTAACCGTTTTCGCAGCCTGATTGTCGAAAAGAATCATGACTCCGGCATTGGCCGAGCTGCCGGCGTTCGCGGCGAATTTGTAATCAACCCTCATCTGATAATGCGAATACTCTTTGGTAGTCGTGAGCAGGGAGTAGGGGCCATCGGCTTTGATCATCCCGCTATCCGCAGTGAAAGTCGTTTGGTTTTTAACTTCCGTATAGCCCACATTGCCCACGTACACGTAGAAGTCGTTAAAATCCGTACCACTGTACAAGGAAACCCATCCAGAATCGGCCTTGGTGGGCATGGGCACAGTTTGCGCCAATGCCATCCGCACCTGCCAGGGAAAAAGCACGGCAGCCATAAACACTAGCAGCGCACCGTTTACTTGCATGCTATTTTCGAGAAATTTTCACTTCCGGATTTGACTTTGATTATGAATGCACCTTCCGGCAGAGTAGCCTTTGAAAAAACCACGGGCGCGCTCCCGCGACTGGAACTTAATGCCAGCAGTCGACCGGTCACATCCAGGATTTGAGTTGTGATGAAAGCATCGGATGCGAATACAGGTTGCACGATAAGGTCCTGGCCTTGGTGTTTGATGGAGAATCCATTTTTCGAATCTGGCTTGAGCCGAGGATCGGAAGCCTTGGGATCCATGGAAACGGTGCTGCCATCGATTCCCGGCCCATAATGGTTCAGAGTATACCAAGCCTCCGTGCCCCAAAGTTTTTCTCCCGCATCGGTGGACAGAATATCGTTCTTCCAATGGAAATAATATTCCCAGCCTTCCTCTATTCCCGCCATCACTATTATGGCTTTGAGGCGATCGGCCGAAACTTTTGCAGAGCCCACCACCATAGCAGTAACATCCTGCTTTCGCCCGGTTCCATACCCTTCATTGGGTCGATCCCACCATTTCGTAACTTCCAGATTCGCAGTCACATCGGCCCCAAGCGCTGCACTCAGAGGCTTGGTAAATTCGATTTCAAAAGAAGTAGCGCCAAGACTGCGCACGGCCAGCATCTCAAAAGCCTTATTGCCATTGGGTTTTATACGATCCAGCCCCGTGTATGTCATCCTGGTCCATGCTGCCCCATAGGAGCCGTTGGCACCTGCATATAAAGCTCCATCCGGCCCCCAGACGATTCTGTACACCGATTGGCTTTCAAAACCCTGGCTGAAATAAAAGGTTGCACCCTGCCATTCCTCTTTGATTTTTTCCAGAAAGACACGGCAGATGCCGCCATAAGCCCCGTCCGCATCGGGAACAAACATCTGTCCCTTGAACAGGCCATCCTTGATGAAAAGCGGATTGCCGGGGGAACGACCACCCGCCTCGCCATACGGCAGGTCAACGGAGAATGGCGATTGAATGGGCATATGGGGTCCGTTATCCGGAAACACCCGGTACGGAATGGGCTGGAATACGGAGCTGGGGTTGATGGGGCGCCCATACCAGCGCCCTTGCCTTATGTTGATTAAAGGGTTTGATGGACGATACCCTCCCTGGTTCTCGGTAATCCACAGTTCACCGAGTGCGAATTCTACACCGCCCGGAACACGCAGTCCGCCACTGAAGGGTTCGGACTTGCCATTTCTGGAAAATCGCAGTACGCCATTTTGCCTTCCGGCCGGGGCAGGATTCACGGCTGTCCCACTGCTCACGGTTGGATCACCAAAAGCACCATAAAAATAGGTTCCATCATATGCGAGTCCGGTCGCATATTCCTTTTCCATCGTTGACTTTGTCCAATCATAACTGATGGCTCGGAATTCATCGGCCTTCCCGTCCTTGTCGGAATCCAGGAGCAAGGTCAGCTCATCCTTTTGCAGAATGAAAACCGAATCGTTAACCACTTTGAGCCCCAACGTTTCCGTCAATCCCGAGGCAAACTCCGATAACGTGATGCCGCCCTTGGGGCCCGTGGCGTTCTTGAGCATGAAAATCCCATACGGATCCTTCCAACTGGAAACGACCAAAGTTCCGTCCCGTAAAAAGTCCATGTCGCCGATTGGAAAGGTCATGGCTGCAGGGCGGATATTCTCCAATATGTAACCAGGATGAATGGTCTTAAGAGGCATTTGGTCGCCGGGGCGGGCGGCGAGGACGGGAATGGACCCCGCCAAAAAAAGTGCCGCAATTAAAGTTGGGGAGGACATAAACAAAGAGGGCGTTAGCGATGCTGGAAAAAACGGTGAGGCCTGTATATGCAGTTTGGTTTTCATGCGTCTACCAGGATCCGGTCAAAATGGACTCGCCATTAACAGCTTGGAGCAAGTTTTTTCCAAGTAAAGATCCCGTGCCCGTTACCGCCCAGTTTCCTCCGGCAGGCAAGCTCAAGCTGGCGGAAAAACCAGCCGGGAGCCCTGTGAATACAAGTTTGCGAACCAAAGTTGTTTTAAGTCCTACTGCTATATATTCGGGCGTTTCCAGAACTCCAATCTCCCGCCCATCACCGAGTATCAACGCAAAACCGATTTTAAAAACATCTCCATTGACAAAGTAACCCTTGAACCGGGTTTGCGATTCCACCGTGGCACCCCCATTCTGAACCGTCCAAGCCTTATAGTTCCTTGGCTGCTGGGGCCACTTGGTGTAATAGGTGACGATATCCGCAGGCTTGGTCCAACTGGCAAAGTATTCCCCCACGGAATCCTTGAAGTATGGATTTCCACTAGCTACAAACCAGTGTGGAAAATGGGGGGCCTGATCGAAAAAAGTGTAGTGGGCGTTTTCCAATATGCCACCCGAAGTTCCGCCAGGCCAGGCTTGATACAATTGGCATTGAGGAAGGTCATAGAGGACCCAGAGCTTTTCATGCAGGGCAACTTTCAATTGCCGGGAACGCTCTTGGGTTACCACCCGTTCCACAAAGGGTGAATAAGGCCTGGCTGCAAAAACAATTCCGCATTGAAACGAAAGATAGAGTCCAAATAACATGAACTGGCTAACCCCAATGCCTTTCGGAAACCCCCACTCAGTTACCCAATGGCGTCATTTTTCAAGAGCCCCATGTTGATAGTAGTCATTTCCTCGATGATTTCCAGCAG
>JAYTHY010000071.1:0-32265 GCA_043732185.1 Fibrobacteria bacterium
AATATTTCGGTGATTTCCAGTTCAGTAAATTCCATATTGACCAATGATTATAGTCTAAATTATATGGACGAGGTTGTCAAATACCCTGAGTAGTTACAAATCAGGATAAAATCAGGATAAAATCAAGCCATGGATGACGCACTCAATTTGGAAACACTCGCTTCCTTGCGAGGGTTGGACGAACCGGGTAAGAAGGAATTCCTTGCGGAAATCATACAAGCCTATATGACGGATACCGAGGATCGCCTCAAAGTTTTGTGGACAATGCATGGGTCCGGGAATCTGGAAGGCTTAGCCAAAATCGCCCATGCCATAAAGGGTAGCAGTTTGAATGTTGGGGCGGATGGATTGGCCGTTTTAATGCGAGCTATTGAAATGGACGGCAAAAGCGGAAAATTAGCTAAGCGAGAAAGCCTTAATGAAGCGGCCGCCCTTTTTCAGAGGTCCAAGCAAAGCCTTGAATCGTATTTAGCCTCGGCTTAAAGGGGGATGGGTAAAAAGCGATTTAAGTTTTTCTATTGTATACTAACTTGTTTTCCAAAACGCACTAATTGCCTTCCTGGCTCACTGAAGCGCAATATATACAGCCCCGCCTATCTATAAAGGTTGTAAATCCTAACCCTTGATGTAGCCAAAAATCGAATTAAAATTCGGAAAACCAAAATAAAAGTGCAAATAAATTCAGCTGTTTTTCAAATACCTATTGACTGTAGGCACTGCCTTCCTATAACCTGACAGAGGATAAAAACCAAGCGACAAAAGGAACCATGCGAAGTGAATTGGTTAGCTACCCAATACAGAAATTAGCATGCTTGTGAACCTCAAAATTCAAGCACTCATCGAATCGATTTCCGAATCACTAGTGCTTTGGGACGGGAAAGATGGCGTTGAACTAGCTGAAAAGTTCAACCAGATTTCCGTGGCGGCCAATTCTCTCGATCAGGCTCAGGCTGCGGAAGCTTGCACAAAAGCGAGTAAAAGCTTGGCAAACATAAATCCACAAAATAAAAATACGACAACGACCTACCTCGAACAAGTTGTCACGGGACTTCAGAATATCTTTATGAATGGATATAAGCAGGAACAGGTCTTTGTTTTTCAATCAGAAAATTGCGCAACAATTCCATTTACGGTATCCAACTATGTAGACAAAAAGATTTTATCCGACTTTCTATCGCGCCAGGACACTGTTCTAGAGCAATTCGAATCTTGTATCTTAGAATTTGAAAAACAAAAAAATTTGGAAGCGCTGCCAATTATGCTCCGCATTCTCCATACTTTAAAAGGCGAATCGGCCCTGCTTGGATTAAGTGAAGTCGAGAGAGTATGTCATTCCTTAGAGGGGTATCTAAGTGCCTTTGTGTCCACAGTAAATGATTGTACTGGAATTAAAATTGATGTATTGCTGGAAGCCAAAGACTGGTTCCAACACGTTTTCCGGTTTCTTTCCGGAAAAGGAACCGTGCCTGATTCAGCTGATTTGATATGCAATTGCTTATTAGAACCTAGTTCTCATACTGTGATTTTGGAAAATCCTAATAGTTCAGATGAAGTACCCTCAAAATGTGAAATCAATTTGGAAAACGATGAAAATACCGATGCCGATGCAATGCCTTTGTCCGATTGGATTGAAGTTCCCATCGGTGCGGACGCATCCATTCTCTCTGATTTTCTTGTCGAAGCAAAGGAGCATTTAGAAGTGGCCGATTTGAGCATCATGTCTTTAGAGACGGATCCAAAAAGCCAGCAATCCATGAATACAATTTTCCGAGCCTTTCATTCTATAAAAGGCGTGGCAGCTTTTCTTGAAATGAAAGGGATTCGAACTTTAGCCCATGAGGTGGAAACACTTTTGGATAAGGTAAGGGGTGGGAAAGTAGCCGTAACGTGCCGAATGATTGACGTTTTTTTGGAATCAGTAGACGCAATGCGAAAAATTGTATCCGCCTTGCAAGGCCCGTCCAACCATAACTTTCCTCCAGAACAGACGACAATCTGGAATAAGCTGCTTGGAAAAATTCGACATGCCCAATATGAGAATTTAGCGGCTTTGCCTAATTCTGATATGCCAAATGAAACTGCAGTTAAATCTCATATCAAACAACCGTTAGGTGAAATCTTAGTTCAATCTGGTTCCGTCACTTTTGAAAATATCCAGGCAACCTTGAAAACCCAAAAAATGGTGGACCCGCCTCCAAGGTTAGGCGAGCTATTGGTAAAGGAAGGGCTTGCGTCGGCAATAGAAGTGACTCAGGCCCTAAGAAGTCAGCGGCCGGCTGAGGCAGAACCTTCGCCCAATAGTGAGCGCACTCAGGTAGCAGTGAAAGAAACAGTGAAAGTGGAAGCGGATCGATTGGATCGGCTTTTGGATGCCATCGGCGAACTTGTTATCGCAGAATCCATGATTGTCCAATCCAATGAACTTAAAGGAAAGGTCACCCCTTTAATGGCGCAGCGTCTCGCGCACCTGGACAAAATTACTCGTGGCCTGCAGCAGATGGGAACCTCATTGCGCATGGTACCCATTCGACCAATTTTCCAAAAAATGACACGTCTGGTCCGAGACTTAGGCAAGAAGCATAATAAGTCTATTGAATTTATCACATATGGTGATGAAACAGAATTAGACAAAACCGTAGTTGAAAAAATCGGAGATCCTCTTGTACACATGGTTCGAAATGCTGTAGACCATGGTATTGAATCGGATCCTTCGCAAAGAATAGCACTCGGGAAACCAGGAAAGGCAACGTTAACACTGAGCGCATTCCAAAAAGGCGGTAACATTTGTATTAAACTGGAAGACGATGGCCGCGGTCTCAATCGAGATGCCATTCTAGCCAAGGCACGTGAAAATGGTTTAATTAGACCTGACGCAGTTATGGAAGATCGGGATGTTTGGCAGCTTATTTTTGAGCCAGGTTTTTCTACTGCCAAGGAAGTTACGGAAACATCGGGTCGAGGCGTGGGAATGGATGTCGTAAAACGAAATGTACAAGAATTAAGAGGGCGAATTGACATTCAATCCCAATCTGGAATAGGTACATCCTTTAGCATCTGGCTTCCGTTAACATTGGCTATAATCGACGGAATGATTGTTCGCTTAGGTAAGGAGCGATTTATTTTTCCAACATTATCCATCTTACGAATAGTGCCATTAGTGAAAGACGAAATTCATACCGTAATTGATAAGGGAGAAATGCTTAAGCTTCAGGATGAAATGATTCCACTGCTGAGGCTTAACCAAATTTATCCTGGATTTCACTCCTTGGGCTGGAGTCGATTAGCCGTAATCGTTGAATCTGACGGTCAAAAGGTAGGCATTCCTGTGGATGAGCTTCTCGGACAACAGCAAATTGTGATTAAAGGTTTGGGAGAATCCTTCAAAAATATCGCAGGATTGACGGGAGGCGCGATACTATCGGATGGAATGGTTGGAATGATTTTGGATGTGGATGGATTGATGAAATACATCTATCAGGAAGAAACAAGAGTATCGTAGTGTTTAAAACTCACATAGACTCAAAGAGAAAGGAAAAATAATGGCGGTCGATACAACAACAAATCAAGACAAAGGTTCTGGAATCCTAGCGAAAGCCGGAAAATATTTGACGTTTAATATAGGACGAGAAATTTATGGAATAGAAATTTTAAAGGTTCAGGAAATCATCGGAATGATGCCTGTAACACGGGTGCCAAAAACACCGGATTTTGTGCGTGGTGTTGTGAATTTACGTGGAAAAGTCATACCAGTTATCGATTTAAGGCTAAAGTTTGAGTTAGAAAACCTCGATGATACAGATCGTACTTGTATCATTGTCGTTCAAGTTCTGATCAGTGGGACATCTGTTATTATGGGCCTTATTGTCGACGAAGTTTCAGAAGTTTTAAATGTGCTTGTCAATCAGTTGGAAGCGGCCCCAACTTTTGGTTTGCAAGTCAATACGGATTTCATTTTGGGAATGGGTAAGGTCGGGCAAAAAGTAGTTATGCTATTGGATGTAGATAAGGTTTTGTCGGCTGGTGAATCGTTGGCCTTAGGAAGCTTTAAAAATTAAATCGAAAGACTTTAAAAAGGGGAATTAATATGTTAAAAGGAATTAGTTTAAGCTCAAAATTATATTTAGGATTTGGTGTCGTACTATTTGTGGCCACGGCTTTGGGAGCATTTGCATATGTCAAGCTTATCGGCATCAGGGAAAACCAATTACTAATAACTACAGATTGTTTACCGGGAGTTTATAGCATAGGAGAAATGAAATCACAAGCCATTTCCATTCAGGCAATTACCCTTGATTTGGTAACTGCCACGGAAAAAAATTTGATTGAATCCGACCTAAGAAAAATTGAAGAAATAAAAACCGCCATAGACAAAACCATGCTTGATTACGAAAAAACCATAACCCGTTCCGCAGACCGCGATTTTTTCAATCAAATAAAGGCCGCCAGAGAATCCTACGTTAGCGCGCGAAGTTTGGAAATAATTCCGCTCGTAAATGAGAATAAAGGAAAAGAAGCCAGGCAAATAATGGAGAATAAAGGCATACCAGCTTACAATAAATTTTTAGCAGCCATACAAGCTTCAGTTGATGATAATAAAACAAGCGCTGATAAAGCCGGAGAAAAAATTGAAAATGCGATCCAAAGCGCAAAGTTCGGAATAATTTCTGGTCTATTACTGGCAATTGCTTTGGGCGGCTCAATTGGAATCTTGCTTAGTCGATCCGTTTCGAGTGCTCTGAACAAGGTAATCGCTTCTCTCTCCGAAGGCAGTGACCAGGTTTCTGCCGCATCAACTGAAGTTAGCCAAAGCAGTCAGCAAATGGCCGAAGGCGCTAGTGAACAGGCGTCCTCATTGGAAGAAACATCCGCCTCTTTGGAAGAAATGTCTTCGATGACTAAACAGAATAGTGACAATGCCCGCCAAGCAAATGTAATGGCAAATGATGCCCGTCAAGCTTTAGAAAAAAGCCGAAGTGCCATGACACGGATGAGCGAGGCGATTGGTCGTATTAAGGATTCTTCCGATCAAACAGCAAAAATTATCAAGACTATAGACGAAATTGCATTTCAAACCAATTTACTGGCGTTAAACGCTGCTGTGGAAGCAGCAAGGGCCGGTGATGCCGGTAAAGGTTTCGCCGTGGTGGCAGAGGAAGTTCGAAATTTGGCACAAAGAAGTGCAGAAGCAGCCAAGAATACGGCATCATTAATTGAACAATCGCAAAAAAATTCAGATAGTGGTGTTTCGGTATCACAAGAAGTCGCCGCCATATTAACTCAAACCGTTGAGTCCGTGAATAAATTAAGCCAACTCATCGGTGAAGTTGCCAGCGCCAGCGCTGAGCAGGCTAAAGGCGTTGAACAAATAGGCACTGCGGTAACCCAAATGGATAAATTGACTCAAACAAATGCCGCCAATGCCGAAGAATCGGCCTCTGCTTCCGAAGAGCTTTCCGCCCAAGCGAATGAACTCCGAGATATGGTAAGTACCTTGGTAAGCATTGTTGCTGGGGCTTCTGATAGCAGCGGTCTACGAAGTATGCCAGTTAATTTTGGGAAATCTGCAAGTCAGTCAGTCGTAAATTCAAAAAATAAAAACGCAAAAAGATTTGCACCAATGGGTCCGAAACTACAAGTAAATGGTCACGCAAAAAATGATTGGACTCCAGTAGGTAACGGTAAGGGAAAAAATATTACAGCTAAAAATGATACTATGAGAATGGCTTCTAGTACTTCCCATGCCGAGTCGGTTATCCCACTTGATGAGGATGAGTTGAAAGACTTTTAAAAAATCAGGGGTGAAAGGAAATAAATGGTGTTTTTTAAAAGTTTTATTCAGGGCAAGAAATTGGTTGCTGTTCTCCTTCCGCCCACAAATGTTTTATGGATTTCAGCTGCAGGAACTGAATTCAATTCTCATGAACTTAATTGTTATGGTTAAGGGAAATGTCGAGAAGTCCATAACGGGAGAAAATATATAGCATGCAGCTTGATTCTAAAATTTACCATGAATTTAGGACATTGGTTTATGATGTTAGCGGTATCAACCTGGGAGACGGTAAGGAAGCACTGGTAAGTTCTCGTATCGGAAAAAGAATGCGAATTTTAGGTATGGCAGAATTTAAAACTTACCTTAGTATGGTACGGGCTGATCCTGCAGGAGAGGAACTTGTTCACCTTCTCGATGCAATTTCTACGAATGTGACTAGTTTTTTTCGTGAACCGGCTCATTTTGATTTGATTCGTGAGCTATTCGATGGATGGCTTAGTGCGGGTCAAAGAAGGTTTCGATTTTGGTCTGCTGCAAGTTCAACAGGTGAAGAGCCCTATACTTTAGCCATGACTCTCGCAGAGGTTTTGTGCGGCCGAGATGTGGATTTGAAGATATTAGCTACGGATATTTCTTCTCGCGTGCTAGAAACGGCATCACTGGGAGAATATTCCGAATCTAAATTAAGCGGAATTCCGCCAGCCTTTCGTGGGAAATACTTCAATAAAATCGGTGATCGTGGGGATTTTCATTTTAAAATTAAAGATGACCTGCGAAAGTGGGTGGTTTTCAAAAGGTTTAATCTTTCTACACCCCCTTTCCCAATGCCAGGCCCATTGGACTTAGTATTGTGTAGAAATGTGATGATTTACTTTGATAACCATGTTCGGCAAGGATTGCTGTCAGAAATTTACCGAATGTTGAAACCTGAGGGCTACTTGCTGGTTGGTCATGCTGAAAGTCTGAATGGCATAAAAACCGATTTTAAAGTTGTTCGCCCATCCATCTACAGGAAGAATTAAAGGATGAAAATCATAGTAGGCGTCGCAGATATGCGCTATTCTGATCAGGAAGAAGATTTAATAATCACGTATTCCTTAGGTTCGTGTATTGGTTTAACACTATTTGATTCGGAAAAAAGAATAGGAGGATTAGTCCATTGCATGCTACCACTATCAAAATCCAATTTGGAAAAAGCATCTGTGAATCCTTATATGTTTATTGATTCTGGTGTTTCCGCATTTTTGAAAATTCTTTTTGATATGGGTGCCCAAAGAAAATCTTTAGTTGCTAAAGTTGCCGGTGGCGCACAAATTATGGATGATAAAGGTCTTTTTAATATTGGAGAGCGAAATAATACAGTTGTTAAAAAAATGCTTTGGAAAAACAACATTCTTATTTCTGGTGAAGAAGTAGGCGGTGGTATTCCACGCACTCTTTCTTTGGAATTATCCTCTGGAAGAACATTTTTAAAGTCGTGCGGAGTGGAAAGGGAATTATGAGATTTCAATTTTTAAACAAAAAAAGATGCGCTTATGGCTTATAATATTTTGATAGTCGATGATTCGGAAACAGTTCGATCCATTGTGGGAAAGGCGATTGAAATGGCGGGCATCCCAATCAAAACTTTGTTGACTGCAGTCAATGGAAAGGATGCCTTGGCTGTTCTCAGCCGCGAGTGGGTGGATTTGGTTTTTGCAGATATCAACATGCCAGTGATGGGAGGCGTCGAAATGATCAGTTTGATGAAATTGGACGTTGATATGAAGGATATTCCAGTGATCGTACTTTCAACTGAAGGGAGTGCTACTCGTATTAAAGTGCTGTTGGATAGTGGTGTGAACGCTTTTTTACGAAAGCCATTTACCCCAGAATCTCTGAAAACCACTATTGAATCAGTATTAGGAAAATAGAGCAATGCAAGACGTCACTGAACAACTTCGCAAGGTATTTCCTCAAGTCCTCCAATTACAAATATTTATGTTCGCGGAAGAGGCGCCCATTGTGAGTTTGCCTGCAGAAGCGATAAACTGGCTGATAACGGAGATTTCGTTTTCCGGCCCATTTTCTGGATATATGACTTTGGCAATTCCAAGTGAAATTCAATTGGAAATAGCCGCTAATTTTTTGGGAAAGGACACTGATGATCCCGATGTTTTTAAATATTCTGAAGATGCCCTTAAAGAAATCTTAAATGTTTTATGTGGTCACATGCTCACAAGTATCGCTGGTGAAAATCCCATTTTTGATTTATCCATACCCACTGTAACATCATTGTCCCATGACCAGTATGAAAAAATGACAGATTCACCGGATTCCTTGTGCTTTGATCTTGAAGGTAAATTATCAGTGGTACGCATTTCGATTGATGCGTTTCCCGAAATACCCCTGGAAATTTCCTAATGAATCTTATTTCGCCACTCCAAAAAAAAGTGCGAGTATTGATTGTAGATGATTCTGCCTTGATACGGGATGTCTTTTCTTGTGAACTAGCTGCTGATCCAGAAATTGAAGTTGTAGGAACAGCTCCAGATCCTTATGTGGCTCGGGATGAAATTGTTCGTTTGCAACCAGATGTCATCACCCTTGACATTGAAATGCCCCGTATGGATGGCTTGACCTTTTTGCGAAAGCTCATGCGGCATAATCCTATGCCGGTAGTAATAATTTCCTCTTTGACTCCAAAAGGTGGTGAATTGGCTTTAGCAGCAATGGATTTAGGTGCGATCGAAGTGATGTGCAAGCCCGGTTCTGCGTATTCACCGGGTGACATGGCGATGGACATACGTGAAAAGGTTAAAGCGGCTGCCCAAGTAAAATTTAATGGATCATTAAACAAAAAGCCTATTCAAGCCACAGGATTTAAACTTTCCATGGCTAAGACAACGAATAAAGTTGTTGCTATAGGTGCGTCAACAGGAGGGACTCAAGCATTACAATATCTCTTGAGCAGCCTACCTGCCAACTCACCTGGTATCATTATAGTACAGCATATGCCAGAACATTTTACCCGTTCCTTTGCAGCCCGCTTAAATGCGACAAGCGCCATTGAGGTAAAAGAAGCAGAAGATGGTGACACGGTTTCCCCTGGCAAGGCTATTTTAGCTGCAGGAAATTTTCACTTGGTGCTCGATCGGTCCGGCGCTGTTTATCAAACTAGAGTTAAGTCAGGCCCGCTTATTTCTCGCCACCGCCCTTCTGTGGATATTTTATTCCGGTCTGTCGCTCGAATTGCTGGTAGAAATGCTATCGGAGTTATTCTGACTGGAATGGGGGCAGACGGGGCTGGAGGAATGAAAGAGATGAAGGATGCAGGAGCCGTAAATATTGCCCAGGATGAAGCAAGCTGCGTCGTCTACGGCATGCCGAAAGAGGCGGTTGCGAGAGGTGGGGTTGATCATATTGTGCCATTATCGGACATTCCTGCAAAAATTTTGGAAATCGCCAGCTGATGGATTCTGCAATCTCAGTAATCGGTTGAATTGTTGGCATGTGTTTTTTCCTGCAACTTATTTTTTGACTTCGCTTTTGTGTTTTTGGGATACTATTTTTTCTAATCCAGCCAATCCAGGATGCTGGGGTGCTACGGCAGCCAAGCGGGGAAGCACTTCCATGGCTTTGTTCCATTTTTTACTGATAGTGTAAAGCCATGCCAAGGTATATAGATACTCAGGATCCTCGCCACTAATTGCTATGGCATTTTGCAATGCTGTAACAGCCTCGTCCATTCGGTTAAGCTTTTGTAAAATCAGTCCGAGATTATATTGAATGCGCGCGTTTCGAGGCAGTTTATGCCCGGCTTTATCTAGAAGCTGGGCAGCTGAATCCAATTTGTTTTGTCCAGCCAGAATCAAACCCAAATAATAATAGGCATCGGCGTATTCGGGATTCAATTTAATGCAAGTTCTAAACTGGCCTTCGGCTTCTTCTGCCCTTCCCATCCGATCCAAGAGTAGGGCAAGATTGATACGGGCGGGAATAAAACGGTTGTCCATTTTCAATGCGGCGGAATAGGCTAAAACCGCACTATCCTTGTTCCCAAGTTTTTCATGCAATTGACCCAAATTAAATCGACCCCCGGGAAAAAAAGCATTTGCCTCCAGGGCAATGCGGCTTTCCATCAACGCTGATTGGTATAGGCTTCGCGCCGAACCGGGGAGCAGGGGAGAGGCCGTAATGAGGCCGTTTACGGCTGCTATGCGCACCGCCAAAAGACTATCCGAAAGCAATGGGACTAAGGCGGAAATTCTATCTGACTCCGATGATGCTTGTAGTCCGGTGGCGGCTGCTTGTCTCACCAAGGGTTCGGAATCTTTAATCCCGTTGAGAAGTGCGCTATGGGAGAGGCCGTTCATATATTCGGAAAGAAGCTGCAATGCCGTTGCCCGCACAATAGGAGAATGCCCACCGTTTTCGGACAAGTTGGAAAAATTGGACAAATTGGCCATGCTGATCAAATCGGCTAAGGCGGTATCCGCACCTAGCTTTCCACTTCGTCCTAAAATGAGTTTGTCGGAAAAGTGTGGCTTGCGCACTGGACCATACCACTTGACCACCCACTGCGAGGCCCAGCTGGCTGGTTTATCGCTGTGGCACTGCGTACACGCATTAGGAGTGCCGTAAAGTGCACTTTGATCGGGACGGGGAATGCGCAAGCTATGATCTCGCCTAACATCGACCTGCATATAGGTTTTAGTGGGCATATGGCAATTGATGCAAAGGCTTCCTGTAGAGCCTTGCAAATGCTGATGGTGCAAGCGTCGGTCGAACATGGTTGCATCATGACACCGGGTACAAAGCGCGTTGTCCACGCCTTTGAGCTTTAGGCTGTGCGGGTCATGGCAATCCGAACAACGAATGCCATGCTGATACATTTTACTTTGCAGGAAGGAACCATATTCATAATCCTCATCTTGAATCTGCCCGTCCGGATGATAAATCGATTCACGTAACACTTCAGGGACATACTCATCCAGGAAATTTTTATGATACTGGAAATCCGTTCGCAAGGCCATGCGGCGTGCATGACACCGGGCGCAAGCTGCAACTTCTATTTTAGCATCGACGGTTATAGCCTTGTGGGTCCCGTGGGATGTCGGTGCGGCTGGATGCGAGGCTGAGTCGGCGAATTGTACGACTAGTCCAAACTTGTTCTTTACACCGTATCCGGAAAACCATTTCGAAATGGTGCTGGAACCGGCCTGCGCCGCATGATTTGCTCCAGTCCCGTGACAGGCTTCACAGCTGACATTGATTTCCTTCCACTCCGTACTGAAAGTGTCAGCCTGCGCATTATAATTGCGCTTTAGTCCGGTGGAATGACAGTCCGCACACATGCCATTCCAATTCTGGCCGGACCGGGTCCAATGCAGCCAATCATCTGCTGGAATGTTCTGATCCCCATTCAAATGAAACCATTGGGAAGATTTGGTATTCCAAGCCAAGGGCAGGCATTGCAATCGCCCCCCTGGAAACTCAACCAAGTATTGCTGCAGGGGATGGACGCCGAAAGTAAACTGTATCTGAAATTCACCAAGCACCCCACTTTGACCTTCTGTATGCACAAAGAATTTTCCGTTTTGTTTGTAAAAGCGCGAAAGTATTCCATTATGCAGTAGGCTATCGTTATTGAAATTGCCAAGCACGGTGGAGTCGCTCGCATGAGCCATGGATTTGGCGTGGTCGCTTTCTTTCCAGGCCTTGACCTCATCGGCATGGCAACGAGCGCAGGCCTCTTTACCGATGTACTCGGAGTCAGAGGAATATGTCGTGGGGGAAGCCGGGCTTTTAAAACGGCATCCGACTAGGAAGGCAAATACTACCAGTCCTCCAACCAGTGACAATTTCAAGATTTTAATCGGCATAGATATCCAGAAGATAGTTCATGAAAAGTAAAGGAAATATCTAGTTTTCCGAATAGAATTTGTGACTATTTAAAAGGAACAGCCTGTGACAGCAATTTTTGGTTCTCGCGTGTTGAAAAAGGGTGATGCGTTTCCAGAGGTGGAAGAGCTGCAAATCCGCCTAACCGGCTTTGAAGGAACCGTTCCTGATGGCAGCTACGCTGTCCATGCGGGGTTTGCGATGGATTTGGGCGCGGTCTTAATAAAAGCATAACCCATGAAACCGGACCTCGAGACGAAAAATTTTACAACTACGAATATCCAGGCATTCATCGGATGATCCTATGGTCGGTTAGGGCCGCCTTCTTTTACTTACGTAAAAACGGATTTACGGGAAAGCTTTTCGTATCCTCAGGATATCGGTGCGAAAAGGATAATTTAAACAATAAAAGAACCTCCACAAATCACCACGGTAAGGCCATCGATTTTGATATGCATGACCCGACCGATCTGGGCTCCCGTTCGGATATGCGGCGCTGCAACGAGGCTAGGGACTTGCTAGTCAATACCGCAGCGGCCCAAATCGGTTGGGTTCGGACCAACCGCAAATCACTTGAACCTTCGGAAATCGCTCCAACCTGGGTGCATTACGATGTCCGCTGCTATGCGCCATCCTTCCTACTGGATAGATTTTTTTGCACCACTTTAAAGGATATGGATCAGCTGCAACCCGTTACGGTCGTATGATTGGTTTTGCCCGATTTACTTGTGCCCAATAAAACATTCTGGAGATAAAAGCGAAAAAGAAGTTGGATGCCTTTTAAACCATAACTGCCCTTGAAACTGACTGGCGAAAAACCGTCCAAGCGATTACATTCTTTGCCAGCAGCTGATGGCAATCGTAGGGAATTGAATTTATGAGGCAAACAGCCCAAGCCGTCTTTCATTTGCATTTGCTCATGCTGGCTTTGGTGGTTACGTCCTGGGCGCAACCCAAAAGGCCCAATATCGTTGTCTTCTTAGCGGATGACATGGGCTTTTCCGACATCGGATCCTATGGATCGGAAATCGCCACCCCAAACTTGGATCGATTGGCTACAAACGGCATTCGTTTTACCCAGTTCTACAATGCCAGTCGCTGCTGCCCTTCACGCGCCTCATTATTAACCGGGCTGTATCCACATCAAACCGGATTGGGGGACATGGTTGGTGGTCCCTCCACCACATTAGGACCAGGCTATGGCGGCCGAATAAACGCGCGCTGCGTCACATTGGCCGAAGTCCTAAAATCGTCCGGCTACTCGACTTATATGGTAGGGAAGTGGCATGTTACCCCTGATATGGCCGACACCGCTGATTTGCCTTTGCAAAGAGGCTTTGACCGGTTTTTCGGTTTGATGAATTCCCCCTACAATTATTTTGATTCCAAGGTGATGATGAACGGAAATAAAAGTGTTCCCCAGCAAATTGGAACATACAGCACCTATCACGTAAGCGATACCGCGGCCTCCTACATCGACCAGCATGTAGCGGCAGGAAAAGCCAACCCGTTTTTTCTCTACGTGGCGCATAATGCTCCTCATTATCCCTTGCAAGCTCCCGATTCCCTGGTAGCCAAGTACCGGGGCAAATACCTGCAGAGTTGGTACGCCTTGCGCGACCAGCGTTATGCCCGGCAATTGGCATCAGGATTGATCAATCCACTGTGGGTGCTGTCCGGCAAGGATGGAACCGATTGGGATACTCTATCGTCCGCCAAGAAATCGGAAATGGATTTTCGTATGGCCATCTATGCTGCCCAGATTGAAGCCATGGACCAGGGAATTGGTACGGTGATCAAGGCCATTGAGCGGAATAAATTGACAAGCAATACCCTAGTGATCTTCTTGTCGGACAATGGCGGCAATTATGAAGGTGGACTTTTGGGCAGCGATGCAGCAAGCGATCTTGGAAAACATGTCACGGCTTCCACCATGTCTTATGGTCAAAGTTGGGGCAACGCCAGCAATACACCTTTTCGAAAATTCAAGCATTTCACTTTTGAAGGGGGTATTGCCACGCCTCTGATTGCAGTCTGGCCGAATGGGATTGTCGGTACAAATCGATGGGAATCCCAACCGGGACATATCATCGACCTAATGCCCACGTTGGTGGAGCTGGCGGGAGCCACCTATCCTACCCAGTTCAAAGGCAATACCATTATTCCTATGGAAGGTGTCAGCTTGGTCCCCACCTTTACGGGAAAAGCATTTACCCGGAGTCAACCCTTGTTTTGGGAGCATGAAGGCTCCAGGGCGATTAGAGATGGCAAGTGGAAATTAGTAGCATTACCTGGCGGCAATTGGGAACTTTATAATTTGGAGTTGGATCGTACCGAAATGAATAATCTAGCCTTGATTCTACCGGACCGGGTGGCGTCCATGACTGCCCTTTGGACGGCCTGGGCCAAACGCACGGATGTCATTTACTCCCCATCCAGTATCAAAACCGGACCCATTGGAAATTTGAAAAAGGGACGGATTGAGGAAAGGGCTGCCGCTTGGGAAAACCGCGATGAACTGGGCCGCATACTGGGTTCAAAGGTGCGACCTACGGTTGATGTTCCGCTTCCCGATTGATCCATTTTCCGACTGAAAAAAATAATTGGAGTAAATAAGTGTATGGTAAATGAACTTTGTTCCTGTGACACACAAAAACCCTTTTCACTTTGCTGCCAGCCAGTTTTGCTGGGTGTTAAAGTTGCAGAGTCACCGGCTGAATTGATGCGGGCCCGTTATACGGCCTTTGTAAAACAGGAAATCGATTTCATCTTGAACTCCGTTTCTCCAACGGTGAGAAAAAGTTTTGATCGCAAAGGTATCGAGGACTGGTCGCGCGATACGGATTGGGCAGGCCTTGAGATAGTGGCTACCGACAAAGGTGGACCCAAAGACGAAAAAGGCCAGGTGGAATTCATCGCCCGATTTCGAGAAAAAGGCGAACTCAAAGAGCATCATGAATTGGCCACTTTTGTGAAGGCCAACGGTGTATGGTATTTTGAAGACGGCCGCACGCCTCCCGTTAAGCAGTTTATATCAGAGGGACCAAAAATCGGAAGGAATGATCCTTGCCATTGCGGCAGTGGTAAGAAATTCAAAAAATGCCATGGTACGGCCGGGTAGAATAAAGGTCGAATAAAAACTATGGCTCCGGTTTGAAATGAACGCCTACCGGGGCTCGCTCACCCTCTGGATGTAGCGGCAGTGTAACACCTCGGCTGTCGATTAATCTCCTGACTCGGTAACTGCTTTTAGCGCCGTTATGCTTTGCACTTCGAATGGCTATTGGGTTTTCCACCGGTACTTGCAACTCCTTTACCACATTGTCCACAGCGGATGAGGCTTTTAAGGCTACAAACCGAGTTTTCATGCTGTCCAGTATCGTGGTGTATTTTGCATTGCCGATCAGATTGAAAGATTCGTTGGGATCGGTTTGCAGGTCATACAATTCTTCGTATTGAGGCGTGACAAAGGGATAGAGGATGTATTTGTAACGCTGTCCCACGGCAGCATAGGACAGGGGAATGCCAGGCAGTAGCAAGGTAAAGTCATGCAGGTACTCGGAGCGCCACATTTTAGCGGTTCCGTTTATCAGTCCCATCAAATCCCTACCTTGCATAGTCACAGGCGCGGGCACGCCTGCCAGAGAAAGTATGGTTGCCGGGATATCGATGTTCAACGCCATTTCCTTGCGATGGATTCCCTTTTTAGACGGGGAAAGGCGTGGGTCATAGACAATTAAAGGGACGCGAATGGAAGGGTCATGCGACAGCCATTTTCCGGAATAGCCGCGGTCACCGGTGAAAAAACCATTGTCGGATGAAAAGACGATGACGGTGTTTCCGGCCACTCCCATAGCTTGAAGTTTGGATCTGATGCGACCAACAACATGATCCACTCCGGATATGAGTCGATAATAATTCTTCATGCTCTCTTGATATTTTGTCGGGGTATTGAATTCCAATGTCCAGCGCGATCGCATTTCCGTACTGGGATCCTTTAAAAAAGCTGGCAAGGCGTTGAAAAAAGCCGGATCGGAATTGGGAGATGTGGGAATGGTCGCGTTGAGATATAGACCCATATCCGCCGGGTCCGGAATGAATTGACGCGGATCCCCATCTTCAATATGCGGCGCTTTGAAGGAAACGGAAAGACAGAAAGGTTTCCCTTTCCCCTTGCTGGAATCCAGAAATTCCAAAGCTTGATCGCCCATCTTAGGAGTGATATGGCCAACCACCACTCCGCCTACTTTTATTTCATAGTTGCCCTGCCCGCTGAAGCCATACCATCTATCAAAACTGGTGGTGGGTAAAGGGTCGCCTAGTCCCCACTTCCCGATGAATCCGGTATAGTATCCGGCCTTTCGTAATACTACGGGATAGGTCTGGGCCAATTGAGCAGCAGAGAAAATGGAGAAAAATTGATTGAGGCTATCCCGGCTATAATGCTGACCAATGAGCATTGAGGCGCGGCTGGCAGAGCAAATGGACGTGGTAACATAGGCATTGTCAAAGGTCACGCCCTGTTTGGAAAGGGAATCGATTTGCGGGGTTTCGATCACGGAATTTCCAACGGCTCGGAGAGCATTCCAGCGCTGATCATCGGTCAAAAGAAAAATGATATTGGGTGGAGCTGTTTGCGAATACACCGAGCCGGACAACAGGCAAAGCATTCCAATAAACTGTAGCACTGACACTTTCATAGTAACATCCAATCCTCAAAGACCCAATATACGTCCGACCAGTGAATAAATGGGCTCAAGTTGGAGCAGTGAGTTTCCAGGTCCGGAAAAAAGTGTATTTTTGCACTTTTGAAGTAAGCAAAATTTGTCCATTATCGCAAATATGACGGAATAATTGGGTAAAATTCCCTGCGAAACCAAATTAAATGCTTATCTTAAATAAGCAAATGGAAAACAAGAACGTCCCACCTGAAGTCTTTGAATATCTCAATGCCAGAGATTTCATCAAGGATTTACTGGCTTGGGCAAAAGCGCATAAGCCCGAGTTCACCCATCGACTCCTGTTGGAAAAAATGGAAGTCTCCTCGACTGGATTTATCGCGAATGTGATTTCAGGAAAGAGCAATCTGAACGCGCGCCAAATTGTAGCGCTTGGGGATATTTTCAAACTCAATCCTGCCGAGTCCAGGTACTTCCAATCCTTAGTGGAGTATACGCAGGCACGCAGCATTGATGATAAAGGCGATGCCTTGGATAGTTTGCGCATACAAATTCGCGGACGGAACAAGAAATTGGATCCACGCCAATATTCTCTTTTCTCCAAATGGCTTTACCCGATGGTTTTCGACTTGGTGGCCATCATTCCCGTTGGTGAAAATCATAAGGAAGTAGCGGCCTTGTTCGACGGCACTGTGAAAGCGGAGGATGTCCGCAAAGCTCTGCAAATATTAGAAGAGCTGGCTCTCATTCGCAAAACGCCAGCTGGCAAATATGAACAAGTGGCGGCCACGCTTAAAACCGGGGATGAAATCCAATCCGTGGATGTATTCAAGTACCAACAAACCGCTTTGAAGAAAGCCATCGAGGCTTTGGACAAAATTCCAGTTGAGGAAAGAACCATTTCCGTAACCACACTGCCATTATCAGTCGAAGGTTTGCAGCGCGTGAAGCAGGCGGCGCAACAGTTTCGAGACAATGTGCTAAAAATTTCGGAAGAAGATCGCAACTATGATCGCGTCTTCCAATTCAACCTGAATCTTTTCCCCACCACTAAAAGCATTCGAAAGCTGGGGTTATGAATTTCCCCTTTCCAATGCGAAGCCCGATATGCGCGGTTCGGGCTGGTACAATGGCATCGGCTCTGATGCTAATTGTGGCTTCTTGTCTTACCCTCGGTCTGGTACTTGGCCTTGGCGGATGCAGGCAACACCCAAAAGATTGCGGGTATATTAACGGATAGGAATGGTAAACCCGTCGCCGCGCGCCTGGTGCAGCTGCGAAATGCCGATTTCCAAGGTAACCTGCAAGATACTGTACTTATCCGTTCCGCGAAAGGCAAAGAATGGACTGATTCCACTGGGCCTGGCGGAGACTTCAGCTTCCTTCTCACCGCCAAGGATACGGGGAATTTTGTATGCGAAGCGTTGCTTAACGAAGTAGAAGGCGTACGGTTTTATTTCCGGCGCGATTCCACTCAAGGTGTGGATTTGGGTACTTTAGCCATGCGACCCATCGGCGGCATCAGTGGGAAAGTCTTGTTGCCGCAGGGTATTTTTGGATCCCTTTCAATTACCTTGCTTGGAACCCATCAAACTCATTTTTTGGCCAACGGCAACGGTGATTTTGCTTTCTATTCACTGCCTCCCGGTGACTACATACTCCGCATTGAAGGGGTCAATCCAACTCGCAATGCCCTTGACACTTTAATTTCTGTGTCGGCAGGTAAAACGGTTACTGGAATCATACTTGCGCCCGGACCAGCGGTAGCAGATGCTCCAGGACAAATCGCCCTACAGCTTCGGTCACCACGTCCTCTAGTCGGTTCGCTCAAGGCCAAGCTAGCGGAGGATGGCAATGTTTTGACGGCCGATTCTAACGGCAATGTGGTTTTCAAGAATGTGCCTTCAGGCCTGCATACGGTTTTAGCCTGGGGTGAAAACCCTTACCGGGATACCCTTCAATTCCCGGCCATCCAAGTCGAGCCTGGAAAACAAACCATGCTACCGACCGTCGCATTCAAAATCAAGGTCTTGATCGTGGATGGAATTGCCAATCACGATTGGGTGAGGATGACCCGGTATAATAAAACTATTCTAGAGCTATCCGGGCTCTTTCATGTCGATGTTTCCACTACTCCTCCCGACAGCTCCGCCCCAATAGCTTGGGCCGCTTGGCATCCGCACTTTTCCGATTTCGATGCCGTGGTAGTGGAATGCAATTCCGGATATCCAGACGATGGCAAAGCGAATCCATGGCCGGATTCCATCAAAAAATCCTTGGAGGATTTTGTTTCCGTGGGCGGTGGCTTGGTAAACACGCATGCCACCTTCCCAGGATTTTACGGTTGGCCTGCTTTTGATCAAATGCATGGACTGATATGGAGAAATGTGGACACTACCGGGCCCTCCTATGAACTCGATTCCATGAATGCTTTGGTGCTCAATCCGGCAGGGCTAAATCGGTCTTCCTATGATATGTCGAATACAGGCGGAGTTGGAGAGTGCCTCCATGTAGCCGACGCCAAACATCCGATTACGCGCGGCTTGCCATCGGAATGGTTACAGCCTTTGGATAGCCCCGTTTATCAATTGAAAGGAAGCCCGGACGGTATGACAGTACTTGCATACTCCATATCGCCGAGTAGCGGTAAACGTGAGCCACAACTCTGGTCCAAAACTTTTGGAAGTGGCAGGGTTTTCACTAACGCTATGGGTCATATCTACCCGGGAGGGGCCAATATCCCTTATCGGTGCGCCGGTTTCCAAACCACTTTTACGCGGGGAGTGGAATGGGCGGCCACTGGCAAGGTAACAACAAGGGTACCCAGTGATTTCCCAGGGCGGGATTCGCTCAGCTTAAGAAATAACTTGCCCAATTGATTTTGGATAACCCGATGCCTTTAGAAAAAAATATTTACAATACAGAGGACCAGCTATGAAAATATCAATTTGCAAAGTGCGAGATCTAGGTTTATTGGGACGGGCGGGAGTCCTCTGCCTCCTGCTTAGTGCTTTTACCCTACATGCCCAAAACCACCCACAGGACACAACGCATGCGCAGCAAATGGCCTGGTGGAAAAAACAACGTTTCGGTATGTTCATCCATTGGGGGCCTGTTGCTCAACGCGGTCAGGAAATCAGTTGGTCTAGAGGCAACGGTATTCCTACAGCCGAATACGACAGTCTGTACAAAACTTTCAATCCAACGGGATACAATGCAGGGGAATGGGTTCGCATTGCCCAAAGTGCCGGCATGAAATACATGGTTTTGGTAGCCAAACATCACGATGGATTTTGCGAATTCAGCACCACGCAGACTTCTTATAATATCATGTCCCCGCATTCACCATTCCGTAGGGACATCGTTAAAGAGCTGGCGGATTCCGCACATCAAATGGGCATGGGATTGGGGCTCTATTATTCCCCAACAGATTGGTTTGTTAAAGCCCGAGGGGATGGGACGCCTTATACAAGCCAGTATTTAGCCCAGTATACCAATCAGGTAGTCGATGAGCTGTTGACTAATTATGGCCGTATTGAAACCATCTGGTGGGATCTGACTCCTATCGGGGCGAATCCTCAGGCTCTGTTGCAAAGGATGCGGCAAAAGCAGCCGTGGATTCTGGTCAATAATCGCGGTGATCATACCAGCATTGGCGATTACACAACCCCGGAACAAACGATCGGAGCCTTTGATACGCTCCATGCCTGGGAATCGTGCATGACCATTGATGGCAAGGATCAATGGGCTTGGAATCCCACAGGTGGAGTCAAACCTTTGCGTGCATTGATAGACATGGTGGTCGGAACGGCGGATGGCGGCGGCAACTGTCTTCTCAATGTGGGCCCTCGTCCGGATGGCATCATCGATCCACTCCAGGTCGGAAGACTAAAGGAAATCGGTCAGTGGATGAACAAATATGGTGAAAGCATTTATGGAACAACGGGAGGCCCCGTGCCGAGTGGATCTTGGGGAGGCATGACGCATAAGGCGGACACACTGTATCTGCACCTTAAAAAATTCAATGGCACCGTTTCGATTCCAGCCATCAGGGGTACCATAGCCTCCACAATCAGCTTAACGGGTGGCGTGCCGTTAGTGACACAGGCTACAGGCGCCACTACTATTACTTTGCCGATGCAAAATATCGACAGTCTCTACACGGTGCTACGCATGGTTTTGAAGTCGACAACATCCATTAAAAAGCCAGGGCGTTTAGACCCGTTAAAATCGGGGAAAAGGATTTCCGCAACGCTGAATCCCACACCCATTTTTCAGAAAACTGGTTCCGACCAAGAATTTAATCTGTCGGGTGGCCGGGTTCGATTTCAAAATGATCCAAAAAAACTTTAACCATATCAAAGGACAAACAATGAAAAGATCAATTCGCAGCGCATTACATTTTGGTTTATTAGGGAGGGTAAGTGCCATTGGCCTGCTGCTGTCAGCCTTTACCTTGCATGCACAAAACCACCCACAAGACACCACCCATGCCCAGCAATTGGCCTGGTGGAAAAATCAGCGCTTCGGCATGTTCATCCACTGGGGGCCTGTTTCTCAGCGCGGCCAAGAGATCAGTTGGACTAGAGGCAATGGTATCCCTACTGCCGAATACGACAGTTTATATAAAACCTTCAATCCCACTGGTTACAATGCCGGTGAATGGGTTCGCATCGCTAAGGGTGCGGGCATGAAGTACATGGTTTTGGTAGCTAAACATCATGACGGATTTTGCGAATTCAGCACCACGCAGACGTCTTATAATATTATGTCGCCAAATTCTCCTTTTCGCAGGGACATAGTGAAAGAGTTGGCGGATTCAGCGCATCAAATGGGCATGGGTTTGGGGCTCTATTATTCCCCAACAGATTGGTTTGTTAAATCACGCGATGATGCGACCCCTTATACAAGCCAATACTTGACCCAGTATACCAATCAAGTTGTAGACGAGCTGTTGACCAATTATGGACGTATTGAAACCATTTGGTGGGATCTTAGTCCCATTGGAGCGAATCCACAAGCGCTTCTGCAAAGAATGCAGCAAAAACAACCATGGATTTTGGTTAATAATCGCGGTGACCATGCCAGCATAGGTGATTACAGCACACCGGAACAAACGATAGGCGCTTTCGATACGCTCCATGCCTGGGAATCGTGTATGACCATTGATGGCAAGGATCAATGGGCTTGGAATCCCACGGGAGGTGTTAAACCGTTGCGTGCATTGATAGACATGATAGTCGGCACGGCGGATGGCGGCGGCAATTGTCTCCTCAATGTGGGCCCACGTCCAGATGGCATTATCGATCCTCTCCAAGTAGGTCGACTAAAGGAAGTTGGTCAGTGGATGGATAAATACGGAGAAAGCATCTATGGAACCACGGGAGGCTACATAGTGAGTGGAAATTGGGGCGGATCGACTCATAAAGGGGATACCGTCTACCTGCACCTCAAAAAATTCAATGGCACGGTTACCATTCCACCATTAAGCTCCACCATAGTGTCCACCACCAGTTTGACTGGCGGTACGCCAGTTGTTGAGCAATCGCAATTCAATATCAAGATTACCTTGCCACTCCAGAATATTGATAGTCTCTATACGGTTCTTAAAATAATTGTGAATCCAAACAAGCCGTTCAGTACCTATAAGAATGTCGCAATAGGAGGGACTGCAACGCAAAGCTCTCTTGCCTATGCCGGCACCCCGGATCGCGCCATCGACGGGATTACCAATGGCAATTATTCCAGCAACTCTGTTACCCACACGGACAGTACGGCAGGAGCATGGTGGATGGTGGATCTTCTGAATGACTATGCCATCAACTTTGTCAATGTTTTCAATCGAAGTGATTACATGGATAGATTGAGCGACTTCAATGTCATTTTGTTGGACAACAACCAAACTCCGGTGTGGACGAGCCATCAGACCAGCGCTCCCAATCCAAATACCCTCATCGATGCGGGAGGTAGAACAGCGCGCTTTGTGAAGGTGGAATTGACGGGATCCAACTATCTCAGCCTCGCTGAAGTCCAGGTGCTGATAAATATTCCAACAACTATTCGCGGCAAAAGCGCGTTGACTCGAAATAAAACTGCCTCGGGTGCTCGATTGAGCCGTAATCCTACGCCCATATTTAGGAAGGCTGAATCTAATCAGATTTTTGATCTTTCTGGCGGAAGGGTGCGCAGCAGAATCGTAAGTGAAAAAGACCTGGCACCAAATAAAGCCAAGTAGAACAAGTTAGAGCGGGCTATAGCCATGGCGAACCAGGTGGAGTCGGGAAGATCCAAACAGAAAGAGATGAAAATGTTTTCATTATTATTGGTAATTGTATTTGCCCTTTCCACCCAAGTTCTTGGTGAAACCAAAAGAGAAACGGAAATGCGTACCAAAGCGTGGCAGGATGCACGGTTTGGTATGTTCATTCATTGGGATGTATCCAGCCTGTACAATAATGGTCAAGGCGGGGAAATTAGCTGGGTGCGTCCTGGTAAGAAACCTCTGGATGTCTATGGAGATCCTGTTGGAGCTGATTTTGTGCCTGCCTATGACACATTGTACAGAAAATTCAATCCCACCAAATTCAACGCCACGCAATTTGTCCAAATTGCAAAAAATGCTGGAATCAGATATATGGTTCCAACTGCCAAGCACCATGATGGTTTTGCCATGTGGTTTACCAAACAGAAAAACAGCCGCGACCCAGCTCCCTATAGCCTGGAACTGACACCCTGGAAACAAGATTATATAAAACTGCTTTCCGATGCATGCCATGCGGCCGCTATGCCGATAGGCATTTACTATTCCCCGCGGGATTGGTATAACCCGGACTATGGCGTCGGAAGCAATTCCATCTACGAAGCATTTATGCAAGGCCAAATCCGCGAACTGTTGACCAACTATGGAAAAATCAACCTGATGTGGTGGGACAGTTATGGGAATGGAGATGCTCTTGCTTATTGGCATGCAGATGCAATGGCCAATTTGGTCAAACAATTGAATCCAACCGGATTAAATAACAACCGTCTCAATTATTTTGGTGAGTCTGTAAAATACGCTCAATTGACGGGCGACTACGACACTCCCGAACAAACCAATACGTATACCGGCACCCGAATCTGGGAGTCGTGCATGACCATGAATGGTACTTGGGGCTTCTTGGCATCTGACCATGCGTGGAAGTCGACTAAAACTCTCATCACACTCTTGATCCAATGTGCAGTCAATAACGGCAACTTTTTGCTCAATGTAGGGCCAACCTCGGAAGGCATCATTCCTCAACCGGCAGTGGATACACTGGCTAAAATCGGTCTTTGGACCAGTAAGTACGGGGAAAGTTTTTACGGCACGCGAGGTGGACCCATTCGGCCTAGTTACTGGGGGGGGACGACATGCAAAGGAAATACCATCTACGTTCACCTTCTGGTTTGGTCTGGAACAATTACACTGCCAGCCATCCCGCAAAAAGTTCTTTCCAGCCGCAGTTTGAATGGCGGTATTCCAACGGTTACGCAAACCGCTGGTGCAATCACCCTATCCCTTCCATCTGCCAATCTGGATCCCATTGATAATATTATCGCACTGGAAATGGACGATGTCATTTACGATACAATACCTGTTTTTAATGACGACGAGCCGTCTTTTAAGTTCACGGGGACTTGGAAATACGACAGCACAAAAACGAGCCTCGAATATTATCGCGATACCCATGAAACGACCGTAAACGGGAGCTTTTTCGAATTTACCTTCACTGGGACAAATGTTGAATTTTTGACGACGAAAAGTCCCGGAGGCGGACCCGTCGAAATCTACATCGACGGGGTATTGAAAGCGACGCCGAGCCTGACTTCCGACATTACGATGACAAAGCAAAGCGCCTTCAAAGCGACTGCCTTGGCACCCGGCACCCACGTTCTGAAGGGGGTAAAAATGGGTGGAACAACGCTGACTGTCGATGCCGTCCGTGTCAGTGAGAATACAGTTTCAGTGCAATTTCCGAATAAGAAAAAGCTCACAAGTAGCAGCAGTCTCAAATCCAAACGGGCCGATTTATTCCGGATAGATGGTAAAAAGAAGCAATTTAATCTCCAAAAGTAGCACCGTTCCCTGTCTTTTCAGGGTTGCTTTTTTTACATTCTTCCCGTTGTGGAGACGGGAAGGCTTTAATCGATGGCGAAATTTGTGGATTCCATGCCCAACTCTCGAAGCTACATGCTCGAAAAATTTGCCCTGGGTGCCAAGAACTATTGGATGGCTTTCATTGCTGATAGCTTAACGGCCATCTTTTTCATAGGTTGGCAATTCCTGGATCAGCCTCGGCATCCTGCGACGGTCCTTCTATCCTTGTTTGGTGGTTATTTTAGTTGGACCTTGACGGAGTACATCTTTCATCGCTGGGTCTATCATCAGGAAAAAGGGATTTTTGGGGAAGGCCACCGTATTCACCATACAGAGGCCAAGACCCTTATCGCCATGCCCTGGTTTCTGACCACCCTTACCATGTTTGCCCTTTGGCATTATGTTTCCCGAGTTTTAGGGATTCCATTTTTCGCTGGAGTTCTGGCTGGCTGGTTGGCCGGCTTTGTTTTTTACTCCATGGTTCATCACAGCCACCATCATTGGAGCTTCAAGTTCATTTGGTTCCGAAAGCTTAAAGCCTATCATCGCATCCATCATCATTTTCCCGCATACAACTATGGAGTGACCATGCGGTTTTGGGACATCGCATTTGGTACGCGCTATCAAAAAAATAAAGTGGAACAAAGCGAACCTCAAATTTCTTAATTCGAATAACGTCAAGGTTGCTAAAATCGACGCCAAGAGGAAATAATAATCCTGTGCGCGAATTATCGTTGACGGCAAAGCTATTCTTTCGCGCCATCCTGATTACTGGGGCCTTGGTACTTTCCGTTTCAGCATTAGGTATGGTAGATCCAGATCAAAATTTTGCTTTTGTCGAATTCGAACCTTATCCTGCCTTCCAGGCTCAACCTCAAATAGCGCCCAGTCAGCCGAAGTTTTGGAGAATGGCCGGTCAGCTGACCTTTCCCGCCGGCAAGATCGATGGGCATCAGCTTTTCGGCTCAGCCAAATCGACATTCATTGACCGGGATATCATTTACAATGGTAATGTGCTCAATGACGGCATTCTTAAACGCTTCTGGCTAAGCGGGGGAGCCGTAGTAATGGATTCGCCTAGACAAAGCGCTGTAGCGATGGGAGGCTTAGGCGTGAATAGCGACTTTGCGGATCTGGGCTTATTGGATTTCAACACCGAATGGATTTATATCCATTCGTTCAAGGTCAACGCAACATTTAATTGGGGACTGGGGGTGGATATTCAACAGTACTTCCATAAGTTCCAGCCTTTCCCGCTGATTTTCGTAGACTGGAAAATTTCGGATAGGACCAGACTCAAGTGGGATGCGGATTTCATTGAGATGCGCCGATTCTTTTCCACGCGCCTATGCCTAACTGCGGGAGTGCGTTTCAACCGCGAGTTCTTTGCCCTAAAGCAAGATGCCGACTATGAATACAACAGTATGGGATTGGAAACGGGAATGCAAATCGCCTTAGGTGGAAATTGTTACCTGCGTCTTAAATATAAGGAACTGGTTTGGGGCCGGGAAACTTTAGGCTTGGTCGATGGCACGCAGCATACGCACGCTTTAGACACCGGACGCAGCCTGCGCTTGAATGTCGCTTACGGGATTTGAATCTGTATTGTGCATCCAATGCCAAGCAGCCTAATTCAAAAATCGCATTTCGCATTGGGCCGCCTTTCCGTTTACCATGCCATGCTGTTTGGATTGTGTCTTTGGGCTTGTCGTGAGAATCCTATTTCGACCCCGTTGGTTCCGGATGAAGGTTTATTGATACTGGATTCCGGCTATGTTATCGATGCCTTTCCATTTGATTCCGCCGCCTGCGTGGAGACGAACGCGGGAGGATTCGCTGCGGCGGACAGTATTCCTGCCGGGACCTTGGCTTTAGTCAAAGTCGTTTCCACGGCTTGCTACCGAGTGCATGTCAAAGTAGAGGATTCCGCCTCCCGCACAGTGCGCAGCTTTGATCGGCAATTTTTGATAGTCGGCCGACACAATGGTGATAAGAACCGTGGGGTGGAAGGCTATATTGCGTGGGATGGACGAGACGATTTGGGCCAGCCGGTTCCTATTGCGCGTTATCTTTGGCGGATGGAATTTGATTTTGGCAGCGGACATTTACGCAAAGTGCGCGCCGATATCCGACTGGATTGAAATCTATGGGTCCGATTGGATTGAATCGGCCTCAATATCAACCAGGGCACTGGGGAATATTACATGAAAGGTGCTGCCCTGACCTAACTCACTTTCTACCCACACCTTGCCGCCTTGGAGCTCCACAAGTTTTTTGACGATGACTAAACCTAAACCGGTACCGGAATAGCGCCGCGACGTTCCGGAATCGAGTTGCTTAAACTGATAAAACAGTCTGGGAATATCACTAGCCGCAATGCCAATGCCGTTATCAACTACACGGAGGTGGATCCCGCCCTGTAGGTCCGGTTCTACTGAGATGCGAACAATCCCATTTTGTTTTGAAAACTTAAGCGCATTGGAAATGAGATTGAATAAAATTTGCCGGAACTTTTTGCTATCCATCCGGACGTTTTTTACCAAATCGTCCACGGTAAGACGCAGTTCGATTTGCTTTTCAATTGTCAGGGGGACGAGTATTTCATGAACTTCACGAATGGAGGCTTCCACTTGGAAGATTTCCGGAACCAATTGCAATTTCCCCGCTTCGATTTTCGAAAGATCAAGGACATCGGTTATCATGCGGAGAAGGTCCATACCTGATTTAAAAATGTCTCCCAAGTATTCGGATTGTTTGCTTTGTAGCGACCCGACTTTGCCATCCAGGAGCAACTGGGAAAAGCCGATGATGACATTCAGCGGGGTTCGCAGCTCATGCGAAAGGTTCGCCAGAAATTCACTTTTCATCCGACTGGATTCCAGTATATTCCGATTTTCTTCAATCAGTTCCATATTTTTCTTGCTTATTTTTTCCTGTTGGAATTTTTCCAATGCCAGGTTAGCCAAACCGGCAGCTGTTTCTAATAACACTTTATCGAAGCTTGAAGCATATTCGATTTCGGAATGATAACTTGTAACGGTTCCGATTGTCTTCCCATTGGAATCCAAAATTGGACAGGAGAATGGGTGATGCGATTCCAATGATTTCTTTTCAGCTAACGAAAGGCTAGGCGCAAATACTGAAACCGGTTTTCCGGTTTCTAAATCGTACAAAAGAATACTGCACCGTGATGCGCTACTCGCCATCTCAACATTACGAACCAGAAAATCCAGAATGTGTTCGAGTGGTTCTCCAGCCGCTACCATTCCCAAGGTATCTTTTTGGTAAGCAAGCAGAATTTCCGCATGCTTTCTTTCGGTTACATCTGTCACAGTTCCTAAAAAGCCAATAAGTGAGCCCTGTGGGTTGAATTCAGGATGCGAAACACCAAGCAACCAAAGTGTGTTGCCATCCGGCTTTTGAATACGGAATTCCACCTTCAAGGGTTGAACTTTATGATGTGCATCTTTCCAAGCGGCCCTTACCCAATCAGCGTCTTTGGGATGCAGGCCAATACCGCCGGTGCCATTTTCCAATTCAGTGGATGAGCGACCTACTATGCCGGTGAAATGCTCATTTACATAATTGATTTTTCCATCGGTATCTGTCCGGAAAAGCCCAATGGGCGATAGGGTTGCTAGGGTTCTATAACGCTCCTCACTATGAATAAGCGCTGCATCTCTTAGCTTTCTTTCGGAAATATCACGAATAATGGCCAGGGCCGCTACTTTGCCTTTCCAGGGGAATGGCATGGCCCTAGATTCCGCGTCTAGAATGCTTCCGTCCTTTCGCAAAAATTTTAACTCAAGGGGAGGGACAACCTTCCCGGCTCGCAGCTGAAAAATTCTGTCGATCACCGCAGCGTGAGAATCTTGGTGAAAGAAATCGAGCAGAGGCCGCCCTAGTACCTCGGAAGTTGATTTGGCTCCATAAAAATCGATTCCCGCCTGGTTGATGAATTCAAGTTTACCTTCATAAGAAACAGCAATGACATCCGGGGAAAGCTGTACCAAGCCTCGGTACCGCTCCTCACTTTCCATGATGTTAACGGTTTCCGATTGCCGTGCAATAACCAAGCTGGCCAGTCGTGCCGAGCGATCCATCAGGACAATGTCTTCAGCCTGCGCAACTCGGGGAGTTGGAAAATAAAATGCGAATGTGCCCCAGAGACGCTGGTTCAAATCGATTATCGGGACGGACCAGCAGGCCTGCAGGCCGTGCTCTAATGCCAAGTCTTTGAAGTTTTGCCAGAGTGGATCATGGGCTATGTCCGCCACAAGGGTCGGCTGGCCGGTAAAGGCAGCTGTCCCGCAAGACCCAACCAGCGGTCCTATTTCCACACCATCGATAGCCTGGCAGTACGCAGGTGGAAGGTTAGGGGCCGCGCCGTGATTAAGGTGCTTGCCTGTCTTATCCAAAAGCAAAATGGAGCCTACCATTTCTGGATATAATGCTTCAAAAAGCAGGACAAGGCGCGTTAGAATATCAGGTAGAGCCCGAGGAGCCGCGAGGTATTCCCAAAGTTTTAGCTCCAGATCGCTCTGGATTTCCAAAAATTTTGTGCGGTCTCTGAGGCTGGGAGTCGTCATGGCATGACGGTCTCAATTTTCGAATCGATAACCCAAGCCTGGAACGTTCACGATCTTTTTAGCGAGATCCGGACCCAACTTGCTCCGAAGTGAGGACACATGAACTTTGACGGTATGGGAATCCACAGGAGCGGAAGCGCCATATCCCCAAACCGTATGGTACAGCTGGGTAGTATAAATGACCTGACCGCGTTCGCGGAGTAGGGCATTGAGCAAATCGAATTCCTTACGTGTCAAAGCGACAGGCTGATCCTTAACAAAAACTTTTCTGGATTTAACATCCAGGGCAAGGCCTTCTGCCTTGAGAACATCCGCGAGCTCTTCGGCGGAAGCGTAACGGCGCAACACCGCACGCACCTTGGCTACCAAAAGTTCATTGGAAATGGGTTTCAAGAGGTAGTCATCGGCACCTTCTTCAAAGCCTTGCAGTTGGAACTCTTCATCCGTTTGTGCGCCAGAAAGGAGAATGATGGGAAGCGAGGTGGTATAGGGTTGATCTTTTAATTTTTGGCAAAGCTCGATGCCGTTGATTTCGCCCAAGTCTACATCCATCAGGATGAGGTCAGGTTGATGGGTCTTGGCCAGGCTGAGCGTGTCTTTGGGGTCTTCCGCAGCTACTACTGTAAAATCTTCCTTTTCAAATACGGCGGTTACCATTTTCCGAAAGCTGGGATTGTCTTCGACGATCAATATCTTTATGGCTGGTCGCATCGGTTTCGAGGAACTGTCTGACCTGGTTGCAGTAGATGTCACAATAATTCCTTTTCCATTCAACACTTAAGACATTAACTTCCGGCCATTAGTCCGGGTATGACCTATGCCGTATGTGTTCAAATTTAGTAGTTGATCGGCTCAGATACCATGCCATTTTTCCAAAAAGTACGGCTAAAGTCAATATCGGTGTCCTAAAAGAGTCCCAACTATTTTTTTCGGCTTCAGTAAAGCCCCATTTGTTCAATTAATCACATTTGCGAAGGGTTCACCATCCCGGAATAGAATGGGATTCTTTCGCGTTCCGGGAATGCGGGCACCCGATGAAATAATTCCCTGCAAGTTGGCTGGATCGGCTGCGGATAAAACTATGGTTTTCCCGGACATCGGTGTTTTCCTAACTTGACGCAGCAAAGCCAAGGCTTCTGGCAAGGCAAACTGCTCTCCATTCTGCCCCTCCACAAATCGACCACCACGAATTTCCCCTCGCGCTTCCAACGTGCGCAAGGTTCGGACCAAATCCCACCAAGGGGGCATCAAATTTTCCCGGTCGGCAAGCTTACGGAAAACCACCCCATATCGATTCAACAGTATGCGGGCAAAGGTTTCCAAACCATTAGGTTCTAGGCCTGAGACGGGTACTCGGCTGGATATGGAAATTAACGACCATCGCCCCGCTTTATCGAGATTGTTTTGCTGTGTCCCAGAAACCAGATTTTCGGATTTCAATAGGGCTCGCAGCCCGCGAAAGCCATCCGAAGTGAGCCAACCCAAGGAGACCAGCTCAGATATGCCATCTCGAGCTTCCGATGCCGTCAACCCAGTATCCCAGAGGATATCCTTCCAAAAACACGCACCCCGGTCTTGAATATGTTTCAGAATACGTCTGGCAATTCCCGGAATGTCTCGATGTTCCGTTCGCATGGTTTCCGAAAGCCAAAGGGGCACATTCTCTCGTCCCAAAAAGGCAATGGGAGTAGTTTTAATGGGCCCGGACATTCGACCTTCTGCATTGTGGATGGGAATACTCGCGCGAACTCGCGCTCTTGCTCGCGCCCAGATAAAATTACCGGATAAGCCTTGAAGATCCAGCCAACCGGGTTCATAGTGGGCTAAACGCGCGGGCAGGATTTCACTTTCCCAAGCCGCACAGGGTGCTTCAAAACCTTCGAGACGCGTGAGTATGGCCTCCACGGCTTCCGGTCCATGCGGCATCACCGGATCCGCAGTGTCCAGCCCATGCCATGAGAACAGAAAGCGTTGGTACTCGGTGGTGGATACCGGTTCGATTTCTTTACGCAGGCGTGACAAAGTGTATCTGTGAATACGTGCCAGCAAGCGACGCTCGCACCATTCGATCGCCACAGCGTTGGTATTAAATCGGCCGCGCAGGATAAATCCTTCCTGCTCTAAGGCGAATAAAGCCTGTTCGATCCGGCCTGCAGGGACACGCAGCGATTCGGCCAAATCAGATTGCACAACGGGCCCCAGGGATTCCATACGACCTCGAATGAGTTCCACCAGAGCTTCTTCCTCCGACCAGATGCCCGGAGTTGCCGTACCGCTGGGCAAAATTCCGACACCCGTTGGTAGAATCGGTTGGAAAAAATTTGCAGCTTTTGGAAAGGCTGCGTGCGCCTGTGCCAGCCGCTCTGAGGCCACCCAAATAGGGGGCGGAGCGGCATCATTGGCCACCAATAATGCGCCAGTGCGATTGTCGGCCATCAAGATTTCCAAATACTGCCGCCAATTTGAGCCATACTCAATTTCAGCGTCCGTTAAATAGCCGGTTAGCATCAAAGCGTCGTGCAAGTCATCGGGGCCATTGACCTGAGGCCAAGCTTCAGCGCGCACGGCGGCTATGGCCAGTGGATCGAGACGACCCAAATCACCTGCTTTGGCCGGGTCCAAATGACGACGGCTCTGAATAGCGCGGGTGCGACGTTCTTCAAGCGGAGCATCGTCTAGAAAAGCGTAGGGCCGAGCATTGATGATTTCCTGGGACAAAGGCGACGGCTCCTTGAGATCCCGGGCTTCCAATTGCAGTCTACCGGCTTCGATATCGGCCAGTACCTGTTCCAACCCTTCGATATTCATGGCTTCATGGAGGCAATCGGAAATAGTTTGCCGGACCAATGGATGATCGGGCACCTCGCGTTCACCTTGGATATTTTCGAAGCAGGCTTTCTGATCAGGAAAAACCAAGGCAACCAGATCTTCCGCCGCCATGCGCTGAAGTTGGGGGGGCACCTTTTTACCGTTGCGATTGCGCTGCAGGGCTAGAGCTCGGGTTGCGTTCCATCGCCAACGCACTTCAAACATGGGCGCGTCAAGCAATGCCTGAATAAGAATGTGACGTACCGAACCGGATCGCAGATATTGGAACACTTCTTCCAAAGGAAAGCTATGCGTGGCACCAAGGGAAAGGATGATTCCCTCTTCCGTTGCCGCAGCCTGCAATTCGAAATTGAACTTGCGGCAGAAGCGCTTGCGAAGGGCCAATCCCCAAGCTCG
>JAYTHY010000072.1:0-4623 GCA_043732185.1 Fibrobacteria bacterium
GCTACAATGCGTAAGCGAGGAATATCAATTCTGGAAGGGCTTCAACAAGCTCTCATCGGGGTAAACCCAATATCAGCAATGTCAAGCTGAGTAGTTACCCTGATTTTAATAAGAATGCCTTCTGAAAGCTTAATGCCGAAAGCCTCATCGAATCAAGATTAAAATTGGAGCCACTTACCGGAATCGAACCGATGACCTACTCATTACGAATGATCTACATACACATTTTTACTCGGGAATAATGACTTTTGGGCACACATTTGGGCACACTTTTTCAATTAAAATATTAATTTAAATACTATCTCATTATTTTGGAAAAGGAGTGCATTTTGGTGAAGGAGCCGAAGTTCAATTTAACCAAAAGAGGTCGGGAATACACGGCCAGATTCCGCTGGGAAGGCGTCCAACATAGGTTCAAGACCAATACCTCGGATAAGGCTGAAGCAAGAAATCTTGTTAAAGATCACATTGTTTCCCTAGTTCAAAAAGCCAAGGAAGAAGCACTTTCCCATGCTTCTGCTAAACCCGTAAAAATCGGTTTGGTAGCTGCAATTCAGAACTTCATCAATACCGAATATCGAGATCGGAACAGAGCCGATAAAACCATAAAGGCTGCCGAGAGGTATTTGACCAACTACCTCGTGAAATTTACTGAAGTGGAAAATGTTGAAGATATAACCAAGGAAGTTTATGACCGTGCATTTGACACCGCTCGCAATTCCTTAAAGCCAAAATCAAAATACGGACCAGTCGAAGGCTTACAACCAACATCGTGGGCAACCTTACTTATCTACTGGAGAAAATTCCTCTTTTGGGCTAGCGATGAAGGCTTTATCGATAGCCGCGTATTCAAGAAAAGAAGAGTAGGCAGGATTCCGACTATTGACAGAAAGGAAGAAATCTGGAGCGAGGAAGAGTTCCAGGCAATTTTAACCCTTGCAACGGAAGGAGACCGAGAAACCTATAAGGTATTGCGATGGACTGGAATCTATCCTTCCGACATATTTGAACTCCGGCGCCACCATTTCAAACTCGATACTAAGAACAATACCTGGCGTTTGATAAAGCCTCGGGAAAAAGCAAAATCTCCTGATGAGGTTTACAATCAGCCTTTGGATGGGAGAGCCTTAGAAGTCTTACTGCCAAGGATAATGAATACCAAGGATCCCAATCAAAAAATCTTCGCTGATCTGACACGAACTTATTCAACCGAACATTCCTGGACCGCTAGCCTCGGCCACCGTAATGAAGACTATTGGGATATGGTTAATTTCGAAACTTCGTACGTTAAGCTTAAAGAAATCCGGTATGGAAAGGATTACCTCACCAAGCTGAGGGTTCACGGAATCAGAAACCCAAAAGGATTGCCATATACAACCTACTTCAAAGCTCATGCCAAAAGAAGAAACGTAAAAAGTTTGCGCCATACTTATATCACCCATCAAATTGAGCGCGATGACTATCCCCCAATTGATGTCTTAAGAGCGTGGGTCGGGCACACGAAGGATTCAAGAGTGTTGGAAAAGTTTTACGCGCATCGAAGAAGCGACAGCCAATTTGTAGAGAGGCCAGGGAATGAATCGAGGACAGGATCGAAATGATTCGCCATTTTAATAGCTTACTGAATGAATCGGCTAATGGAAAGCCGGTTAGGTCTTCATTTTCCAATTAAATCCCTTTAAATTCGTAATATTTGGACTTTTTTGGTCTATATTTTCATATACCTTAAATGATATTTATTGTTATTATATACATATGATTATGGACGTGTCTTGGCTTTACTGGCTTGATGGCTTGGTTGCGAAAGGGCACTCCTTGTTCAGCCTGAAAGAAGCCACCTTAGCTTCGGGAGGCAATGTTGATGCCGCACGAGCGGCCATGCACCGAGCTATGCGCGATCGGAGAATCGCACGGGTAGGCGATGGCTTTTACGTGGTGGTACCGCCGGAATATCGGGAACAAGGCGCCCCGCCCTACGAATGGGTTGTGGAAGCACGCTTTGCCCGTTTGGGTCGGCCTTATTATCTCGGTCTGCTGACAGCGGCTCTGTACCATGGAGCATCGCACCAAAAACCAATGGAGATCCAGGTAGTCACGGACAGGCAAATGCGACCGTTCTTATTTGGAAATCAAAGGGTGGTCCCGGTATTCCGCAAGTCCTGGCCCACGGATGATTTGTTGGAGAAAAAAACGACACGCACAGGGATTTTCCGAATCTCCTGTCCCGAACTTACCTTACTCGACGCGGTGCGTTACCCCCACCACACCGCCGGCTTGGACAATATTGCCACGCTTATCCGAGAAATGCGCCGTGGCTTGGGCGTGCGCGCCCTGACCAAGGTCTGCCGACAAACCGGCGAGACACCTATTTTGCAACGCCTCGGATGGATGCTCGACCAATTCAGTAGCGCCAATATGGCTGAAGTCGTTTTACAAGAATTGAGACGCAGAAGACTGGAAACCGTACCCTTGGAAATCGGAAACAAAGGGCCTGGTCCTATTGACCCAGTCTACCGCGTACGCCTAAACCACATGCCGGAGCCTGAAGTATGATTGCACCCGATATCGTAACTGCCTGGCGAACCTCGGCACCATGGCAATCTCAGGCCTTTGTGGAACAGGATTTGGTTCTCTCTCGCGCTTTGGTAGAATTGTTTCAGCAAGGGGTAATCTGTGAAACCTGTACCTTGCGCGGAGGCACAGCTCTGAACAAACTCATTTTTCGTCCCGCCCTCCGCTATTCCGAGGATATCGACCTTGTGCAGGAAATACCCGGACCTATCGGGCCGTTACTCGATGCTGTACGATACTCTCTGGATGCCTGGTTGGGGAAACCGCGCGTAGAAAACCAAACAAGAGGAACCACCTTGGTATGGCGATTTCAATCAAGTACCGAGCCTCCGGTTGACTTACGCCTTAAGGTCGAAATCAACACACGGGAGCATGGCTGGATAGGCGAGCCAATATTCGTCAACCATGCGGTTGAAAGCCCTTGGTACTCGGGAAACGCGGATGTCACTACGGTGCCATTGTCCGATTTAATGGCAACCAAGGTGCGCGCCTTATACCAGCGCCGCAAAGGACGGGATCTGTTCGATCTTCATTGTGCGTTCATGCATTTTCCGGATCTCGATTTGCCGAGAGTCATCCGTGGCTTTCGTTCCGTGATGAAACGCGAAGGACACCCGGTGAGTTTGCCCGAGCTTGAACTGAATCTTGAAGCAAAACTAGCCCACAAGTTATTTGCGGCAGATGTGGCGCCGCTGCTGGTAACGGGGGACTTTGATGCGCATGAAGTCTAAAAAATTCTGGCGGGCAGCATAAAGGAAGTTTGGGACTAGAGAATCATCAGGAAGCCGGCTTGGGGGGCTTTTTCAGAAGGCTGATGGCGAACTTGAGGCCATCTAACATGGGATTGAACGGGTCTGGGACGAACGCATTCAAGGCCATCCGAGCGAGAACCTGGGCCTCCACCTTTTTCGCTTTCGCCCTTTTGCGGAAGTACTCGATATAGCGCGGGTCAAGCATCACCTGGAAGGGAACTTTCTTTACTTCGACCGGCGGGCGACCGCGCCCTCTTTTCTTGGAGGTTTTGGAAACTTTTCTTTTCGGCATGCCCAGAATCTACCTGTTTGACACGCATATTTAAATGATTTTTAAATACGGCTTATATAGTGAGATATAGACGACATCAAATGCCCAGACGGGTAGTTTCACCATGGATACGCTTAAGCTTTTTCTTGGCTACCTCGAAAGGAACGATACTTTCGTTGTATAGAGCGTAAGAGAATACCTTTTTTCCATAAGCCAGTTTGGCGATTTTGATATTGTTCCATCGGCCAGGGAAAAAATATTGCCACAGACTGTCGAATAGGTCTTGGTGAAAACAGGAAATCATCCACACCGGAAGGGAAAAATCAATATGACCAATCTCATCCGAGATGAGGCCATCAAAGGAAAGTACTTCTACAATGCGATAGAAGGACGGGCTCCCGGATAATATGGCTTGCCTGGCTCTTTCTGAATCGCTCATCTTGACTTTCCGAATTATTCTTCGATGTTTGGTTTGAGTAACCAAGGCATAACTGCGCCCTATTCGCTTATATTATTTAAATATTATGCTTATTGTTCTCTACCCACTCTAAGATAATTTTTCAGCCCGACTTAAGGATGGATTTTGGTTTCCGGAATTATCGGATTCCCATATCTCCCGGCTTAAAGGTTTTCTCCCGCGTCCAGGTATTCGGATTTCTGGTTTTAGGCCTTTATCGTATTTTGCCACGCAAAATGCAGCCCAGGTGAAACCGGGGCTCCCCCTCCCCCCTGGCACGCAGTGACAGGCGCCGAGACGTAGACGAGGCTAAAATTGGGGACCCAGAGCGCCCGAAGACCCAAAGGGTCTGAGGTAGGAGTGAGGATTTGGCGTGGCTTTCCGAAGGAAGGGCATGACAAACCGCAACGACGCTAGGCGCGCCCAGACCTTGGTCAGGGCGGCTCACGTAGTGAGACGACATGGCCTAGGTCTGGCTGGGTTGCCAATTTTAGCCTCGCGTGCGAGGAGGCGCTAAGCCCTTGGCTTAGGGGGAGGGGGATAGCGATACCGGGTCCGCAACCGGTAATCGC
>JAYTHY010000073.1:0-4541 GCA_043732185.1 Fibrobacteria bacterium
AGTTCCATCAGTACGCTGTGTTTTCAAACCGTTAAGGGTAACCTACAAGTGACTAAATTGGCTAAAAATACCCACTCGATCGCCCGAAGAGCCAAAAAAATAAACGCCGACGTATTTGCGCATGAGCAGAAAGGCCGAGTTCTCCAAAGATTCGGTGCCATTGATCAAAATGTTGGTGTAATAACTGGGAATACCGGCGCCTACTTGGATTTGCAGCTCAGATTCCAGATTGTGCAATAGCGCGATTCCGATAAGACCGGTGCTTTCCCCCACTTTAAGACTCATCCCCCATTTGCGCGACGGGCCCATGAAATAAGGGGCATGTAAAGGAACTGGATTGGTTTGATAGTCTTCCGAGAGACCGCCTTTGACTTTATTAACCACTTGGTCCTGGGCTTTGAGACTACTGGGATTGAAGCTGGAAATTTTTCCGGCGTCGATACCTACATCCGCCACGCGCCACTGATCTTTTTCCACTTTGAGCACATGATACTTTCCTTCGGGCAGGGATATGAGAAGCTCCCGATCCGGAACTTTGTAAAAATCGGCGAATATGTGGCCCCGTTCCTTATCGACCACCAAGTACTTGCCATCCTGCCGAAATCCAAAAACCAGCCCGGAGTTGCCCTGATTCAAATCCGCCAGCACAATATCGCCTTCGCCGTAGATTCGAAATTGATAGGCCGGATGCTGTATGCCCGATCGAGTATGCGATGTGGTTTCAATGGTCATTTGATACGCGTACTGATACGCCTCATTGAGCGTCACCTTGCGATCCCCGGACAGGTCAGCGCTGCCCCGCATTCCATTCAGCCAGTGATGGGTGAATACAGATCCTTCCAACTGATCCGATTCCTGCGAGCGCTCGTCCATGGCGCTGGATGCGATGATCACCTGACCGTGCACGTTCTTGAGGCTTTCCAGGGAAATGGGCTTGGTCGCCGTCCCACCCTTGAAGCGTGTCATCATTCCGCTTTGACAAGCGTCGAAAATGCCAATCTTGATTTGACTGGGCACGGCTTGAAAATTTTCTCGGAGTTTTTCCAAAGGATATCGGGTTTTCCCCAATTGCAAAGCGTCCCGTTCAGAATGTCCGGAATAATAAAAGAGAAACAGGTCTTCCCCATCCGATGCTCCCCGCCGATTGATGCGCATGTCTGCCAGACTTTTTTCCAGGCCAGCGCTGTCGCAGTTGATCAAGATGCGGACATCTTCTTTCGCAAATCCAGCCAGACGAGTGAGTACTTCGGAAAAGCGGCGTGTGTCCGTCTCCGAGTAGCGCAAGGAGTCTTCACCGGCTCCTCCGAAGTTGTTGCCCACGAGCAAGGCATACCTGCGCGTCCATGCAGGCCCAACGCAAATGACCAAGGCCAGCGCCAAGATCAAAAATCTTTTCATAGCTTGGTTTTTTTCAAAAGCAAAGCCTTGACTTTGGATTGCGGCAACGGAGGAGAAAGCAAGGAGCCTGCCAAGGTGTCAATTTTGGCCGATGCCTGCGTGTACCCAAGTTTCAACCAGGAATCCACCAACTTACTGGTCAATGGTTTTGCGCTATAGACCATGACAAAGAGTTCTGGTCCGACAGAAGCGTCCAAGGTTACGGCAAAGGGCAAGGCCTGCCGATTTCCCGGCTTGGCTTCGACACTTACCTTTATTTTTTCACCTGGCGCACGATAGAGGCTCACGGCACCACCGGCATCGATGCTGGCTAAGGTAACATAGGCGGCACTGTCGGCGGCATAGACGAATTGCAATTCATCGCCCGCACGGAATTCCTCCGTGACCCGGCCCTCATGAACGACACCATCCCGCTTGCAATAGAACTCAAGAATGGGATTGCCCTTACTGCGCACGCCTTCCAGCGCTGATTCAGAACCCGCACTGCTTGGCAAAGCTTCTCCAACAACACCTGACGCAAGCACCCCAGGCCCACTGGGCGATACACCCCGGGACTGCTCCAGTCGTTTTTCGAGTACCGGCAAGATCAGCAAACATGCCAGCACCCCGACGCCTGTTGGCAACCAGCCAGGCAACCTTCTCTTATGTGCTTCCAATTGGCCAGGTAAATTTTTTGCCGCAAACTCGCGAAAGGGCTGGGTGATGAGATAATTTCGGCGTTCGTTTTCCAACAATGTCATTTGGCCACTGCATTTCGCGCAGACCTCCAAATGCAGACGTAGTGCCTGCTTTTCCTCGCCTAGTACTTCTCCAAGAAAATGGCGCTCAACACGCACTCGATTGCAATCGTCAATAAACATGTTCTCCCTCCAATTTTTCCAGCTTCCATTGCTGGGCCTGGCGGCGAAACCGGGTCAAGTACTTGCGGATGGTGGAAGGAGCCATTCCCGTCAAAGTGGAAATTTCCTCCTGCGTATAGCCATCCCAATAGGTGTACATGATGATTTCCCGCACGGTCTTGTTCCAAGGAAACATCAGCTTTTTCAAGATGTCCCGCAGGATGATGACTTTTTCCATCGAATCATCGGCATGCAACGGACTGTCCTCCCAGCCCTCTTCATTGTCGGGCCCTTGGAATTTTTTGCGCCGCCACAGAGAAATACAATGATTAGTGGTGGTTCTATGAATCCAGAACAAGGCGGACTCCCGGTTTTCCACAGATTCCCAATGCTCCAATAGTTTTAGAAAGACCTCGCTGGTCGCATCCTGGGCCTCCTCCTTGGAATGCAAAAAACGCAGGCAACGGCGATAAATGACAGGTGCGTATTTTTCATACAAAACCTGTTGCCTGGACCTATCTGATTCGTCGCCCATGCCCTGCATTTTCCGCCTTGCACCTGGAAGACCTATTCAGGTTCCAAATCCTTCAGCTTCTGAGAGTATAACGCATCGGATGGCCCGATCCGCTATGGAAGCAAAATCTATTTTAAAAAAGGGCTGAACGGCTAGGGACGGGGCAGCAAACCTTGACCCAAAGAATTGATTTGTTGGCCTCCCACACCGGGCTGCCACAAGCGCAAAACCCCATCCCGAAATTCCAGCCCTTGATTAGCATGTGCCTTTTCCCGGATGGTGACCTGATTTAAACCCGTTGTGTATAGGGTTTTGTAAAGCGGATCCTCGGGGTAAAGCTTGATCTCGATGTTCCGGTACTGCACGGATGCTCCTTCCGATTGCCATCCGAGCAGACCATCCTTCAGCAGCTTTTCCACCTGATTGGCATTGGTGCGGGAGGCTACTCGTGGGTTCCGATATTTGATTTGTACTTCACCCATGACGCTGTGGGAAATGCTATCGGAGCCATGCACATCCGCCTCGAAGGAAACCCAGTCGTGCAGCCTTAGTTCGACCGGTTGCGGTTGGCCATAACCGTGAATGCCTGTAATCAAACGCGAATTATCGTCAGCGCCGCCGTAATTGATTTCCGGGGACGCGGGGTCATACTGCGGACCAGACTTGGCATGCACGGTCACCCATACCCGGCCAATGGCCCAGATTTGTCCCATGCCCTTATTGGGATCTCCCTGGCTTTCAATAGACCGCGGAAACTGGCCCCACATGGCAGAATCGTTTTCCTGAATATGCAGCAACATGCCGCAGTTGCCAAGACCACCGGGCCAACGGATTTGGTATCGAATCCGATAATGAGAAAAAGGCTGCTTGAAAATGATATGGCCAGTGGGAGAACCGGTCACGCTAATGGTGTCACCGATATATTTAAAGGTGGCATCAGGAAAGGTCTTTCGACTCTTGGCGGGGATATCTCCGGTATAGAAGGTGTAAAAATCCGAAGCATTATTCCCCCGGTTCAATTTGTGATCCAGCCAGTCGCATTCGGGGCCGGTATGGGGATGACAGGCTGGATGGTTTGCGACCAGGCCGATAAGCCCAAGCCCAGAAGCATTGCCAACGTGAGTATTAAATGCATATGAAACTCCTTTTGTAGATAACAGGGGTTCCCGAATTAGGGGGAAACTCAGGCCATACTTTCAACCCAACGGAATTAAAGTTAAACTCAGAACCTGAGGTTATTTAGGTACGGATAAATTTATCCAATCCAATTTTACAGGGAGTATCTTTCGTGAATTCAAGGGTTCGCCCAAATTTGATACTGAGGAAAATGTAGCAGAGAAAAAGTCAAGCTTGTCCTTAGAGGGATGCCGAAAACATAACGGGAAACTGAAAACATCAGGACAAACTTCGCATCGTCAACTAAGTCAAAAACTATACATTCAGATGTTTCCGAATTAATTCTCAATGGAACCGAGGAAATTCGAAACCATATGTTTCGATTTTGAATGGTTTAAAAGCCACAAAGGTTAAATTCACCACGCGCAGTGGTCCTTGCCATCTCGATTTATTCTTTAGAATTTTTCTGGCTTGAAAGGATCAATATTGATATGTGTAAACGAAAAGTTCAAGTATCGAGACAAATGCAACGGCTTTAAAACGCAGCCATAGACACATTCCAGTATTTTTCTTAAAAGGCTCTTCGGGCGATCGAGTGGGTGATTTTAGCCAATTTAGTCACTTGTAGGTTACCCTTAACGGTTTGAAAACACAGCGTACTGATGGAACTTGTT
>JAYTHY010000074.1:0-168113 GCA_043732185.1 Fibrobacteria bacterium
ATTTTTGCCATTCCATTTCCTCACCCAAGGTTGCATTGATAAGGTATGGGCTTTGACCCACCATCGGCCGTTTTAAAGAAGTGCTTTCTCTAGCCTGAGCCGAATCCAAGCTGACCTCAGAGTGCATGACCGCCATATTTCCACCCAAGGTCCAGCCCTTTAAAAAATTGCCCATACCAAGATTGCGGCCAATTGATTCCAAATCGATCATGGTTTCCACTTCAGCCCCACGGACATAGGCTGAAACCGCATTTTGAAAAGACTCGGAATGATTATTGTCGGCAACGGGCTCAACCGGATCTCTAAAATCTTTCCGGAACAATGAGAAAGACAAGATCTGACGGTTGGGCAAGTACCAGTCATACCTTAAGTCCAAATGCTGTACGCGAGTTTCCCGGAGTTCGGTATTTCCCGTCACGGTACGATCTTTGATATAGTCGTTGTATCCATAAGGTGCGATTTCACGAAACTCGGGATGTATGGCCGTATTCGCGCGAATCAAACGGAGTTTTGAATTTGAAGTCAGATCGACACTCATGCCCAGAGTCGGGAAGAAAGAATTTTCATCCAAATCGACGGTCCTAGCGGCGGCGGCGATTTTGTCTAAATCCGTTCCGAAGTTTTGGCCGGTATAAGGAGCCTTAAGATGCAAATGATAATTTTCATAACGGATACCGATATCAAAGGTCAACGGGAATCGTAGCATCGAGAACCCAAAGTTGGTGGCGGCATAACCTCCCGCGACTCTTTCCGAGGCTGAATATTCATCATAGCTTTTGGGCGCTGTGGAAAAATCTTGGGGATGGGTTGGATCCAAAATATCCAAGGTCAATCGCTTTGGATCCCTTATTTGTTCCAGAGTCTGGTTTTTTTGAGCTTGCTGAACAGCTCCATATTGATAACGGGAAGCGGAAAAATCACGGCTGCGAAGAGTCGCGAACTGGCCGGTCTGGGCCGTCGGCAACCTTAAGTGGGAAATAAATCCAGGGCCTGTAAAGAGAGTATCGCGCCTAAAAATTTCCGGCGGCATCACTAGCGATTGATCCACCCTTGCAGAGAAATTGTCTTCGTTTAGCGTCTCGAAAATCCGCGTGCCCCAGATATCGTTATTGGCATAGGTATTAACGGTTGTATCGGTTTCTCCGTAATATTTATACCTTCTGTTATCGGGCGCAGTGCCTTGGCTATGCGAATAACCGGAGGCCCAAGCAACCGAGTCCAGCGGCCCCAATCCTAAATAATGTCCGCCACCGGCTTGGGAGGCTAAGAGGCTCCGCTGACTGAAGTTTAAGAGATATCCTTCCTCAACCGGATTGTCCTGCCTTCCGCCTGGAAAAGCCTTGCTATGATTTCTGGAAGCTTCATCCGTACCGATATTAACGAAGAAATTTTTCCAAAATATTTTATTGTCCGGGCTCGAATAACCAAAATCGGCCATGCCGGACAATATGGCCTCATACGTACCCGTTGCAATGCGCGAGCTGACGCCTGTATCCAGTTTCTGAAGTTGTCGCATATTCGGGACGGGCAATCCATCCAACGTATCGCCGGTAAAGCCAGGCATGGTATCGGTAGGAATAACATGGAAGGTGACTTTTCCGATAATTGAATGGATATAGGTGGAGTCATATCCTGTCGGCACGGAAATCAGACTGATTTTTCGGATATCTTTTTCAATGTATTTGTTCTTGAATCCCGCCGTAACCAAATACCCGAATCGGGTGTCCTCATTTCGATTGCTTACATCTCCAAATGAAAGCGAGAAATTTTGATAAGGCAGAATCCGAGTTGTATCGATCGCATAGATATTGCGCAGTTTCAGTGCATAGTCCAGTCGTTCCTTGGTCGTATACCCTGGTAACCCTTTCGCATGGTATTGGTCCACATCTTTATCACTGATACCGGGAATGGAAGTCGGGAATCCCTTCGGCAAGCTTCTGGTGCCGTCATCTATGCCCCAGTATGTATTCCCACCATCATAGGTTAATTGATCGTTTCCCCAATTCAGAAATTTTCCGTCTCCAGAAAAATCCGTTCCACCGATTCCAACGGATAATTTCAAAAATGCTTTTTCCGGGATTCCCCGGGTAATCAATTCCACGGATCCGCCCGCGAAATCGGAATAGAGTTCGGGTGAAAACGTTTTATGAATGGCAAAACTTTCAATGGTGGCCGCCGGAAAAAGATCCTGCGGGACTACGCGCTTGTCCTTTTCAGGTGAAGGCACAGGCAAACCGTTTAAAGTCATATTGGTATAGCGCTCACCGAGCCCGCGCACGTAGATGTATTTTCCGCCGACCAAGGAGGTTCCCGTGATTCGCTTAGCCACAGCTCCGGCATCGGCATCGGTTGATTTGGAAATTTGTTCGGCGCCAACCCCTTCCATCACCCCGGAGCTCGATCGCCTTGCAGCCTGCATGGAAGAAGCGCTTCCCGCATTTAATCCGCCTTTGGCTTCTATGACCTGGCCCTTAAGCACGCTTCGCTCTAAACGGATTTCCCGGACCGGATTTTCGCCTGCAAGCAGACTGATATCCTGTTGTTCAAAAACAGAAAAACCTTTCTTGCTGACCTTGATTTTATAGCTTCCCGGCTTTACACCCTCAAGATGATAAATTCCATCCCGATCGCTCTGACAAGAAAATCTTTGGTTTGGACCCGATAGAATAACCATGGCTTTCTCCACTGGTTTTCCTTCCTCTGAAGAAAGCACCAACCCTTTTTCGATTGCGAGTCCTGTTTCATTTGGAGCATTACTGGACACGGATCCAGGTTCTGGAACGGATTTCTGAGTCCTATTTCTGAGGCTGTCGACGCCGGGCGATTGAGCGGATGGGCCCGCGACTTGACCGGAAGAATCCAGCAATTCCTCTATGCTTTTGACCGGAATCAAATCTGGAGTGGCATAAGTGGGCAGGATGTCCCCGGCTGCTTGAGCCGAGGACAGTGCGATGATGTTCAAGCTAAAACCTGCCCCAAACAAAACATGAATTAAAAAACTAAGGGGTGCGAATTTCAAATACATGTCTGGATTATTGCTGCGCTGTTTCGGATAGCTTTAAGCAACCGGATGGTCATGACTATGCGAGCGGAAATCGGGAACCGTACGCCTAAGCCTAACTATTTGCGAGACTGGCCCTTTCCGTTGGCGCTTACGTTCCGGAAGGGAACGACAGGTCAACGGGAGGCAAAACTACCCTTATAGAATTTCAGAATTGTTTCTGAGTCATTTCAATTCGGGAACTTGTTTCGGGTAGGTTTCAATTATTGGGCTTCGTGACGACGTTCGGGAGAGATCCGATTAACATGATCATCAGCATGATGCTTGACGACCTTAGCCTGGAGATGAAAAATGACTTCTTCAGCGACATTTGTTGAAAGGTCGCCAATCCGCTCCAAATTACGGCTGATGCGAAGCAGCTCAAGTGCCATTTCAATCGAAGTCTTATCGGTTTTTACCAACTGGATGGCTTCGCGAGTATTGGCTCGATTCAGTTCATCGATAATGTCATCCGTTTCCAATACGACTCGGGCAAGTTGTAGGTCTTTATTGAAAAAACTTTGACAGGCATCCTTTAACATGCCCTGACCGATGACGATCATTTTTGGCAGTTCTAGAAGCCCGGTTTTTTGCTCGAACCCGGCATAGCTTATGGCGGATTGGGCAATATTGATACAATGATCACCAATGCGCTCCAGATCATTATTGATTTTCTGAATGGCCAGCATAAAACGCAAATCAATGGCCACGGGTTGGAAAAGCGCAAAAAAATCCGCCACACCATGATCAATCTCTATTTCGAGTTGGTTGATAATCCTTTCATTTGTGAAAGTTTTCTCTGCTAGGGATTTGTCTTCTTCAATCAAGGCTCTCGTCGAAAAAACCAAGGACTCGTTGGCAAGTCTGGACATTGTTTCCAGCTTCGCCTTTAAATTATTGAGTTCTTTTTCAAAATGTCGTTCCATTTGTGCTCCTAGCCAAATCTTCCGGTCACGTAGTCCTCAGTTTGCTTTTCTTTTGGAGAAGTAAAGATTTTCTCTGTAAAGTCATATTCAACAACCTGTCCCATATAGAAAAATGCGGTATAATCGCTAACCCGCGCGGCCTGCTGCATATTATGGGTTACGATTACGATAGTATATGTGTTTTTTAATTCGTAGACAAGCTCTTCAATCTTTGCCGTCGCAATAGGGTCCAAGGCACTGGCAGGCTCGTCCATCAGCAATACTTCCGGGTCCACGGCTAAGGCGCGGGCGATGCAAAGTCTTTGCTGCTGCCCACCGGATAGAGCCAAAGCGCTCTTTCCGAGTTCATCCTTTACTTCATCCCAGAGGGCCGAGCGACGCAAGCTCACTTCCACCAATTCATCCAATTTGGTTTTGTCCCGAAGTCCATGAATGCGCGGTCCATAAGCTACGTTGTCGTAAATTGATTTTGGGAAGGGATTGGACCTTTGAAAAATCATGCCCACTTTTTTCCGGAGCTGGACTTCGTCCACCTTTTTATGGTAAATATCGACATTATCCACAAAAACGGATCCTGTGATTTTTACGTTATCAATCAGATCATTCATGCGGTTTAGGCTTCGTAAAAAAGTAGACTTGCCGCAACCTGAAGGTCCAATCAAAGCCGTAACTTTATAGGCCTTCATATCGAGACTAATTCCCTTTAAGGCGTGCTTAGGTCCATAATGAAGATTGAGGTCTTTGGTATGCAATTTGGCATAAGGTGGGGCAGCTTCCATAGTACTCCAATTTCAAGCGACGATTCGGCGCTTACGTAGCCGATAGCGCATAAAGATAGCCGAGAAGTTTAACATAAAAGTCAAAAGTAGCAGGACCAAGGTGGTCGCATACTGGATACCCAGGGTCTTTTCAACGTCCGTGGACTGGGTTGTCATTATATAGAGATGGTAGCCGAGTTCCATAAACTGATCGGTAAAGGCATGGGGAAGGCTGGGCAGGAAATAGGCCGCTCCAGTAAAAAGAATTGGGGCTACTTCTCCGGCCCCGCGGCTCACAGCGAGGATTGCACCGGTTAAAATACCCCCGACAGAATTGGGCAATACCACGCGCCAAATGGTTTGCCATTTGGTGACTCCCAAAGCCAAGGACGCTTCACGTAAATCGCGGGGAACAGTTTTGATGGCCTCTTCAACGGATACAATTACAACCGGCAAGGTTAATAGTGCCATGGTTAGACTGGCCCAGAGAATATTGGGTTGGGCCCATTTCAATTGTCCGGGTGAAAAGATTTTATCCAGATTGCCGCCGGTGAACTGAACAAAGAAACCAAGCCCGAATAGACCAAAAACAATAGCCGGAATCCCCGCCAAAGTATTTACTGCAAACCGAATGAATTGAGCGATTTTTGATCCACGAGACGTATACTCGCTTAGGTAAATAGCCGTTATGGTACCTACCGGCACTCCTACCAGAGACATAATCACGACAAGGGCAAAGGTGCCGACAATGGCCGGATAAATGCCGCCTTCGGTCATACCCGCTGAGGGAGCCTGGGTCAAAAAGGCCCAAGTCAAATGGCTATGGCCACCCCAAATAATGGTGCCCATTATCCAAATCACGGCCGCTACCGCTGTGAAAGCACAGATAGCGGTAAAAGAAACAACCGCATTGCCTACAATTTTTTTGGCGCGCGTCATCTAAATTCCCTTAAACTTTTTCATCAAGCGATTGCGAATAAAGAATTCGGCTGTAGCATTGAGGCTAAAGGAAATTATGAAAAGCAAGGCACCTACAAAAAATAGAACGCGATAGTGGGTATCTCCAAATACAACCTCGGCCATTTCAGCTCCGATGGTTGCGGATAAGCTGCGCACCGGATCGGTTAAAGCCAAGGTCAATAATGCCGCATTGCCTGTGGCCATTAGAACAATCATGGTCTCACCAAAGGCACGCCCGAAACCCAGAATCATAGCCGCAAATATTCCCGGAGTTGCCGATGGCAGGATAACGAACAATGCTGTTTCCCATCGCGTCGCGCCTAATGCCAGACTGGCTTCGGTCATCACCTTGGGTACGGCATTCAAAGCGTCCTCGGAAACAGTATAAATGATGGGAATAACAGCTAAAGCCATGGCAACACCACCCACAAAGGCATTCAAGCGAAAATGATAGCCAAACAAATTTTGGAGTAAGCTGGCCATGATCACGAGTGCAAAAAATCCAATCACAACCGATGGGAATCCCGCCAGAATTTCAATGATGGGCTTCATACTTTCTTTGGCCCATTTCGGAGCAAAATTCGAAGTATATAAAGCCGCAAATATACCGATGGGCGCGGCCAAGAGTAATGCAATCAGGGTAACCTTTAAGCTACCTAATAAAAGCGGAATAATTCCAAACTGGGGATTCAAAGAAACCGGCTGCCAATTTTTACTCACTAACGTTTTGGGTTGGAAATTTTCTTGACTTTGTTCCAATTCAGGAGCTTCTGCAACCAAAGGCGTGCCCGGGTCCACTCCGTACGTTTCTGCTTCTTCAACCTGGGATTGGTGCATGGCTGCTTTGACTTCGCCAAAAAACAGCGGGGTCGCTTCCTTGAAAATAAAAACAAAAATCAGAGCGATAAACAACAACGATACAAAGGCCACGCCTTGGATGGATTTTTCAATCACATATTCGCCCCATCGCCTAGGCTTTTTCATATTGAGAACTTTACGAACCATGGTCGTAGGCTTATCTTCGGGGAAGGATGGACCAATACTTGAACTTAAACCAGAAACGGGAACAGCCCCATGAGGAGCTGCTCCGTCCGAACCATTCAAGCCGCCCTTTTCAGTGGCCGAATTCGGCCGCAAGGGAACAGGCTTTGACATAAGGAGATCCTTTCGCTTCCAAAGAGTTGGAAGCTTAGATAATTTTCACTTTACAGGGAAGAATCCTACCTCAGAAACCACGGCCTGACCTTCAGCACCCAAAGTCCAATCGATGTAATCTTTAATCGCTCCGGTGGGACGACTCTTGAGATACATATAAAGGTAACGGGTTATAGGATAGGTACCATTTTTAACCGTTTCGAGATTAGGAGCATAAGCGGGTGAATTAGCATCCTTCTTAATTTTAGCAAACTTCAGTCCTTTGGCATAAGCAGCTCCTCCAAATCCAACGCCGAACTTATCCTTGGAAACCGCGTTAACAACCGCAGCCGTTCCCGGCAAAGATTGCATGCCAGGCGCGAAATCCGCACCCTTCAATACATTGTCCCGAAAATAGACATAGGTGCCGGAATTGTTTTCACGACCGTATAGGACGATTTTGGCATCGGGTCCGCCAACATCCTTCCAATTAGTTGTCTTGCCGGTATAGATAGATTTAACTTGATCGAGGCTTAGTTCAGAAACGGGGCTGGCTTCATTCAAGTAAACAGCCAAACCATCACGAGCTGAAGGAACTTCCACTCCCAAGCTGGCAAAACGCTCTTTCAGTTTTTCCCGTTCCGGCGCCTTCATTTTACGCGAAGCATCACAAATATCGGTGGTTCCATTAATAAGGGCGGAAATACCAGTTCCAGAACCACCACCTGTAACCTGAATGGAAACGCCCGGATGGCCGGACATATATTTCTCAGCCCAGCGTTGCGCTAGGATAACCATGGTATCTGAGCCCTTAACCGTAATAGTTTGAGCTGAAAAAGCCAAGGATGCAAAGGATGCCAAGGTAAAGGCCAAGGTCCCAAGTAATTTCGATTTCATCATTTAAATAACCTCCTAAATGTTTTTTTCGATGTGATTGCAAATGCAATCCAAGCTTATTGCACTGGATTGCGGAAATTAGAACTTCACCTGTACACGAAAGGTGAATACATTGTCATTTAAATCCGTGGTCCAAGGGGCTAAAGTTCCCGTAGCGGATGCATTCGCCTCTTCATTAGTAACCATATCGTAATAGGCCACAAACTTAACGTTTTCATCCCAGTGGTAAATACCGCCCAAGCCCAGGGTGGTCATGGCTAAATCCGCGGCGGTAAGGTTGGATCCGGCAGTTCCTACTTCTTTTCCCTCTACCTTGGTATTGGGATCAAAAATATCGTACTTGGCAATAGCCTGAACCTTTGTTCCTAAATTCTGAACGAAGTTCACATACATTCCCATCACTTCCCTATCCGCCACTTGAGGGGCAACCAGGACTCCAGTGGGTGTTCCCGTAAATAAAGCCGACGAGGTGCGCGTGGTAGGCTGGTTTCCCCAGATGTATTCACCGCGTAAAGCAAATCCGCCAATGACAGGTAGGTCATAATAAATTTGGGCATCGACACCCATAATATTGCGGTCCACGGTTTTATTCACATTTCCCTTGCTGGCTATCCAAGACTTGACGCCAGTCGCGGTTGTGCCCATGGCATAAGCTGTATCAACGATTGAAGTAGCGGTTCCCATATAAGCAGAGAAGCCACCATCAATGGCCAAATTGATAGCATAAAAAGGCAGCTTGAAACCAAGGCGACCGATCATGTCCTGTTTATCATCGATTTCATTTGCATTAGGGCCCATGCCAGTAAATACACCGCCCTTGAAATTAAAGTATTGTGCGATCCCCATATCCGCACCGGGATTGATTTCAAGCTTGGCTCCCATATCCCGTTCCCCTGGGAAAAGGGTTTGGTACACGCGTGAACGCTCAGGGGATTCACGGCTCGAAGAAGAATAGCTGATTTCATATCCAAAGGGCCGGTCAAAAACGCCCATGGTATAGCTGAAGGTATTCAGCCAGGGTTCCATGACGGTTAAATAAGCATCTTTAATGGAAACCCCTGTAGGAACGGCGTCCAACTGCAAAACGTATTTGCTGGTCGGAGTTTCATAGCTGGTTTTCAAACGGCCGCGACGAACCATGAAACGTTCTCTTGAACCAACGGCAGTTGCGGACTTAGCTGGAAAATTACCGCCCGCCACGGATTGAATTCCCACGCTGTCGGCATACTGCCACTGAGCCTGGATATATCCTGAAAGCTTGATCTTGGCTAATTTATCAACCGTTGTTTTCGTTTCCAAAAATGTCTCATTCAAGCCATCTAAGGCGCCCTTCACATTGGCAAGCCCTTCTTCTACTGTTTGGCCTTGGGTTGCAGACGGCGTGGCGGCGGAATCCGAATTTGTGGTCTCCCCATCAGCTCCGAAAGCGGCTCCATAGGCGGCTCCGAAGGCCAAAAACATGAGGGGCATTAACATCGACTTTTTCATAATTTCTCCTTTATAAAGTTCAAAAAAGAACTGAGGAAAAGAGAGCATTCGGATGTTTCATTTGTATTTCAGAGGCGTTTCTAATCAATGTATGACAGCACCCCCTAGAATTAAATACAAGTCTATATTCTATAACGATTTACAGAAAATATCCTGGGTCATAAATAGCGCCTAAAATGGTGACTGACCCTTTCCCTCCTTTGGATGAGTCGGTCTTTTGACCAGAGTCTATTTCGAAAATCACGTTCCAAGCTCGGCCATGGCCTGGCTGACTTCCATATCCTCCGGAAAAGCCGTTTTAATCCGAGCGAATACTTCCTTGGCTTTAACCAAATCGCCCTGGTTAAATAGCCGCTTTCCGACATTGAGCATACCGGTTAGGGCTCGGGCCTCGCCCAAGGTTGCCGCTTGTTGGAAACAGTCCAAAGCTGCACCATCTTGGCCAATGGAACAGTAAACCCGCGCCATTTCCATCAGGCTTTCACGGCGAATCGTTTCACGACTTGAAGCTTCCTTAAGGACGGATAAGGCAAGGTACGGGTTCCCCATTTCCTCATGTAAAGAAGCCAGTCGAAAGGGTATTTGCGTATTAGTGGGTTCTAATTCCAAACCGCGCGCATAGGCGGAGGCCGCCTGGCTCTTATCACCTGAAGCTTGAAATAATTCGGCAAGATAAAAGTGCAAGGACGCCTGATCTGGATTGCCTTCGACAGCCTGAGTCAAAGTGGCTTGAGCCGAAAGATAATCCTGCATTTTCACATAGGTTTCGGCTATTGCATAATACCAGTCAAGATTCGCAGGATCGGTCCTACGACCCTGATCAAAATAAAATAGGGCTTGGGCCTTATCCCCAATTTTTAGATAGCATTCCCCCAGCATTTTGATGGCCCCGACATTGGCCGGATCGAGTTCGAGGGCCTTGCGATAGCGAGCTAGGGCAAATCCAATTTGATCCAAACTGAAATAGATTCCGCCCGCATTGAGATAGGGACGGACAAAGCCCGGAGCCTCTCGGATGGCTTGCTCATAAACAGATAAAGCGCGGCCCGTTTGCTTCAGGACATAAAGACAATTGCCCATATTAAAAAGCGCCATCGGCCGGTTTTCACCCGATTCCAAGGCAGAGCGATAATGCGCCAGTGCTTGCGGATAATGCTGCTGCCCAAAGTCAGCATTGCCTAGATCCAGTTGCGAAGTACCGGCTGCCTGGGCCACAGTGGCCAGCGCCGATAGCAAAATAAAAGACTCTTTATACGCAATCCTGAAACCCATAGAACCTCCGCATTTTTTGAGCTCGAGACTCAGAACTTGAATGGCTGCTCGATTTTTTGAGCCACCGGTATGCCGCCATTCATGGCGGGTTTATAGCGCCATTCCCGAACCGCATCACGAATGGCATCCTCATAACCGAAATTACCCGGGACTTCCAAGAATCGAATATCGCTGACTCGACCGTCTACACCAATGGTGAGAATACAGCGGACCAATCCGCCGGCCCCGGCAGCTTCTGCCTTCTTAGGTTTTTTCGGTACGGTCTGGGACAAAGCCTTGGCATCTTCGTCGGTTTCACCCTCCTCATAACTTACTTGCTGCAAATCGCCTTGCGCGACTCCAGCACCGGCGCCATTTCCGGAACCGCCTCCCGGCCCCAAATCCATGACAAAGCGTTGTCTTGAGATGGATTTTCCGGGCTCAACGGTTTTCTTTTCCAGCGACTTTTTAGATTCGAGCGGTTTTGGTTTTTCTTTCTTTTTCTGAACCATGGTCATGGCAATCAAGTGCAGGTCTCGGTTTTTACCGGAACTTGTCAAGCCACGATGCGCATTCCAATAACCCATCAGGGGTAAGAAACTGAACAAGCCAGCATTCAAAGCGAGACTGCCGGTAATAGCCAAGATGGAAATAGTCAAACCCTTCAAATTCATTTAACATCCTGATTGGCTGCTACGGAAACTTTATGCACGCCGGCGGAATTGCATTCATCCATGATATCCACCACGACACCCATATCCGCATCTCGATCGGAGACAATGACTACGGCGCGATCCGCATCTTCAGCCAATTCCCGTCTCAATATAGCCTGCAGCATGGCCAAGTCCACCTGACGTTCATCCAAATGGATGGTGCCTTCCTTGCTCACGCCGACCATGATATTTTCCTTTTCCAGCTGGGCGGCCGAACCGGCCGAGGGCTTGGTAATATCCAGACCCGTCTCTTTGGAAAAGGTGGTGGTCATGATAAAGAAAATGAGAAGGATAAAAATCACGTCCACCAGATTAACAATGGCGATTTCAACATCCCGCTTGGATCGTTTTCGAATCGTGGGAATCATGCGCGTAGTCCAATGATATGCGTGGAATTGGAGCTGGCTCTTTCCCGCCGATGCTTTGTCGGCGCCGCCGGAGCCAAGTGGTTAATCAAGCCATGCGCTGCCGCTAATGTACCCTGTTCAATGGCTTCGGCCCGCGAGGACAGAAAAACGTGCATGAGCAGCAGCGGAAAGGCTACCAATAATCCGTTCTGAGTAGCCATTAAGGATTCTGCAATGCTGTCGGACATGAGGGCCTGGTTTCCGGTTCCAAATGCGCTGATAACTTGGAAGGTACGTACTATGCCGGATACCGTTCCCAATAATCCCATCAGGGGAGCTGCCGAAGCCAGGATCGCCAAGGTGGATAAGGATTTTTCCAATTCCGGAATTTTGAATTTCATCACCTCATCGAGCTTGGCTTCCATTTCCATACGCCCTGAATGGCGTGCCGAATAAATGGCTGTCAAGGCTGCTCCGGCCACGGACCGTTTTGCCCGTGGGGACAAAGATTCCAAAGTCAGGATTCCCTCCTTGGACCCCAACTGGCTTCGCCATTTGCCTAGGCCCGTCCAGGTCAAGCTCCGGAGCCCCATATAGCGATGGAAGACAATGAACCAGCCCGTAATCGAAGTCAGCATCAGGGGGATTAAAACCCAGCCAGCTTTAATCATGCCCTCCAGAATAGGTTCAAACATGCTCTTCCACCCGCTTGGAGGTGGTGAATAGGGTATTCACCAGTCGCGCAGCGTATTTCTCCATATTCGCGATAATATGGCCCGACCAGTTGTCCAGAATATTATAAGCGATGAGCAAAGGGATTGCGACGCCCAAACCCCACTTGGTGGCAATCAAGGCTTCGGAAATCCCTCCGGCCATGAGTTTTGGATTACCCGTACCGTGCACGGTGATCACGTCGAATAAGCGTACCATTCCCGTTACGGTACCTAATAAACCCACCAGCGGCGATGCCGCGGCTAAAATATTCATGGTGGTAATCCGTTTTTCCAAAGCCGGAGATTCATGCAGCATCACTTCATGGGCTTTACTTTCAGCATCCTCACGGGATCCTTCCGACCTCTCCAGAATGGAAAGCAATACGCGACCGACGGATCCGGGACTTTTCTTGCACAAAACAATGGCCTCGGGAATTCGGTTGGCTGCGGCATAGGCTTGCACCTTGGCGGACAGCTTTTCCGCGGCTTGGTCTTTGCGAATAAATACGAATACCTTTTCGATGATGATGATCAAACCAGACAACATCAAGGCCATAATCGGAAACATAACCCATCCGCCACCATCGAATTCATGCTCTATGGTTTTCAAGAAAGTACCACGCGCCTTGGTCGTAAAGCCTTCTCCCGTTGCCTTGGTCAATAAAACATCCATAGGCAACATCACCATGGAGTCCAGTTGCAAATCTTGGCTTGAAGCCAAGCCCAATACCGCCGTTCTCAAATCTTTCCGGACATTATCCGGAAGGTCTTCAATCCATTCCCAAGCCTGGCCGTCCAGCCTCCCGGTCTTACCCAAAATGGCGACATCCTCACTCTCCGTGCTCACAAAAGCCTGATAGGCCTGCCCCATGCGAACCACATAACCAGCCGCTAACTTGGCCTGCGAGGCCATGTCCAAGGGAGCGCCATTCTTTTCTTGGGATGCTTTGGCGGCGGCAATGCCTTTGACGGCAAGTTTTTCACGGGCAATGGATTTTGATTCCCCATCGACGAAATCGCCATAGGCTAAAGTAAAAAGCCTATCTAAAGCGGCCGAGGAGGAGGCATCCTCTTTTTCCAAAGATTTTTTGGCATTGGATAATGCACCTAATTTTTCCACTGACCGATAGGGAAAACCATTTTCCCATTCCTTACCCAACTCTCCGAGTTTATCACGCACTTGCAGGCCGAATTGCTTTAAGCGATTCTGCTGTTCTTCGACCTCGCGACGTTTTTCCGATTCCTGATTCTGAAGTCTGAGAAGAGTTTCTTCCTTCTGATCCTTCATCTGCCCAAGCCGGTCGATATCAGCTTTGATTTCATTCCAAGCATCACTGAAGGCTTCTTGAGCCGCCACGGCATTACGTTTATCTTGCCACCTTTTGACGCGAACATCTTCCAACTGACGCTGGTAGAGTTGCACTTCTTGGCGCGCTTTATCCAGATCCTCCTGAACCTTTTGTTCTTCGCGCCGACGACTGGCTCCTTCGGTAGGATAAGGGAATAAAGCCGCCCATGTACAAGCCAAGGTTAATAACCAAATCTTCTTCATTTCATCTTGCCTTTAAATGCAGTTTTCCAAATCGGCAAGGCTACGAATCCAGGCAAGGCTTTGCCTTCGGCCGTGGCGATGGCCTGTTTAAGGGCTTGACGGGTAGCATGGTCCATATCTTTTTCGCGTACCCAGGCATAACCCATGGCGGGAGCCTCAGCGGATTTGAGTATACCGAGTTTGGTTCCATCCAGAGAACTAAAGGCCAACAATTGCTTACCGACCCGTAAATATTTCACTTGCACCGGATCCCCGGCATCCTCAGAAAAATCGCCCGAGTACACTTCCGCTTCCTGCGCCAAACGCCGTTCGTTTTGCTCAATGCTCCATAAACGATTCATGCCCTCTTCAGGCGAGATGTTTCCGCCGGCAATGTCTCGGACCAATAGATCCAGCGCTTCCAGCCTTTTGTCCATTCGATAGGGCAAGCCCGGTGCCATAGCTTCACGCAATTGCTGAGCCTTAGCCGAGAGCGTTTGACTGAGCTGCGTGAAACGAGATTGTAATTCACGTTCCTTGAACTGATGTCCTTCCATTTTTGCCAAGTTGGCCTTTAGCTTTTCCTCTTGCCCAGCCAAAGTTTCCTGAAGTCTGAGTCTGTCTTGGCTGAAATCGGAAAAGCGCTTACGACGCCGGGATTCCGCTTCTTTCTCGCGCGCCGTTTCTTCGCTCCAAAGTTTTTCTTCTTGAGCAATTTCTTGATTAGTGCGCTCCACCAGCATATTGGCCTCTACAACCGTATTGGGTTGATTCGACATGGAAGCCGGAGTCGTTGTTGGCATGGGTTCTCCGGCCATAAATGCGATGGAAAACCAAAGTAGGGTAGTCAATTCATCCTCCCAGGAATTTAAGGAGGTAAACGTAGGGCAAAGATGTTTCAATCTCTTTTCTATTCCATTGCATAACCGCGGCAATCGGTTTAAGATCTAGGGTATTTTTAGGGTCATTTACCCGTCCGAAACGTAACCTCCATGAGTCGGTAACAATATCGTTACCAATGTATTTCAATTTTGTTGCATACCCTAAATTGCAATAGAAAAGCAGGGATCTTTGTTTATACTCTGTGAACAGAATAGGAATAATGCTAGAGAAACTCATACAGACGTATTTGAAATGGACCGGAAAAGGGTATCTCGTTCCCTTCATCAACGGCCTCGCCAATCTGGGCCGGCCTTCCACTGTATTTTTTCCCATGGAATTGATGGAACAAGGCATGGCCATCATTCTCTCCGGACTCAACAATACCATGGCTATCCAGAGCAACCTGGATTGGATCTGGCCGCTTTGGGTGGAACGCCAAATGGATCCCGCTGGAGAGGAATTCATTCCCACGGCCATCAACCTCATTAAAACAAACCTAACCTGCCGGAACTGGACCTCAGTTGGATTAGGAAATAGCCCCCGGGAAGCCATGGTCGATCCCGTTGGCATGCTGACCTTGCGACCTTATGGTTGGTCGGTGTTTCCCTATGTAAGACTCGAAGGGCGTAGCTTTTTTCCGCCTAGACTCATGCCTCGTTGGCAAGCCTTGCAAAGCCTCTTGGACGGTTCACTCCCCTGTGTCATAACGCAATATGAAGTCCGCCCTAATTTAGGTTGGAAATCCGAAATCATGGCCGTGGAGGTCAATGGTGAGGACTGCATCAGTTTTAGCCATACCCTCGTCAACCGATCCAACTCGCATCTGTCCCTAAAATTCGGCTTAGCCATCAGGCCCTATAACCCTTTAACCGTGGGCCATATTAATTCCATTCAATACCACGAGGGGCTTTGGCGCATCAATGGCCATGACGGCCTTTACCTTTATGACACGCCGGATCATACCATACTCTCCGATCGTCACCATGGAGATCCGCTTGTTAAAGACGTACTAATCGGTGGAAGACGGCAACTTAAATCACGATCGGGGATAGCCTGCGGACAAGCCGAATACCATCTTGAATTGGGACCCGGTCAAGCGCGTACATTTGAAGCCTTAGGGTTCATGGGCAATAAGCGTCTCAAGCCTTTGAAGAAGGGTCCAGAAAAAGCGTCACTGAAAAGTCTGATTGAAATCAAGAATAGCCGCGTCAACGCATTGATCCAGGATCAAGAATCCGGATTGAGAATTTGCATCCCGGATGAGAAAATACTGGAAGCTTTTCAGGCGGTCAAAAGTCATATTCATGTTTTTGATGATAATACCCATTTTTCACCCGGGACTTTTCTGTACCATAATCATTGGTTCCGGGACTCGGCCTTTATCGCCCTAGCTTTTGAAAATATGGGTTGGGGCGAACGCGTAGCGCCAAAAATTCTCAACTACCCAAAGCACCAAACCGATGATGGGTTTTTCAAAAGCCAACACGGGGAGTGGGACAGCAATGGCGAGGCCATGTGGACCATAGTCAATCACATTAAGCGAGGCGGGAACCCGACGCTCTTGAAACGGCTCTACCCTGCCTTAATAAAAGGCGCACGCTGGATAGCTAAAATGCGTGATGAAACTCGAGTCTCACCCTCTCCCCATTTTGGGTTGATGCCCTCTGGGTTTTCCGCCGAACACTTTGGACCCAATGATCATTATTACTGGGATAACCTATGGAGTTTGGCTGGCTTGGAGGCAGCAAAATGGGCGGCCGAAAAACTGGGCCATGCTAACGATGTCCTCTGGCTCCAAGATTTGCTTTTGGATTATCGCGGCGACCTGGCTGCCTCCATGGATTGGGCCTGGAAAAAATCCGGAATAAAGGCTTTACCCTGTTCTCCCTACCGTTCCTTGGATTCAGCCGCCATTGGTAATCTTGTCGGGCTATCCCCCCTGAACGTCATCGACATCGACGAGACTTGGATCCGTGGCACCTTGGATTTCTTGCTTGAAAACAATCTACGCGATGGACTTTTTTTCCAGCGCATAGTCCATACCGGATTGAACCCCTACCTTTCCGCACAATTGGCCAGGACCATGATGGCGCTGGGAGATCCACGTTGGATCGGTATTTTGGAAGCCTTGCTGCAACGCGCATCTCCAACCTATACTTGGCCGGAAGCCATTCATCCCCGCATGTATGGCGGCTGCATGGGAGACGGTGACCATGGCTGGTCCGCGGCTGAATTCTTGAATTTGATCCGTGACATGCTGGTTACCGAAAGAAGCGGATCGCTATTGTTAGCTGAAGCGGCACCTGCGAAATGGTTCAAGCCCGGATTACGCCTCGAAGTGTTCGCCGCGCCCACCATCCATGGAACTGTGAATTACTGCTTAATGCAAGGGTCATTTTCCGCGACATTGTCTTGGCGCATAACCCGCTCAGCCTTTCAGGATCCGGTGCCCTTATATTTCCATCTCCCGGCAAGTTCCGGTTTAAATCCAGGAATTTCGTGCACGGAGGTGGCTGGAATTTTCAAAATACTGCTCCCCACGGATTCTGGTGAACTCACATTATTCGCTTCACGAATCCGTGGAGGTGGTTCCGTGCAACCACCGGACCTATTGAATGCCGCGGAGCCTTCAGTTAATCAAAGCCAAAGGACAAGAAATGCATAATCCTCAATACTTCCGCTCCGAAATCCGCCAAGACCTAGAGGCTTTTGTGAGGCGGCAGGAAGCGGTATTGGGTGGAGTGGACGGTGAAGACGTCATGAAAATTGATTTGCATTGTCATGATCGCAATAGCGACGTACCGGATGAAACCCTAGGTCGACTCCTACGTATTCCGGAAACCTGGCTACCTACCGCAAAGTTGGTCCGCACCCTTAAAGCCAATGGGGCCGATGCCTTAACCATTACCAACCACAACAATGCCCGTAGCTGCTGGCAAGCCCAAGACCGGGGCGAGGATATCCTATCTGGCGCTGAATTCAGCTGCACAATGCCGGATATCGAGGTGGGCGTGCATGTGCTCACTTTCGGCTTTACGCCGAATCAAGAATCTAAACTCAATCACTTGCGCAAGGATTTGTACCGATTTTTGGAATTCACGGCCGCCGAAGATATTCCCACGGTCCTGGCTCATCCTTTACATTTTTACAGCCCCAAAGGTGTGCCTTCCTTGGAATTGATGGATCGATTTGCTGTGCTCTTCGAACGGTTCGAAGGGGTAAACGGCCAGCGGGATTCCTGGCAGAATTTACTCACGATAACCTGGTTGGAAGGTTTAGACCAGGAAGCGATTGAAACCGCGGCCAAACGAGTGGGAATCAAACCGGATGCCTATTGCCGTCGGCCTTTCAACAAACGGATCACGGGCGGTTCAGATTGCCATATGGGCATTTTCCCCGGTTCCACGGGTACGCTGCTTAGAGTGCCTGGCTGGCGCACCAAAGACGAAAGTCGTTCCCAACTTGCCTTGGCAGCGCTACGAGACGGCGACATCGCGCCTTACGGCAGCCATTGTGAAGAGGAAAAACTAACTGTTGCTTTCCTGGATTTCTTCTGCCAAGTGGCCTTACATATGGAAGACCCAGGATTGCTTCGACTACTCCTCCATAAGGGAACGACCACCGAAAAACTCCAAGCCTTGGCGATTTCCAATGCCATGCTGGAATTACGCCGCCACCGTTATACTTCGAAATTCCTCGGTCTATTCCACGAATGCCTGCAAGGGAGAAAACCCGGCTGGTTTACTTCCTTAATGACGAGCCAAGACTATAAACCATTACTGGGTCAAATGAATGCTATTGCTACTGCAAGGGCTCAATCACCAGAAAGACTGGTTCAAGTGCTCGGTGTTGCTTTGCCGGCCATGTTCGATCAATTAACCCGTCTATTGACGGACCGCATAAAGGCCAAGGTTCGAAAAATGGAAGACAAGGGCGTGAATATTGCCTCTTCGGAATTAATCGGAAAAATAGAACTGCCCACCCACTTCCGCTCGCTATTTGGAGTCGATGGAGGTTCTCAAAGCAAGGACATCGGCGGCATTGATATTGGCAAGCTCAGCGATGGTCTTCCCTTTCCAGCTTTAGCCGCCGGCGTGCTCGGAGGCGCGGCCTTCGCCGCTTCCAAGGTGCTATATGGACATCGATCTTTTCTGCAGGGGCTCTCGGAACGGCTTGGCCGTTATCAACATCCCAAACGCATATTGTGGATCACCGATACGCTCGAAGATAGGAATGGCGTCTCACATGTATTACAGAACATGCTCGGGGAAGTTAGGCGTAAAAACCTGCCCATTGACTTTCTGGCCTGCGCAACCGGCAAAGAAAACGGTTTAACCAGCGGCAGCCACCTCCAGATTATCCCAGCGGTCTCGGAATTCACCTTGCCTTTTTACCAGGATCAAATCATCCGCATGCCGGGAATGCTGGAATTACAAAAAACCTTCCTGGAAGGCGGCTATGACCGGATTATCTGTTCAACGGAAGCACCCATGGGGTTGTTTGCCTTATACTTGAAACATGCCTTCAACGTGCCGGCTTATTTTTATGCCCATACCGATTGGCTGGACTTCGCCCGTCGCACGCTAAAATATGATCAGCATAAATTAGATCGGCTTCGTCGCTTTTTACGGGCTTTCTACCGAAGGTTCGATGGAGTTTTTCTCCTCAATACCGAGCAAAAGGAAAATTTCGCCTCTGCAGCCATGGGCCTGGTCCCCGAACGACTTCACCTGACCGCCCACTGGGCAGATGCGCGATTCCACCCCCGGAACGTCAGCCGCAAGGATATTTATCCAACGGCTGAAGGACCGGTAGTCCTGTATTCAGGACGCCTTAGTGAAGAAAAAGGCGTGTTGGAAATCCCCGATATCATTCGTTGCATCCAGGCCAATATACCCAGCGTCAAAATTGCCTTTGCCGGAACCGGCCCTTGCTTAGACAGCTTGAAAACACTTTGTCCAGATGCGATTTTTCTCGGTTGGTTGGATGCCGATAAACTTGCGGAAGCATACTCCGCAGCCGATTTACTCTTGCTGCCGTCCTGGTTCGATACCTTCTCCTGTTCACTCCTGGAAGCCCTCGGCTGTGGTCTCCCCGCCGTGGCTTTCAACACAAAGGGTCCCAGAGATATTCTGGCGGAGGAAAAAGGCGGCATACTGGTAGAGAGTGCCTCGGAAATGGCCTCAGTTGCCACGCATCTCCTGGAATCACGGGAAAACCTACTCCTCATGAAGTCACAGGCTTTGTCGCGAGCAGCGGACTACCATGCCGAAACCATTATGCATGGAATGATGCAGGACACGGATTTGTCCGATGGGAAGCCTGCTCGGCGCAAAGTTTCAACTCGCTCGAGAACAAAACGTAAGCCCTCCGCCTTGGATATTTCCCAAGAGGAAAACCACGCTTTTCTCGGGGAACTTTTTTCTCTAATGGGTGTAGAGCAAGGATAGCCAGGGAATACAATAATTCTAAATGGGCAAGCGGTTTATTTTTTCTAGCCCAGTAGAGACGGCTTGATGTAAGCTCTGAGCAAGTTCCTTTCTATCAAAACTTCGCACCGGTTCGCTGGAAAATTGAATGACGGCACTCATACCGGCCATACTGAAGAGTTGAATAAAATGGGGAAGCATGGTCATATCTCCCCACCAGCACATCGACTCAGAGGCCTTTATACAGCCCTGCGGAGCGATGTAGCGAATGGAAGCGCAATGAACCGGCATCCCTCGGTCGGCGGGATAGCACAATAAGGAGGAGCGAAACGGAGCCACCTTCCGCCCATCTGTGCTCGTGCCTTCGGGGAAAAGCGCCAAGCTCCCGCTGGAAGAAAAATGCTTCTGAATCCGATCATTAACCCTTTTGTTATCTCGCATGGATTCTCGGTCAATGAAGAGTGTGCCTGAAAGTGTAGCCAAGGTTCCAAACAACGGCCATGAAGCCACTTCGGATTTTGCCACAAACGTGCACGGCAATTGGGACGCTATCAAAGGGATATCAAGATAGCCTAGATGATTGGTCACCAGAAAAAAAGGGTTTGTCGGCTTAGTGCCCTCCAGTGTGACTTTCAATCCTAGTAACCTTAGCGTTACCTTACTCCAAAGCATGCTATATCCAGCAGCAATTCTGGCCCTATTCGCCTTTGCGACCAATAGCCTCCGAAGGATCCAAATAGAAATGACGAATCCTGACCAGACTAAGAAAAGCGCCAGACGGGCCCCGGTCGAGATTTTATTTCGTATCAACCCAGCATTTTCCTAAACACACCCTCCGGCATAGCATGGGTATCCAAAGCGACCAGGAAATCAATGGTTTTAAAGTGACGATCCAATGCGGGTTCGCCGCATACCAAGGCGCCCAAATTCAAATATCCTTCGAACAGTCTAGGTATCCGCGGGGTACCCGCACTCAAGATTTCGATAGGTTCCGCTACACAAGCGTAATCTGGTTTTGGCCATGCATAAAGGGTGGGATGAATCTGGTCCGCTTTCATTAGTTTTTCGTAAAGTGCAAGACCTTCAGACGGATCCTGGCTGGTCAGGGAACAACAGCCGAAAAGATGTCTTTTGCCATTCCAATCCATATACCGCGCTAAACCTCTCCAAAGCAATTGCAAAACCCTTCCATTCCGGTGTTCACGACCAATGCAAGCGCGACCTACTTCAACGCAAACGTCCAAAAACGAATTCGGAAATTCTTCAAGGTAGAACTCTTGTTGGGAATAAAAACCCCGGTGCAATAAAGCCATGGCACCAGTTTGGATACGGTATGTTCCCACAACCGATCCACTGGAGCGGTGTATGACCATAAGGTGATGGCATTGCGAGTCGAACTCGTCTATGTCGCGACTGGTATCGAATGAAGAATCCAAACCTTCTCCCAACTCCAGGTTATAAACTTCAAAGCGAAGCCTACAAACCGCGTCCAGGTCTTCACCACTCTTCGCGAAACGAAGGATATACTCCCCGGATTCCAGCGTGGTTGGTGGTATACCGCCGTGGTTCGAAGGATATTCACGGATAGGTAAAAGGGTTTCTTCTGGTTTTCTAACGAATCTGGATTGATTTGAGCGGTTAAAAACCGAATTTTCATAAACGGATTTTCCGATGACATTTGCGTTTATATTCTGCATGCCAAACCTCTTTCTGGATACATGGCGTTCTGCCGGCAATCAATTTGTCGACATCAATAATCTTAAGCCACGATTATTTCGAACCTATTTCAGTCCTTAATCAATTCTCTTCCATTAACATGATAATATCCGGAAGGAAGCCGAATTGTCATTTCTCCATTTTTCAAATCAATGCTTTTCCCTAATCGAATTGAGGGCTTGTCGCCGGAGCTTGCAGAATTTTTTTTAATTCCTACTGCTCCAGCCCCGGCAACCTCAACTGAGTCGCGCAAAGTAGTGGGGGCCGTGGCAGCATCCAAAAAATATTTAGCATTTCCGTTATCTATATCATGTCCCTTACTCAATACATCAACTTTTCCGTTCGTATAAATATTTATTAAGGTGTATCCATGGTAGGCTGGTTTGGGACTAAGATTTGCGACCCAAGTGGATTCAACCTGACTACCGCCATTTCCGGCAATGATTTGCCAAGTTTTATTTGCATGAGGCTGAATTTTATCCCAGACATGCACGTGAGCAGCAAACATTGCCTCACTCTGGTTGCTTTCTAAAACGCTCCAAAAGGCATCGCGATTTACGGGATATTTTGCCAGTCCGTCATTAAGTGTAGCTGTATTAATGCCAGGATAGGCTGGTTTATGTCCGATAAGAAAAATATGGCGGGCCCCATTTAACCTCGCTGTCGCTAAATCTGAGCCTACCCATAAAGTTGGAACACGCCAATCACGACCTACGGGATCGGTATTCAACATTACAAAATGATCCCCTTTAAAATTGAATGAATAAGTCAGTTGACTTTGGTCGGTTTTCAAGGAATCTCCGTGAGTGGAATCAGCGGTCGGTCCATTGTTTCCAAGAATGTATGGCGCCATGATTTTTAGCCACGCGCTTTCATTATCCAAGAAAGAAAGCTTCCCAGCTTTTTTGTCTTGTGTTTCATGATTACCAGGAATTACGACTAGCTTGGTAGATTTACTAGCGAGGGGAGAGGCCTGATATAATTTAACCCACTCTCTTAATTGACGAGACACCTCTACTGTATCCTTAACATATCCTAAAATTAGATCACCTGCGATAAACAAATAGGAAGGTACTGGGTTTATATTAGAAACCTCTGAAAAGAGACGGTTTAACGCTGGTACATTTGCTGTGCTTGGATTATTGACTGTATCTACATCATTTACGCGATTGCACCCAACAACCACAAAGGAATAGTCCAAGGTTTGACAAAATATTTGAGTGGATAATATTCCCAATGCGATGGATAAAATTAAAAATAAGGTAAATGACGCGTGCTTCTTCATACAAATCTCCTTTTATTTATGTTCATTCTCTGAGCGAGTAAAATCACCATTCAAAAATTCATTTCGATTTCAGTTGCATTACTGAATAAAATCAATCTTTAAACATTTAAACTATTGCGCACCTTTTTCAATTACTCGAATAGGTTCAGCGCTTTCAGGCGCATAAATTCTGGTAATCGATATGAAACTTATTTGAAACAAGGCAACAGTAGATTTTCTATCACGAAGCATGCCTCCTCGTGTTTAAAATATCACTGTAAAATAAACCAGGAAAAAACGATCATGATCAAATCAATAAAACTGCTGGGACTAATAACCATGGCCCATCTTGCGACCACCAGTTTCTGGTTTTAGAACGGGATGGCAAGGGCATGGGAGATGGATCCAGTGCCGTGACGAAACAAATCTGGGGTGTGGATTTAACCGGAGCACTTAAAGCCTTTGGAATTCCCGACACCCAAATCCCCGCTAAATTGGAAGGCATGACCTTTGGAGCCGACGTCATTACTGCCGGAGTCGTTTACCATACCTTGTAAATCGCCAATGACAATGACCTTATTGCCCAGGACATTCAACCCGTACCCGAGCCCGGCACCTTGGGTTCAATGATATTCGGTCTATTTACTCTGGGTTTAGTTTTTAGACGCAAACTCACCTTAATCCAACCCAATCTGAAATCATCTTGAAACATGGGGCGATTAATTTTTCATTAAATTCGAGTTTGGCTTAGGTTGTCTCAGATTGCCCTAGGTTGCTTTAGTTAGCCAAGATCGAATGGCGGAGATGGAAAATGACGTCAGAAACGGAAGCGACTTGGCCTTTTCACGTTCACTATATTGATCGTGATTTTTCTTGGCTAGCCTTCAATAGGCGGGTGCTTTCTGAAGCCCGCAACCACGAAAATCCGCTCCTGGAAAGATTGAAGTTTCTTTCCATAGTCGCCAATAACCTGGATGAATTTTTTGAAGTCCGCATTGCTGGATTATTACAAAAAGTGGAATCGGATGTTTCCACTGATGGTATTGCGCATTTGGATTGTCGAGCCAAACTGAAAGGCTTGCTTCGAATAGTCCATGCGACCGTCGCCAACCAGTACCGTTGCTGGAATGATGAGATGATTCCCGATCTCAAGCGAAATGGAATCCATATCCTGTCTCCCGGCGACCTTAGCGACGAGCAAACCCAAGAACTGCGCAGTCGTTTCTTATCTGAAATTTATCCACTATTGACCCCCATCAAGGTGGATCCGGCTCATCCCTTTCCTTGGGTTTTGAACAAGGCTCTCTGCCTAGGCGTTTGGCTAGAAGAATCGGATGGGCGAGGCCGAGGCAGTCTAGGCGTTTTAACCATCCCGCGTTGCTTACCTCGGGTATTGGCCCTCTCTGAAAAAGCCGGGAGCCATCAATTCATTTTCCTCTATGACCTCATCAAAATGTTCATGCAGGAATTGTTTCGTGGCTATCGGATTCATAGTATTGCCTGTTTCCGCGTGACTCGTAACAGCAATCTTTACGGTGCGGAGGATTTGGGAAACTTACTTGATACGGTAGAAGCCGTGGTGCATAATCGTCGTAAGGGTAATGTGGTCCGTTTGGAAATCGATGAGGACACACCTACCCGAATCCGCACAGCCTTGATGGAAAATTTCGGTTTGGATTCGGATCTGGTTTTCAGCGCGCCTGGACCCGTCAACCTGAATCGCCTCATGAGCCTTTATCAATTGCTTCCCATTCCCGAGCTTAAGTTTCCCTTGCATATTCCCCGAGGTTTGCATCGAGGCGTCGAACCCCCGGATCTATTTGCCCGCATTCGGGACCGGGATATTCTGCTTCATCATCCTTTTGATGCCTTTGATCCCGTCACGGATTTTATCCGAAGCGCGGCTCGGGATCCTGATGTGCTCTGCATCAAACAAACCCTTTATCGGACCAGTGCGGAATCGCCGATCATGTTTGCATTGCTGGAAGCCGCGGAGCTAGGCAAAGAAGTGACCGCGGTTGTGGAACTTCAGGCCCGCTTTGATGAAAAATCCAATATCCAATGGGCCCGCCAGCTTCAGGACAAAGGCGGCACCGTGGTCTATGGTTTGGTGGGACTGAAAACCCATTGCAAATTATCCTTGGTTTTACGGCGTGAACAGGGAAGCATGCGCGAATATGCCCATGTGGGAACAGGAAACTATCATCCGGAAACGGCCAAGCATTATACTGATTTGAGTTTGTTTACCGCCAATGCCGAATTGACCCATTCCATTTCCAATGTTTTTAATTTCCTCACCTCCCATTCCAAAACTCCTGATTTTCCAAATCTTTTGGTGGGCCCGGTGAATTTTTTGAAAGAGACACTTAGACTTATTCGAGTTGAAGTTGAGAATGCCAAAGCCGGAAAACCAGCCGGAATTACAGCCAAGATGAATGCACTAATCGATTCCGAAATCATCGACGCCTTGTACCAAGCCTCGGAAGCAGGTGTGCGAATTCGACTGGTTGTGCGAGGGATTTGCGCCCTGAAACCACGCATTCCAGACATGAGCGAGAATATCGAAGTAAAAAGTGTGATCGGGCGGTTTTTGGAACATAGCCGGATCTTCCGTTTTGAAAATGGGGGCAGCCCCAGGATTTATATTGGAAGCGGGGATTGGATGACACGAAACCTTCGGGAGAGAGTTGAGGTCTTGGTGCCGGTCTTTGATCCCGGCCACCGTACTCGACTGGAAAATATACTGAGTTTGTATTGGGCAGATAATACTCGGTCCCATCACTTACTTTCGAACGGAAACTATGCGAAAGTCAAAGTCAAAAGCGAAGAACTCCCCATTGATGCCCAGGCTTTGCTGCTGGTCAATGCGGATTTCCGACTAGATCCCGCCTTCGATCTTTTTCTAAACAGCCAAGTCAAAATCCCGGAATTGATGTTGGCTAACCCCGAACTTCATTAGGAGCGAAATACCCATATAAACCTATATTTGTGGGCAATATGGAACTTCTTCTCATCCGCCATGGACTAGCCGGTAAGAAAAATTCGTCCAAGCACCCAAACGATGACCTGCGGCCTTTGAGTTCGAAGGGACGAAAATTATGCAAACGGGCCATGATTGGTTTAGCCGGGTTGGGAATCCGCCCCCAGGCCATCCTTACCTCTCCGGCCTTGCGTTGTGTGGAAACGGCGAAGTTAGTCGCTCGGGAATTTGATCTAAATCCAAAAAAGACCCAGCACCTTCCGGCTCTTCATCATAGCGTGGCCGCTTCAACGGCCCTTGGTAAACTTGCAAAGATGAACCTACCTAACTCGCTTATTCTTGTAGGCCATGAACCTTGGATTGGAGAAATTATTTCCGTACTGATTTCGGGAAATGCCAAGGCCGGAATTGAGATGAGTAAAGGGGGCGCCGCCTTACTCAGGCTTGAGAGTTTGAAACCGGGACAGGGTCGACTAGAATGGCTCATGACCCAGGAGCAACTCGCGTCTCTAGCCTGATTAGCCAGCCGGTTTTTTGTTACAATAGCAACATGCTCATCCGCATTATCGACATCGGCAGTAACTCCATAAAGTCCACCGTTTACGATGTCCAGAATCAGGACCACAAAGCCGTTTCCAAGGACAAACTGGCTTTTTCTATTGGAGAGGAAGTTTTTTCCCAAGGATCCATTTCCGAACACGCTCAGGATAAAATAGGCGCCTTCGTCCATGGGTTATCCGAATCAGCCGGTGGGGATAAAATTCATTTCACCTTTGTACTGGCTACTTCAGCCGTTCGTTCCGCCAAGAACCGCGATGCCTTCACGCGAAAATTCCAGCAAAAAACCGGATTCCCGGTGCGCGTTTTGAGCGGTGAAGAAGAGAGTTATATCATTCATATGGGCATTGCCAGCAAGGCGGGTATTGGCCAGAACGATATCCTGAAAACGATTGATATTGGGGGAGGAAGCGCAGAAATCAGTTGCAGCCGCGGTTACGACTACCTTTTTGGCCATAGCTATGACCTAGGCGCCATTCGCCTAAGCCAACGGTTTCTTAAGGGTAAATCATTTTCACGCGAAGCCTTTGACCAAATTCAGGAATTGGCCCAGGAGGAGTTTCGGACACGTTTTGAAATCAAGTCCATGCCGGCAGCGCAATTGGCCATTGGCAGTTCCGGAAATATCCGCGCTATCGCCAAAATGGTCCAATGCGTGCGGGGTTTACCTTTTATAAAGCTGCTGCCCGAAATCACAACCGGCAGTCTGGAAGATATCGCGGAAATCAGCCTGGGCAAATCTCACCAGGCCATCCAAAGTCTTTTTGATATCACTTTTGATCGCGCAAAAATCATCATGCCGGCCGTGGTTGTTCTGGGAACAGCCATGCGACACTTCGGTATTCCCCGATTGGCCGTCAGTGAAGCTGGTCTGCGAGAGGGCGCGGCTTTCTATTGGAGCCGCCATGGAAATCTCTCCTTGCCCGTAAACGGATCGAGTTCCGAAGCCGGAGAGAAGCGCGGTTAGCGTTTGAATTGAAATGGTAGAAGCGTCCGAATATGTGGGTAAAAACGCATTCATCGACCGCGAATTTTCCTGGCTGAAATTTAATGGCCGCGTCCTTGAAGAAGCTTTAGACCCGGCCAATCCGTTACTGGAACGGATCAAATTTCTCGCCATCGTTGCCGGTAATCTCGATGAGTTTTTTGAAGTACGGGTATCCTCTTTACTTCAAAAAGTCGAATCTGGTTTGGCAGTAGATGGTATTGCCAGTCTGGATACGACGGCCAAGCTCGCTTCGGTGCTCAAGCTCTGCCAACAAACAGTGAAGCAACAATACCGATGTTGGAACCATGAATTCATACCACGACTCAAGGAAAACGGCGTATTTGTTGCATCCATGGCCGATCTTGGTCAGGATGATGAACGGTACCTGCATAATTACTTCAAAAAAGAAATCTACCCTCTTCTAACCCCCATCAAAGTGGATCCAGCGCATCCGTTTCCTTGGGTCATAAATAAATCCCTGTGTTTGCTCGTACTCCTAAAAGGGGATCGCAAACAGGATGGTTGGGGCGTGATTACAATTCCCCGGAGCCTTCCACGTTTACTCAGTTTGCCATCCAAGGAAAAAACTTTTAGGTGCATTTTTATCCACGACGTCGTGCAGCACTATATCAGTGAACTATTCAAGGGCTATATCATCAAGGGCTGTGCCCCATTTCGCGTCACTCGAAACAGCAACCTCTATCTCCAGGATGAAGAAGCGGGAAGCCTAATTGATGCTGTCGAAGCCGTGGTACACAATCGACGCAAAGGCGATGTTGTCCGACTTGAAATTCATAAATCCGCTTCCAAACGGATCGTGGACGCGCTCATCAAAACCTTCGACATTGATGGCACCGTGGTTTTTCGTATAGACGGTCCGATTAACCTAAATAACTTAGCCAGTCTGTATACCCTGATTCCGTTGGCAAACCTTAAATATCCACCCTTGCATCCCAGTCATGCAGCCCACTTTATGGACTATGAAGACCTTTTCCAGGAGCTCCGCCACCGCGATGTCCTGCTCCACCATCCCTTCGATTCCTATGATCCGGTGGTTCGATTCATCCAAAGCGCTTCCGAAGATCCCAAGGTCCAGGTCCTTAAGCAAACCTTATATCGCACTAATGAAGAATCGCCCATCATGTACGCCTTACTTGAGGCCGCGGAAAAAGGCAAGGAAGTGATTGCAGTAGTGGAGCTTAAAGCCCGCTTTGATGAAAAGTCCAATATCAGTTGGGCTCGCCAATTGGAAGAACAAGGGGTAACCGTAGTATTCGGATTGGTGGGTCTAAAAACGCATTGCAAACTTTCCTTGGCGATTCGTAAGGAAGGTATAGGTTTCGTCCAATACGCGCATATCGGCACTGGCAACTACAATCCCGAAACTGCGCGACGGTATACCGATTTAAGTTTGCTCACCAGCGATCCTGAAATTACGGAAGGTGTTTCGGAAATCTTTAATTTCCTGACGGCTCAATCCCGCAGCCCGGATTTCAAAACCTTGCAAGTCGGCTCGGTTAATTACTTGAGCGAAACCTTACGCCTTATCCGTCGTGAGCGAGACCATGCCGTGGCAGGAAAGCGGTCTGGCATTACGGCCAAGATGAATGCCTTATTTGACAAAGAGGTGATAGAGGCATTATACGAAGCGTCTCAGGCCGGAGTTGCCATACGCTTACTGGTAAGAGGTATTTGTGCATTACGACCCGGCGTCCGGGGTTTGAGTGACAATATCCAGGTGAAAAGCATAGTCGGGCGCTTTCTAGAACATAGCCGCATTTACCATTTCGAAAACGAGGGCGCACCAACCGTATTTATTGGAAGTGGGGATTGGATGGAAAGAAACTTGCGTGAACGCGTGGAAGCTACTATTCCAATTAAAGATTTGAATTTCATCCGAAAGATTGAAGAAATCCTGAACATCTACTGGGCCGACAATGCCAAAGCCCGGGTTATGCGGGCCGATGGGAGCTATGTACGAGCAACTCTACCGCCTCGGGAGGCCGTCATCAATGCCCAGGAATGGTTTGTTCGTCGAACGGAAAATCCTGACCATCCAAAACTCCCCTAACCTAAGAATTTGCTGGTTAGGTTCGGAGCTCTTGGAGCGAACCCAAAAATCACAGCAGTCACGCTGATTTCCCCAACCCGAAAACAGCTAAAAAGCGTAAGTTGGAAACGGTACTTATTGGCCCGGTATTCTTAGAGGTACTGGATTTTTAGACTTGTTTTGCGCATAACTGGATTTTGAGAGTAAAAGACGACAGAACCTCGAGGTTTTTGTGGATTGCATTGCCATATCCAGATGTGCAAAAATGGAGCAATGGGGGTTGCATGAAATATCCTGATTTTCGAAATCTGTCCGCCAATTTGGGGCTAAGCAGCCTTCTGGCATGTGTGCCCATTGCCGCGCAAACCATAGACTTTGAATCCCCCGCCTATCTCGCTGAAAAGACGATTGTAGGCATCGATGGCTGGGCCATGGCTGGAAGCGCGACAACGGACCTTCAGGATAATTTCACAATCCAATCCGGACCTGAAAACAAATGGCTCCATTGCCTCACCAATGGCGCGACTTTCGTGCACCGTAATTTTCCAGACCGGCCCGGGATAATCGATTTGCGTTGGCGCTGGCGCGCGATGAATGACAGCGCCAGCATTTGCCTGGGAGCGTCCGGAAATACGGGGGGAAGTGGAATCGCCACCCGCGCCCAGATCTGCATCGATCCATTCGGCCATTTCCATGGACTGGGACTTCAATCCATCACTTCCACGGAAAGATGGACAGTCCAAACCTGGTACTACATGCGCATGCGCATGGATGTTGCCAGCAACCAATACACCTTATACGTCTCCACTGATTCACTGCGCCTTGGCGAACATATTGCCATACCGATATCCGACATGAACGGCGTGGGCACATTGACACGCTTGTTTCTTCGGGATCAAAATGGCGCCGGTGCAGCGGATGTGGATGACATCACTTGGGGTAACCTGTCTTTTTGGCGCGGTGAAGTGGACACCACATGGTCGGATGGAAAAAATTGGAGCACGGGAACTGTGCCGGACAGTTTAACGCATGTACTCTTTGACGAAATATCGCCTAAAAATTGTTTTGTGGATAGGAACGCACAGGTCAATTCCATTTCAATGCCTCTCGCCTGGACAGGTACTTTTAATTTAGACGCTTCCACACTTACTGTTTTTGGAAACGCCGATTTTACCAGTGCCACGTTTGACTTCCTGCCTTCCGCCACTATCCACTTTTCTTCCCCGAAAGCCCAGAGCCTACAACCTGCGACTGAGGGCACCTTCCCGCACTTTGTGCACGACGGGGGCGGAACATTGCGCCTGGACACAAGGCCAATGTTTGCCAGTAACTTTACCCAGTTAGATGGCAGCCTGAACTTTAACGGCCAAGACATATACATGACCGGTAAGTTCCTCATCAAGAACGGTAAACCCGGTACCCTGCAAAATCTTGATGGACGATCGATTACCGTTGGAAAATCCGCGCATCTGGAAGGAACGTCCCAGGATACCTTGTTGGATCTGGTTTCAACGCCCAGGACAGGTCAACCCCTAAAGGGTTGGAGCATAACCGTGACTGCCACCGACACACTTTCGGCCAGATTTGCGACTATTGGGAATTCACGCGCAAACGGTGCGCCAGGCTATGCCCTATTGAGCGGAGATGCTGGAAATAATACCGGTTGGGTTTTTGGGATCCCACCGTCCATTTTAATTCCACCCCGGGACACGACGGTAAAAGTAGGGCAAAACGCCACTTTCAAAGTTTCCGTTTCAAGCAAGTTGGCCACTCTCTACCAATGGCTTCGCAATGACCAAATGATTTTGGGGGCCAGGGACTCCGTGTATACGCTTGTGGGCGCTAAACGCAGTGACAGCGGTACCGGTATCAGCTGCCGAGTAACCAGTCTCGGAGGTAGCGCAACTTCAGCTTCGGCAAAATTGAATGTGATTTTTCCCGCCCCTACTATACTGCCGGCACCCAAGACGTTTACGGATTCCATATCGGTTAAACTTTCAACTACTGTTACTGGTGCTAAAATATTCTATTCGCGCAATGGCCTCCCATTTCTTGAATACAGCAGCGACATTGTTCTCAAGGATTCCACCAGACTTAAAGCCTTTGCCATGTTGGGTACGGATTCCTCCGGGTTGACCAACTGGAATTATCCTAAACTGCTCCTACCCCTAGCGCAGACTCCGGTTATCTCCCCCGACCCCTCTACCCCTTTTCAAGACTCCCAGGTTGTTACCATCACTGGGCCAACTTCGGGAAGTTCCATCTTTTACACCTTGGACCAATCGGATCCAGACTCCAGCAAATCCCGCTATACCACACCCCTTACACTCCGCGCAACTACGACCGTCAGTGCCCGAGCCTATAAGTCCGGTTACCGGCCGAGCATCATTCGGACCAATATTTATATGCACAAAACTGTGGACACCGCCATCACACTTGGAAAACCGCAGGCCATCCCTCCCGGCGGCACTTTTCCGGACACCATGGTCGTATCCATGTTTCCTCCGGCATCCACACCGGACGCCGTGCTATACTACACCTTTGGAACGGCAGGCCTACTCAAATATGCGACTCCTATTACACTGCGTGCATCCGGTACGCTGAAAATTATCGCCATCAAAGGTTCCGTTTTCAGCGATACCATGTCCTATACTTTTACCCGTCAGTTAGAGGCACCCATGGCCAATCCCAAAGGAAAAATATTTCATGATAGTCTGCTGATCAATCTCACTTCAAATACCCCAGGGGCAACCATACACTATACCTGGAATGGCAAAGACCCAATCTCAACTTCGCCCATTTATCCCGGCGTTCCAATTCTCCTTGATTCCAGCGCCAACCTGAAAGCCATCGCCATCAAGGATTCAAACGTCAGTGCAGTAATGTCCGAGACTTATACCTTAATTGCGGATACAGTGAAGGCATCCTATGGCAGCGGCGACTACACCTCTAGAATTCAGATACAATTGCAAACCTCCACGAAGCGCGCCCTCATCTACTATTCCTTGGACGGATCCACGCCCGGACCGGAAAGCGGAAGCCAACCGTATACCAGTCCATTCTGGATCGAGACCACCGCTACGTTAAAAGCGGTCGCCGTAACTGGACAAGGGAGCCGTATCCAGCGCAGTCCAATGCTGACGGTCAATTACAGCTTTATCACGCCTGGCCTACGAGTCCTTGGACCAGGGCAAAAGATCGACCTCTCTAGCAATTACAGTTTAAACAGTATCCTTCCCGGGGCCTCATCCGTCAACGTAGAGGTGTTGCGTACTGACAGCTTGACCAGCCTGAAAGGCTTTCGCGACATTCAGTTCGCGATTCGATTATCCCTACCGCTGGGATCAACCGCTTTTCCTAGCATTGGATTCACCGCCCCCACGGGCGAACCGCGTGCACTATATAGTCTGGTTGGAACATCAACCGTGAACTATATCACCGATGCCGATGCTTACACGATCGGAAATCCAGGCACTTATTTTCTTGCCTTGGATACGTTGGCGCCACAAATTATTCTATCCGGAGAATCTTTTGGAACCGAAGACTCCACCAAGGCGCTTTTTACCATTCAGGACAATGTGTCCAATTTGCTGCTTGATGTAAGCCGCAGCGACAATCCCGCTCGCAATCTGGTGGCCAAATCCATAACCAGTCCCAATATTATGTCCGTGTCTCTGCGGAATCCTGCTGGCTCCATTCTGCCTTTAACCATCAAGTTAATGGTCGACGACCATCATTTGAAAACCACCTATCCCGCTGAGCCGGGCTCCTCGCACTTACTGGCTCAAAAAAATTCTGCACCAGTCCGGACCCCTGCTGTATTCAACTTGGGAAGCCAGGTTGACAATCCATGGGACCTAATAGCCCTGCCTTTATCATTGGATCCGCCGCTTACCATGGCGCAAATACGAAAAAACAATGCGGCACCTGGATTGGAAGCCGCAACCTGGGACATTCCTACTGGAAAATACCGCTATTTAAAAGACATGGAAGTCCTGGCACCAGGCACCTCAATTTGGATGGCTTCCACATCCAGTATGGCCTCACTGGTTTTCCCCACGCTGCAAACTCTTCCTTACCAGGAAAAGGGCGTCTTTAAATTAGTGCTGCATAAGGGTTGGAATCAGGTGGCCAACCCTACTCTATCCACTCTGTACTGGCCCGTAACACGCACGCTAATGGGCATTTATGATCAGTCCCCGCTTAAAGGCTTGAACGGATACAACGCGACCACACAATTGTACGTGCATTCGGATTCACTGCTCCCTTGGCGCGGTTACTTTGCCTTTTATTTGGGAGGCCGCGATACCACTATTAATTTGAGCTTCAGCCCCATACAGCCTGAAGCCAACAATTCCATTGCGGCAAAGCCCGCTGCCGTTGCGGGCTTTGCCTTTTCGCTTGGCCTGGCAAACGTTCCCGCCCTGCGGCTTGGAGCTATATCCCAGGCCCAAGACGGAATTGGAATTGAAGATGAAATGCGACCACCGGCACAGGGTGAGCAATCTTCTTGGTTGTGGGCAGCGCGAGACAAAAGCCAATTGGAAACAGACCTCAGGCATTGGATTCCCGGTGCGCTATATTCATGGAGGGTAGTGGCGCGGACCCCTACCGAGAGCCATCTCGTTGGCAATCAAAATCCGGTTCTTCCCGATGGGTATGCCGCCTGGGCGGTATCTCGGACTCGTGGTTTGAGGTTCCGGATCCAGGCTGGCCTTGACATCCCCATGTATCCGGGTTTGGTCGACAGCTTTGAAGTTTGGGCCGGGCCCGCTGCGGAACTCGAAGCACGGCTCGCTGGGGTGCCACTATCGGTTCAGGCTTTTCAGCTCCAAATATCGACTACTGCCGGTGGTTTTGACATTCACCTACAGCTGCCTGAGGCAGCATTAGTCCGCTGGACTTTATGGGGCCTGGATGGCCGCGCCTACAAAACCAGCCGAATGAGTCTACCTGAGGGCATTTACCATTTAGCACCGGCTGCGATCAAATCCCGACTCACAACTGGAATGTATGTGCTCTCTATGGACTGGACGAGCCGAGCTGGTTCCATCCGGTCGGGCGCCAACGGCCACATAAGCCGAAAAATCATCATTCCTTAAAACTATTTAGCCTGTAACAGGATTGCAACACCCAACTACTTGTTAATCATCAACTGATGGGTGTAGATTTGCTCTAGATGAATGCAATGAACATCCTGGTTACCGAAGACGATTCAGATATTCTCGAATTGATAGTCTACAGTTTAGAATCCGCTGGCTTTCACGTCCATGCGGCCAAATCCGGACTGGAAGCGTTGTCCATTCTTGCCGATGAGACCGTTGACCTTGCCGTACTCGATATCATGCTTCCGGACCTATCCGGAATCGACCTATGTCGAAAAATAAAATCCGAAGAGCGATTGGAAAATATCCCTGTTCTTTTCCTTACCGCCAAAGATGGAGAAACCGACAAATTAATTGGTTTCAAAGTAGGTGCCGACGATTACTTGTGCAAACCCTTTTCCCCCAAAGAGCTGGTGGCACGGGCACAGGCCTTGATCAAACGCTCCACGGGCGGAAAGGGCCGTTTCGCCTTCCAGGATTTGGAAATCTTTTTCGATCGACATATCGTGGAAGTCGCACAGCAACGGGTCAACCTCACCCCCAGGGAATTCATGGTGCTCAAAGTGCTGATCGAAAGTCAGCAAAGGACCATTGCTCGCGCAACATTGCTGGAACGCGCTTGGGGCATGGAATCCAAAGCTGGCTTACGTAGCGTGGATGTTACTGTGACCCGACTCCGTGAAAAAATAAAACCCTATGGAAAATGCATCAGGACGGTAACCGGATTCGGTTATCAATGGGACCCGGAAGGGTACCAATCTGCCTAACCTAAAGCGTGACCCAAGCATGATGCCTGAATAATGCGTGATCTGAACCGCCCCTATCCATCCCTGCGAGCTCATCTCATCGCCATGTTGGGTGTATTTGCTGCTTTGTTTTTAGGCCTCACGCTTTACCTTTATCTCACTTCCCGCACCCTCTTTGCTGAAGCCCTAAAACGTGAACTTTCCGGGGACCTAGAATGGATGGCCTCTTTAATCTCAAGTGACCCAGACCTATTGACAGCTCCCGTCCGCGCCGACTCGCTGTGCCGGGCCATTGCACGGTTTAAAGGGTTTCGAGTGACTATCATCGACTCCGACGGTCAAGTGCGGGCCGATTCCCATGTTCCCCTTCACGAAACAGGCGCATTGGAAAATCACCGCCATCGACCGGAAATTATGGAAGCGGACGCCAAGCTTTGGGGTTATGCCTGGAGGTATTCCAGTACCATCGACATGGAAATGCTGTACGTCGCTCGACGCTTGCCAAACCAAAAAGGCTACCTACGCATTGCCGCGGGACCCACTGCTCTTTGGAGTTTCCAGAAAGCTTCTCTGCGTATTTTCGCCTTGTTTCTAGGCCTGTTTATGTCCGGTTCCCTGGCCGTTACCTGGTGGATTAGTAGAAAAATCAGTTCACCCCTGTTGCATCTCATTGGAACAGACTCCCGAGGGCCCGGTTCCCCCACTCCAAGGTGGGAGGCGGAATTCCGGGAAGCGGACGTTTTAAATCAAGCCTTTCAAGGTTATGTGGAAGAAATCCGAAAATTGGGCGGCGCTGTCGAAACAGAACGCGATAAGCTGGTCGCCATCATGAATCAATTGGAAGAAGGTATTATCATCCTTTCCGATAACGGTTTAGTGATAGCCGCCAATCCAGCATCCATCCGCCTGATTGGGGCGAATACGAATGTGGCAGACCAAAGTCGCTCGACATGGCTCAATCGACCAGCAACCGAGCTCCTCAAGCATAAGGCACTGAACGACTGGATAAGCCGCATCAAGGAGAGCGATCGCCCGCCATTTCTCCATGTGGATAAAGGCTCGGAGGCGGAATACGATTTGCTTTGCCACATAACGAAGTTGGACGCCACTTCCATACCACGCGAGTACTTGCTTACTTTAATCGACGTAACCGAATTGCGAAATCTAGATCGGATAAAATCTGAATTTGTTGCCAATGCTTCGCATGAATTGAAAACGCCGCTTTCTTCCATCAAGGGTTATACGGAAACCCTATTGGATGGTGCACTAGAGGATGCAAAGGTTCGCGAACTTTTCGTAAAAAAAATTCACAATAACGCGTTAAGGCTGGAGCTGTTGATCTTGGACCTTTTGAGTTTATCGCAATTAGAAGCTCATCTGGAGTTAAAAGAAACCGAGCCATTGTCCTTACGGGTCTATGTGAATGCGGCTGCCAACCTGCACAGACATGAACTGGACAGCTCCGGAATTCGTCTGGAAAACCAAATTCCCGATACTGTCATGGTGGTCGTAGAGCCCCGCGACCTTGAACACATACTCAATAATCTGGTTGGAAATGCTATACGGTACAACAAACCGGGAGGCAAGGTGAGGGTGTGGGTGGAAAACGGGGACAGCTTGCAGCTTTATGTAAAAGACACCGGAATCGGAATTCCAGAAGACATGTTGCCAAGGATATTCGAGCGTTTCTATCGGGCGGCAAAGTCGAGAGCATCCAAGGAAGGCACCGGTCTCGGCCTGGCAATAGTCAAACATGCAGCGCACAAATACGGTATGACCGTTACGGTAGAAAGCATTCTCGGTGAAGGCAGCCGATTTCAGGTGAACATTCCATTAGGCCTGGTTGCAGGCGGGGGCTTGAACCGCGCCTTGGATTCGAAGCAGAACACTTAGCCATCGATATCCCTAAGTTCCCAATAGACGCAATCCCATTCCAATTAAGTAGGCAACTATGGCGGAAGCGGGTATGGTCAAAATCCAGGCAATAGCCATTTGACCAGCAATTTCCCAGCGCACAGCCGAAAGACGTTTGGACGAACCCACTCCCATAATGGAACTGGATATCACATGTGTAGTGGAAACGGGAGAGCCAAAATGACTGGCCACTAGAATGGTAAGTGAGGCTGCGGTTTCGGCGGCAAAACCATTCACGGGTGTCAATTTGATCATGCGCACACCCATGGTCTTGATGATGCGCCAGCCACCGGCCGCAGTGCCCATGGCCATGGCCGCGGCACAAAGCAAAATAACCCATTGCGGCACGGCAAAAGTGTGAATGAATCCCATTCCAAACAAAGCCATGGTGATAATACCCATGGACTTTTGCGCGTCATTGGACCCATGCGATAAAGCCATAAAAGCCGCGGAGACAAGTTGTAAATGTTTGAACCAACGGTTCACTTTCCCAGCGGGCCGTTTGTGGAATATCCACATGATGGCAATCATGATGAGTAGCCCACCGACAAAACCCGCCAGCGGCGAAATAAGCAGGGCCTTGACGATTTTCCAAATGCCCTCGCCATTCAACTTGTGGAAGCCATGGTAGGCAATTGTGGAACCAATGATGCCGCCAATCAGAGCATGCGAAGAGCTGGACGGGATACCATAGAACCAGGTGAGAAGATTCCAAAAGATGGCGGCCAATAGGGCAGCGGCCACAATACCATTAGTAACCAGAGCGGGATCCACAATTCCCTTGCCAATAGTCTTGGCAACAGCTGTGCTTAGGAAAGCACCCAAAAAGTTCAAGGAGGCGGCCATTAGAATCGCCTGCTTGGGCGAAAGCACACGGGTTGATACAACAGTGGCAATGGCATTGGCCGAATCGTGCATGCCGTTGATGTAATCGAAAATCAAGGCTAGGACGACCAAGCCCAGTAGAATGGGAATCGACTCAGCCATGCTTCAGCACAATCCCTTCGATAATGCCGGCGACATGCTCACACATATCCGTGGCGGTCTCCAAATTGTCGTAAATATCGCGCCATTTCATGACATCCAAGGGATTTTTGTCTCCCTTAAATAGTTCCGCCACGGCCTCGCGAGCGATGCGGTCACCGAGGTTTTCCAGTCGGTTGATCTCGATACAGTGCGGGATTATTTTTTCGTATTTAAGCAGGGAAATGACGGGCATGACCTTGTTAAGTTCAGCAACTTGCTTCACGAGTACATCCACCAAACCCTTCATGGGTGGTGTGATCTCCGTGAGGCCATAGAGGATCATTCTTTCCGTTACGGCTTCCATATAATCCATGCAATCGTCCAGGGCAACAGTCAACTGGTGGATATCTTCACGATCAATTGGGGTGATGAAACTCTTATCTAAAGCGATCAGAATCTCATGTGTCAGTACATCCGCATCATGCTCAAGCCGCTCTAGTCGCGCCGCTCCAGATTTAATGCTTTCCACTCCTCCCGCCATCATTTCGCTCAGCACGTTGGCAGCTGCCTCTAAAATTTTGGCGCTTTGACCGAACATCTCAAAGAATTTGACGTTTTTGGGTATCAGATTTTTGAACATTGGACTACCTCGAACTCTCCAGGAATGGACCTATAAAGCTAGAAAAAGACTGTTGTTTGGTTTTATAATCATGCGTTACACTTTGGGAAAAAAAGTCATGCCTAACCTCCCTTATAAGTTTTTGTTGTTTGTAGCGGTAGGCGGCTTTTTCTATTTGCACGGCCTTCCCAAAAAGGCAGCATTCATTGCCAACTTTTTAAGTCGAACGAAAGAAAAAAGCCAGGAAGAACAAATCGAGGCTTTGGCCGAAGAGAAAGTGCGCGGCGAAATCTGTAGCCTAGCTGATTTGTGCGAATACCGGCCTATTGCTTGGAAGGAATTCCACGCATCGGACACTGTAAGTGCCTCCATCGTCCACGAATTCTACAAGGATGGAAAAAAGTGCGCTGTATTGTTTCGTATGCGCTACGGCGCAATCAGTGAAATCATCGACCTAAACTAGGTGGAGGCTGGAGCATTCTGGGCTGCCAACACTTTTGGATCGATTTGAATATGCAATTCCCGGAGCTGTTTCAGTCCGACCTCGCCGGGGGCGTTCATCATCAAGTCCTGCGCTTTTTGATTCATGGGAAAGGCAATGATTTCGCGGATATTGCTCTCATCTGCCAATAGCATAACCATTCGGTCCACACCTGGGGCGATGCCTCCGTGCGGTGGGGCTCCCAATTTGAAGGCGTTGATCATGCCGCCAAATTTCTTATCCACCACTTCCGGGCCATAACCGGCGATGGCGAAAGCCTTGTACATGATATCGGGGATGTGATTGCGAATAGCGCCGCTGGATAATTCCACGCCATTGCAAACCAAATCGTATTGAAAGGCATTGATTTCCAGTGGGTTCTTGGTCAATAGGGCTTCCATCCCGCCCTGGGGCATGGAAAAGGGATTGTGTGAGAAGGCGATGCATTTGTTCTCTTCATCCCATTCGAACATGGGAAAATCGACAACCCAGCAGAAGCGGAACGCATCAGACTCAATGATATCGAGATCCTTGGCTACTTTAACCCGCAACAAACCGGCAATTTTGGCAGCCAAATCAGCCTTATCACATACAAAGAAAATGGCGTCCCCCGGCCCCACTTCGCACTTTTGGCGCAGCGCTTCCAGTTGTTCCGGCTTCAGGAATTTGAACAGCGGTCCCTTTACGGTTTCGCCGTTCCAGACCAAATAAGCCAAACCTTTGGAGCCAACCGACTGGGCGTATTCAACCAGCTTGTCAAAAAAGCTGCGCGGCTTATCCGCCACATTTTTAACAGGAATAGCGCGCACCACAGCACCAGCGGCCACGGCGGATTTGAAGGCAACAAATTCCGATTCGGCAAACAAGGCACCCACATCCCTGATTTCAATTGGGATGCGCAAATCGGGCTTGTCATTACCGTATTTGAGCATGGAATCCGCATAGGTAATCCGCCGGAAGGGAGTAGTATCAACTTTCTTCTTGGCGAATTCGACGAAAAGCCCGCCAATCACGTGTTCCACCGCCGCAAAGACATCGTCCTGGGTCACGAAGGACATTTCAATATCAAGCTGGTAGAACTCACCTGGAGACCGATCGGCACGAGCATCTTCATCTCGAAAGCAAGGTGCGATTTGGAAATAACGATCGAATCCGGCTACCATTAAAAGTTGTTTGAATTGCTGTGGAGCCTGAGGGAGTGCGTAGAATTTACCGGGATGGATACGACTCGGAACCAAATAGTCACGGGCGCCTTCCGGTGAACTGCTGGTCAAGATGGGTGTTTGGAATTCCGCAAATCCAGCATCCGTCATACGGCGGCGCAGACTGGAAATAACTTGGGTGCGGAGCATGATGTTTTTGTGCAATTTGTCGCGGCGCAAATCCAAAAACCTGTATTTGAGGCGCAGGTCCTCGGCCGTGTCCTCTTTGCCGTCCACGAGCATGGGCAGCGTCTCGGCCATGGATTGGATAATCAGTTCGTCCACCACGATTTCAATTTCGCCCGTATCCATGGAAGGATTAATGGTGCCTTCCGCCCTGGCAATAACCTTACCAGTGATAGTAATCACGCTTTCATATTTTAGATGCGTGGCCTTTTCAAAAAAGTCTCGCTCGGGATGGAAGACTACCTGGGCAATTCCGTAATGATCGCGCAAATCGATGAATAGGAAATGGCCGTGATCACGCCGGCGGAAGACCCAACCGGAAAGGCGAACGGTTTCGCCGACATGAGATTTTCTGATTTCGCCGCAGGTATGAGTACGATATGGATGCATAAGGCCGGTAATTATAATAGAAAGACGGATTCAGGCCAATCCCTCTAGTCCGGGGATTGGGCCAGAGCCGCTTTTTACCTATTTTAAACGGTTCCCAATGCCCACGCCATACACAACATGAGAGACCTCGGATTCGAAGGACTCTTTATCCTCATCCTGATTCTGGGCAATGGCTTCTTCGCCATGACCGAAATCGCCGTCGTTTCCGCCCGTAAAGCCCGGCTGCAACAATGGGCCAACGAGGGCAATTTGCGCGCCAAAAACGCCCTGGCCCTTGCTAACGCGCCCAACCGGTTTCTCGCCACCATCCAGGTGGTCATCACGGGTGTTACCCTTTTAACAGGTGCATACGGCGGCAGCACCATCGCAGAAAAAATTTCCTCGCATATGGTGGGCTGGCCTATTATTGGCGAATACCGGGATCGCATTGGATTGACTCTGGTGGTGCTTGGCGTCACTTTTCTGCAGGTTATTTTGGGAGAACTGGTTCCCAAGACCATTGCCTTGCACAATGCCGAACGCATTGCCTCGCTAGTGGCCTGGCCCATGCAGGTTATCTCCAAAATGGCCTATCCTGTCGTTTCATTTCTCGGGATTGTCACCGATTTCATTCTGCGCCTAGTAGGCAGTAAGCCTTCCGACGAACCTCCGGTAACCGGCGACGAAATCAATGTCATGATCGCCCAAGGCACCGAGGCTGGAGTCTTCCAGGAATCCCAGCAGGATATGGTGGAAAGCGTTATCGAACTCAATGAACGCCGCATCAACAGCATCATGACGCCTCGTCCGGAAATCTCCTGGATCAATGTGGAAGCCACGCCTGATGAATTACGCGAAATGATCCTCAGCAGCACGTATTCGCGCTTTCCGGTTTGCCAAGGCAATTTGGACCAGGTGCTAGGCATCATCCACACCAAGGATATGCTCGCGGATTGCATTTCCGGCCGGCCTATCGACCTTAAGGCGCGAACACGCAAAGCCTTGACCATTCCGGAAACTATTCCGGTGCTCAAATCCTTAGAGTCGTTTAAGGAAAGCGGCATCCATATAGCGCTCGTGATCGACGAATACGGAAGCCTGCAAGGCCTAGTAACCTTGAACGATATACTGGAAGCTATTGTCGGAGACATCGCCTCACATGACCAAAAGGACGGCAACCCTGGGGCCGTGCAGCGTGAAGACGGATCCTGGCTGGTGGACGGCATGCACACCATTGAGGACTTCAAGGATTTGATGTCGATTGAAAAGCTGCCGGAAGAGAACACGGATACGTACCAGACCTTGGGTGGATTTGTAATGATGCAGCTCGGCCGCATTCCCAAACCCGGCGATCACTTTCTGCAGGATTTTGTGCGCTATGAGGTGATGGACATGGACGGGAACCGAGTAGACAAGGTTCTGGTCAAGAAGGAGGAGCCTCCGAAGCCGGATGCTCGCTCGACGTAACAGAATTTGATTCCTCTTTTTTGCCGGCTTCTTCTTTTTTCGCGGGTACATCGGGCAGTATGGTTCTTCCGAGTAGCCCATCCGGAACCCAAACCCATTCCTGATTGGAATCTTCAGCTAGCAATTCGCGCGCATGGCCATACATATGCAGTTTTGCGCCCCAAATTATTTTTTCCGTCACCGTAAACGTGCCAATATGTTTGGGTGCTAGTTTAAGCACCGCTTCGAATTTTTCCTTCTCCACCAGAATTACTTTTTCTTCGCCTTTTACAGCCATGTATTGATCCAGCACGGCCTTAAGATCCGCTTTGGACCTATCCGACATGGTGCCCCCGAACCGGGCGGCCATGATCTTCATGGCCTTCAAACGGGTTTCAATGGGAGCCACTTTAGCATGCATCGCTTCCATGGTTTTTTCAATTTTCGCCAAGCCCGCTTTGGCGGCATCCGCATCCTTGTCCACGATAAAAATTTCGGTGTGGCAACCTTCCCCTCCCAAAGCCGCAATATGCACGTCGCCGAAAGCCTTGAAATCTCCGCCCACTACCGAGCAACCTGATGCGTCCGCCTTTACGGATTTGGCCAAAACGGAACAATTGCGCAAGGCTTTTTCCACCGTGAGCATTCCCGATTCGCATTCAATGCGTATGTCTTGGGCACCCATGATATTGATATTGCCCTTGGCAGCAATACGCCCGGTGCTGTGGCCAAAAACACCTGCTTTGATGGTCACGTCCCCTCCGTGTGACACAACCACACCAGCGTCTACGCTGCCCTCTATCAGAATGTTCCCCTGAGCTTCCACGGTAAACCCGGTGGTTACGTCGCCCAACACTTGAATGTCACCCTGGTAATGCAAGTTGCCGCTTTTAAAATCGACATCGCCCTTATGCACGTATATGACGCCAACGCAAATGGCTCCGGCAAGATGGTAAACATAGCCGCCGGTGCTAGCTATAAGGGTCAGGCCATCAGTCGAGACTTCTGTATTCACGCCCAGTTTAAACGAAACGTCTTTTCCCGGAGGCATGGGCTGGGATTTTCCGAAAATATCGCTGCCGCCATCGCCTTGCGTAGCGGGCGTTTTCACAGCCAATACATCACCCTTTTTAACTTGGTGGATATTGTCCACGTTTTTGTAATCGGCCTTGCCGTCTTTATCCAATACGGGCTTAACATCCGCATCAATTTTCAGTTTTTCCTGGATAAAGGCGTCTTTACTGGGCTTAGGAGGTGATCCGCTGGCCACAACAATGCCGCGATCGTATTGCTTGCCGCTGATCATCCGATCCACAGCCGCCCAATCAATGCCAAAAGTGACTCCAAGAGCGGTGAGTTTTTTGGCGATATCGTCCTGGGTCAGGGTTATACCGGCCAACACAATCGATCCCTTGATGGTCAACGTGGCTCGGATAGGCTCGGCTTTAAGTTCCAGATAGTCGGCGGCCGTGCCTACTTGTGGTGCAGGTTCGGGTTGGGCCCCCGAGGGTTGTGCCGTCTCAACTGGGGGCGATCCTTCTTTGGATGCCTCGGCCATAACTTATTATATGTCTAGGCGTCCAAAATTGACAAGACCTTAATGGGAGGCATCTACTAGCTGGGAAGCATTCACGAGGCGCATACACTCTCCCGCTACAATTTCCGCCCCATTGCCAGTGCCTAATACTCTGCTAAGGCGCTCCTGGAGGGGTTCCCAAGCACGGTTCCAAGCCCAAAGATCTTGAAGAACTTTTTGAAATTTTACTTTTGTCAATTCTGCAGAAACACCCACCCATTCGGAAAATACCTCCTCTTCCAGGAGGAGATTGGGCAAGCCAAGCCGGGTGGAACGCAAAAGCCTTTTGCCAACAGCCAGCGTCAATGGATCCATTACGGCCAAAATTGCTGTAGGAACCTGACTTAAAGCGAGCTCTAGCGTCAAGGTACCTGGAAAGGCCAACGCCCAATCCGCATCCGCCAAGGCGGATTTTTTGTCGGTTTGAATTGTGACAAATGGAACAAACTTGCCTCCCTGAAACTTCCGTAGCCATTCCCGGGACATGGCTGCCAAATGAGCGGGCATAAGCACCTGAATCTCCGGCTGTGGAAATGCACAGTCAACTCCCAGCACATTCAGTTCCAGTAAACGCTCCAGCCAAACCGGTAGATTGCGACCCCACACCGGCACTCGGCTGCCAGGACAGAGAAGCAGAATGGGTCGCCTAGTCACGGGTGGCTTTGGCAATGCGGGGGCGGAGACCAGGAAGTGTCCAACCGTCACTTTTGATACAGACCCGGAAAAATATTTGGTTTCAAAGGGAAACAAAACATGCACGGAACATCCCCGCAAGACCCGCACGGCGCGTTTGGTTCTTTGGCTTTGTGCCTGATAGGCCCAGGCTTGCGGTGGTGCTAGGTAACAGACGCGTTTACCCATGGCGTGAGCCTTGGCTGCAAGCCGCAGATTGAGGCCGGGATAATCCACCAATAATACCAGGTCAGGATGAAAATCCTTCAATACGGCCAGGGCGGTTCGATACATGCGGAAAAGGAAAAACGCCCTACGCAAAACATCCCAGACTCCGCTTACTGCGGTTTTCTCCAATGGAAACAGGGGTGATAATCCATGCGACTCAGCTGCAGATCCACCCAATCCCCTAATCTGCAATTCGGGTAATGTTTCCCTCAGGCGTCCGAGCACGGCACCCAGCATTTCATCTCCGGAAACTTCACCAGCCGAAACGAATATTTTCATGCAGGGGAGGCTGGATGGACCGGCGCGGATCCCGGGAGGTTTGGATCGACTCCAATCAAAGCAGCCGACGTTTGACCCAGCAGTCCAGACGTTAAGGATGGTGCATTGTGAGGCGGAATCCAGATGGTGTTCCAATTGAATTGTTCAGCTGTTCGCAGATTGTCCAGTCGGTCATCGGCAAAATGGATCTCTACATTTTGGCCATGGCGATTGCGTAAATAGGCATCTACTTTGACATACGACTCCGGATGCGGCTTGCCTTGCCAATCCATGAAGGCGATGTCGAAAATTCCTTGCAGTTTAGTTCCGCCTAACTGGTTTTCTGATCCAGGCAGAATGGATTCAAGCCCCATGGACTTGAGCCCGCGCACCACCCAGTCCATGCGGGCGTTGGTGAAGATGTAAATCGGATGAGGAATCCGCCCAAGCCAGGCAGTGAGATCCGAATCGACTGGAGGCAAGTGATGGTCCTCGATAGCGTGGATAAAATCACAATAATGATGCCTATCCATTCCGTGTTGTTCTTCCAACCCCTTCAAGGTAGTGCCGTATTTCTCCCACAACTGAAGCCGGGCTGCATCTGCCGCCTCAGGCGAATAGCCTAGAAAGGTTTGGATATACAAGTTGATGCGTTCATCGACGGCTTTGAGTGTCGTCAAAGTGGATGGGTACAAGGTGTAGTCGTAATCAAGAAGTAGAATCTTGGACACTTTAATTCAGTTCCAAAATGGAATTCAGCACGCCGTAGGTAAACCCCCAGATGGCTCCCGTACCCACACGTATGCAGGGAAACAGGACTTCCGGATGGTTGCCGCTCAAAGCCGCATTGCTGCGATTCACGGGGTCAAGAAGATAGCTGAGGGCCAGCCAATGGTACTCGGCGATTTCCTGATCTTGAAGAAAAAGTGGGGGCTTTTCTTCCACTTCAAATAGAAAAGGAGCAACCACCAATGGCCGCCCAAGCCAACCTCCGGCGATGGCCAATGGCAAAGGTTCAACCAGATGCCACGGTTTTAGAGCTATCCCGCACTCCTCAAAAGCCTCCCGGATGGCGGTGTCCAAGATAGCCTGGTCTTCGGTCTCACGCCGGCCTCCCGGAAGGGCAAAATGCCCGGACCAAGGGTCCTCAGGATGGACCGCACGCCTTAAAAGCAGGAATTCCGGGTCCGATCCAGACGTTCGGATCAATGCCACGGCAGCCTGGGGTTCATCCCCGGAACGGCCTTCGGATGTGATGGAGTCCTGCGACATATTGAGATTATAAAGTATAAATTGGAGGTGTATTCGATATTAGGCAGGTTTTTAAAGGCTTCCGATGCATTCATCCGCCCCGAGCACTAAGCAAGGTGGGTAATTTTTGTTAAATTCTGCGCGCATGACCAAGCTGAACATTCTAGGTATGAGCCTTCCGGACCTGGAAGCCTTGGTCGTTTCCATGGACCAGCCCGCCTTTAGGGCCAAGCAAATCCACAATTGGGTCTTTCAGAACCTGGAAACCGATTTCCGGAAAATGAGCAATTTACCCAAACCTCTAATCGAAAACTTGGACGCCACCGCAAATTGCAGCGTACTTGAGGTTAAAACCTCCCAGCTTTCCAAGGACGGCACCCTCAAATGGGTCTTTGCCACGCATGAAGGGCACTTTTTTGAAACTGTCCTCATCCCGACTGAGGACCGACGTTCCGTATGTGTTTCATCGCAAATCGGATGTGCTATGGGATGCACCTTTTGCCGAACGGCAACCATGGGCTTTATCCGCAACCTAACTTTGGGAGAAATCCTGGAGCAGGTTCATTTTGTAACCCGCTACCTGAAAGAAAAAGAAGGTCCAACCGCGCGCGTCTCAAATGTCATATTCATGGGCATGGGTGAGCCGCTGCTTAACTTAGAGAATGTGGCTCAAGCGTGTGACACACTCAATTCTCCAGAGGGTTTTGGGATAGCGAAGGACAAAATTACCGTTTCCACCTCCGGCATCGCTCCAAAAATTCTGGAATGGGCCGTGCGCGCACCAGACTTTAAACTCGCCATCAGCCTCAACGGAAGCAATGATGCGGTGCGTTCCGAAATCATGCCAGTGAATCGCCGCTATCCCATCGAGACCTTGCTCAAAACCGCGGATGAATATATTCACATCACCGGCCAAAGGCTTACTTTTGAGTACATACTCATTAAGAACAAGACCTGCACACCGGAAGCCGCGCGCGAACTCAAACGCATCGCCGCTAACCGAAATTGCAAAATCAATTTGATTCCATTGAACCGGGGCAATCCTGAAATGGAACCGCCGTCTGATGAAGAAATTTTAGAGTTTGAAAGAATCCTGGCGCAAGGCGACTTCCAAGTCCTGCGTCGGCGACCCCGCGGGCCCGATATCTATGCGGCTTGCGGACAATTGGCCACAGAACAGAAGAAGGTAGCCTGATGCTGACTCAAAACTTGCCGGAATATTGGGAAGACTTGTACAAAGCCAAAAAGGATGTGTGGGATCTGGGAAAGGTCAGTCCCATCCTGGAGGAATTTTTCAAGCATGACTCCTGCCCCAAGACGGGTCGGGTGCTGGTACCCGGCGCAGGTCGAGGCTATGATGCCGCCGCTTGGGCGCAACGCGGACATGAAACCCTGGCCGTGGACTTTTCCCAGACCGCGTTCGCGGCGTTGAATACGCTCACAGAAAAACAGCGCAAGCTCACGGTATTGAACATCGACCTCTTTGAACTCACGCCCAAAAGCACTCAGCCCTTCGACATCATTTTTGAATACGGCTGTTTCAACTCCGTGCATCCTGGCCGTCGCGATGAATACTTCGAAGTCTGGGACAGAATGTTGCAACCAAACGGAATCGTGATCGCAGCATTCTTTCCTTTAATCCGAACCACCTCATTAGATGGTCCTCCCCATCCAACCTCCGAAGGCGAGCTCATGGCCCGTTTGGATGGAGTCTTCGACGTGCAGGAAAAGATCATCCCCAAGAAGAGCATCAAGGAACGCGTTGGCAAAGAAGAGATTTGGATACTGACCAAACCAAAATAATACCGAAATCCTTTTAGCCCTTTGGGGTTTCCCCACAGGGCTAAACAATCGCAAACTTCCAAAACACCCTGCTAAAGCCATGGTTTCTAAGTAATTGGCCCGCAGCATCTGTACCTCCGCCACAAGTGGCGCTTGACCACAAGCCGTAGTATGCTCTAGGTCAAGGAGGCACAAGATACCCTATGTCTTATTTCTCATCAAAATCCACCTGGCTGAGCCTTGTCGATTTCGCCGAACCGGAAATCAGCCCCGATTTTCCGGCGTTGCACTACGGCACCACAACTCTGGAAAAACCCATTTCCATGACGGCGGAAGATTACGATTATATGCGCATTACGCGCGACCTTCGGCATCGGCTGTTTTTCCATTTCAAGGAATGGGAATTTGGTCCGGCCCTGCTGGAAGACCATATCCAACTGGCGCAATCGGAATCCGAAATCGAAGAAATCCTCGCCCACTATTGTCATGCCCGTCACGTTGCTGTTACCCTCGTCACTCGCAACTGCCAGCCCTTCTATCTTATCGCATGGTTGGAAACCGATCAAAAAATTGCGGAGATGCATAAACATCTCGGCAATATCGACAGCTGCGCGCTCTATGCAAAAGAAGGGTTGAACACGATAAAGAAAAATAAATTCGCACCAGCTTTGGACATGCGCATCACAAAACTTGCCATTCAGTTTCGCGAAATGCTTGGACTTTCATAATTTCCACATGGCGGCAGCCATCTTTACCGGAATCCGACTTCGTAGACAAATGAGAGGGGCCGAATTGTGGTATAATAAATGCGTCTCATGCAATCACCACGCATTATCATCGCCGATGATTCAATAGTTGTTCGAATGATATTGAATCGCCTGTTGACAGCCGACCTACACGCGGAAGTCATCATGGCAGCCAATGGCGAAATTGTTTTGGAAAAAACAGCTGCGATGCTGCCGGATCTGGTGATTTTAGACGTGGAAATGCCAAGGATGAATGGGCTGGACACGCTGCGAACTTTGCGCAAACTGCATCCCCGTCTGCCCATTATCATGTTGAGCGCCGTGACCGAAGTGGATGCCGGGGTCACTATTTAAGCACTGTCTCTTGGGGCCACCGACTTCCTAAGCAAAGAGGGACATTTTAAAACCGGCGATGTCCCCATAGCCTATCTCCGAAAGGAATTGATTCCAAAAATAACCGGGCTTCTTGAATCAAACTACCACGGCAAATCTACCGCCCCTACCCGCCCTTTAAGCCCAGACTCCCACGTCCACATTCACAAAACTTTGGCCTCCAGCCCGAAGGCGCTCCACTCTATTTCGATTTTAACCGTAGCAGTTTCTACGGGCGGTCCATTAACTTTAGAGCGCATATTGAGCGCCTTGCCGGCGAGTTTAAGTATCCCGATTGTCATTGTCCAGCATATCCCCGCCGAGTTTTCCGGTCAGCTTGCTTTGAGCCTCGCAAAAAAATGCAGCATTAAAATCATGCATTGCCAGGACGGAATGGAGTTGGAAAAGGGCTGCGCCTATGTAGCGCAGGGCGGTCTGCATATGGAGGTTCGCAAAGAACTGAATCGGTTTTATCTTAAAATGCATTCAGGACCGCCCGAGAACTCTTGCCGACCCTCCGGGGATGTGCTTTTTCGTTCGGTTGCCATGGCCTTCGGCCCAAAAGTATTGGCTTTGGTTCTAACCGGAATGGGGCAAGATGGCCTTAAAGGCTGCGAAGCCATTAAAGGTATCGGCGGCTATGTTTTAGTCCAGGATGAAGCCAGCAGCGTTGTATGGGGCATGCCCGGCGCCGTTTTCAAGGCCGGCCTTGCAGATGAAATATTGCCTCTGGAAAAAATCGCTGGCCGAATCCTGGCCCTATTGGAGTAACCCAAAAGGCCAGGCAAGCGCCAACAGCAATGCTTCAGCTTACTTCTTAATTGCCAGTGCAGCGGCCTTGGGCAGAGTAGCCGGATGAATCCGGCGACGGTCCCACCAAACTACAAACGGGCAGGCCACGGCGATAGTGGAATAGGTGCCTACTACGACGCCGATAACCATCGCGATGCTGAAGTCACGAACCGACGAGGCGCCCATGATGGAGAGAACCAGCACGGTGAAGAGCACAGTTAAATGGGTGATTATACTTCGGCTCAAGCATTGGTTATTGGCATTGTTTACGCGGGTTGCAAAACTTTCCTTTGAGCTTGCCACGCCGGTCAGTTCCCGGATCCTATCGAAGATAACGATGGAATCATTCAAGGAATACCCGATAATGGTCAAGATAGCGGCCACAAAGTCCAAGGAGATTTCCATCCCAAATAAGGCGAACAAACCGAGCGTGATTATACTGTCATGGATAAGTCCCAACACGCCGCCTACGCCAAAGCCGAGTCCATTTCGCCCAAAGCGGAACCAGATATACAGCACGATAAGAACCAACGCGGCCAGAATAGACATGATGGCGGAACGCCGCAAATCCTTGCCAACCGAGGGCCCAACAGTATCTTCGCCTTCAATAGTGGCGCCGATAACGGCTTTCTCAACCAGAGCTTTGGTTTTAGCATCTTCACCGGTTTTGGGTAGGAAGATAAGCAGGCGATTTTCGTTTTGACTTCCTAGAGTCTGAACGCGTGGATCTTCAAGGCCAGCAGCCTCGATTTCCTTACGCACTTTTTCGATATCTGGCAGTTGCTCGAATTTAACGCGATAGACATTTCCACCGGTAAAGTCGATGCCGAAGTGCAAGCCTCTAACCGCAACGGCACCCAAAGCCAAGGCGAACACGGCGATGGACAAGCCCACATAATACCGGGCCCAGGGAATAACTTTGATGTCTACAGTATGAAACCAGGTAATGCCTTTTCCGATGGACAAAACCTTTATATCGCGACGAGCCAAGATGTAATCGAATACTAAGCGCGACACTCCGATTGCCGTATATAAGGAGGCGGAAATACCCACCATCAAGGTTAGCCCGAAGCCTTTAATAGGACCAATGCCGATGTAGTAGAGAATTGCCGCGGTACCCAAAGTGGTCACGTTGGAATCGAAAATGGCACTGAAGGCTTTCTTATAGCCTGCATCAATGGCAGCCCGCACGCTGCGACCGTTGCGAAGTTCTTCACGAATACGCTCAAAGATCAGTACGTTAGAATCCACAGCCATACCAATGGTGAGCACTATACCGGCAATGCCAGGCAAGGTCAACGTGGCATGAAAGGCGCTTAAAACTGCAAAGAGCAGAATCATGTTTAAAAAGAGAGCCAAGTCCGCGATGAGACCCGCGCCCTTATAATAGAAGGCCATGAAAGCCGCAACGAGCGCCAAAGCCACGACGGCGGCCAAGAGTCCCTTTTTAATATTGTCTTCACCCAAGGTAGGGCCTACAGAACGCAATTCAGCGATTTGCATCGGGGCCGGCAAGGAACCGGCACGCAAGGTCACGGACAATTGCTTGGCTTCCTTCATGTCGCCAATTCCAGTGATGGATGCACGCCCATTGGGAATACGTCCTTGAATAACAGGGGCGGAATACACCACAGAGTCCAGGACAATGGCCAGCTGACGGCCGATATTGGCTCCTGTCACTCGGCCAAACTCCTTAGGACCCAACCCTTTAAAAGTTAGGCTGACTTCGGTTTCTCCAGCGTTCATTCCGCCGGAAAGCCTTTGGGGACGGGCATCGGCAATGGTTGCACCGGTCATTTCCGGACGGCGCTTTAGCAAATACAAGCGCCGGGTTTTACCCCCGCCTTGCTGCACTTCAACATCGCGTCCCCAGAGGAATTGATAACGCGCGGGGATGAGTTGCTGCACTTCCGGATCTTCCAAAATACGCTTAGCCTTATCGACATTCTCGGCCTTGACCGCAATATCGCGGCCCATGCTAACTAAGAGTGAGCCAAAGGGGCGGTTCTTAAAAAATTCGGAGGCGGTTTCGCTGGTATCAGCAGCGGAATCGGTTTTTTTCAAGCTGTCATTGGCAGCAACTTTCGTGGTGTCTTTGGCCCCTATAGCACTGACCGATTTTGTGGAATCCGTAGCCATAACACGGCCGAACATATCAGCAACGGCTCGGGATGTATCACTAGCCTGTTTCGTGCCTGCCATAGGCTTGCCACCGGAGCGGCGATTGAGGAATCCGTCGATTTTATCCAGAACGGGTTTGAACTCCGTCGCTTCAGGAACCAATTTGAATTCAAGCAGCGCTGTGGCACCGATGAGTCTACGCGCATCCTCTGCGCCCATACCTGCCAAATCTGCTACAATGCGGTTTTCACCGGAACGGGTGATCATGGGCTCGCTCAATCCGTATTGATCGACGCGATTTCGGAGAATCTCCAAAGAACGATCCATCACGTCCTTCTGGGCATCCTTATCCAGTTTATCCTTCTGCACTTCTACAATAATATGCGTACCGCCCGCTAAGTCCAGGCCTAGGTTGATAGCCTTGGCGGCCATTTCCGGATGTTCACGCTTATAAATTTCCCGAGTGCGCTGTTCCAGGGGTAGGTTGGCGTCATTCTTCTTAGAAAAGACCATCAAGGTCGGGAAGAGACTAATGCCACACAATACCAGAACAACGATCAGCAATACGGTACGAAAACCTGTTTCCCTTTTCATTAGGCTACTGATTCCTTCATCTCAAAACCGTTGAAAAAATCAACCATCCCGGGAAGATCTTCCTGGGCTAAGTGGTTGAAAAACCGGCAGGAATATAGAAAAGACATCCCTATTTGCCAGTCATCTTGAGCAATGGATTGGGGTTGGGCTGGAACAGAGCCTTTCGGCTTGTACTCAGGTGAGCTTTTGTCGGTAGGACTGGAGCAGAAACTCAAATTCCGGATTTCGGCGTAAAAGATCCAGATCCGGATCTTGGAGCAGCCAGTCAAAATCGGAGAATCCTTTGCACAACGCCATGGTTATGGCTGCTAAAGCCTGTTCCCGTTTGGATTGCAGAGAATAATAACAGGCGAGGTCGTAGTAGGCGGCCGTGCATTCTGGATCCAGTAAGATGGCCCGTTTACAGGCGACAACACTTTCTTCCATGTCACCGGGCTTTTTAAGGAGGGAACCAAGCAAAATAAAAGCCGGGGCAAACCGGGGATTCAGTGTCAAACTGCGGCGGCAATGAAATTCGGATTGAGAAAAATGCTGCAAACTTTTATACACACCGGCCAGACAGTAATGGGTTTCAAAGGTATCCAAACCGCTGTTCAACGCCAGCGACAGGCATTCCACAGCATCCTCATACAGATACGCATCCGCGAATTCAAGTCCCCGATCAAATAACCACTTGGCTTCCGGGGCATCCGGGACGGGCGCACCCGCACTATTTGACGGAAGAAATTTTTCCAAAATGTTCATTGCCGCAGAAATCTTTCCCGCCTGGAAAAGAAGATCGGAAAGCTCCTGATAGAGCGCCCTATCCTCCCCGGAAGATTTGATTCTCTCCCTGAGAGCTCCGACTTGGTCCTTTAAGCAATCGTCCATAAACCCCGGCTTATGCCCTGTTTTCGGTTTGGGTCTAATCTCAAATAAAATATAGTGCGGGTAGGCGGGTACCGGGCGACAAAAGTCGAAAAAGGCACTTTTTCTTAATTCAGCCCTAATTCCATTAGATTCACAAATAATTGACAAAAAAAGAATTAAAGTCGACTCGAAATATGCCGATATACTAAGCAGGAGTAGACATGAGTATGGTCGTCAACCCAGTCACCCGAAGCCTTAACCTCCCTCCTTCGCCAGTTGTGCCATCGGACACGGTGGGGGCAGATGAAGTCGCGGCAAAAGCAGTAGAAACCACCAAAGTGACCGCTGCACCTGAGTCTGGGAATCCAGCCCCTCACGGTGGCACTTCGGGTCAACCTGGCCTGGGTGATCATGTCGATGTATACGCTGCAGAGGCTGCAAAAATATCCGCGGAGAAAATCACACAAAGCCTGCTTGGAAAAGAGGGCGAGACCCCCAAAGGCATTGAACCCCCATCCAAGGAAGATTTTCCGTTCTTAACGCTTCTGGGTGATTCCACCCCACATAAAACTCCTGGCCACGTAATCGATACGACTGTTTAATATTTTGGTATCCTGAAGTCCACTCTATTGGTATCATCAGGGCTATGCCATGGAAACGCCTGAAAAGGAGTCTTTTCCGTTTAATCGGTTCTAAAGGATACCAGGCTGTTCATGCGGGTTACTTTTTTGCGCGCATGTTTCGGGCCTTGCGAATGCCCCAATATGCTCAAGGCTTTTTCGGAGCGGACTTGCTTGCGTTCGCCGCGCGCCTCAAACCCGGTGACCGCGTACTCGATATAGGTGCCTTTTTGGGCGCCTCGACCGTACTGTTTGCCAATGCTGTAGGGAAATCCGGCCTGGTTCTGGCTTTTGAGCCCGTTCACGGTAAGTTGTTAAAAAGGGTTTTGTTCCCCTTCCGACTTCGACAGGTTTCACTTCAACCCATTGGCGTCGGGGCGGAAAATATTTCCACCGATTTTTTGATACCCATTTATTTTGGTGTGCCGCTTTATTCGCAATCCGGATTTTCCAATTCCTACGCTGCCGAAAATATCGGTCCCGGATATTCCTTCCAAAAACGCAGGGTGGAAATTATCCGTCTCGATGATTTTTTAGCGCGCCAGAACCTGGCTCCCGAGTCCATAGCCGCAGTAAAAATCGATGTGGAAGGATCGGAAATGTCCCTATTTGCCGGAGGGGAAAACTTCTTCCAACGATTCCAAGGATTGCTTCTATGCGAATTCTGGTTCAATCAAGTTCCGCCTCCGGGTTGGACCTGGCTTCGTGAACAAGGGTATCTTTGCCGTTACCTTGGTAAAAACGGACAATGGCTGCCTGCCAATACCTCAGATGAAATGCGGGAGATTTGCCACGGGGAAACGTATGGTAATTTCTTTTTTAGTTCAAGGCATGGGCATTTCTTCGCCTAATCGGTAGAGCCACAGGGTGAGCTTGCCTAATCGAGCCAAACTTTTGGCATCTTGAAGACCAATACCATCCGTGCAGGAAAAACAATTCTTGCAATCCAGCGACAAGGAATCGGTCTTAACTGAAAAAGCGTACCCATCGTTCTTGAGGCAAGTAAAATGCTGCACGCCCTTCCAACGCTGCGTGAGCGATAATAGGAGCTGAGCAGTATCTTTCTGCGTTGGAGAAAAGGCTTTTTTGTGTATGGCTCTTTCAAAGCCATTTTCTGTTTCCAGTTGGCTTTCGACCCCCATTCCGATCTTGCTGGATTCGATTTTCAAGACGCCAACGGAGTCCAAAGTGAATGCCATCAGGCGTTCCACGGTATCAGCTGAGCGCATCGCGTAGGCTACTTTAGCCTGTTCGGCGGCCAAAACCCGGCGAGCTGGGAAAGGCAAGGTCAAAAAACCTAACCCCAATAAAAAGAAAGCTCGTTTCAGGGGCAAAGGGCCTCGCCTTGTTTAAACAAAAAGTTGAGAACAAGTTAGTTCAGTTGTCGGAAGGGCACTACCAGGAGGTGATAAGCATCACATGCTTTTTAGGGCGTAAAGAGGGATTGTATTGTTTCGATTTGCCGAGTTGACAGAAACGCTGGAAAATGGTGTATTTACGGGATATCTTCGCAAGGAATTTTTCAGCATGACCTTTAGTATTCGCCTTTCAAATATCGCCTCCGTGACTGTTTTAACTTTATCCGTTTTACCCCGCATGACCTCGGCAGGAAATCTGGATGGCATTATCAAAGCCTTTGAAAACAACCGAGAATATGTGAAACCATTCGCTACACTTTTTGGGTCCATGACCAACTCCGGTTGGTATCAAAGCTCTGCCGTACCCGCAGGTTTTGGATTCTATCTGGGATTGCCGATTAATGTGACGGGGCTGTCCGATCAGGACCGTTCCTTTTCCTGGACGGCCGAAGACCCAGGTTGCAAGCTCTATCATACCGACAATCCAACCGGTAAACAAACTTGTAAGGAAAGCTCCACCTATGATGCGCCCACGATCTTTGGACGTAAAAATGGGCCAATAACTTATTCCTCTGACTACAGTCCCATCAGCAAAACCATTTTTGACTCCACCGAAACCCCCTTGAGCGACGGCAAGCAAGAGTTGTCCAGTTTCAACTGGTTGCCGTTTGTAGAACCGCAGTTAAGTTTTTCATTCAAATACACGGAAATCAAGTTGCGGTATATCGGCTTGCCTTTGGACGCCTATGCCTTTTCCATGCCCGGCCTTGGCATTCAACATGACTTGGCTTCATTCTTGCCTCCGCTTCCTTATCCCCTCACCTTTTCCGTGGCCGCCAATTTCACCTGGCTTTCGGCATCCTGGAAACCGGGCGGAAATATTTCCGGCACAATGGACTTGACCGGACAATCCCAATTCTTTGGCGTCTTAGCGGGCTATACCTATAAAAAATGGCTCGAGGTCTTTTTGGAAACGGGCTGGGAAAGCGCCAGTTTGAAAAGCGGTGGATCGCTGATTATTCATGACAACAGCACCACCAACCCGCAGCCGGATGAATCCGTTAAACCGAATCTCAACCTGGACGGTCGTAATGGCTTCCGTCTCAATCTCAATGTGGCTTTTCACCTAGGCTATGATGCCGTATTCGGTCAAAATATGGGCGCTCAATTTGGAAATCAAATCGGCCTGCTCGCTTATCGTTATAAGAAATAGGACTATTGGTATACCCTAAACAAGGAAACGACTATGACTGCACTGAACCGGAACAAAACAACTGCGCGACTTGCCCTATATGCCTTCACCGCCATTGCGATTTTAGGTCTGGGAGCCTGTGCGATTCAAGAAGGTACGGATCCCAACATTAGCGGCGGCCTAGTGGTGGCTGTTAGCGACACGTCTTCCATCAATTTGACATTCGACAATCTCGCGATGCAAACGTATTCCGATTCCGGCGAATTCAATCTGGATGATATCCGTGCCCGGCTGAAGGACAAAGGCATCAACCCGGACTCGGTTACAATCACTGGCCTCAAAGTGACCTATGACGCCACCACTTCTGAATTCCTTACAGCCAATAGCGGTGTGCGTTATTACTTGGAAATTTTTACTCGGGATGGAATTGCCGGCCAAAAATTGCTCACTCTTCAAACCGGTAAGGATAGTGTAGGCACCTTAAAAGCCTTGAGCTTCGATCCTAAAATGGTCTTATTCGAATTGGAGAAACAGATTTTCCCGGCCGAAGCGGGTTACCCTGCAGTGAAGGCCGCCATTAAGGATGTCAATAAACACAGCCTCAAAGTTATTGCCGAATTGACCTTGTTGGAAACCCTTAAAACCAAGGGCATGCTTAAGCTTAATCTCGTTGTAACCGTGGCCGGTAAAGTTTAACCCACTTGGATTGGAATAAAGCTTTTATTTAGCGACGATTGAAGAGGTCTGCTTCGCTCTGGAATCTTCGCCAGTCCGACTCCAATAGGGCGTAGTGGTATTCATCGCACCATTCGCCTTTGACAAAACAATTGTGGACCATGTGGCCTTCGCGCCGCATGCCCAACCGTTCCATCAACTTCCATGACGCCTGATTGCGAATGTCAGAAACCGCCCAGATGCGGTAGGCTCCGAGCTTCCATAGGTATTCGATCAATCCCGTCACCGACTCTTGACCATAGCCTACGCCATGAAATGCGACATTGAAATGAAATCCGATTTCCGCTTGCCGCTGGACAGCATCATTGATCCTAAAGGAAATATTACCTATCACCTTGCCACTGGATTTTTCTCCTGGCTTCAGCACTACCGCAAACTCATTCCAAACCTCAAAAGTGCCGGGAAGCACCGCGGATTGGATTTCCAAATCGTCCCGAGTCTCTTCAAACGTAAACGCATTCCAGAATTCATATTTCGCAACTTCGGGTTCGGATAGGATTTCGAAGGCATCCTGCAAATCACTGGCCAAAAAACGGCGGATGAGAAGGCGAGGCGTTTCATACACTACTTCAATTTGGCTCATGAGGTTAGTTTAAATAGAAAACAGAAAATCGGAAAGGGGCATGCCCTGCCTTTCCAATGACATAGCACCTCCTAGGAATCCAAATGAAAATTACCGATAGTGGCATGCCCCCTGAAGACTTGTGGTCGAGTTTTTTTTCACCGCAAGAAATCCTCATAAAATTGGGCGCGGCCTCAAATATGGCTCGCTTTGTTGATTTAGGCTGCGGCTACGGTACGTTTGCGATTCCGGCAGCCAAAATGTTTTCAGATTCTGAAATCATCGCGATGGATATCGAAAATGAAATGATTGAAACGGTGACACGAAAAGCGCAGATGGAAAATGTGTCGAACCTAGTGGCCGTGCGTCGTGATTTTATTGCCGTGGGCACTGGGTTGGAGGATCAAAGTGTGGATTATGTTATGCTTTTCAATATTCTACATGCAGAAAATCCAATCAAGATTCTTGCCGAAGCCTTTCGCATTCTCAAAAAAGGGGCTAAAGCCGGAATCATCCATTGGATCCATGACAGCAGCACACCGCGCGGACCTGCACTGAAAATTAGGCCCAAGCCGGAACAATGCCAAACTTGGGCCATAGAGGCCGGATTTAAAATAATCGACGAGAATGTTTCTCTGCCGCCCTATCATTACGGCATGCAGATCGCTAGTTGAGCGGGATTTTCGTCAGCCAGATTAAACGCCCACGCCTTCGAAAAGAATACTGGAAATATAGCGCTCGCCGGAATCCGGAAGGATGACCACAATGGTCTTGCCGGCATACTTTGGCTGTTGAGCCAAACGCACGGCTACCGCTGCCGCCGCGCCACAGGAGATGCCCGATAGAATCCCTTCCTCCAAGGTCAGCCTTTTTGCGAATTGAATGGCTTCAGCACTATCCACCTGTTCAACGCGATCCACCATGGATAAATCCAAATTATCAGGAACAAAGCCAGCGCCAATACCCTGGATTTTATGAGGCCCCGGTTTTATTTCTTCCCCGGCAAGTTTTTGGGAAATCACGGGGCTTTCTTTGGGTTCAACGGCGATGGACTCGATGGCCCTTCCCTTGTTTTTTTTGATGAAGCGCGATATTCCCGATAGCGTTCCACCCGTTCCGACTCCCGAGACCAGTACATCGATTTTGCCTTCCGTATCGTTCCAAATTTCCGGACCTGTGGTGGCTTCATGAATGGCCGGATTTGCTGGATTTTTAAATTGCTGAGGCATGTAATACTCGTGCGGAGCAGCGGCAGCCATTTCTTCAGCGCGTTTTATCGCGCCCTTCATGCCTTCTGCGCCCGGAGTCAGTACTAGAGTTGCTCCAAAAGCCGCAAGTACCCGGCGTCTTTCCAAGCTCATGGTTTCTGGCATGGTTAACGTCAACGCATATCCGCGGGCCGCGGCCACAAAGGCCAATGCAATCCCTGTATTGCCGCTGGTGGGTTCAAGTATTTTTGTTCCAGGTTTGATCAGCCCACGTTTTTCTGCATCATTGATCATGGCTACACCAATACGGCACTTTACGGAATAGGCTGGATTGCGTCCTTCAATTTTGGCCAGCACAATCGCCTGACTGTTTCCTACAATGCGATTGAGTTTGATAAGCGGCGTATGCCCAATTGACTCGGAGTTGTCTTTAAAAATGTTTGTCATGGTGCGTCCTTATGAAAATTTTTGCGCGTGGTATCCTGTTAGGAATGTGCTTTTTTCCCCGATTTCTGGCAACACTTCAATATTCAAATGCGTCCGTCCACAAGCAAAACTTCGTTGCATATCGATGGCTGAGGAAGTAGGATAAGAATCAGTTGGCATTGGTATCAAGAATGGGGTTTCAAATGTTAAAATATGCCTGCGCTTTGTCCCTTTTCATCTTGTTCTCCTTCTATGCCCTTTCAGCAAAACCGCTTTATGTTTCCGCTGCAGCAGCAGCCGGTGGCGATGGAAGTTTAAACAGGCCCTATGCAACATTGCAAAAAGCCGCGGATGTAACCCAGCCAGGCGATACGGTTTACGTTATGAACGGCACGTATTCCAATGGCGGAACGGATAATGTGGTTCTCCTTTCACATTCCGGAACGGCTTCACAATGGATTGTTTTTATCGCTTACCTTAATCACAAACCCCGCTTGTCGTTTACAGGCTGGGGCGGATTCAGGAGCCAAAGTGCGGCTTACATTGAAATCAATGGCTTCGAAATTGTCGGAAACCGAGACAACCTTACCTTAGATTTCGCCAAGTCTCATGGAGGGACGGCGGAGACGGGTGGATCGGGCATCGAGTTCGATGGGCGTGGACAACAAAATCATCCACATCATATCCGCATCCTTAACAATTCCATTTTCAAATGTCCGGGAGCAGGCATCAGCATGATCCAAAGCGACTATATCACGGTGGATAACAATAAAATCTGGGGCAACGCCTGGTACTCGCAATGGGCGCATAGCGGTTGTACGATATACCAAAGCTGGGGAATCGATACGAATACCACCACCAAAATTTTTGTGACACGCAATTTAGTTTATGATAATCGGTCCCTAGTCAATTGGGTTGTCACCAGCGCATTATCAGACGGCAACGGAATTATTTTCGACGATTCCAAACACACCCAGAATGGCTCCACCCACGGCGTGTATGCGGGCAGAACCCTTATCGCGAATAATATTTCCTTCAATAACGGAGGCGCTGGCATCCATTCCTTTTCAAGCGCACATGTGGATATCGTGAATAACACCGGCTATTACAATGGGCAGGTGGTCAATTATGCCAACATTTATGCGGTGGACAGCAAGGACGTACGGGTTTTGAATAATGTGATGGTTTCCGCGCCTGGCAAACCGTTGACATGGAATAGCGGTGACACAAATGTAACGTACGATTACAACGTCTATTACGGAGATCAGCAACCTATCGTCATGGGCCCGCATGACATTAAGGAAAATCCACTTTTTGTTAATGCCTCCATCGATCCATTGGTGGCGAACTTCCACATCTCTCAAGGAAGCCCCGCCATTGATAAGGGGACGTCTGCGCTGACTCTTGTTTCCGATTATGAAGGCAGGCCCAGGCCGCAAAACGGCCTTATGGATATCGGGGCTTATGAGTATACTGCGGCTTCCCTAGTACGCATGCCACATGCTAATTTTGGTTCAACTAGGCGCGAAGAAGCGGGAGCGCAGGATGCATTCCGATTTAGTCATGGGAAATCGCAGGTGCTTTTTTTTGAAAATGGGATGTGGTTTAATTTAATCGGCAACCTGAATGCCACGTTTAAGTCGCCATAGGTGAGGTGGTTCAGAATTTTATTCACAATCAAAAAATAATGGGTACCTTTTCCAAAAAAAATGGTACGGTTAGCTAACCACTGGAATTGGGATTTTATGAAAACACGAATGAATGCGTTTTTGGGAGTATTAGTAAGCATCGGATTTGCCAACAATATTAATACGGGTGGCCTTTCTGGGGTCAACACCACCTACTCTGCGTATAGCATTGGGCAGGGCAGTTATCAATTGGGTTTGTCGCTCAAAGGTGAGTATGGGAACAAGGCCTTGGAGGAATTTTTGCCCTCCGGCTCCCACAATATTGCAGACGTCAATTTATTTACCCAAGACCTGAGTATCGCCTTGGGTGTAACCAATTGGATGGATATCGGACTGGATGTCCCCTTTTTCGAAGACGTGATTCCCGGGTTTGAAAATGGCACCACCGGTTTGGGCGACATGGCAGTGGCCTTGAAGTTGATGCATCCGGGAATGGAACCGACAGCCTTGATTCGTTTGGCCTACATCATGCGAGTCAGCCTTCCCACGGGAGATCCAGCGGCGGGTTATTATGCACGAGATCCCCAGTATTCGCATGTGAGCGTTTTCAATACGAGTGGCGCATTTACTTCCGATGGGTACAGCCTCAATCCTATGTTGGCATGGACTTTTGATTTTACTCGACTCAAAACACCAAAGCCCTTGCTTGTGCATGTCAACTTCGGTATGGATGCTTTGATTTGGACGAAAAAAGCTGCAAACATTCCAGAGGAGAACTCCGCCATGCTGGGTGGTCTCGCGTTGGAATGGTTGGCGCACAAAGACTGGAGTTTGTTCCTCGATTTCTATGGCAAGTCCCGTATCATCAATGTGACTGCCGGTCCATTTTTGGATATTTTCGCCAGAGACCAGCTCAACTTGGCCATCGGAACCAAAAAAGTGTACGCATCTGGATGGTCGACGGCGCTGTCCTTTGAAGGCAGCCTATCTACGCAGGAAAACCGAACCAAATGGTCCACCAATCATAGCGGGGATGGCGTTAAAAACTATATGCTTCAGCCCACTCCCATCCTTGCAGCCACGCTGAGCATTGGCTTTGGAGGTGTCGGTAAAAATGCGGATTCAGACTTTGATGAAAACCCCAATGCCACTGACAAGTGCCCGAATGATGCGGAAGACTACGACGGCTACCAAGATGAAGACGGTTGCCCCGATCCCATCCATATTCCCATTGCCCCAGTGGTAGTGCGGGACACCGTGGTGCAGACCATTCGTGACACGGTTAGACTAGTCCGCAGTGATACAGTGCGTGTTGCCGTTGTCGACAGCTTAGCTTACAAAACGCAGCAGGATCCCAATGCCATTTTCGGATTTGGAAAGACGACTTTTCCATCCATCACTTTCCGGACAGCATCGGATTCACTCAATCTAACGTCCTTTAAAACCTTGAACGATATTGCACAATCCATCAAAAACTTCCCGGATGTAACTCTTCAGGTTATCGGCTATACGGACAAAACCGGCAGCGAGGAGACCAACATGGCCTTATCCAAGGCTAGAGCAGAAACCGTGGTCCGCTACCTGGTCAGTCATGGGGCGGATGCAAATCACTTGCAACCCATTGGATTGGGGGCGACCAACCCCGTAGGCAGCAATACTTCGGCTGGAGGTCGATTCTTAAATCGCCGGGTGGAATTCAAGCGCATCAAGTGATTCAAATTTTAGACGCGGCGGCCTTTCAACGGCCGCTCGTTTTCACGCTCCATGCATAGCCCAAATGCATGTGCATCGATTCCGCTGTAATGGAACCCCTTAAGCCCGACATTAAGGATTGTGGTTCCCGCTTGGTATCGAGCCCCATAAATACCTCCCCACCACCCAACTGATGCCCGTATTCTAATCCCAAGAGCCGTCCAGAATGCGTGGATCGATATTCGACATAGGGCCTGTTGTCATAGGGTTCACTATCTACAGTCCACGCCACATCGCCACGATCAAGAGCCGCGCGGAATACACCAATTTGCACCTGAAAATGCTGAACTTGGCTGTACCAACCCATGCCGAGCAACAATGGCCAAATTGTGTAACTCAATTCCGTATTGGATTTTAAAGTATGTGGAAAGGGATTGCCGGGAAAGCTTACGGTTTGTTCCTGGGTTTTTAAGCCATACACTTCTCTTCTGGGCGCAAGCGTCAAAGTAATACCATGCTTCCAACGCGCCGACACCATGGCTCCAAAACTGGATGAAATGTCCATATCTGCTTGCGCTGGAGCGGGCTTTATCAAAGCCTCGTAATCTGGTGAAGTAATGAATTTAGAGGCGGTAACCCCAATGTGCGGACCGAAAAGAAATTGCACCGGCAACCATCCTGAATGGTTATTTGAATCCACGTCTGCGCTATGTGCGGGCAGCGCATGCATCATGAGAGTAGCAAAAAGTACAGAGGTAAAGAAAGTGATAGAGGAAATTTGCGACTTCATTTCCGGCTTCCTACGTTAAGCGTGAAACTTTGCATCCCGCGCGGTCCCCGTAGTACAAGGAAGAGTCGCACTTGTCCCAAGTTCTGAAGCCGTTCCAACGGAATGGCAAAGCCACCTCCACTTCGGAACTCAGCCAAGGAAAGGCTTAGGATGAGTCGCCCGCGAAGGTCGTACACTTCCAGGTTGGGCAATCTTCCCACGGTCCAAAGGAGTTTCCCCTGCCCCTCTATCCGCAAGAAATTTTTGTCGATGCGGAAAGTTCGCCCGCTCCAAACTTGGATTATTTTGGGAAGAATAGGCGTACCACTTGATCCCGGGATAAAGGCAGAAGCATCTTCTATGCCTGCGCCCAAATACGTGCCTTTGGTTAGAATGCCATATCGCATGCCCAAGTCCACTTCCGTCATCTCAGAGATGCGATCGGGATCGGCGGCCCATAAACGGGCCAAGCCGGAATCGGCCGTTGCATCCAACCGCCGCGGCTTGAGCGTCACGACTCGAGTTTTACGACCGAGGACGTCAATACCTTGAAGTTGCACTGTGTCCGCGAAGGGACCGGCTGCTTTAAAAATCGCTTCCCTTTCGGCATTCGAATCGAATGGGAGCATTACAGCTTGGCTGCGCGTGGGAGTAAAGGCATTATATTCCACGGAGGTGGGTTGAAAGACCGGGAACAATAGTGGCGGCAGGCCGATAGCCAGTGGTGATTTTACGATTAAGGCGCGTAGATTATCATTGGCTTTTAATTTCAATGCTGCGTTAAAATCCACTCCTAACCAAGGAGCTAGGACATTGGACAGGGTAACGCTATCGATAACAGATTCGATTAATTTTGGATCTTGCAAATCGATAAGGCTAGCCGGTGCGGTCCCAATACCAATCATTTCAATGTGTCGCAAAGGTTCAGGCCCCGTACTGAATCCCTTTCGTATCCTATCCAAGGCGCTTAGAAAGCTGTTCCGGCTTTTCAGAATTTCTCCGGAATCCGCCCAGACAGTTGGAGCCCATTCCGGCTTGTCGTTTTTGAAATCCTTGAAATCGGTATAAATCTGCTGTTCGGTAAATTGATCCAAATAGGCCAACAACTTGAGGTAGTCGGCGCTGCCTTCCGCGGCTGGAGGGAAGAAAGTATCCGTAAAACCGGGAGCACTGCGCATCAAGCCAAAGCAATGGCCCTTTGGCGCATATTCCAGAATGATTTGCTTTAAGGTTTTCGCTTCCAATGCTGCCAGCTGACCCATGGCGGACAGCGTTTTCAAACCACCTTGTATTTCCACCAAATTGTAGGGTGGATTCCAGCGCCATAAAAAAGTAACCTCAAGCGGCCGAGACAAAAGATTCATTAATGAGTCATTGAGTCCGCCCTTGAAGAGCAAATAATTCCCCTTGGTTTTACCCGACTCGTGTGTGGTGGTTTGCAAAGTGACTACGGTTTTTATGTTTTCATCGCGGCGAAATAAAAATTCTTTTTGATACGCCACCGTATGCGATCCGGAGTCATTCAAAGTGATATGGCCGCTGGCACTCAACCACTGAAGGGAGGGGACATTTTTTGTTTTCTCAAAAAAAGTGATGTGCGCCTGCTTGGGCACATTGCCGGAAGGATGAAACAAAACCGGAATCCGAAGCACGGCGCCAGGGCCTCCAGGAAAAGGAATATCGTAGGCAATGCGGACTTGCAAGGACGCGCCCAAAGTCAGTTTGGAAAAGGTGGCCTCAAAGCTTACATCGGACAATTGTTGTAAAAATGCGACGCGGCTATTGAGCGTGCTCTTCAGGGCGGTCGTATCCATAAAGTAATCGTTGAGGCTGTAGGTCATTTTGTGCAGCTTCGCCGTGAAAATCGTGTCGCTGTGGATCGCTGACAGAGCGTGCACGGCAGCCAAGGGCGGGATGGGCAGGCTTCCCTGCAAAAGAAAGTCTCCTGTGATGTCATGTGGACGATTCTCGATATTGCCAGTCAAAACGGCTTCCTCAACTACCGTCAGGTAGCTCCCATGAGACGTTAAAGTGAGTGATAGATCCTCCAGAGAAGTAGAGCCGAGTCGCGTAAGTTCATAGGTGATGCGCGTGCTGTCCACAAGTTCGCCGCCCCCTTTAGGAGTGACCTGCACAATTTCTTTGACTATGCGATAGGTGTCGAAGTCGAGTGCCGCCACCACCGGGTTTTGGCAGCAGACAAGCGCTGCACCGATTAGAAAAACCTGTCGAGTCGAAGCCAAAAACATAGAGCCTCCAAGAATTGAGAATCGGTCCAAACGCTCGGAAAGTAGTAAATGCAATTTTTATGCCAGAGAAAAGAGAACCCAATCAGGCTGATAGAACGCACTAATCCTGCAAAGCCATAGGCATGCCGGTCAGTATTTGATCGGCACCTTCACTTTCTACACTCCTTCCCATGGCAACCCGTGAAAAAGCTCTTATACTATACGGCACTTAAGGAGCAGTTGATGCCATATTACGTCATGACCGTACCAACACCCATAGGTCCTTTAGTGCTAGCAGCCACGGAAAATTCCCTGGTGGCACTCGTATGGAACCGCACGGAGCTCAAACGCCTGGGAATACTGGCTTGGCAGGAGGATGCGGATCTGCCCCTTTTTAAGGAGGCGACAAAACAGCTTGGCGAATACTTTCAGGGCGAGCGAAAAGTATTCGCACTTCCCTTGGAATTGACGGGAACGGCATTTCAAAAAAGTGTGTGGAATGAATTGCTCAATATTCCTTTTGGTCAAACCTGGAGCTATCAAGAAGTGGCCAGTCGAATCGGCAATCCAAAGGCGGTGCGGGCTGTTGGCACCGCCAATGCCAGGAATCCGGTGTGTATTTTAATCCCTTGTCACCGAGTAGTTCGCCATTCCGGCGAGCTGGGCGGCTATGCCGGCGGCGTTCGCAATAAAGCCTACCTGCTTGAAATGGAATCTGCCCATTAGCAATACCACTGAACCGGTTCCTGCAGAGATTGTGGCTGCGGGAGAAAATTACATTGGGCAAATACTCCGCTTGGCTTTTGAACATACGCCTTCTCGCGGGGCCGTTATTGTGTTTGATACCCAAAGCCCCTTGGCCAGGACTTTAACCGAAGGGTATCGACGCTGCCTGCCCACCGCACAATTTATCGACTTCGAGGCCGAATCCCCAGAGGTGATTCGCGCAGCGATGGAAGCGTTGGAACCACTGGATTTGGTCATACTCATCCAATCCGCAAATTTTCGACTGGAAGCCTTTCGCCTGCGCGTAGAACTTTTTAAACGATCCTTAAAAGTCATTGAGCACCCACATCTAGCCCGCATGCAAGGGCAGGAAATCGAGTGGTATATCGATTCTCTGGCCTATGACCCAGATTACTTTCGGAAAATAGGATGCGGACTTAAAGAACGCATCGATAAGGCCAGAACGGCACTAGTAGTGAGCGGCGACGGACGCGGTGAAGGACGCAGCGAAGGACGCGACGACGAATCGGGTGGCGAGGATTGGCTAGAAAAATTGGTGTTCTCTTCCGGTTTTGAATCCGCAAAATTGAATACCGGCGATTACCGGAATATGAAAAATATCGGAGGTCAATTTCCCATTGGCGAAGTGTTTACGGAAGCGAAGGATTTGCAATCCGTGAATGGACGCGTACGCATTTTTGTTTTTGCCGATATCACCTTCATGGTCAATCAACCTGCCAAACCCATCACGCTGGTCATTGAGAAAGGTCGGGTTGTGGAGGTTGTCGACACCACACCGGAATTTGAAAAGGTGTTGGCCAATATCCGAGCCGATGAAGGGGAAGTCTGGGTACGCGAATTCGGTTTCGGGCTCAATCGCGCATTTACTCCGCAGCGCATGGTCAGAGATATCGGCACTTTAGAGCGCATGTGCGGCATCCATCTTTCCCTTGGTGCCAAACACGCGGTGTATCAAAAGCCTGCATTTAAACGCAAGGACGGAAGACACCATGTGGATGTTTTTGTCGTTACCGATTCCGTTCTATTGGATGACGAAATCGTTTTTAAGGATGGAGCCTGGGTACTTCCCGCTGCGGTTTAAGACTTTTAGACAACACGGCTCTCGCATTCAGCTAAAAAATCCGGATCAATGTCCGCTGCAATACCGGGCTCATCACTAACCTCCAAATGGAATCCCCGATATTTTGCACCGCCTAAAACCGGGTCCACTTTCTGTCCCAAAAGACATGTGTCCAAATCATAAAAAACAAAACTATCATGCGCCATCGCCAAGTGCACTTTGGCCGTGAGCGCTAGCCTGCTTTCCAGCATCCCGCCCAGCATACAGGAAACGCCGTAACGTCTGGCCGTATCCGCGATGCGCATCGCTTCCAGGATGCCACCGGATTTAGCCAGCTTGACATTGATATAGTCGAGAGATTGGGACTCGATGAGCCGAATCGCGTCGTAATGATTGAAAACGCTTTCATCCGCCATAATTCGAATGGGTGATTGTTTGCGCAAATTGGGAAGCAAGGAATCAAAATGATGGTGGATGGGCTGCTCGCAGAATTGAATGTCGAAACCAGCCATGGCCTGAAGGGATTTTACTGCCGTGTCAAAATCCCATCCTTGATTGGCATCAATCCTCAGGGCAATGCTGTTTCCCACTGCTTCGCGTATGAGGCGCACCCGCTCCACATCTTCTTCCCCAGATTTTCCCACTTTGATTTTGAGGGTTTTGACTCCTTGCTTGACAAAATCCTTGGCGGACTCCACCATCTTGGATGGTGTATTCATCCCAATAGTCTAGTCCGTCTCAATGGGTTTTTTGCTCCCACCGAGAAAGCGGTACAGCGGCAGCCCAGCCTTTTTGGCAGCGATATCATGCAAGGCCATGTCGAAGGCACTTTTAATGGTGGCGTTGAAGGCAATATAGGCATGGATTTCTTTCATGCGCGTTTGAATATCAAACGGGTCTTTTCCTTTAATGATCCTGGCTAAATCGCCGCCCACAGCAAAACAGGTGCTTTGGGTTTCTCCCACCAGCATCGGGAAAGCCGAACATTCTCCCATGCCAATCAATCCCTCGGTGGTATGGATTCTAATAAATGTGTTTTGGGCCACAGTGGCGACTTCCGTCGCGATAACGAACGGCTCCATCGGAAGCGCCAATTTGAAAATCTCGGTATGGGAAATCATGGTGTCCTTTCCTAAGCTCCGCACAGCATGTAACCGAGGAGCGGTTGGCATTTGTCCACGCAGGATGAATAGAAGCTTCCTTCTACTCGATCTCCGGACACGGTGGTCTTTCCCCAGAAGAACTCCGCAATACTAACCGGTTTCAAATTATTTCGAGCAGCATGGTTCAAGAGTTTGGGGGCGCAACAATCTCCGGTTCCCGTAGGCATTCCCTTGATGGGATGGAATGCGTCCGCTAAAGACCGTTTGGCATTTCTAAAATTGGGCACTTCATAGAGTGCCTGAAGCTTGCTCAAGATGACATGTGATACCGTTTTTCTTTCCGCCACGCGCAAGGCAAGGCTCCGCGAACCCTTTTCCAACGTTTTGATAATTTCGGTTAAGGGATGGATTTCGATATCGCCCTCCCTAATGCCCGCCGTCATTGCTTCCGCATCAAAAAGCGGTGCTACCCAACCGGAAACATTCCAAATGCCGTTATATTTGGAAGAAAACGCGCGGAGCACCACTTCTTTACCCATGGCGTCATCGCAAACCAAAACGCCCATCATTTTTCCACGCGAGGCACCGTATAAATATGCGGTCGACAGGCGCGGGTCCGCTTCCTCAATAGGAAGATCAAAATCCATGCGGCCATGGATGGCCAGTTGTTTCATGAGCGTCGTGCAGTGGATGAGGGCCCGAGCCGAGGGCAATGCGTGGACGATATTGCAGTCCTTACAATAGCCGAAACAACCTTCTGGTTTTGAAACTGGCTTGGGCATCCTTGCAATTCTCTTTCTCGAAATCAATGGGATGGGACTTAATTCACGCAGAATAATTATACGCTAAATCCTACCAAATCAAACTTTTTTACATAAATTGAGGTGAAATCCCGTGGCACAACCTTCCCTACTCTATCGATTCCACATCAATTTTTCCGACATCGATCTGGGTATTTACAAATCATTTGATTTGCGATTGGCCATGCATCCTTCCGAATCGCATGCCTATTTACTGACGCGTCTCCTCGCCTTTGTTCTCAACGATCGGGAGTATTTGGAATTCGCGGCGGAAGGCTTGGGAGATCCGGATGCACCCGGTATTAATGCCACCACTCCAAATGGTGAAATTCTGTTATGGATCGAAATCGGAAATCCTAGCGCCAAAAAATTGCATAAAGCCGCCAAGGCAGCTAGACAGGTCAAGGTTTATACCTATAAGGATCCGGAGACATTGCTGAAGGAGATTCGGAATAATAAGGTCTATCATGCCGAGTCCATCGAGATATTTTCCATCGATCCCAAAGTCCTGGAAAGACTGGCAGGTCGCCTGGAAAGAAAAAATACCTGGGATATCCTCCTCAATGATGGCGGCCTAAATATCAGTATCGGGGATGCAACCGAGGCCACGGAGCTGGTCAAACACCAAGCCTAAACCGGGCAGCCCAAATGGGTGTAAAAATATCCGACAGAAATTGGGAATTTTTACATCAATCGTTTACTCCATGGATATTTTGAGCCATTTGACCCGCGATACATTGGCACAGTTCTTGATGTATTAGAAAGCTCACACATTCAGGAGAATTGATAATGTTTACTTTGCGTTCCGTAGCTACCTCACTTGCAACCCTTACCCTGGTGGCTGCGGCCTCTTACGCCGACCCCGTTATCGGAACCAGCTCGGGCATTTTCCAAAACCCCACGGGTCCGGGCGGCATGGTGACCCATGGTACCGGCACCAACCACTTTGACTGGGGCACAGGCATCGGCACCGGCCCAAGCAGCTTGGACTTCTCCGGCACACCTTTCTCCACGGAAACGGGATCCATTTTTGCATTCGGCAACTTGGACTACTTCAATGGCACAATCGCAAGCACAAGCGGAGCGAATGGCGTTGATTTCTTGGTCACCTTGGCTCTCACCACTCCCGTTAATACGGAGTCTTTCGACTTTGCCTTCAATCTTCTCAATACAGTAAACACCTCGGATCCTTTGGCTAGTGCTGATATCGTTGAGCTTAATGGAGCCTTCTCCACCAGCTCGTTCAACTACTTGGGAACCGATTACACCTTGGAATTCCTCGGATTCGGAACCATCGTAGGTTCCGGCTACACCACCGTGAACCAGTTCCACGTGCTTGAGAGCGGTTCCGCCAACGCCCAGCTTTTGGGTCGTATCACCGCTGCCCCTGCAACCGTACCAGAACCCGGCACCATTGCCTTGTTTGGAATCGGTCTCTTGGGAATGGGAATTCTGGCCGCTCGTCGTCGCCGCGCTTAATTCAAAACTCCATAATCCTCATGAAAAGCACCGGGTAACCGGTGCTTTTTTTATTTCAACCAGTTAGAGCCCTCTTATTAGATTTATGAATCAGAGGGGGATAATGATTAGCTTTTACCCCGATGTTTCCAATCCATTCTAACAGGAGGCTCCCATGAAAATACTGAAAAACATTTTGTTCGGACTCATCGCACTCATCGTCCTTGCATCCGCAATTGGTTTGATGGCGCTCCCCAGAATCACCAACGTGCAACGCTCCCTGGTCATGCAGGCTCCAGCCGAAGTCATCTTTGATCAAGTAAACGACCTCAAAAAGAATGAAGCCTGGTCGCCGTGGAAGGACCCGACTATGGTGATTACCTATGGCTCTGTAACTGCGGGCAAAGGGGCCAGTTCCAGTTGGGTTTCGAAAAAAATGGGCACCGGCACCATGACGATTGCCGAAACGGTTCCTTCCACTGCCATAAACATAGACTTGAACTTTGGTGCCATGGGTACGGCTAAGGCCCTATGGACATTTACTGCGGAAGGTGACAACGTAAATGTAACAGAGACCATGACCAGCGATGCGGGCATGAATCCAGCCAAGCGTTGGATGAGTTTGTTGTCGGATAAGATGGTAGGGCCCGCTTTCGAAAAGGGTTTAGCCTCCTTGAAGCAGATTTCGGAATCTCGGGCAGCCGAAATCAAAGCCGAGCAAGCCACTGAGCAAGCAGCGCTGGTTCCAACTGATGAGACAGCCCCAGCCGCAGCAGCTGCAGCCGCACCTGCCGGTTCAGCGCACTAGACATCAAACCGGTATTTGGCGCGCCTTTCCCTATGGGGCAGGCACGCCTATATTGCCTTGTCGCGTTTGAGCAGCCAAGCCATGAAGAGGTGGAAGCTGATGACAAAAATCAGCAGGGGCGCATCGTTCATCCTCATCAAAAAGCCACGCATAAAGTGCAGGCTGTAAGTTGACTTCTATCAACCGGCTAAACCCGCAGCGCTTCCTGATCCAAGGTTTTCCAGTCCGATTGCTTAGCAAGCACCGGTTCCACTTCTTGCGTTAAAAACTCTTCGGTGATCTCCGCAGACCGTCCGGTGAATTGGGTCGGATCGAGCAAGGCCTTGATGGCTTGGGCATCCATGCCAAAGGCGGGATCGGCTGCAATACGCGTCATGAGGTCGTTGTCCAGTCCTTCCTGCTTCACCTGTTTTGCCGCCGCTAGGGAATGCTTGCGAATCGACTCGTGTAAATCTTGCCGATTGCCTCCCGCTTTCACTCCAGCCATGAGAATATTCTCTGTCGCCATAAAGGGCAGCTCGGCCAACACATGCCGGGCGATGATTTTGGGGTACACCACCAAACCTTGCGAAATATTTTCCGCTAGGATCAACATGGCATCAATGGCTAGAAAAGCCTGCGGGATAGAGAGGCGCTTATTGGCAGAATCATCCAATGTCCGTTCAAACCATTGCGTGGAAGCCGTGAAGGCCGTGCTGGAAACCTGGGCTTGCACAAATCTGGCCAGGGACCCGATGCGCTCGGCACGCATGGGATTGCGCTTGTAGGCCATGGCGGAGGAGCCGATTTGGTCGGCCTCAAAAGGCTCCTCGATTTCCTTGAGGCTTTGCAAGAGCCGCAGGTCGGTGGTGAACTTGGCCAAGGATTGGGAAATATTGGAAAGCACCGCCAGTACTTTGGAGTCGAGTTTGCGGGTGTAGGTTTGGCCCGAAACTCCCAAACTCCGTGCGAAACCGGCCTTGCGCGTGACGCTTTCATCCAAGGCTTTGACCTTGGCATGATCGCCGTCAAAGAGTTCCAGGAAGCTGGCTTGCGTGCCGGTAGTGCCTTTTACACCTAGGAAAGGCAATCCGTCTGAAACGAAATTAAGCTCTTCCAAATCCAGCAGCAGGTCCTGAATCCACAGACAAGCCCGTTTGCCAACAGTCGTCAATTGAGCGGGCTGAAAATGGGTGAAGCCCAAGGTAGGCATGGTTTTGTACTGCCGGGCAAAATCGGAAAGAGCGGCGATGACGCGCAGAATGCGGCGGCGCGTCAAGTCCAGGGCGGCGCGCGCCTGGATGAGATCGGTATTGTCGGTGACATAGGCGGAGGTGGCTCCTAAATGGATGATACCGGCGGCTTGCGGGCATTGAAGCCCGTAGGCGTGGACATGGGCCATGACATCGTGACGGACAATTTTTTCCCGTTTTTCCGCTTCCGCGAAATTGATGGTCTTTTCCGCAAGGCGCAGCTCTGCGATTTGGGCGGACGTGATGCCTAGTCCCAACTCCTTTTCAGCTTCGGCGAGCAGGATCCAAAGATGTCGCCAGGTTTGGAATTTGAACTGGGGGGAAAATAAAAATCCCATTTTGGCCGAGGCATAGCGCTTGATAAGCGGGTTTTCATAGGTTTGATACTCTTGCATGTCTAATCGTCCATTCTGTCTTTTGTCCCCAAAATAGCTCATGATCCCATAAGCGGAAAGTCACTGGAGGCGATCGGGAACGGGATGTTATTACTTTTTGAAACATGGACAGGTTTTCCCTCCGAATCCTCGGTTATTGCCTCCTTGCCTTGACCCTTTTCCGAGGTAATGCCAACGCTACCCCACTCGGTTGTCAGGCCCCGCCCCCAAAGGCTCAACCTCTGCTTCCCGGTATCCATGTCTCTGCATGCACCGCGCTTGATTCCACAGCCTATCCGCCTACTTCCGGCAGGCATTTTGGAGCCTGGGCTGATTTCAAGATATACACACAGCCGGTGACGCCCGGCTATTGGCTGCATAGCGCCGAACACGGGGCCGTAGTTATACTCTACAATTGTCCTCAAGGCTGTCCCCAAGCTATCGAGGCGATTACGACCCTTATCCATTCGCTTCCGCAAGATCCCCTTTGCCTGTCGACTTCCTCTAACAAAACGGAACGCCGGGTAATTTTGGCGCCGGATAGACGGATGGATTCCACCTTTGCCATGGTCGCCTGGGGCTGGTCTTTGACTACGAACTGTTTGGATACCGCCGCCATGCGCGCCTTTTACACCGACCATTTTGGCAAAGCCACCGAAAACCTATGCTATAGCGGTGTCGACTCTTCCAGCTCACATTGGTGCAATGAACCAACGGTCGGCATTAAATCCAAGGCTCGCGGTTTGCACATGGACAGAGGCATGCACTTGGACAGGGGCGTGCTGCCTTCGGGTATTCTCTGGGAAGGATCGTTGTCCGAACGGGTGCAGCTCTCTCTGGAGATTTCTACGGCAACGGGCACGCGGCTCAAAACTGTTCCGCTTGGTCTGGCCGGACCAGGTCCAGCACAAGCTGTTTGGAAAAATTCCTTTTGTCAAAATGCCAGTACGAGCTGTGCCACAGGCGTCCTATGCAGAGTTGTATCCACTGGTTCTGGGTCTGGTTCCCATGTACTGGTTGAAAAATTCATTTTACCTTTTCGGCCCTGATCGCAATTAATTCGGTGTTTTAAAAGCTCGCAGCTAGGGCGTGCCACCGCCATGTTTCAGGATGTATACTGTCTGCTTACGGAGGAATCATGATCGCATCGCAAACGCGCAACCGCCTTGGGTTTGAAGGAGGCGCTTCGCTAGCGCCCAATCCGGAGGAAATCGTTCCCGTCATTCATCTTAAAATGATGGCCACGGGTCTCGAACCCCCCACACACGGAGGCAAAGCGGAATTCACAGCGCTTACCGCCGATCTTATCCGCAAAATTCAGGCAAAGTTCCGCAGCTACCCACAGCCATTATGCCCGTTGGACAAACGCATTCAGGAATTCCTCGACCAGAATTTCCAAGACGTAGGACTTCCCGGAAAATTGGAACTTCCTTTGCAAACCTTGCATCTGGATTTCCATGGTTTGGCCCGCGCCTTGTCCTTACCCGCCCAAGGCGATCGCTTTGATTCCGAATACGTAAAATCCTACCGGACCAGCCAAGGCGTGCTGCACAATCCCGCTACCGACCGACGTACCACCAAAGGTACCTTTCATGTCGGTGAAGGAGGACTGCCTATCTCCGCTGACAAACTAGCCGTGCCCAAACAAACTTTTGCGCGTTTGTTATGGCATGCGCTCCGTCCCACGGCCAACCTTATGGAACTTCCGTATACGCATGGTTCCAAAAAGCCGGCCCATGTATTCACTTCTCTTTTCATCCGACCCCTGGTCAGCCCGGAAGTGCCCGGCTTGCGGTCTTACAAAGACATGGAAATCCGTCTCTTTGCCCCGGCCAGTTTGGTTTCAAACCTGGACTTTGTGGAATCCATTTTCGGCAATGCTGGGGATCCGTACCTGCCGGAAAATGATGCTGGACTGGACCCGGAGCATTTTTCCGGGATGACGGGATGCATCATATTGGCGCCACAGCTGAAGGGACTCCGCAAGAAGGAGCTGGGCCTGCCGCATATTTCTGAAGCCACGGCCGCCCACAAGCGCGACGGCATGTGCTGGACCGATCCGGATGAGCTCTATAACGGCGGCAAAGCTTTCAAAGCCACCTTCCGCACCGCCGAAGGCGTGATCCTCACCTTGATCACGGACAACTATTTTGGGTATTGCAAAAAAGAAGTCAAGACCATGATGAGCTTTGCCTGCAACCTCATGGGCGGGAGTGAAGAAGAACACGCCGGCGGCGCCCTTATTTTTCCGAGCTACACTCTGGGGGATTTTACCCAGCACAATGCCTCTTATATTCGGCAGCGCGGTCATTCCTTCAAGCAAGTCCGGCGCTTATTGGGTGACAGTATTTCCGTACATGCCGACGGTTACGCGCGCGACAAACTTTTTCCACGCGTCGTGTATTTACCTGAAGATGCAGAAATTTTCCTATTAGATCAGCGCATCATTTGGAAAAAGGATGGCAAAGCGCGTTCCTTGCGGTTGCTGCCCGACCACCATTATGTTTATCCCAGCGGCTATAAGGTGCACATGGAGAAGCATCCCGACGCGCCAACGTGGCGTCTGATTGGAACGGTGGCTGAGGGTGTGCTCTGTCATAAACCCTGTACCGTTTCCGGTGGTGGAAAAAGTGAAATTTCCAAATCCATCTCCGACTCCATTCTCTATCGCACTTTCTATATCCACGATTTCAACAAGGATTTCGACGCGGCGGAAAAGGTCCTGCATCATGATTTTACCAAACGATTTCAAAAAGCACCCAAGAGCAAAGCCAAAGCCACCAGAGAAATCTTGAATGCAAGCCGCTCTTTGGGATCCGTAGTCCGCTTGTTGACGCCTTCTCCAGAATACACGGCGGAATACAACCGCTGGCTTAAGAATATGCCTCCCTTAGTGCGATCTCTCGTCTTCACTATCAAGCGTTTTTACCGGCCCGAATGGGGCGATGAAATCCGCTCCCATTTCAGTGTCGATATCGTCGACGGCAGACCGGGCCATGAATTGAGCTACAACCATAAAAAACTGGTGTCCAGTTATCTCAAAGTCGGTATTGACGAAAACCGCAGTTGGCGGGTATTCCGCCTGCGCACCGATTTTGTTCCAGCCCAGAAACTCCAGGTTGAAGACGATATTACCGTATCAACGGTGTTACCTGTAGAAGACGGCTTGCCCGGCGAAGTTGAAATCGCTGCGGGCGAGGCTCCCTTGGCAGGAAAATCCCGAACCAGTGGCGCCTACTCCCGAAAATTTGTGCAAAACTGCGAATACCGTCTTTTTCAAAGACCGGATGATGCCGTGCACCCAGGCCTCGATCGACAGGCAGAGAAAGATTTGTCCGCACCCCATAACTTCATGTCCAATTACGAACCCTTGACCAATGCGGATGTGCGCGAAATCCTGGAAGACGCCATTGTCCTCTCCCGGTTTACTCCACCGATGCGGCATGCCATTGAAAAAGCCGCGGACCAATCGTCCAGTTACTTTGTCTGTTCGGCACGACCCCGCATGATCGATGGAAAACCCAGCGCTAATGTCCGTTACCTGCAAAACCGACCGGACTTGGTAAATCCCTTTGCCATGCATTTAGCCGACGTGGGCATTAGGCTTAGGCGTAAGCTCACCGCCACCGAACCCGTTCTTAATCCAGTGAATGCTGTGCTGATTGGCAGACGCAATAATCCACCAGAACCGGAAGCCGGTATCCGGCCTTTAGCGGTCTACAACCCGCTGCATTTTCAAGAATTGCCCGAGGCATTTATGGATTTCATTTCCAGCCCTACTGGCAAATCCCCTTCCACCACCGGAGCGGGATCGGAAGGCGCACTGACCAAAGGTCCCTTCAATGCCCTTTGGCCTACGGCGGATCTCAATGCCGCCTTGGTTTCATTCATCTTGACGGGACTTCAAGTATTCTCAACACCGGCCGGACATATCGGCGGAAACTACCGGGTGGATCATGATATGAGCTTGCTCATCCCGGAACTCTGGAGCCGCATGACGGCTGAAGAGCGGGATGCAGGAAAACTCATCAGCAATGGTTACCTATCCCGAATGAGCGATTTCCAATTCAAAGGCCGCCTCATTCCCGCTGGTAGACTTGGCTTTCGTATCAACGCCAGATTTGTGCATGCCTTCTTGGGCCGAATATTCTCGGATCCGTTGGCGGTCTTTCCGGAAGATATGTTGGAACCGGAAAAACAAAGCCAGGCCCACTTTGCGGACGGAGTGGAAAATATCGTCGCCACCCAACAGGCTTCGGCCCAATTTTATTTCGAAGACGGCAGTATCGAAGCCGCCTGCCCGCCGTTGCAGGCGCTACTGCACATCATGACTAAAGGTTCCTGGGAAGGCAAAACGCTCCGCAGTCCGGAGCTTCGAAAAATGTTCACCCGCGAAGAAATGCTCAAGTCCGATTGGTACCACCAGCGACTGATTCGGCAAATGGAAAAGGATAAATCGCTATGGGAAAAACATAGGGCTTATCTCAAGGATTTCATCGGTAAGGATTCCAATCGAAAATCTGTCAGTCAATTGGGTCTTGCGCGGCGCCTTGCCTTGGTGGAAAAAAATATCCGTACAGTTAAGCAGTCGACCTATCTCAAATCTTTATCGGGAAGTTTGGGAGTGGATCCCATTCTCTAGACATTATTTATAGACAGTATTTAAATAAGCCGGGCCGCATAATTTTCGGGCCCGGCTTTTTTGCTTCAGGCTGATTTTTTAGGGAGCATAAGTAGGATTTCCTGTCTTCCAGCTGATTGGATAACGAACACAGGCCTTATTGATCACGCCATCCACTGGCGCCGGATAAAAATCCGGGTAGGAATATATTCCATAAGGGTCGATAAAGTACCATTTGCTGTCTATCGGGTCCCGGTGGGCAAAGAAAATATGCAAATGGGTGTTGGGTCCTGTTCCGCCGCTCATGCAACCGCATCCACCAGGGCCGGTGCTTCCGCTATAAGCAATTGTCTGACCAGCAACCACGCTCGTTCCTAGAAGTGCCATGTCTATTTTTTTCGCGCTAACTCCCCACCAATCGGATTTCGGGTTACGGAAGGCGGCACTTTGCGAGCAGCCGGTATTGTTCAAATAGGTTGAATACGTGGCCTTATCCGTAGCGTTGAAATTCGGAATGGTTTTATTCCAAGCATTGTCGCAATCATTATAGGGATCGTTTTGCAGGTGCATGTAAATAGTGCGATAGACGTCTTTCTTGAGGCCTACATCATGGCTGATAACCATGGTATTTCCCGACCACCAATCCCAACCAATATGGATGACTTTGCCTGGCGCAGCAGCCACAATTTCAAAAGTCTTTTTGTCGTTCCGTTGATAATCAATGGCATGATGCCAGGATCCCGGACTATACAGCCACGCATTATGCCAAAGGTCCGTAGCAGGAATTTTAAAGGGTAAGGTGAAAATCGGATCTTTCGCGTCATAGAGAACCGAGTTTCGAGAATATACTTCGGACCCGATTTTTAAATTCGGCCAGCTATAGATAACTGCATCACCGGGATTTGCAGCAGGACACGTGGAAGGATTGCCTTCGCAATGGATGGGGCCAGCGGTAATTCCATAATCATACCCATCACGCCCATTTGTGGCCGGATTATCTGGCATCAGAACATGGTTTAGGCAATTGGGGTCACAGCCACCCGCATAGGTTTCCAAATCTATTAAACGCAAGCCTGATGCAGCATTTTCAGCCCACTTTGAAGTAAAACTTTCCCAATCCACTCCACCCCAGAGGGAATAGCCATCAGCGCCTTCACGCCAAACACCGAGGTAAATTCTTTTACCGTTTTCCACAAAGGACTCCACGTCAATCAAGCGTTCATTCTGCGCGCCGAGATCTTTCCAATACGTGACGAATTGATTCCAATCCTTTCCGTATGGGGATAAAACATATCCTCCAGTTCCACCGCGGAATACACCCAGAAAACATCGGGTGCTCCCATTCATATACGATTCAATATTTATGAGCCGCAATCCTTGACTGCTGGCCGTCCCCCAAAACGTGTTGAACGCAGACCAGTCCAGGTTAAGGGGCGTAAGCGCATATCCATCGTTACCCCCTCGGAAAACACCCATGAAATAGGTGGTTCCATTATCGACGTATGTTTCAACTTGAATGAGCCGGAGCCCTTTCTTGCTATTGTCGCTCCAAAATGTGTTGAATGCCGACCAAGTTAGATGCAGAGGCGTAAGCGCATACCCATCCGTTCCGCCTTCCCATACACCCGTCCATTTGCGCACCCCACCAACCGTATACGTTTTAATATTAATTAGGCGTAAATTTTTCCCACCTAAGTCGCTCCACTTGGTATTGAATTCCGACCAGCTCACGCCCGCCCACAAGTAATAACCACTGTTTCCGGATCGCCAAACTCCCGTGTAAACATCCTGCGCCGAAGGGAGCGCCGCGAACAACAATATCAGCCCCGCGAAAAATGAAAATGATTTTTGACTCAATAAATGAAGACTACGCATGATTGATTACTCCTGGAAAGGTTTAATGAACTTAGTTGATAGGACACTTGTAGGATTAGAGCGAGGCGAGGCTAAATGGGTAACACGAAAAGGGGATCCAAAATGGAATTGAACTAGGAATTTTTATGGAGTAAAGAAATACCCGCGTCGCGAAATATTCGTGTGACGTTTTCCCGTCAAATCATAAATCCGATGTCCTTTGGAACCATCACTGTGCTGGTTCGGCTGGATTTGGATCGGCATTCTGTTTATTGAAGCGGATCCTTGATATTCAAAAGCACCGGCATCCGGATGCGCACCGAACAAAGCGGGCCGCCCCATATAATCCTTTGCGTAACCCAATTCCATTCCGATATTGATGGCGGGGCTTCCTACCAGAAGATCATAATTACCCCCGTCAAAATTCACGAACATTGGGTTCCCGGTTTTTTCCGTGGCATGCTGAGTGAAGCCCAGTCCCCCACCAGTCAGAGAAAACAGGTTGTTGGTGTGGGTGATGTTGGGATTGTCCGTTACGTACCAATTGTTCAAATGGAAAATGTTATTCCGAAGACTAACGGACATTGGAGTGGTATTGAAGAAATAAATCGATCGCGTTGCTCCCCAGCCCGCATGAGGTTGGGTTTGGATGATGGTATTGTGATCCACTGAAAAGTTATTAAAGGCTACCGCATATTGGCCGGTGGTATTGAACAAGCCAAACCATCCATTGTTCACGGCCACGTTATATGCCACCCGGGAATTTGTAACGCCCCCGCCGGTACGCCCCCCGGACTCCATAAACCCCTCACAGCCTGTAGCAAAATTGTGGTGCACGTAGCAGTCACTCAGGACAACGCCATCCGCCCACCATTCCACTGCACCCCCATCCAGCACATAGTCGTAACTGGGTCCTTTGCAATTCACAAATGTGTTGTAGGAAATTTCCACACGCGAGGCCGCCATCCAAATTCCAACTGCCCCCGCGTCATTATCCGGGGCAGGATCGTTGGTCACCATGATGAGATCGTGGATATAGTTTTTCGTGATCAAATTATCGGTACCAGAAATCCACATTCCTCCACCACAAACCGTGATTTCGCAGCCGCGCACTTCATTGTGCATCGCTCCCGCATTGATCACAATCCCCAGGTTTGCCACATTCGCGACTGTCAAGCTTTCCACCACCACCCAACTTGAGTTCATGCGGATCCCTTGGCCTGTAAAGCGCGGCTTTGCGCCTGCACCAATAGAACGGAATAGAATGGGATTCCCCTGCACGCCGCTTTGTTCAATGGCTAATACTTCCGTGAAGGTGGATCCCGCCACAAAATTTACGATGTCCCCGGCGACAAAGGTATGCGCGCGAATTGGGGCTAGACTTTTCCAAGCAGTGGTCAGCGAGAGTCCGGAAAAAGAATCCGTGCCATTTCGACTGTCCACAAAAAATTGGGTGGCAAAAGCCGGGAGGGCAAAAAAGCTCAGGACCAAGGACAGCAAACGGACTCGATATATTCGCATTTCCAAAATGTAAGGCCTTTCCTCTTTTTAAGTTGAGTATCTTTCCTCAATCTTGAAGCAAATTCCACCTTCCAAGTCATTGTCTCACTCCGGCACGCTTTACGCCTTGGTGGCCTATACACTATGGGGCTTGCTGCCAATATACTGGAAGGCCCTACATGCCATTCCCCTAAGCCAAGTTCTGGCCCACCGGGTGCTCTGGTCCTTAGTCACTATAGTCCTTTTACTGGGAGCCACGGGTCGGTTCAGAGATTTTCGTTCAGCTCTAGCCAACCGCCGCCAACGCTACCTTTTAGGCTTGAGCTCCTTACTCATCGGCGCCAATTGGTCCATTTACATTCTTGCCGTTTACCGGGGTGAATTGGTGCAAGCCAGTTTAGGCTACTATATCAATCCCCTCCTGAGCATCGGGCTTGGTGTACTCGCCCTGGGAGAACGATTAAATCGAGTCCAAATCACGGCCGTAGTATTGGCCGGTTTGGGAGTTTTGGTATTGGGCTGGCAACACCAGGGGCTTCCCTGGGTGGCTTTAGGATTGGCATTCACTTTTGCATTCTATGGCTTTGTAAAGAAAAAAATAGCCGTGGATTCTTTGGCAGGGCTTGGCGTGGAAACACTTTGGTTGGTTCCACTGGCGATTGGCTACCTGGTCTATCTCGCATCCGGACCTGAGCCACAAGCCTTTACCGAAGGCGGAAAAACCACCTGTCTCCTTCTCGGTACAGGTATTATAACCCTTGCTCCACTTTTCTTTTTCAACGGGGCGGCAAAAAGATTGCCGTTATCCATACTGGGTTTTTTCCAGTACTTAAGTCCAAGTATTCAATTGGTAATCGCCGTTGTCTGGTTTCACGAGCCCTTCACCAGATGGCACGCTGCGGCTTTCGGTCTAATTTGGACGGGCCTACTTCTCTTTACCATGCGCCGCAAAGCGTAAGCAACCCAAAATCAAAGTTCAGCTTTTTTTTCCAACTGATGGCAGTACTATGATCCTTTGGAGGTAGGTATGCAGCGTTTGGCCAAACTAGTGTGTTTTGTGATCGTGCTCCTGGTTGTCTTCCCTCCCCATCTTTTGAAAGCCCAGTCCTGGACCTACCCTGGGTGCCCGGCCCCAATCACGGATGCGGATTTCCAATATACCGTCCTCATGCAGCATGGTAAGTCACCGGATCCTAGTCTTGCGGAGCCGGACAAAATGGATTTCGACATGGATGCGCAAGGAAATGTGGATATTTATTTTACGGAAATCCGGCCAGGAAATATCAAACGGTATTCTGCAGTCACAAAAACTGTTAAAACCTTGATCAAACTACCTAATTGGGGTGGCAGCTCAACTGATTATTTGACTGTAAAGAATTCCAACCATGTCGAAGAAGGTGTGACTGGGATTGCCTTGGATCCCAATTTTAAAATCAACCATTGGCTCTATGTGCATTGGTCCCCGTTGCCAGCCACTGCGCCCACCTTTAGGGTATCCCGGTTCACGGTAGTGGGCGATACCATATTGATGAATAGTGAAAAGGTTTTGCTGTCCATTGACGCGCAGCGGGATGAATGTTGCCACACGGGCGGCTCCATGGCATTTGACGATTATGGAGATCTCTGGATAGCGCAAGGAGCCAATGGTGGCCGCGGATCCAATAGCCCTACTGGCACGCCTCCGGTGGGAATGGATGAAGTCCATAGATACGCGAGCGAAGAGTGGGGCGCAAGCAGCACCCATGGCATGCGGGGAGGCTTTTTGCGTATTCATCCAGATAATTCCGTGAAAGGCTATTCCATTCCCGCTGGAAACTTTGGGGAATACTTTGCCAAGCAAACGGGCAACCAGGACTATTTGGACACGAGTAAAGTTTTGCCTGAAATTTATATCAAAGGGACGCGGAACAATTATAGCATGGCTCTGGACCCGGTGCGCCGGTGGGTGGCTTGGGGCGACGTTGGGCCCGATGTCATGCCTACAGCTGTTCGTGAAGAAGTGAACTTACGCAAAACTCCCGGGTTCGAAGGTTGGCCTTACTTTGTAGGCAACAACACCGTATTTTCTGGAAATAAAAATCCTTCCGCTCCAACCAATACCTCCAAATGGAATACTGGCCTAACTACTCTTCCACCCGCGCGATCCGCGACCCGACTCCCAAACATTGGCCCTAACCCAATCTCTGGCCCCATTTACCGTTATGATGGAGACTCCAAATCAAAAGTAAAACTACCGCCCCACTTTACTCGAAAATGGTTTATCTGCGATTGGGCGACACGGGCCTTTCAAGTTCTGACGTTGGATTCGGCTGGAAACACGGTGACGGCATCCCAACCCATTTTCACAAACTTTGATTTTTCTGGGCCAGTCGATTTTAGGGCTGGTCCGGATGGGGCCCTGTATGTTTCCGATTATGGTGGGACATTGTTTGGCGTTGCCGATAATACCCAGATTGTGAAAATATCCTATGCGGGCACGTGCAGGCCCAATGAACCTAAATTGGAAAAAATAGAGGCATCTGGAATTGGCGACCCGAATTCCGAAGCAGCGACCGACCGCCTTGGCTATCTGATCAATCTTCGCTCCGGACAATTCATTTCCGTTCCCGCAGGCATGGTCGGTTTTGAGCTTTATAATATGGCTGGAAAAAAGATTTGGGAGTCGGGTTCTTTAAAAGCAAAGGTATCCTTCCAGTTACCCACCCAGCTAGCTTATGGTGCGCTTAAATACAGGTGGAAAAGAAGTTAACCATGTACCGCACTGCTGGTACCATAATTTGGAATGATACTGTCCTCAAATTTGAGCCATTCCTTCCAGCGGTTTTCCACTCCAATGGACGATTCGAATTTTCTGGCATGTTTTAGGAAAATGGTGAAATGGTTGGCTTCGGAAACCATCAGTTCCCGATAAAATTTTACCAGTTCCGGATCTTTCAAATGTTCCGACAAGACCCGGAATCGTTCGCAGCTTCTGGCTTCGATCATAGCGGCAAACAGCAATCGATCCACAAGGGCCGATAAACGACTTCCGTCCTTTTTCATAAATCTAAGGAGAGCGTTCACATATTCATCTTTCCGTTCACGACCGAGTTTCACACCTCTCGCCTTTAACATGTCATGCACCAATTGGAAATGGGACATCTCCTCTTGAGCGATGATTGAAAGCTCCGCCACCAATTCGGTGCGTTCTGGGTTTTGGGTAATAATGCTGATGGCGTTAGTCGCCGCTTTCAGTTCGCACCAGGCGTGATCGATTAAAACATCCGCAATGCTGCCTTCAACCAAGACGGCCCAGCTGGGATCGGTTCTGAGTTTTAATCCCAACATACTGTCATGCCAAAAACTCGCGCACTTCCGGATCCAACCACAAATCCCTTTCGCTTAAGGGTTTCCGCAACGTAATGCCTTCCAACGTGGTGCAGCGGCTTAAAGCCACATAGGATTGGCCATGCGCAAAAGCCCCTGAACCCAGGTCAATGATGATCCGGTCAAACGTCTTTCCCTGACTTTTGTGTATAGTCATGGCCCAGGCAAGCTTAAGCGGAAATTGTTTAAACCATCCCACCGTTTTAGGTGTCGGCCGACCGGTTACCGGATCAAGTGCATAGCGCACGCTTTCCCAACTCACCTTTTCAACACGCACGGAACCCAATGCACCGGGTACGGGCAAGCGGCCGGGGATATCCACCCAAATCGATTCCGCTTCCATCGCCACCACCACTCCGAGTGTTCCATTGACCCAATGGCCTTGGGCATGGTTTTTCAAGAACATCACTTGTGCGCCCGCTTTAAGGCTTAGCTGCGCATCGGTAGGAAAAGCGCGGTTGTCGAACTCGCCTTCCACCTGGGCCTGATAATAAGCCAGAGGCGACGTCAAGGTGGCCAACCTTTGCGCGTTTACGCGATCAGCGGTGAGATTTGTGGCGGTCAATGTGATGCAGGGATCGGCCAAATCGGGCTGGAAGGCGCTATCCAAACGGACGTTTAGGGCTTCGAGATCTTCGGCTTCCGCTTCACCACCGCGCACCGCATTGAGAAGGGACAGGAAGTTTTTCTCCTTCTGTCGATACACTTTTTTCAGTTCTACCCTGTCGAAGGGTAACTGGGAGAATACCTGGGCTTTGAAGAACCAGGGGCTCTCGTACAATGAGCGGAAGGCTTCGGATTCATGCGGGGAAACAACCGGGGGAAGCTGATGCAGATCTCCGAAGAATACCATCTGTACACCCCCAAAGGGCAGGCCGGGCTCAGGTCCATGGCTGCGCAGGAATATATCCATGGCATCGATAATATCCGCTCGTACCATGGACACTTCATCGATTATAAGCGTGCTTAATTTCCGATACATGGCGCCGCCGCCTTGTTTTGCCACCGCTTCTGGAAACAACACCTGGGGTGGAAATCGAAAAAAGGAATGGATGGTTTGTCCACCCACGTGCACGGCAGCCACGCCAGTTGGCGCTAAAACCACGGCCTTGGAAATGACCCGCTGCTTTAAATGTTGCAGCAATGTGGATTTCCCCGTACCGGCTTTGCCGGTTACAAATACGCAGCGACGGCCTTCCTGGATGCATGCCTGCACGTCCTGGAAACCATTATTCCATTCCAGCGCGTCCTGAAAGGAATCCAATGTATTTGGAAAATTATTATCCCGCAAGGGCATGAGGCGCCGGAGAGGACGCCGGACCAGCCTTGACTTTTCGACGTAAACGCCCTGTAGTACCCGGCTCACTTTCAATTTTGGAACGGACCTCGCCCACTTCCTGAATCAGATCCAAGTCAAGCAATGGCTCTGGGGAGACGATATGACCCCAGGTCTCATTGACAAAGCGGCGGATTTCCAAAGTCAACGCATCGGTCGCCTGCATATTGATTTCGTTGGCACGCAAAAGGCTTTTTGCCTTCACGTAATAGTACAGATAATCGCCCGTGGTTTGTCGTTCCAGAAAAATACTTTCCGCGACAATCCCTTCGCAGCGCATCGCATCCAGACTTTTTTCCTCACGCTGCCTTAAAGATCGAACGAACTCAACCACCTGTTCTGTTTTTCCCGGACGAATTTTGATTTTTAACAGTTGGGTTTCAAACATCTGAGTATCCATGTTATCTTAAATTTTAATCTAGTCTGGAAAAGTCCATTTTGCCGAGCATCAGCAAAAAACCTAGACGCAAATATAAATGAAGGACGACGGGTTGTGAACCCCGCATCCCTAGGCCGATTATACCACTAGATCTTGGCCTTGCGCTTCCTTAAAATCCAAGTGGTCATGCACCTGAGGTTCTGGACATTCACGGACCTTAAGGGCTCCACCATCTCGCCACCCAGTCTCTGTGTGGCCAACAGCAATTTCGCCTCAGTCGCCAGGAACCATTCCCCACCCGTTGGCATCCGATACTTCCCATTTTCCAGCCGCTGTAACCGGTCTTCTATCCCTATGGAAGACGCCATGCGAATAAATAGCATTCCACCCGGCTCAGTCACCCGCCAAAGCCCGTCCAGCATGGCTTGGAAGTGTGTCTCGTCCTCGGCGAAATGCAGGACGGCATTGCAAATCACCAGGCCAAAATGCCCGTCAGGATAGGTCATAGCCTCAATTTTCTCAACCCGGAATTTCTCCGGCCGGAATTTGTCCGCCCGGAACTTGTCCGCTTGGACTTGGAATTGAGGCAGAGGTACAAGTTCTGTGGCCATCTCCCTGACATGGTTGAGCGCGTCCTCATCCGCATCGGCGGCGTGTACATCAAACCCGGCCCGGAAAAAATAGGTGAGATTGCGCCCTGTCCCGGACCCGGCGTCCAAGATACGCATCGGTGGGGCTAGACGGCCTTTTAAAAGCTGATCAAATAGATAAAGATCTATGCCTCCAAACCAAGCGCGGAGGTCCAGAATTTTAGAATCCATCTTTATATCGTCTCCCGAGTAGCTTAAACCACCACTACTGGCCAATGTGCGGTTAAAGTTTTGCGTAATGTCTCTAATTTTACCGGCTTGGTCAGGTATTCGTCCATCCCGGCATCTAAACATCGCTGACGATCTTCTTCCATGGCATGCGCGGTAAGGGCAATAATTGGAATCCTGATGCTATGCATACTAGCCTTTTCCAAAGACCGAATGATACGCGTGGCTTCATTTCCAACTTTAGCGACATCGGACTTAACCTTTAGCCTATCCAGCATGGCCATAGCAACAATTCGATTGGTGATATTGTCTTCGACCAGAAGCACATGCTTAATCTTAATTTCCTGATCCACGGAATGGATCGGTAAGGCACGCGTTGCCCTATCGGACACATGCACTTCGCGTAAAGGGATTTGTAACCAGAAACACGATCCTTTTCCAATTTCACTTTCTACCGCTATGCTGCCGCCCAGCAGCTCAACTAATCGATGGCATATTGCCAGCCCTAATCCCGTTCCGCCATATTTTCTAGAAAAAGATGAGTCTGCCTGGGTATACGGTTTGAATAAATTGGCCAAGGTCGTTTTGGACATGCCTATTCCCGAATCTAGTACCGCAAACTTTACGTAACCGGGGCATTCCAACACTGTAGTAATATTCATGGCAATCGTTCCAGTTTCGGTAAACTTTATTGCGTTTCCCAATAGATTGATTAAAATCTGCCGGATGCGTTGTGAATCTCCAGAGACCCGCGCAGGCAGGCTTGCTTGAAAATGCAATTGGATATCAATTCCTTTGCTTTTGGCCGTATCAGAGAATAAGGCGAGACAGTCTTCGCACAAAACCGCCAAATCAAAATTATCGTTATGAACTTCCAATTTTCCGGATTCGATTTTAGAAAAATCCAAAATATCATTTAGGATTGAAAGCAAACCCTCAGCCGACAATTGTAATGTTTGCAAATATTTTTTCTGTAAAGGATTCAGATCAGTCTCATTAATAAGCTGTGCAAGACCCATTATGCCATTCATGGGTGTACGTATTTCATGACTGACGATGGCGATAAATTCTCCCCTAGAACGGGTTGCAGCCTCAGCAATTTCTTTGGCCTTGTTTAATTCTTGAGCCTGGGCCCCTAAACTCTTTGATTTAAGATTAAGGCTTTCGATGGCACGATGATAAGCTTGGAAAAAGCCATTAAGCATCGCGACGGTTGCGAAAAGTGAAGCAGGTATGGCTATCAACCACGTTATGGGTTTTGTAGCTGGATTTTGAAAATCTGGAATTGCAACGCCATGACGGGGAAGCCAATATAAAAGCAATGCATCCAATGTCACGATTGCAATCCAAATAAAGGCTAAGCGAAGTCCTTGAGTCACCAAGATAAAAATGATTACTGGACCGTACCAAATTCCTGAACTGGCTTGCAATCCTCCGCTAAAAGCTCCGAGACAAACCGTTAAGAAAGTCGCCAATACAATCAGCCATAACGAAACCATTTTCAACGAACCGAACAGGCGATGGATCAGGGGAGATAGGCCCACCAAAAACGCCGCACTAACAATGGCTATTCCCATTCCCCTATCGCCACGCAAATACCTTGATGTACCGACTAGACAGGCAGCAAGAAAAGCCACCAGCATAAAGACGTAGACGATCCTTTTTTGGCGTAAATCATCTTCCTTTTCCGGAAGATGGGATTTAGGGGCAAGCCTATCAACAATTCGGAATAGCAAAGCCAATTGAGCCATGGCAAATTGTTTCATCAAACCGTTTATAATTCAATGCAAGATTGGCTAAGCCGCTTTTTCAAAAGCCTTTTTTAGCGCAAAGCTTAGGCTTGATTTATCATGCACCCAAGCGGCTAAAGCTTCTCCTAATGATGACGACTTAACGGGTTTGGTCAAATATGCATCCATTCCTGCAGCCAGGCAGCGAATCCTATCTTCCTCCATAGCATGTGCGGTAAGTGCAACTATCGGTATTCGCAATCCGGTTTTCGAAGCATTCTCCTTGGCTCGAATGGTTTGGGAAGCCAAATAACCATCCATTTCCGGCATCTGGCAATCCATAAAAATCAAATCAAAGCTGCCTTTTTCCCAATGCTCCACCGCCTCAATTCCGTTGTGGGCGACCTCGATGGAAACATTAAGCTTTTCCAACATTTTTACTACAACCATCAAGTTGACGGCATTGTCCTCCGCCACCAGTACGTGTGCTTTTGGCAACGCCATGTTTTTCACCTCTGGCACAGGAACCACACTCGATTTTACCGGCAATTTTGTTTCTAATAACGCCAACTCAAAACTAAAACAGGAGCCTTGACCTAATTGGCTGTCCACGGAAATCTTTCCGCCCATCAAGGCTATTAAACGATTACAAATAGCCAAGCCCAATCCTGTTCCTCCAAATTTTCGCGATGACGATGCATCTGCTTGAGTATAAGGCTGAAACAAAATTTTCAATGTGGCCTCGCTCATCCCAATTCCCTGGTCTTTAACCGTACATTTAACCCAGTCCTTGCGGCCTTCCAGAGGAAAAACGTTCACCTCAATAACGCCTTTTTCCGTAAACTTGACGGCATTCCCAATCAGGTTAAGTAAAACCTGACGAATGCGAACGGGATCTCCAATCACATGATTGGGTAGGCCATTGTGATACTGAAAGTTTATTTTCAGGTTCTTTGTTTCTGAAATGCCCGCAAAAACGGAAAGGCTTTCCTCGCACACAGCTTTTAAGGAAAAAGGTTCAGTCAAAACCTCCAATTTTCCCGCTTCAATTTTTGAGAAGTCTAATATATCTCCCAAGATTGAAAGCAGTCCTTCGGCGGAAATTCGTAATGCATGCATGAATTTCTGCTGTTCTTGAGACAGCACAGTTCCATTCATAAGTTGAGTCACTCCCAGTATTCCATTCATGGGAGTACGAATTTCATGACTAACCGTTGCGATAAATTCGCTGCGAGATTTTGAGGCCGCCTCCGCTTCAAATTTGGCCTGGCCCAACTCTTTCGTTTGTATCAGCAAAGTTTTGGTTTGCCGATCTAAATTTCGAATGGCATGTCTATGGGTTTCAAAAAATCCATGGAGAATGCAGACAACAAGAAAGAGACTGGCGGAAAATGAAAGGCTCCATGAAATCGCTTTGTCTACCGGGTTTTCATAATCCGGAAACACAACCCCATGAGCAGATAACCACCATACCGTTAACGTTTCCAAACCAATCACTCCGGTCAAAATCAATGCCGGCTTGCTTCCCTGAGTTACCATTACAAAAACAATCAAGGCACCGAACCAAACTTGCGATGAAGAATGCATTCCACCGGAAAGCAGACTGGTAGATAAGAGCATGGCCGTACACACACCGGAAATCCATAATCCGGCTGCGTTTAAAGATCCATAATATTTATGGTAAAGTGGTGTAAGCCCCATCAAGATGCCACAGATCAAAACTATCCAAGGGAGAACCCTATCGTGTTGTATAAACCCAAGCGTGCAGAAGAGAATATCGTTTACGAAAATCAAAAGGAATGCACCGTACACTATCCGGGCATTCCGGATATTTTCCTCTGAGCCGTTCCATTCTTTTTTTGGAATAAAGCGGTCCACCAACTTAAATAAAAAGGCAATAATCGATTCCATCTGAATAGGATTATAGGGGTAGGCTAATCATTGACCCTTAATTATTCGATCTCAAAAACTTCAAATAACTCTGATTTTTAAAGATTGCTTAGTGACGACCGACTTGCGTAAACAGGTAAGTTCCCCAGGGTGTAGTCCTTATGTCGAGGCCAACCCAATGTGGGAGAGAACTCCAGTATCGAAGCCAATCGCTTTGCTACGAGTGACAAGTTATTCAAAACGCTACCGATCGTATTCCGCTCGTTCGTCGCCGCCTTAAAGCACCAGGATAATTTCGCGGCAAGAATGCGGTCAACCAGTTTTGTGAGTCCGTTGGCTTCCTTTGTAAATAAAAATATCAGCAAGCCAGGTAATACAAATCGAATTGTTCTTTTGTTAACTCATTTCCCGTAAATGAACATGCGCCTCCGGATTGATTCCCGGGATCGGAGCATCAATACATATGCTCCTGCTGCCATTCCGGAACCGGTGAAGACGACTTCGTGCTCTCCTGCAGACAAATTTGCATGGACCAAAGTTGTGATTTTACGTCCACGACTGTCTTCAAAATCTAGATCAACCCTGCCGGGGCGGCCGATTGAGAATTTTATTCTTGCGCCCGGCCTAAGCATGCTCGAAAGACCTGATGAGAATCCCAACTCCCGTTTTGACCCGGCTCCCGGGAGGAGTGCTGCTGGCAATTGGGAAAGTGGGCGGCGCCAAAGTCCACTCATGCTCCCAAGGTAAACATTAGTTCCATGGACCAACACAGTGCGAACATCTAAATTTACCAGGCCTGTATTGAATGGCTCCCAACTCACCCCATCATTTCCTGAAAAATAAACCCCATGATCAGTGGCTGCAAAGAGGGTTGCACCATTCACTGTCAACCGATAAATCTCGCTCGACAGTCCAGAGGAGGCTGAGTTCCAAGTCGTGCCAGAATTAATAGAGAGGTAGACGGCCTGGGCAAACACGACGAAAAGCTTGTTTCCGCTCACGACCAAGTCATGGACTGAATTGAGGGATAATCTTGCTCCCACGGATTTCCAATCCAAGCCTTTATTTTCTGACAAGAAAATTTCACCTTTCATAGTCCCAATAAAGATTCGGCTTCCTAAAGTGGCCAAGGCTGACACACTTGTTTTTGGGGGCAAGCCGTTATTTACGGCAGTCCAATTCGCACCGGTTGTATCGGATCGGTACACACCGGTAGGGGTTCCTGCGAAAATATCATTACCGTCCACAAGGATCCCCATTACAGCGGAATCTGGGGTCAAGCCACTACTGATGGACTTCCAATTCGCCCCTGTGTCTGTGGAAAGAAAAACTCCAGTGCGCGTGCCCGCGAAAATATTGCTCCCACTGACGGTTAAGGCGAGGACGGGCTGTCCCTCCAACCCTTTACGTGGATAAATCCAGGTCTTCCCGCTATCACTCGATTGGGCAGCGCCATTGTCTGAGCCAACCAGTAGGTGGCCTCCGATTTTGCTCAGCGTGTGAATGGAACTGAGCCCGCACCATACCCATTGGGCCTGGATGGTTCCGGTGCTAAAGATTAAGAGTAGTAAGCCCAATCGAAGACTATGGAAAAATGGGTTTTGAATTTTGATGTTCATAATGCTTGAAGAGGGTAGGAAAAACAAAGTCATTTTCCAATATCAAACTCCGGACATTAAGGAATACGCCACCCGCCAAATATCATCCAAATCAAACTAAATAAGATGGATATGGACAATATATAGCCAATATTGTTAATATTTTGGCATGTCCTACCGCCACTTGACCCCAATCCTTAAAAGTAGAGTCGCAAGCTTTCGGTCCGTTTACCTACACGGCCCCAGGCAAGTGGGCAAGACCACATTGTGTCGGAAAACATTTCCGGACTGGCCTTATGCCTCATTGGAAAACCCGGATCAACGGGCTTATGCTCTTGAGGACCCAAGAGGATTTCTGGCTCAATATCCCAAGGGAGCGATTCTCGATGAAGTTCAAAAGGTACCTAGCCTGCTTTCGTACTTGCAGGAAATTATTGATTCAGGCGGCTGCAAATTCATATTGACCGGTTCGCAAAACCTGCTCTTGATGGAAGGGGTCTCGCAAACACTGGCGGGCCGTATGGCAATTCTACAACTGCTCCCAATGAGCCGTGCTGAATATCAGGAACGCGAAGCGTCCGATCCCGAAAAGGACCAGTACACGGGTTTGGAGCCCGTTTCCAAGTCCACCAATTTATGGGAAGAAATTTATCTTGGCGGTTTTCCTGAACCGCGGAACAAACCGGAAATTTTTCGTCCTTGGGCGGATAGTTATATCGCTACTTATCTTGAGAGGGATGTTCGCAGTCTTCTCAAAGTACATGACCTTGGACTCTTTCAACGTTTTTTGATCCTTTGCGCAGTTCGAAGTGGACAACTGCTGAACCTTGCGTCCTTATCCTCGGATTCCGGCGTGAGCGAGGCCCAGTGTCGGCGCTGGCTGACTGTGTTGCAAGCATCAGAGTTGATTTTTTTGTTACAGCCCTATCATGAAAATCTCGGCAAGCGAATCACCAAGTCCCCGAAACTTTTTTTTACGGATACCGGAATTCTCGGTCGCCTGCTCGGCATCGAATCTGCGGCCTCCATACCCACGCATCCTGCCATGGGCGCCTTATTCGAAACCTTTATCGTAAATGAAATCAGGAAATGTATGCTTAACCGGGGAGACCTTCCCGCTGAATTCTTCTGGCGTGATAAAACTGGCCATGAAATCGATTACCTGCTGCAATCGGGAACTCGCGTATCGGCGTTTGAATGCAAGGCGACGCAAACTTTGGCGGGAGACCATTTTAAGAATTTAACCGGCTATATTGAACGACGGGGAAAGGAAAATACTACCGGTCGCCTGGTTTATGCCGGAAACTCTGAATTGGAACGGCGGGGCGTGAAAACGCTTCCCTGGTGGCGGATCTGAAGCACCATCCCGTCAATATCGCTTGCCTACCTTGTTTTAATTATCGCCAGATAAGTTCCATTGAATAGCAAACCATTTTCTTCGACTGCGGTCATTTCGATATCGGCGTCGACGGATAATGCCAAGCTTAAAAGTACCACTTATTGACGCTTTTGACTGAATTCCATTTTTTAATTGGCAATTTTTAAACCGTATGCTCCTTCGATTTACTTCGATTTACCTATAGTATTCTCAGTCTTTACCTATGCTCTCCTCAGTCAAATTATTGAATAGGCCATTTGGAGGACTATTATGACAAGACGGAATGTCTTTACACCAAGATCAATTGGATGAGTGCGTCAGCGACAATTTTGCTCATGATTGGCTTTTCATATGGACTTGATATCCATGTTTCTGCTGTGGCGCCCTCTGATGGAGATGGGTCCTCCGCCAACCCGTACCGGACGATTCAGGCGGCAGCGACTAACGCCAGCGCCGGCGATAATGTTCTCATCCATGCAGGAATTTACCGCGAAACCGTGACGCCTGCACATTCAGGATCTAGTGAATCATCCCGCATTACATTTATGCCTTATCAGAAAGATATTGTAATAGTGGACGGAGCCGACCCCTTAACTGGGTGGACTGTATCAACCGGGGCTATTTTCAAAGCACCTCTCGGTTGGGACCTGGGTGCTCAAAATCAGATTTTTGTCAACGATACCATGGCTCACCTGGCACGCTGGCCCAATGTCCGTGATGGTGTAGATCCCTTCTTCAACTTTGAAAGTTATGCCACTTGCGACGCAGGTAGCGCAGATGCCCATATCATCGATAATGCACTACCAGCAAAGCCGGACAACTTCTTCCAAGGGAGTACGTTGTGGGCGCTATTCGGAGTAAAATGGACATCTTTTGGTACCCGAGTGACAAGCTCACAAGGAAACAACCTCTATTATCCTTCCCATGGAGACGCACCCTTTGTTAAACCGTATGGTCCCATGATGTCTTCTGACCGCGAGCTCTACTTCCTGGCAGGTAAACTCAATCTCTTAGATACCATCAACGAATGGTATTATGATAATAGTGCCAAACAACTTTATTTGCAGGTAGCGGGGGGCGGTAATCCAGGTACCTCTGTGAAAGCAAAACATCGGCAGTTTGCTTTTAATCTCTCAGACAAATCGTATATCACTATTAAGAATATCCGCGTCTTTGCCTCAACCATTACCATGCTTAATTCGAACCACTGTGTTCTGGATGGGATTAACGCTCGCTATATCAGTCATCATTCCATGGACAATATTGACCCTTATGCCGGAACCGGGGCCTTTGGCACCGGCGGCAGCGGAATCACTCTTTCGGGTAATGCGGACACGGTCAAGAATTGTATTATCAAATACAGTGCCGGATCCGGTGTTTCACTTATGGGTTCCAACCATGTAATTGACAATAACGATATCCAGTATACAAATTACATCGGTTCATATTGCGAAGGTATCCACAACAATGGGGATGAAGTTCAAGGAACTAACATCCGCATCACCCGCAACAAAGTCTGGTATGCAGGTGGACCACTGATTGACAATACTCGAATGAAGGGAACCAATGATAATTACACCTTTGTTTTTTATAATGACTGTGCTTATGGGGAACAATTAGGCGACGATCGGGGTGGTATCAACGGAAATGGATCGGAAGTGGCCTACAATTGGGTTCACGATATTGGCAGAGGGCTTGCTTATGGTACCGTTCCTGCTTTGTATACCGATGGTTCCCTTGATTATACAACTTATCACCATAATGTTGTTTGGAATCTCACTGGAGCAAATGCCGGTGCCGTGCAGATCAACAATACTGCCGGAGACAAAAACGGAAACCAGGGCATCTTCATCTACAATAACACGGGTCATAATGTCTCTAGTGCCATTACGGGTGTCGATCCCACCTACACCGAAAAAAACAACTATGTCAACCAAGCAACCGCCAATTATGTCAGCGCAACTACTTACGACTTTCACCTCATTTCAACTTCGTCCGCCGTCAACACAGGTGTAGTTATTCCGGACATCACGGACAACTATGTTGGCAGCAGTCCCGACAAAGGTGCCTACGAGTATAACGGGAATGAGGTCGTAAGCAATTGGCGCGCGGGTTTGAATGTACCCATTTATTATACTGGTAATGGCACATGGTTACCGACTCCGGTGCATGCCCAAACAAGATTATTTCAAAAACCACCCCTCCAAGAATTCGATAGGCTATACGAAATCCAGGGACGATTACTGCATCGGGTTGGAGCTAAGCAGGTGCATGTAATACGGCGATCTTCATCACGAAATAAATAATGAACCTATGCCCTATGTACGATTATTTTAGTGATGAATTAATTTTGAAGTTTTTCACACCCAGAAGGAATCTATCATGCTAGGACTTCGTAAATTGGTGGCAATCCCATACCATTCAAAAAGTATTCTACATATCGCTCTTGCCGGTTTTTTCTGTATATCCGCCTCGATATCCGTTCACTCCCAACCGCTTCCTTCAGGGCCCCGGCTAAAAGAGTTGGCCGATAAGGCCGGTTTGTTATTAGGCGTGCGGACACTCATGCTTAGTGACACCTACAACACAGTTGTGGAAAGGGAATTCAATACTGGAACCACAACCTGGTACGCTAAGTGGGAGGCGGAAGGTGTCACAGCATATGATCATTTCAACAAGGGGGTGAATTGGCTGTATTCAAAAAATATGCACCCGATGAATCACATGTTATTCGGTCCGGATCAATATGAAAAAGCCCGTGTCAATGTGCTTACGGAAGCGGCGGCTTTGGATACCGTCATGGAAAGCCGTGTTCGCGGGATTATGCAAAGCAATGGGAATAGTACCAAGGTCAACTCCTGGAATATCGTGAATGAAGCGTTCCAGTGGAGCAGTGACGGCAGCAATGGGGACTATTGGGTGGAAAGCGGCATCGATCCCATGGTGTGGTGGAAAATGGGCTCGGAGAATGACAATTCCGGACTCACTGGGATAGATAAAGTCAATGTTAGGCATCCCATTTTCATCCGGAAAGCTTTTGAGTACGCTCGAAAATACACTACCGGTAAGCTGGAGCTGCGCGAGAACACCATTGAGTTCTCCTCTAAAAAATCGCGGGCGTTTTATCAGCTTGTAAAACATCTTAAGAATTCGGGCGTGCCCATTGATGCGATTGGCATGCAATGCCACCTTGAATTTGGTTTCAATACGGTTCAATTGGCCCAGGAAATACGTAAATACCGCGCCTTAGGTTTGCAGGTTTATTTTTCGGAAGTGGATATCAGCTGCGGAAATCAAGCTTGGACGAGCACGGTGGCGGAATTACAAAAGCAGGAATATCGAAAACTGATCACCGTCGCACTTGAAGAAGGAGTGAGTCAAGTCCACTTCTGGGGCCTCCGCGATGCCGATGAAAATTGGCTTGGGGATAAGAGTCCCTTGTTATTCGATAAGAATTCCAGCCCGAAACCAGCCTACTATGGAGTACAAGAAGCCCTGGTAGCCTTTAATGCCAAGACTACAGCCCTTTTCAATTCTGGACGCGGAATTTTCCATTTGAGTCGGGCACCTCTTGAGCCTACCGTACTTGGAATTTCGATAGATGGTCGGGTTAGAGCTTTACCACATGTCTTCGCGGAAATGCTCCCCCTATTTCCATCACGGTAGCTCCAATACCCAACGATACGCTTGCATAATATCCCGGCGAAACACATCTACTGTTCCATTTAAGTAAACATGGAATTTGCGGTACACGGACTCGTCACAAGTCCGTACAATGGCATCACGGTTGCGCTCGAGATTTAGCGCCCAATGCCGGGCTGTGAGCATATAACTGTGTCGATCATCCCAAACCCCTAGCAATCGAAAAGGTGTTTTTGACAATTCTGTCATATAATCATGCAGGCATAGTGGGGAACAGTTACCGGGATAAATATGCTTGGATATGAAACTGTGGAACTTGTATTTCTCTCGGCAGGCGCTCGCGTCCAGATAAATTTTCCCTCCTGGTTTCAAAAGCCGTTGGTAGGTGGCGAGCGATTTCCGATAGTCCGGTAGGTGTTCGGTAACGCCCAAGTTGACAATGGCATCGAACTTTACACCGGGATTGAATTCATAAAGATGGTTATTGACCACATCACAGGGTAGCTTTTCCGACGAGATCATGCGTTGTAAAAACTGTTCGCTTTCCTTGGATATGGTAAGCGATGTAACGCGAATGCCTTTTTTTCCGGCATGCTCATTGAACGCACCCCATCCGCCGCCAATGTCGAGCACATGATCCCCAGCCTTGGCTCCCACTGCATTGATGGCAAATTCGATTTTCCGGGTCATGGCATCTTCCAGGGGCTCGTCATCATGCGCAAAAACGCCTTGGGAATAGCACCGGTGCCGCGTATCGAGAAAACCCAAATAGAGATCCAACGAATTGTCATAATGTGTGGAGATATGTGAACGATCCATTTTGGTCTGGCCGAACACGAGTGGTTTAGCCAGATTCCATATATAACTGAGCGGGTGTTTGTCCGTGGTCATATCTCGAAAGCGGTGCACCATGTCCATATCGCCAGTGATATTGATATGGCCCAGAACATAAGCCTCCACGAAGGCTAATCCATCCAGAGACGCCAATGCGGAAACGCCAACCTTATCCATGACCTTGAAAGTGATGGTAGGTTCGCCTTGTCCAAATCGGAAAGGCTTATCTTCGCGCCATTGCAAATTGCAGGGAACGCCTTGTCCACTTGCGTAATATTCGCCGCAAATTTTTCGCAAAAAGTTTACCAATCTCAGGAAACCGGGATCGGGAGGAATTGTTTGGAACGATCCGGATTCTGAATTGGCGCTTTCGGTAGCAATTGGAGCGTATTCGGTTTTTTCCATTAAAGACACCTTCACGAAAATGTGGGTTGAGTAACCATTAAAGTAAAATTCGACATTGAGGATTTCAATTATATCCGCAAAAGCTGTAAATATATTCGACGCTTTTACTCAATAACGGCAATAAAAACGGATTAGGGCTTAATATTTCCTCGCTTTTATAAGCGAATTGTCTGCGTATAATAGCCGATAGCATTTACATTTTCCAGCTACGATTTTGTTCACCTTCAATCACACCTTAAGCCTAAGGGAACTACATGAAGACCGCCCGATCCTTGTTTTCGACCGCTGTTTTGCTCCTAAATATCAATGCCAATGCAATTTTGATTACAGCCTTGCCCGTTTACGCAAATCACGCATAACCTAATTCTAAAGACGAATACAAAACAGGATAACGCACATGGCTGATTTCAATATCGCAGTAGAAAAGACTTTGCTTCGTGAAGGTGGGGCCAAAATAACCGAAGATCCAAAGGACAAAGGAGGCTTGACAAAATTTGGAATCTCTCAGCGCAGTTATCCCAAAGTTGATATTCGCGCCTTGACTAAAGGCCAGGCTAAGGCCATTTATAAAGCCGACTATTGGGATAAAATTCGTGGCGATGACATCAAGTCACAACTAATAGCGGAAAATATTTTTGACACTGCGGTAAACATGGGCTCAAAAACTGCAGCGCGTTTGGTTCAGGAATCTTTGCAAATAGCTAAGCCGGACGGTATTATCGGACCCAAATCCTTGGAGGCGATCAATGGCCAATCGGAACGTGAGTTTCTTTCGGGTTTTACGTTGGGGAAAATTGGTCGTTACGTAGATATTTGCGTCAAAGATAAAACCCAGGAACGTTTTTTACTGGGATGGATACGGAGAAGCCTGGAAGCTTAAATAGGGTACGCCGGTATTTGCACCGGCGCCCATACCGATTAGTGGTGGTGGCCACCGGGACCATGCACATGGCCATGGCCTATTTCATCCGCGGTTGCTTCACGAACTGCGACAATTGTGACATCAAAATTAAGATCCACTCCGGCTAATGGATGATTGCCATCCACTACCACTTTGTCGCCATCAATTCCTATCACGGTAATGATCCGGACGCCATCTTCCCCTTCCGCTTCCAGCTCCATGCCCTCTTTAAGGTCCGGAATATCGGCAAAGTCGGCCTTGGTTAGGTTTTGTAAAAGCTCCTCATCTCGCGCCCCATACGCTTCCACATGCGGTATATTGGCTTTCAATGCCTCTCCAACAGTTTTGCCTTCCAGAACTTTTTCCAATCCGGGAATCAGTTGGCCGGCGCCATGGATAAACTGCAGGGGTTTGCCCTTGGAGGAGCGGTCCAGGACCTCGCCCTTTCCATCGGTTAGGATATAGTCGATGGATACCACAGAATTCTTGGAGATCTTCATAAAAACACCTTGTTTGCAGGGTTGATTGTTTGCGCCGGATAGTATGGTACAAATTATTTCTAAGTGCGTCTTGGAGCCCCCATTTTCCCGACAAAAGCGCTGGAATTTGAGGGCGGAATTCTCTTTGTCGGTGTAGGTTTGGGTGGATTCTACTCCTATTTGAATCTCTCCAAAAGGACAGGCATGCATCAAATCGAATGGACGAAAAAATGTGGATGGGTTCTATGTGCATTCCTTACAGGTCTCTTGCCATCACACCTGATTGGTGGCCAATCGGCGGATTTGAGCGCAATATCCATTTTCCCTAAGGATAATTATTGGCATTGGGATATTTCCGGATTGCAAGTGCATCCCAATTCGGACAATTTTGTGGCATCGGTAGGCAAAACCGGTTCCTTGCATCCAGATTTCGGATCCACTCTTGGAGGCGCTGGCTGGGGCATTCCTTATTTGCTGGTGGATAAAAACCAGGCGAAAATTCCCGTCAATTTTATAGACTATCCCGACGAAAGCGATCCGGGGCCGTATCCCATTCCTCTCAATGCGCCCATCGAAGGAGGGGATCCCCTATCGGGCGATCGACACACCCTAGCCATCGATAAGGATGCCAAAATTCTCTACGAGCTGTATATCGCTCAGCCCAAAACCGATCATTGGAATGCCGGCTGCGGGGCTAAATTTGATCTCAGCTCCAATGCCATGCGTCCCGATACCTGGACCTCGGCCGATGCCGCTGGGCTTCCCATTTTACCGGGCCTGGTGCGCTATGATGAAATTGCCAGGGGAGAAATCGATCATGCCATTCGAATGACCGTTGTCGTGAGTCAAAAAAAATACATCTGGCCCGCTCAGCACTATGCCAGCAGTAACACCAGCGCTAACGTACCTCCCATGGGTCTTCGGTTCCGACTCAAGGCCAGCGTCGATATTTCCAAACTTCCTCGCGCTGCCAAAATAGTGGCTACGGCACTAAAAAAATACGGAATGATTGTGGCCGATAATGGCGGCAATTGGTTTATTTCCGGCGCGCCCGATGATCGCATGCCGGATGCCGAGATCGATGCGCTTAAAGGCTTGAAAGGCAGCGACTTTGAGGCCGTACTGAGCGTAGATGCGAACGGAAACCCCATTGCACCCAGCGCCATTTTTTCCCATCGCATTTCTAATCATGCGAGCCAAGGAGAAATCAAGGAGTGGTTCGATCCACTTGGACGACCGCTTGGATCCAATGTGGAAGCGATTATTCCATTCCGTCCCATTCTCTCTGGAATCGGGCCAAAAAATTAAGCATGAACACATGGCGTTCTTCAGCCATTGCTCGACCCATGGGCGTATTCATCTTATCCTTTAGCTTTAATAGCTTTTCGTGAAAATGATTGATGCTGGTGGAGCGTCCGCTCCGATAGCTGGATTGATCCAGAAGATCGCGAGGAGCTGTTGCAGGTTCATGCATGGCATTTCCCCGGCTGCCGCCGTAAGCAAATGCACGGGCGATGCCCACCGCTCCGAGCGCGTCCAGGCGATCGGCATCCTGCACGGCCATGAGTTCAGGGGATTTTGCAACGGATTTTTTCCGATCGAGATCGCTACCAAATGAAACTCTTGCGAGTATATCTTCCAGCGTTGCGCGTCTCTCAGCGGATAAACCACAGGTGTCCAAATAATCGGAAAGCACTTTTAAACCTTGTTCGGGAGTTCCGTTGAGCTTGGGATCCGCCACATCGTGCAAGAGGGCCGCCATTTCCACTAAAAATGGGTCTGCACCTACCTCAGGGCCAATGTGCAAGGCCAATTGACGAACGCGATGGATATGCCAATAATCATGTCCACAGGCGTTGGCTTCAAGGAGCTTAAGGACAAAGGCTTCCGTACGTGCCAGGAGCTCAAGGGTAGAGCTAGTATTTTCGGTCATTCCGGAAAGATAACCATAGCCCTTACTGCGGTATAGGCTTGTTATTATTTAGGTCCAGACCAAATTAAGCGAGGAAGGTTTTTAATGGGATACAATGGCGGTAAAAACAATTATGAAGAACGGGACAGGCTCTTTCAGCAAAGTTTAGATGGCAAACCAGTAAATCGCAATGATGTCAAAAAAGGCTTGAACGAATTGTTCAAAAACAAACCCCAGGGTGTCGATGAACGCTGCACCAAAGGCCATTCTTGGATTCGCGACTTCGACGAAAAAGAAAAATGCGCTTACTGTCGCACTCCGCGCCCCCCCGGAGAAGCCACCCGACCCGGTTTTGCTCCCGGCACAAAAGTCTAGAATACATAACGGCTGCGCTCACAGCGGGGCAAATTGGATCTCTATCCCTTTTTCCAAAAAGAGATCCACGGATTGTGGTTTTATTTTGCGTTTGAATTTGTCCAAAAGCAACAGGATTTGTGGTTTTTCCTTGGCGCTTAAATTGACCTTTGTGACGACGCCAATATTGCCAATCATGACCGGATAGGGCGATTTGATGACGACGATGCGCGTACCGGCAGGAAAAACAGGAATGGATGTGATCAAGGCATTGACGACATGGGAGTTCAATCCCTTGCCTGCATCCGCGATGAGGGCGCGCATAGCATCCAATGGAGCTAAAGGCGCAACGGTTCCGGGCCGGGGGGAAATGCCACTGATGTATTTATCGGCTACCGCAGCCACTTGGGCATAGCGATGAATATTGCCTCCCGCATGATGCAACGTTTTTTGTGGAAGCACATCATCCGCTTTTAGTGCACGGGGAAATCCACAACCATCCAACCGTTCATGATGCTGGTAGGCCACATGGGCGGTATTGATATTGATGCCATCATTGGCCCTTAAGATGACGAATCCTACGGAAGGATGTTCTTGTAACAACAGGTTTTCCCTCAATGACAACGGGCCTGTTTTCGCAAAAATAGCATCGGGTATGATGATCATGCCCAGATCCATCAGGAAGCAGCCCAGCGCCATGTCTTGAATGTCCGGCATCGGGAACTTAAGCTTTGACGCAAGCATCGTAGCCATGATGGTCACATCCAGACAGTGTTGATGGAGATACCCATCCTTGGTGCGCATGGATGCCAGATTCACCAGAATGGGTTCCTGGCCCAGAATCGACCGAATGATTTGATCGACAATCGATTTCATCTGCTCGGTTGCGATCATGTTTTTGAACCGACCAGGGTCTGCCTTAAAATGGGTCAGATTCTCCAATGTGGCGTCTTGAACTTCGCTGATCTTCTGGATCATGCTCATATTGTCTTTCCAGGCCTGCTGGGCCTGGAGGGCGAGTTGATCGTTGACATTTCCAGTGGGCTGGGTTTCATCTCCTTCCATATGCACCCAAATGGAACGCATACCCGTGCGCTTACATCGCGCAATGACAGCTTCATCCAGAAGAAAGCCGGCCGCCAACTGAATGCCATTTCCCCCACCGCCTAAAACGGAGCGGGCCACCATCATCCCAGGGGTGACTTCTTCAATGGAAAGCTCAATCATAGCGGTTTTTGATTTCCCTCAAGATAAGGAATTATCCCATAAAATTGAGGCAATGATGTTGCATTCGGGCCAAAAAATAGAATCGGGCCGCTCAAGCGTTTTAAGTCTGGCTGGAAGCCTGAGTTCCGCAGGAGATTTCCCGGTTTTGGTACTAAGTTTTATACCATCCAAACTGCCAGGAGCCTATGAAAACATCCTCGACCAAACGACTCGCCCTCATCGGAGCGTGCTGCTCTTTACTCACTGTTCGTATTAATGCAGCGCTTAACTATGAAGCAGGCTTCTCGGAAATCGAACCTGTGAGCTTCAAACTCCAAATACCTTCCGTATCCACTGCATCCTACACAAGTTCACGCACTCGACTTTTTTACGCCTTTCAACCTGCCGATGTCGATCAAGCCAACAAGCCGTTAGCTATTTTTTTTAATGGCGGTCCAGGCAGTTCCACCGGTCTTTTGTGGGGATTCAATACCAGCCATATGACCCTGGATTCGTCGCGCACCGGTGGCAAAGCCATTGCCTCCAACCCTTATACCTGGTCGAGTTTCGCCAACCTGCTTTATGTCGATGCGCGCTGTACTGGCTTTTCCTATGGCATGATGACGAATCCTCAGAACGATGTCGCCCGAGCCGCCGAATTCCATCTCCGGAATTTCAACTCCTATATCGATGGTGCCGATTTTGTGCGATTGTTGCTGCGTTTTCTGAAAAGTCATCCGGAACTTCGAACCAATCCAGTGGTGGTGGTTGGGGAAAGTTATGGTGGAATCCGGGCGGATGTTATTTTCGATTTGCTGCTGCGTTATCAGGAGTTCGGAAATGGAAATGAAATTTATCAAGATACGGCATTGGTTAGAGAGATCAAGGAGCATTATGCCTTTGCCTTTCCAACTTTTGTGGGCCAAACCGTGCCGCCTACAACTATTGCCACGCAATTCGGCCACCAAGTCCTCATCCAGCCCGTGATGGCCAGCAGGGCCATGGCCGATTCTCAGGCCGGTAACATGTGGGAATTGCCCGGTTCGATCATTTACGATTTAGCCAAGGAAACCGGACGCACATTTACACCCTGCGCCCAAGCGGGATGCAATAAGATGAACAACGCCATAGCCTTTGTACAGGCTGCGGGACGGGATTTGTATGCCATTCACAAACCAATGAATTGGGTCAATGGAAATGTGGCCCTGCTGCCGTTAAGACTCAACGACATTTCAGTTCTGCAAGCGATGACTGTAATCGATCCTCATACAATTACGCAACTCTATGCAACTAGCCGTGCCCAAGCGTACCGGGTAAACGCCCTGACTCCACTGGGCGTGACGGAAGCCTGGTTGTCGCAAGGTGGACAGGAAGCCCTTCCCATTGGACCCATGGCCTTGGCCAAATACAATGCGTCCATGGTTGCCGCAGAAAGTCTTTCCACTGTATTTGGCCCCTTGCAGGCCTGGGATCGGTACTACATGACCAATCACAACGATTTCGATTTGACTTTCTATGGCGCCGATGCCTTCAAATATCAAATCAGCCCCAATAGCAACCTTTTTGGCGAAAGGGCGCTTCGGAATATGTACTACATCAAAACCTTCATCACCAATGCCAGAAATGACATGGTCTGCTATGCACCCGCCTTGAAACCCGTGTTCTTAAAATTTCCATCCCTGGTGTCCGGAGTTGTGATTGATACCGTTCAACCCGTCACCGAAACGCGGCGCGGCGAAATGCGATTAGCGTATCAGGCCGGTGTTTTCGGAGAAAAACTTCCCGCGCAAACCCGCACCATCCGGTTTCCCTATTACGCCAATTCCGGCCATGCGGTTTCCCTTTTCCAGCCACAAGAACTGATGCAAGATGTCAAGGCCTGGCTGACTCAAAGCATCATTGTCGGCAATGGTCCATCGGATCACAGCGGAACAAAGCAGAATATCAACTTTACTTTTTCTGCGCAAGATGGAAACCTGAGAACCTGGGTTCATTCTGAAAGAGCACAACACATTCGACTCGATCTTTTTCAAAAGGACGGGAAAAAGGTGGCTACGCTTTTCTCCGGCTCCATTTCATCTGGATCGACAGAAGTCCATGCGCCTTTGCAGATTCTCGGTGCAGGGGAATACCTTGCAGTGCTCAGCGGCGAAGGCAACGCGCGTGTTACCCGCTTATTGGCCTTACCATAGCGGGAGCAGTATATTGAAATACGCGTCAAATGAATTCAAGGGGACTCGATCCAATGCAAAATCTTTTCGCCACACTTTTCGCCGTGCCCGTAAGTCTTTTATTAACCGGCGCACCCGCGGCTACAGTGATTCCGCCCTCTGATACCAACTTCTTAAACGGCCTTTCCCCCTTGAACTGGGTTCGCAACTCCGCCTACGTCTGTACTCCCGTCGGAGGGGCTTCCTTAAAGATCGGATTTACGGGAACGCGCCAAGTCACGTTGAATGTGGATACCAAGCATATTAAAACCAGCGCAGCCGGACGGTATCCGATTTTGGCCTGGTCCGTAAACGGGAGTGCGCCTCAATCGCATCAGCTCGTCCTCAATGAGACCTCCATACAACTGACTACTAATGCCACTAATCCCATCATCGATTTGTATTGTAAAGGGTTTTCTCCCTTTGAAAACCGGTGGTTGGGAGACATTCCGGAAAATTCCGTAAAAATCACCGGGTTCACGGTGGACAGTGGCGGAGCAACGGTGGTCCTTCCCTTGCCTACTAAGGTGTGGATGAATATCGGCAATTCCATTGAGGCAGGAGATGCCGCGGCTTACGGTGCTGGACAGGGTAGGCCGCCGGATGATTTATGGGCAGCCTCGGACGATGCGCGGAAAAGCTACGGTTACCTTTTGGCAAACCACTATGGATACAGTGAAGTTCGCTTAGCCTATGGCGGATGGAATTGGGGTGGAGGGATTGCCATTCCAGGCTTGAGTCCAGTTATAGACAATATTACCAGTACCGTGAGCCGCTTAACGACCTCACTTTTCAATCCGATTCCCGATATCATACTGATCAACCTTGGTGAAAATGGTGTACCCATTAGCACTGATGTTACCGGCGCTTTGACCAAACTCCGCAGCCGCGTCAATGCTGCAACCAAAATCATCGTCATGGTCCCCGTATCCGGCAAGGCGCGTGCCGTCCTTACAGCGGCATTTAACACTTATAAGAGTGGAGCCAATGACATGAATGCCTATCTCGTAGACTTGGGAAGTATCACTTTTGCAACGGCCGATGGCGTACACCCAACAGGCGTGGGCCATCTCTCAATTTACAATGCTGCCTTACCCGCCTTGAATACCCTTATACCAACAACACACATTAGGGGCGAAGCGAAAAGGGATATAAATCGAAGCGTTCAAAGCGAAATTTCTTTTGGAAAATCCTCCGCGCAATACTCTGTCACATTTTCCAAGGCTTCGGGTATTTTAAAAGTCTATTCTCTAGCTGGAAAGCAGAGACAATCGAAATAGTAACTCGGCCAAAAAAAATCAGGACAGCTGCTTTGGGAATATCAACGTAACTTCTGTTCCCGTGCTGACCTGACTGGTCATACTGATACTTCCGCCATGCGCTTCCATAATTCTTTTGCACAAGCTCAGTCCTAGTCCATAGCCACCCGTTTCCCGTGATCTGGAAGGGTCTACTCGGTAAAACGGTTGAAATAGTTTTGGTATTTCTTCGCTAGGAATTCCTGTGCCATGATCTCGAACCCTAACTGTAACTGAATGTTCGTTCGCCAAAATGCGGATTTCTATTGGCGCGTTTTGCCCTTGTGAAAACTTACAGGCATTGTCCAGCACATTGGTCATGACTTTTCTGATTCGACTCGCATCGACATGGACCCGCAATCCTGCTGTCTCTACTTGCCTCTCGGGCATACCCAGGCCCAGGCCCATGTCCATGCCGATGCCCATGAGCATGGCCCCGGGAGGCCGTCCACTCAGCTCTTTTATGGACTCACATACCATATCGCCTAGATCGATTTCTTCCAATTGCAGCTTTCCATGCACGCTGTCCAACCGCGCTGCCTCCAGGATTTCGCCGATCATGGTTTCCATTTCGCGAATGTCTTCGCGTATGCTGTCAGTATTCGTGCCCTCCGGGGTCAATTCCAACGCAACCTTGATACGCGTCAATGGTGAGCGGAGTTCATGGCTGACGTCCAACAGGAGTTGCTCCCTAGCCTTGACCAGCGCTGCCAAACGGCTGGACATAGTATTGAATGATTTGGCCAAATCTCCGAATTCATCGTGACTGCAAACCGGTACCTGATGGCCCAAATCACCTTGGCCCAATCTGTCTACGGCTGCAGAAAGGCTTTTAAGAGGAGACAACAATCGGCGGATGGCAAAAAAAGCACCAGCCAAAACTACGGAGAGAATCAGGATGACCAGTGCCAGATAGGCAACATGGTTTTCCATCAAATGGCGAAAATCCGGTACGAACAGAAACTGTCCTTGACCCTTGGAAACATTGACGCAAAACTTTCCTCGACACCAGCCTACCTTGCCCATTTCCCCAGCTGGCAACAACTCGCGTCTATCCGTTTTGAATGCCGATTCCGAATGAACCTTATCCTGAAGTTTTTCCTTTCCAAGTTCCGGCCGTGAATCCCAAATTCCCTCCGGTCCCTCGTAGCGAATACGCAAAGAATATTTTTCCGATAAGAGTCGGGCTTTAGCCGTATCCGGTGGTGACCCGATTTCTGCGGCCAGGAATTGGGCGTAATGGCCGACATTTTTTTCCATCGCCGCATGGGCTTGCCCGGAAAACAACAATCGATAGAATCCGCCCACGGTGAAATCAACCAAGCATCCCGTGGCCACCAAGACCAGGAAAAGCTTGGGCATCAGGGAATGACCCTTGCGTCTAGACTGCTTGCGCATCGTCCACGCTCTCCTCATCGCCTATATACATATACCCGGACCCGCGCACGGTTTTAAGAAAAGCGGGATGGCGTGGATCATCCGAAAGTTTTTGCCGCAATCGGCTGATGAGCACATCGATGGAACGGTTGTAAGGCTCCCATTCCAATCCCTTGGTTCTATCTAATATGTGATCTCGATCCATGACCTTGCCGGGGCTACGCGCAAAAAGCGCCAGCACTTCGAACTCCATCGCGGTGAGGTCGATCGATTTACCTGCCAGGAGAGCTTCCTTACGTCGGAAATCGAGTTCCAGTCTTCCATGTTTTAGTCTGTCAGGGGGCTCGCTGCCATTTCCACGCCGCAGCACCGTTTGGATTCGGGCCACCAGTTCTCGTGGTTCAAAGGGTTTGGGTAGGTAATCGTCCGCACCCAGCTCTAATCCCAGAACCCGGTCCGCCACTTCTCCCCGTGCCGTAAGCATAATGATAGGCACAGTAAAATCCCGCCTAATCTCCTTGCACATTTCAAAGCCATCCCGACCCGGTAACATCACGTCCAAAATCACCATATCCGGAATCTCGCGGCGCATAAAGCGAATGGCCTCATCAGGATGGGCCACAGCCACGACTTTAAAGCCGAACTTTTCCAGATAATCGGTGAGCAGTCGGCCCAGCTTGCGATCATCATCCAGTATGAGCACGGTTTTCATAGTTGCCATCCTTGGTCGGGAACCGCGCATGGCACGACTCCCGACATGTTCGGAAAGGTAGAGCATCGAAGCCTTAGCGGCAATACTCCTGAAGCTTGCCGGCCAGCTTTTCCCGCTGCGAGGCGTCCAGCATGGCATGGAACTCGGCAAATTCAACGATGAGAAAACCTCTGAGATCCTTCATCTTGGCCTCGCGTTCCTCAAAACTCTGGTTCAGCTTTCCCTGATCCACCGTTTCGGATCGCAATTGAGTCAAGAACACATCTTGCAGCCCAGCATGCACCGCACTGAACTCGCCTTTGCGGGCGAGAATATCGTTCTTGATTTTATCCAGCTTGGCTTTTTGCGCATCAGTCAAATCCAGCTCCTTGCCAATCCGCTTGGTGATATGCTCGGCCCGCTTTTCAGGTGAAGAGCGCATGCAAAAGCCACCATGCCCGTGACAACCGGATAGAAACAAAGCGCCTGCGGTTATAGCCAGCAAGGGAAAAGCGATTTTGGAAATTCTTCGTAGTAACATTAGGTCTCCTTGGTTTGTCCCGACTACCTGCCGGGGGAAACGGCACTTTGCCGTCGTTGAGTAGAGAAGATACTGGGCTAAAGTAAGCGGCTTATGTTTGTTCCGTAACAAAGTGTAACCAAAGCGTTGATTACTACCTTAAAGAACCATGCTGACCTATATCCTAATCGGCCTAAACGTAGGTATTTCGCTATGGGCCTTTTCCGCCATGCGCAAACCGGGTTCTGCCAAGTCTTATCTTTTTATTCCGTATGAGGTCGCGCAAGGCCGCAATCTTTTGGGTGTGCTGCTTTCCAATTTCTCCCATGCGGATGCCTGGCATATTATTTTCAACATGCTGACTCTATTTTATTTCGGTCCCGTTGTCGAGCATTTCCTTGGTCCCAAGATGCTTGTAGTCTATGGCCTTTCGGGCATTGCTGCACTGCTGCTCATCTTCCTCCTACGCCGCAACAATCCCCAATACCGGGTGCTAGGCGCCAGTGGATCGATTACGGGAATATTGTTTGCCGCCATCGTACTCAAACCGGAAATGAGTATTTATTTCATGGTGCTGCCTATTCCCATACCCGCACCAGTATTCGCCCTTAGCTACATCGCTTATTCGACATTTCTCCTGGATAGGCAGGTTGGCAATGTCTCCCATGAAGCCCATATCGGCGGCGCCGTAACCGGTTTCTTATCCGCCGGACTCCTTTCCTCTTACGGCTTCAGCCAAGTTGTCGAGCGCATTCATCGACTTTTGCCTTGAACAGCCCTTCCCACCCCATTAGCCCTTGGAAAGAGACGCTCGCCGCTGGCCGCGCCAATCTCATTCCTGGTTTGGCCCTGCAATCTTTTGCTTTGGCTCTAGTCTTGGCATACTATTTTCATCCACCAACTCATGCGCTGCTGGAGGTCCTGGCCGCGTTTAAATCCCGGCTAGGACTGCGCTACAGCTCCATTGCCACTGCCTTGGCCGGTGGGGTTATACCCTCGCTGTTCCTATGGATCAATCCCCGTACCCGTGCTGTTACCCCATTTTCCCACATGCTTTTCTTCACCCTTTTCTGGGCGTATAAAGGAATCGAAGTGGATTTGATGTATCGGCTTCAGGCTTGGATGTTTGGCGTGGAACCCTCATTTTGGGTGATTCTTAAAAAGGTATTGGTGGATGAGTTCGTCTTTACTGCTTTTTATTTCGCTCCAGCAGCCCTTTGTATTTTCCACTGGAAAGAATCAGGGTTTCCTTTTACCGGGCTCAAGGACTTCGGCTGGGTGTCTTTTCTGAAACGAAACTTGCCTAAAGCGCTGTTAACCACATGGGTCGTATGGCTTCCCGCTGTGGCCATTATTTACAGTTTACCAGCGCCATTGCAGATGCCGCTTTTCAATATCGTGCTGTGTTTCTTTTCCCTGATTTATATCACCCTAACTCGAAAGCAAGCCTAGCCCCGACTCAGCCTGGGTTAGGCGACGCTCAAGCTCAGGTCCGCTCAAATAAAACGGAATTTCCCACTTTACCCACCGGCCGCAAAATGTCCATGCGGACCAGGCAATAAGTCATTCTGGCAATGCGAAAATACGGCTGCTTTAAAGCTGTGGCAATTTCCCGGTTTGTGGAAGGACCAGTCCAGTCCTTCGGAAGCAGTCGCAGAAAGTCCCGACCCGTCTCGAACAATTCCCGACTGGTTACTTCCAAAAGCAGGTGATCTTTGATGCTGGTTCCCTTGCGACGCCAGCTTCCTTTGCCGTCTTCGCAGCGCAGTTCTTCTTCCTTAATCAGCACCACTTCCACTGAAAAATTGGGATCCAGTATGAGCTGCGGAAAGCTGACCAACTCATCGAAAAGGTCGTAGAGACTTCCCCGCTTGGGCGATTTGCGGCGACTCAAAAAGGTGGTTCCATCCTTGGCCAGTTTGGTGATCCATTTTTCCACGGCTACGGGATGGACAATACGCACGGGCCGATCTGGAAGCAATACTTGTAGTTTGCGTTTCAAGCTGGAAAAACTGCCAGTTTGTATTTCAATGATTTGCTCACCTCTGCGGATATCCACCCAGTATCCGCCGACTTTTTCCTCTACACAATCCCCAGGTTCGGTATACAACCGTTTCAGGTTGGCATGCATAGAGCGTTCGCGTAGGGTGCCAATCAAAAAGTCGCTTCCAGGAAGGCTCATGAGCCGAATAATAGCATTGTAGTGGCTACCTCATCAGATGTATGGAGACGTTGGCAATTTATTTTAGTTGACCGTGTTTTCTAGCCGCCCGTATACTTGATAGTACTAGCAAAGGCCAGTATTTGCAGGCCATGGAACATACTTTTTTGGAGATCAAGACCCATGTCCGAAAAGTATAATGTCAGACTGAATTACATCTCCAACTTGTTTTTAAAGTGCACGGTAGCCCTGATTTCCGGCGCCTTACTTTCTTCACTACTCGCCTGGTTTATTTATGGCGGACTGGAATCGCCATCATATGGGGCGGCAATAACCCAGATGGATCGAATACGAGTTGGCTTGTTCAGGGTAACGCTTTTTTGCGCAGTTGCGCAAGTATTCTTGGCCATCGCTCTGCTATGGATTATCGGCATTTACGCATCAAATAAAATAGCCGGGCCGCTGATCCGCTTTGAGAAATGCTTGAAAAATCTTGGCGAGGGAAACCTGTTCCAGTCCATCCAATTTAGAATCGGCGATCAGGATCAACGCTTGCCCTTGGCCTTGCAGGCGACCTGTTCGCGGCTACGCGAGAGGATTAGGCGGGGAAAGGATAGCGCCGATGCGCTTGGCGAATTGAGCGAGCAACTTGCAAAGGAAAGCGACCCAAACCTTTCCGAAGAAGAGATAAAAATAGCACGGTCTATTCTAGCCAGTCACAGCGATCAATTAAAAAAAATAGGGGTCCTCGCAGCCTATTCCAAAGAAGATCCTGAGGGGTTGGAAGCAAAAGTCCATGCATAAAATCGGAGCCGTGGGGATTTTGCTTTTGTTCGCGCTGGTTACTTTTTATGCGTTTCTCTTTGCAGGCTCGGACAACGCCCCAAAATCTCCCCACCGCGGCGAGTCCCAATGCCGAAATTGTCACCTGGGAAAAGCACCCGATGGAGCAAATGGATCACGCGTCACACTGGTTAAGGATGTGGATTTGATCTGCAAGTCCTGTCACGACACCAAGGAAGGCTTGTCCCATCCATCTGGTGTCAAGATGGATTGGCCCGCTCCGGACAGCCTGCCGCTCGATTGGGCCGGTAGACTGACCTGCACCACTTGCCACTATATGCATGATGAAGGAAAGGAAGATAAAACCGGGTACAGGATCCGGACTCAAACGATTGGCAGGGAATTTTGTGAAACGTGTCATTCGGAATTCAAGGACCTGGTAGGTGGCAAACACAGGCAATTTCTGGACAAGTCGCATCTGGAAGCGCCCGATTCGGCCAAAACGGATCATTCGGTGCTGGACCACTTGTCTCAAGAATGTCTTGGCTGTCATGTGGGACGCATCGAACAAAGTTTTTCAATGGAAACCCAGCGGAACATCACCATCTTTCAGCATGGGCAAATACAAAGCACCCATCCCATTGCGGTACCCTATCCTCCCCTATCCACCGGCGACCTGAAGTTCAACCCGGTTGGAGATCTCGATAAAAGAATCAACCTGTATAATGGCAAGATTGGTTGCGGTACGTGCCATGAGCCATTTTCAAACAAAACTTCCGGCCTCGTTATGGAAAACAAGGAAGATGAGCTCTGTTTACAATGCCATTTGATGAATCGTAAACGATCCGGCCTCCCGAAAAGGGAAGTGAGGTACCCATGAATTCCAGCCCACAACTCCCTGGAAAATTCAAAAGAAAATATCTGGTCAATGGATCTTTTCAAATTCGATTCGTTGCATTTCTTTGTACCCCCGTTATACTTACCGGGATTTTTTCCATCATTGTTGTATATAATAGTGCTCATGGGGCCCTGATGGAGAGCATGTTTCGCTCCCATCTTGCTTCTGGAGAAATCGGAAAAATTCTGACTATGCCGATTCTGAAAGCCAATCTGTTGGTGTTTGGTGTTTCCTGCCTCTTGGCTATGGGGGCGATTCTTTTAATCGCCTACAGATCGAATAAGTCCATCCAATCCATTGAATCCGATTTGCTCAACTTTGGGGAAAAGCCCGCCGTTTCAAAATGGCGACAAAGCTCCGTTCTCTGGAGCGGAATTGAAAGTGAATCCGTCGAAAAATTTCAAGCAAGGTTAAACGGATTTCGGCAAGCTGCCGATTTGCTCGCCTCTGTTGAAACAAATTTCGCGTTGACTTCAGATGCATCGCAGTTTCCAAACCGCGAACGCTTGGTTAGAATACTTAAAGAAGCCGAAACCTATTGCCGACTGTCCCTCAATCAGTTCCAATGGAATAAAGCCTAGCGGATTGTAAAATTATTCAATACAGGAAAATGGTTTGATATGGACACTCTCGAAAACTTACTCTCCAAACTTTGGGAAGAGTATCGCGCGCTCAACCCTCAGGCCACGCGCATACAGGAACTCCTAAAAGCACGTGGAGAGTCGATACAAAACGATCATATTGCATTTCGAACGGTAGACGATCCAAGAGTGGATATAAGCGTCATGAGCGCGCCGTTTACTGCACTAGGATATCGAGAAGCAGGTCGGTATACCTTTCCCGAAAAAAAGCTTGATGCCGTACATTACGAACATGCCGATCCGGCTCAGCCCAAAATATTCATCAGTCAGCTACGCATGCGGGAGCTCAGCCAGGGAGCTCAGTCCATGCTGCTCGGCCTTATCAATCAAATCCCCGGAGCCTTTCTCGCTAATCCGTTCTGGTGTGTCGGCGGGCGGTCATGGAGTCTGGATTTTACCACCTATACCGCCTTGGAAAGGGAAAGTGACTATGCTGCCTGGCTTTCCGCTTTCGGATTCCGTCCCAACCATTTTACGGTCTTGGCCAATGCCCTGCGCACTTTTCCAAACCTTCTGGCTCTAAACAGTTTCTTAAAATCCGAAGGTTTTGTTTTGAATGCCAGTGGCGGAGAGATTAAAGGCAGCCCAGAACTCTTCTTAGAACAGTCCTCAACCTTGGCAAATCAGGTATCCACGGCGTTTAGCGATGGCTTCCATGCCATACCCGGTTGTTATTATGAGTTTGCCAGACGGTATCCTCTGCCAAGCGGCCAACTTTTCCAAGGTTTTATTACTGCGTCGGCAAATCGGATATTCGAAAGCACGGATCGAAAGTAAACGCAGTAAATTGCCACAACCTTAAAATCCCAGAAAACAAAAAGCCATGCTATTACAGCATGGCTTTTCCATTTTCGAAATCAATCGAAAATTATTTAATCAGGAATTTCTGAACCAGATTCTGACTGCCTACATTGAGTTTGACAAAGTACAGGCCGCGTTTGATAGCGTTTAAGTCAACGCGTTCATTCGTTGCAGAGGTTGCACCACTTACCATTTCTTTTCCAAAGAGGTCGAACACTGAATAATTTGCCCCGGCCTGGCTTAGAATGACAAAGCCATTCTTACCAGATTCAATGAGGCCCAACTGATTCGAGTTTCTGTTTGCAATAACACCCTGCCGAATACCGGCTGCATTTGTGACTTCAATGGAGAAGTCTTGCACGTCACCGGCGAACAACTTGCCCAGCGGGTCTGCGACGCTGCCCAAGGAGTCGTACTGCACGCGCACGCGCATTCTGGTAAGACCGAGTTTTGCCGTGGTTGGTACCACTACCTGTGCCGTGACATCACCGCTTGCTAATCCGCCCTGGGTGGACAGAACTTTTTCAGTCGAATCAAAGGAGCAATCTGAGTTCCAATCGATCCAGGCGTAGGCATGATCTGGCGGAAATACTGCGTTGAGCGTCACTGCCAGAGTCAAAGTTTGACCCAGACCCACTTTCGTTAAGTTCGCGGTGTAGTCGGAATAGAATTCTCCTGCTTTCGGAACACGCGAGGTGGACTGGCCAATATCGCCAAATGAGACATAACTGATGTAGTCGGCACCCGTTCCGGCGAATCCTGCAGCATCACCGTAGCATGTAGGTCCTTCAATATAGGTAGGGGCCAGCGTAATGCTCTTATCTAGAGTGATGGATATGGTACGGTCCTTAAGGGTTGACACAGCACCCCAACCCGAAAACAGAAAGCCGTAAGCCGGAGCTACCGTGGCCTTGATGACGGTACCTTGATTGTACGCGCCGCCAGCCGGACTAATCGTGACCGAACCCTTGGTTACATCAACGGGCACCGTAACCGTGCAAATGGGTGTGGTGACAAAAACGGGAGTAATGGTAGAGTTTTTGGAAATAACCAGATCCAAGGGATTGGCATCTGTGGTATTGTCGCCGCTCCATGCCGAAAATTTATAACCAAGGCTAGGAGTCGCTTCCATATGAATGGTTTCACCGGAGTCGTATGCAGCTCGGATGGGTGAATAGACCAAAGTGCCGTTGGTAACGCTGGTAGCCAAAGTATAGACTGGCACAGCTTTTCCCTTGGTGACGATGATGCTATAGTCTTCAACATCTCCGGCAAAACCATTACCACAGGGTGCTCCGGGCGCGCCTTCTGCATACTGAACGCGAACGCGCATGCGGGTGGCCCCGGCAACGGTGGATTGGGGAATAAAGACGGTGGTGATGTTTGCTTGTTGAATGGCGGCATAGTCCGAATGGAGAACCACTTCGGACGTATCAAAAGTGCCGTCTTGATTAAAGTCAATCCAAACGAATATTTGGTCCGGCGGGAAGGTGGTTCCCAAAGAGACTTGCAGTCCATAGGTTTGGCCAGTTGTGACAAAGGCGGCCATGGAAGTGTAGTCGGTATAATTCTCCTGCAATTGGAAAGGATGTGGTGCCGACTGGTTATTTAGATTTGCAAAGGAAACCATGTTCATAAAGTCCGCGCCCGTGCCAACGGAACCCGCTGCGGTGCAATAACCCGTCGCCGCTGTGACAAAACTTGCGGTCAATGATTTATCCGCATCCATAACTACTGCAACAGTATTTTCCGTGCTGGTGGTGGCACCGGTCCAACCCGTGAAAACTTTTCCTGGATTCGCTGCGACAGTAACTATAACCGTCGTACCGGTAGCATAACTGCCGCCTGGAGGAGTGAGTGTGATAACACCATCCGGAGCAGTGGTCGTTAATGTAAAGGTTTGAGCCACCGTAAAGCTGGCAAACACCCCAAGTGCTAAAATTGCTGTACTCAATATCCGACGAATCATCTGTCCCCCTAATATGTGTGATGCACGAAATGCCTAATGTTCATGGCAATTAAAGGGGCTAAAGATAGACTTTGCCTTAAAGAAAAAACAGGTTCTTTTTACAAAAGTCTACTCGTGTGGGAACAGCGGAATTGTCAATAAATGTGATTCGGCAGGCCGGGCACCAGAACCAGCGTCCACTTTGATAAAACCTATGTCTGCCTTTTTGAAATCCGCTAAGGGATATTCACTGGGCCCGAAACCGGACAACGACTCCCGAACACGGCCACCTATATCTAAAATAGTCAAGCGATAGGGGCCCGGAAAAAGGACGGAAAGGACCTTGTTTTGCGAAAAGACCCCAATTCGGGCGATTTCATGTTGCTGAAGGCCCGTTCCCTTTAGAGTTTTGCAAGCTGCCGAGTCCGGCATATTGACGGCTGAATTGAATTCTAAAAAGCGACTGTCCGCACAGCCATAAATTGCCGGCAGGTTTTTTTGGTAGGCCTTCCAAACTGTCATGGAATTGGCCAAATGTGTAATCGGATTTTGCGGCAATCCATAGCATTGCAACGCGAAGGACCCGTGAAATCCATTTTCAACCAACATTTTTACAAGCACAAAGGTGTCAAAATTGCCCTCACCTAAGGGGCGAATCAAGGTTGTCCAATCCGAGCCCACGCTGTCGGTGCCATTAATAGAAGCTGCGAAAACATAGGCCATGGAAGTTTTAAGCAAGGAATCCGCCCTTTGCGTAAAATTCAATTTCATCACACTGCAGTAGCGCTGCTCGTGGCATTGGTTGAAACAAATGCCGACATTGGGGCGATTGGCGAGTTTTGCCACCCGGAGCGCCTGAACGGCATTGGAAACAAAATCACCATAATGCGGATATATGGCGACTTTACGTCCCGATGGTGCCAAGAGGTCCGCTACCCTAGCCACGTTCAAGGCCGCTTGTGCCTCAGTTGAAACAGAGCCGGCGGGAATATACAGGAACACCAATTCTCCTGCGGTTTTTAAAGCCGTTAAGTCTCCACTGATATTGTCGCCGGGATTGCGCCAAATACCAAGAAGCTTTTGATTCCGTTGTTGCAGGGCCGGCAATAGAGTAGTGAAATCGCTGGACCCCCCTTCCCACATGATCCCGTTATAGCCTGCATTGGCGATAAGAGTCACTTTATCAGTTGGGTTACCGGGAATGCCCGTGGATTGCGGGTAGATGGGATGAGTCAATCGGGTAGTGGGAAGCTGAGCCAAACCCAATGTGGCAAAGGCTAGAATTAAAGCGACGAGGTGCTGCGAAAGTCGTCCTTGTTTCAAGGCTGGAAGCTGGAATGACATGTTCATGCTGTGTTCCCTTGTCAATCTCTATACCCGGTTTGGCCTGCCGAGTCTACAAGCTATGCTGGATTTCAAAAAGCCACACCGTGTTTTCACACCCTACCTCGAAAAATACCGCCGTGGTGGCAGATTAGTCCAGGCCCAAAATACCTTCTAACGCCACTGAAGCTGCGCGGCTCTCCCTTAAAAGGTCCGGATCCAGTAGATCTGCCGACAGTACGCGATCCCGGTAATGTTTTTCTACCCAATCCATCAGCCGCTTATAGATCTGGTCGTTGAATTTCACTCCATTTGGGACCTCGCCCCATTCCTCCGGAGTCAAAACAGCGCGTAGCCTTAGGCACGCCGGACCTCCGCCGTTGCGCATGCTTTGTCGCAGATTTACAAACGCCACTTCGGTTATACCAAAACCTAAATGCGGCAAGTGTTCCAAATATTTGCGAGTGGACGGATTCCGACGGCACTCTTCGGCCGCCAACAGAAGCATTCCCCCATCGGGCAGGCTAATGATTTGCGAATTGAACAAATAGGTGGAAATGGCCGTCGCCAAGGAAACGTGCTGCGATTTCACTTCAATCAACCGCAGCGCCCCGTGACCTAATGCTGCGAACTTGCGTTGAATTTCCCTTAGCGCCCCACTCCGGTTCAGAAAAGCAGCTTCATGGAAAAATAAAACGTCCGCATTGGCAACGGATATCACATCGTTATGAAAGACACCGGCGTCAATGGCAACGGGATTTTGGGCAAGAAAAAGGGTTCGTTCCGGAGCCAATGCATGCAAACGGGCTACCGCTTCCGAAGCTTCTTGGGATTGACGCGGGGCATATCGGCGCGTGGTATTGCGCTTTTGCTGTGCGTGGGAAAATCCAAATACGAATACTTCTAAGCCAGTCTCGGCATGCTGCGACGCCAGGCGAATATGATTGGCTGCGCCCTCATCCCAAAAATAATTTGCTGTGGGTAAGGGATCATGGTGGACAAACCGGTGGCCCGGGAAAATCCGTTTCAGCAGACGGGATGTGTGAGGCGTTTCCAAGCTCCGATGCAGCTGGCTCGCCAGATTGGCGGGAGTAATATGCACCTTGCCATCGGCGCAATCGGACGAGGGTGAAATCGTAGCCGCATTGGCCGTCCACATAGCGGAAGCACTCCAAGCGGCAGCCAAAAGAACAGGATTCTGTTTTCCAACTTTTTGCAAAACATCGGGATCTCTACCCGTAAATCCCAAACGCCGTAGCCAATCGAGATCGGGACGGATTTGGGGGGGTAGAATCGCTTGTGGAATTCCGCGGGAGGCGAGGTATCGCATCTTGTCCAACCCTTGCAGGGCCGCCTGCCTGGGATTGGCCGGTTGCTTGCGATTGACTTGCGAGGCGACATTGCCATGTGCCAAGCCCGCATAATTATGCGTCAATCCAACCAGGCCATCGAAATTGACTTCTTGAGTTTGAGATTGGGCTTGGACTTGGACCTGGGTCTTGATCTGCGTCGCGGTGAATTTCTTTTTCAAGGGTCGATGCCCAGTGGAAGCGGTTGGATTCCCGACCCATCCGGCTTTGCCAGTGGAGCGGCTTCCAAAGATGCTACAGGGTAGGCACAATAATCAGCTGCATAATACGCGCTGGGCCGATGGTTGCCGCTGTCGCCGACGCCGCCAAAAGGCAGCTTGCCGCTGGCTCCGGTGGTTTGCCGGTTCCAGTTGACCACTCCGGCGCGGATTCGATTCCGGAACAATTCCCAACGATCGAGCCTATCGCTGAGAAGTCCTGCTGCCAATCCAAAACGAGTTTGATTGGCCACATCTATGGCGGCGTCGAAATCTTTTACCCGAATGATTTGTAGTAGGGGCCCAAAATATTCCTCATCGGGACAATTTTCCACTCCGGTCATATCCACGATACCGGGAGATAAAAATGCGTGCTGCATGCGCCGCATACGAACCAATATCGTACCGCCCAGTTTTTCCAATTTCGATTGTGCGTCCATTAGGTGATCGGCCGCTTGAATGGAAATGACCGGTCCCAAAAAGGGTTCCGGACGGTCTCCATAGGCTCCCACTCTTAATCGCGGAACCAAGGAAAGGAGTGCCCGCAAATGCCGGTCCCCATCTGTACCCTCGGGTAGGATAAGTCGCCGAGCGCACACACAGCGCTGTCCGGCGGTGATAAAGGCCGACTGAGCCGTGAGCAAAGCAGCCTGTTGCGCTTCCGCACAGTCCCAGATGACAAGAGGATTATTGCCTCCAAGTTCCAAGGCTAATATTTTTCCCGGATGTTCTGAAAATTGGCGCGCCAGAGCTACGCCGCCTGCATGGCTGCCGGTAAAAAAAAGTCCGTCCAATCCGGGGTGCGAAGCGAGGGAAACCCCCGTGTTACGTCCTCCCTGAACCAGATTCAAGACACCTGCAGGCAGTCCTGCCTGTTGCCAAAAAGCCGTGGTCCATTCGGACACACCCGGTGTCATTTCACTCGGTTTGAAAACCACCGTGTTGCCGGCCAGTAAGGCGGGTACGATATGGCTATGCGGCAAATGGCCGGGCAAATTAAACGGTCCGAGCACGGCCACGACTCCATGGGGTCGAAAGCGTTTGACAGCCCTAAAATCCGCCTGAGAAAATTCGGATTCCGAGCAGCGATCGCGATAGGCTTCGATGGAATTTGCCACCTTGGCCACCATGGTATCGCATTCTTGCAGCGATTCCCACAGGGGCTTTCCTGTTTCCTGGGAAATGGCGTCGGCCAATACAGCGCGGTTCTCTTTCACTTTGTCTGCAAAGGAGGTTAGGTAACCGGTGCGTTCACTTACCGTCAAGCGGCTCCAGAATAATAAAGCCGACCGAGCAGCCGCAATAGCCGCATCCACTTGCTTGGGAGACGCTTCCTGACCTTCCCAAACGGAATTACCTGTAGACGGATCGACGGAAGCAAATTGTGCTCCTTCGCCCAGCGTCCAAACTCCAGCAATGAAATGTCCGCGGCCTATCATTTTTTCTTTTTGGCTCTAGGTACGGGGGACCGCAAAGGTGCCGCTACAGGGACGGATACGGCCCCACGAATAGGCGCCACTCGCACCGGATCGCCTTTTTTTAAACTAAGTGCTTTAGCAGTTTCCTGCGATATTTCAACTCCCTTTCCCGGCAATATATTCAGGGAAGCTACCGTAGCACGGAAGCCGTGAGAATAGGTATTGGAAAGCAGGAACGGATCGGTTTCGATGGGCTTTCCCAGGATTTTTAATACCTGCAGCACCTGACTTTCTTTTACCGTGCGAATGTCATCGGTGGGACAGCTGATAATTGGGCCACCCTCGAAAATATCCACCATGCCCGAAAAAGAAAAACCTTCTCCTTCCAATAGTTTGATGGCAGGAACAGACTCGGAATGCACACGTCCGATCACATCCTGCGCCACTTTGGGCAAGAGTGGAATATAAATGGGATGCTTGGGCATGAGATCGGCGATGAAACGTTTGTCCTTCATGACCATAGCATCCGCTTTGGGGAAATCGATTTCAAAAAAATGCCGCCCCAGCGCATCCCAGAAAACGGAACCACCCTTCTCATCGATGACGCCGCGCATTTCCGCCAACACCACAGGGTCGAAAAATTGCCTGTGATCGGCGATGAACATGAAACGGCTCAAGGATAAAAGCCGGCCATTGGTCCCACGGCGAAAATTAGGCGCCAGAAACAAGCTGCCGATTTCGGAAGGGCCGTTATGCTCCTTGACCAGATGCAAAGCGCGAATTTCATTGCGCACCTTAAGGGTTTTGGATTCATGCACGGTGGTTTCCAAACGGTAGGTCCAGAACGGTTCGAATCCGCCCACTTTGGAAACGATGCCAGCGGTGCCGCCCACTTCGCCGCGCTCTAAATCTTCCATTACAAATAGATAGGTTTCACCGCCCGGTTTTTTCGCCATGCGTGCAAAGCCGCGCTGAGACTCCAGAATTCGGCCCTTCAGCAAATCACGATCATGCGGCAAAGTCGTAAGCCCAAAGCTGGCTTGGGAAGACAGCTGCATCAGCGCTTCCAAATCATTCAGCTGTACAGGTCTAATTATGACCATAAGCTTAGCCTTTGCCTTTCTTGGTGTCGGCAGCCCCGACAGTCCCTGCTCCGGCAGCCTCTGCCCCGGCAGCCTCTGCCGCCGTTTCGAGCAACACCCGTTCGATAATAGGGAATGCTGCATCGATGTCGCTTGTTTCTGTGGATCCTACGGGAAGCAGAAACCGCGCCCGCGCTGGATTTTCACCCGCAATAAAACCGATCACACCTGCATCGAATAACTTTCGCAAATACAGCGCCACCAAATCCGATTTGCCTCCCAGCGGTGTGAAGGCCAGCATGCCCCCAAGGCCAAAGGGTCCTGCTGCAAGCTTGGGATGACGGCGCACCAAATCTTCCAGCTTATGGGTAAAATGCCGTGAGAGACGCATGATTTTTCCATCTGGTCCCAGAAAACCTTGCTCCAGCATGATACGCAGTATGGCCCGCGCGGCATGGATGGATACGGACGGCGCAGAAAAAGTTTGACTCACCAGTCCAGGCTTTGGTTTGAATTCCGCACGAAACAAGGTCGCACAGGCTTGGCTCAATTTTCCAAGTGTGACCGCGTCCACGAAAGCATCTAGACCGAAATGCTGGAAGGCAAAAAACTCGGAGGTCCGTCCGAAAGTTTGGATTTCATCCATAAGAATGGAAACACCGGACTTTTTAAGAATCTGCATTAGAGCGCGGAAAAAATCACTGTCACCGGGAAGATACCCCGCCCCCTCTCCTTGAATGAGTTCAAAAATCATGCAGGCATATTCATTGGGATGCTTCTGCAAGTGATTTTCCAGACAGGCCGCAGCCTCGTCCGTACTTTCCTTCGGTCGCAGCGGATCGAAAAAGGGCACATAATCCACGGCCAAGGATTCCGGCAGCCCCTGCCGGTAGGCGGGCTTATCCGTAATTTGGGATAAGGCCAAAGTCCGCCCCGCAAAACAATGCTGGAAAGCCAGCACTCGGTTGGCGGGAAAGCGTTTTTGGAACAGTATTTTGAGAGCGTTCTCATTGGCCATGGCGCCACTACTGGTCAAAAACCCATGTGCCAGTTGAGCACCTTTGCGATTGGCCGCCTGTAAAAGTTCAGTGAGCAGGGCTTCGCTAGTCGCGTTCTGTTGCAAGTTTCCTTGCATCACCGTGTTCTCTAAGGCCGCGTCCACGCCAACTTCCAATAAGGCCGGATGATTGTGCCCCATATAATGCACGCCGATACCGGTGATGAAATCATACTTAACACTACCATCCGCCAGTTCGACCAAAGGACCTCGTCCCAGTCCACTTCCCAGATAAGGATAGTAGAGCGCGGATCCGCGCAGGCTCCCGAATCGTGCCAAGGTTTCTGCATACTCCTGGGTCAAATTAGGATCCGGAGGCCGGACACCTGTCAAAGCAGCCTGATGCTCCACCATCGCTTCCCGCAGCAATCGTTTTGCTTCTTGCACTCTTGAATCACTTGCCAAAGCTTTGGCCGCCAATTGTCCCATGGTCTACGCTTCCTTTCCCGTCACATCAGACAGCCATATCCACTCACCCGAACCCAATTGCATCAGAAGTAGCGCAGCCAATTTCGATCTTTCCACCAAACTGCCCAGCACCAGAAATTCTTGTGGGCTGTGGATGTTACCGCCCACGGCCCCCAGGGTGTCCACATTCGGCAAACCTGCGGCCGCTAATTTATTGCCATCAGAAACGCCACCACTAGACTCCCAATTCAGATCCATTCCCAATTGCAATCCGCATTCCCGTACCTTTTTCAGCAGGGCCAGATACTCTTGTCCAAGCGGTTTAGGCGGTGACGCAAACCCGCCGGTTATCTCCAAGCTAATGCCATCGCGAAGGTCGAACTCTTCCTTGAGTGCTACCAAAAATATTTCCACCGACGTTTGATCCGCCGGATCCTGCACTCGAACATTGAATCGTCCAATCGCAAGATCGGGAACGCGATTGAGTGGGCCTCCCCCTTCCACCCTGCCGACATTCACCAAGATCCCTGGATGTGATTTTCCGAATGCTTCCAGCTCCACAATCAGGTGGGCCAAGACATGGATGGCGTTCCGCCCCAGATGCGGATCTCGTCCGGCATGAGCGGCCTTGCCGTGAACGACGGCGGTGAAATTGCCCGATCCCTTGCGGGCCCCAACGAGATTGCCGTTGGGAAGACTAGGTTCGAACAGCAGTCCGAAATGATTGCGCCTCGCAGCCTCGATAAATAATGACGCAGACCCAGGGGAGCCGAGTTCTTCATCAGGGTTGATGAGAACTTCCCAGCCTACACCGGCTGAAAAAGGACTGGATTCGAATGTTTCCAGCGCCTTGAGGAGAATGACGAGACCCCCTTTGGCATCGGCGGCCCCGGATGCATGCATGATGCCATTCTCTATACGTATCTCAGGAGGTACTCTAGGCGCCGCTCCTTCGAGCTTTTCCCCCGCACCCGGCTTTACAGCCCCGCCCGACTTTTCTGCCCCCCCGTAGACTACATCCATATGAATGCCGAGAAATACCTGCATTGGCGCATCGGGTCGTTTACGAAACCGCAGCGCTCTGCCTAGCGGTCGATTTCGGATCAGGCCTTCCGAGTCTACATCCAGTTGGGGGGGCAAATTCAGCTCTTCCAAGGTTGCACCCAGACTCAAAAACGCACCCTTGACCTTTTCCGCCATGGACGTGAGTCCAGCAAGATCATGACTGCCCGATGACACACGCACCCAATCCGCTACCATGTCGGCCATAGCGCCAGATTGGGCCGTTAATCTTTCTAGATATGCGGCATAACGTTGCATTGACTTTTTTCCGGAAAACCCGGCCTCACCCTGAAACTATAGTTCCAAAAATACCCAAGAAAGTCAAGAAATGGTCGGTTGGAGCAGGGTTATTAGTCCAAAAATGGGAAGGGCCCGGCAAAATGCCGAGCCTCCCGAAAGGGTTTTAGTTTTATTGGGCAGGTACCGCATGAATATACCCGCTCCAGCGCAGGTCCCTCACCTGCTCACAAAAGCCAGTTTAGAGGGTGGCGGAATGAATCGCCAAGAAAAATTTACTTTTGTTGTCGAGCAAATCATCCGTAAACAAGGTTGGTCCCCATTTTCACCCATCTCGACAAAGAAAACCAGCCTGCAATGGTGGATGTTGGAGGGAAAGCCCATACGAGACGCGAAGCCGTCGCCCAAGCTTTAGTCAAACTACCGGAAGAGATTTCCAGCCTATTCCGGGATGGAGACATTCACGCTAAAAAAGGCCCTGTTTTTCAAACTGCCATCATCGCCGGAATCATGGCTTGCAAAAAAACGTCCGAACTGATCCCGCTTTGCCATCCCCTACCTTTGGATGATTGCAAAATCCGCATCCACCTGAATGAGGATCAAGACGCAGTCATCACATGCCGGGTTCTCTGCCATCACAAAACCGGGGTGGAAATGGAAGCGTTGACCGGCGCCAGCATCGCTGCACTAACCTTGTACGATATGTGCAAGGCCATCTCCCACAAAATGATCATCGGCGATATCCGCCTGCTGGAAAAAACCGGTGGCAAATCCGATTTCCGAGATCCGGCGGACTGACCCAGTGGAATTGTTCGGTCTAGTCCTGGTCGGCGGCCGCAGCGCCCGCATGCGCGCGGACAAAGCATCGCTAATCTACCACGGCGTTCCCCAAGCCGAATACTGTTTAAAATTACTTGCCCCGCATTGCACGCAAGCTTTCCTTTCCTGTCGGCAAGATCAATCCGATCAAGTTGGCTTCCAAGGTTTTCCGCAAATCCACGACACCTTTTTAAACATGGGGCCGATGAGCGGCATTCTCTCTGCCCTGCGTGCCCATCCCGGACATGCGTTCTTGGTAGTGGCCTGCGACCTCCCTTTTCTCGACGCCCCAACGCTTAACGCCCTCGTTCTCGCCCGCAATCCAGACCAACTGGCTACCGCCTTCACAGGGTCGCAAAATGGACTGCCCGAGCCTCTCTGCGCCATCTATGAACCCGCAAGTTACCCTCGCATGTTGGATTTTTTGGGCAGAGGCATTACCTGCCCACGCAAAGTCCTTCTGAATTCCCCAGCCCATTTGCTCGCCCCACCGGACATCCGCGCTCTTATTAACGCCAATGATCCAGTCGCCTATCTGGACGCAAAGAACACCCTGACTTCGACTTAGTTCCACAAACAGCATGATAGACTAGCAAACTCTACTCCCAGCATTCCATAATTGAGATCCATGCCCATCATTCTACTAGCCTGCATTGCTCTTCTTTCCCTATGCTTCTCCCCTCCCATTCAAGCTGGAGATCTTCTAGGAGAGGATTTCGAGGAAGCTGAAAACCACACCTACGCCGCTCTCCCCAAATTGCGGCTCTCAGCGGAATATGGTTTCAGCAAATGGCTCATGAGTCCAGACTCGATCACAAGTAGCTACGAAAATTACCTGTCACGACTGGAAATTGGCACCACCTCCAATGCCGAACTCGCCTACTTCTTCTGGCCCAAAGGCGGTGTAGGAGTCAGCTGGATTTGGTTTCTATCGAGAGCCAAAGCCACTGACATACAGAAATGGCCGTCCAGTTCAGCAACCCACAACCTCGATGAAAGAGTTTCCGTAACCTATATCGGACCGGATTTTCTCACCAGGCATCAACTGAGCGACAAAGCCATGCTCATCGGTGGCCTGGGCGTAGGCTACTTATTCTTCCATGAATCCGGAGTCGACAATTCCAAAACGTTCAGTGTCACTGCCGAAAACTTCGCCATCCAAGCCCACGTCGGCGCCGACTATGCGCTTTTTCACAACCTGGCTCTAGGCCTGGAAGGACGCTTCTTCTTTTCCAACATCCGAGAGTACAACTACAACGGTATCAAATACAAAATCAAGGATCCAAACAACCAATTTATCTGGTACAACGTCCCCTTATACCGCCTAGAACTAAGCGCGGGACTTCACTTGCTGCTCTAGACCACTCATTGACTCCCTGGTCAGCAACTCTGATCATCGGGCCATTTTAGTATTTTTTCCCGCTACATGGAAAAGAGTACCTATGAAAAATTTTATCCTGTCCTTTTTAATCTTTGCCTTAAACCTTGTGGCTTCCGAGAACGCCAAATTTTCAATCGGTCCGACATTCTCAGGCGGGGAAATCCGCAAACAATATGGCAATGATGTGGAAGGGTTAACGAGGATTTATGAATACGGGATCCACGTTTCATCCGAGATGAAATATGTAGAATCAAGTATTCAATTTGAACTGGGGCGGTATACCAGAAATCCCGCATATGGTTTAAGTCTCGATTTGAATGGAAAATACGGCATCTTCCAAGATTGGGTAAAACTTTATGCCGGTATTGGATATGCCTATAATGGATATGTAGATGACCGTTGGGTAGGTTACAATTCGATAATTGGTGAGTACTCACACATTTTTTGTCCCTATCTAACCGCCAAAACAGAACTGTTTAAAGTCGTCTGTTTGGGATTCGAGGGGTTATTCAATTCTAAGCTCAATTGGAAGGAAAGGATAAGCCTAGCCCTTTATCATTTTTAATCGCGGACCCATTCCATCCCTGCAGCTCCGCCCCCACTCCGCATCTCCACCCCCACTCCCCACTCCCCACTCCACACTCCACACTCCACATCCACATCCACATCCGCATCCGCATCCCATCCCCCACGCACGGTTCCCAACCGGCCCGTGGCGCCAGAATCCCCATCCCCATTCTTTACTCTGTGAACCTCACCTGCCGCAGAGGTGGGGCGCCCGGGGTGAACCCTGGGGCCGAATCGTCGCAGGTGCCGGCGCGGACATTCCCGCGGAAAGCAAGGCCGCCCCTGGGGCAAACCCAATCCACCTGACCCTAGCGGCCTGAATATCGACTCATTGAATCCCACCGCGGGAATGCCCAGCCAACCCAGCGAACCCCAAGCCGGCACCGTAGACGCCTGAGGCCCCAGGGTTCACCCCGGGCACCCCGCGACCCACGTTACATATCCTGCCAGAAACGGAAATCCGTACTTTCAATATCCTTCGTCGTCGGCATGGGAAAAAACCGGTACTTGTCCTGACTCGTGAACATGAATCCGTGACGGATCATCTTGAAGGAAATTTGATCCAGCGGACAGAATAAGGAAATACCCTTAGTGGTTTTTTCGGGTTTGATTTTCATCTGCAAAATGGCATCGCGCAGTTTGGAAGGATGCAGAAACGGAAACGGCGCCTGCATAAAAGGATTCCGCTCGAAGTTGGCAATGAACTCGTCCACATTCAAATCGATTTGGGTGTAGAACAATTTGGGACAGCCTTTGGCGTTTCCTGGCGTGGTGATGAATTTACCAAACTCGACCATATCATAAGGGCTGATGACGAGCATGGATAGGGGCGCGATTTCGGCAAAGGTGCGCAAGAAGCCGACTTGATGCACCTTATCGTATTCCTGGGGCTTGAGCTCCAAGATGTGCGCTTCCGAAGTCGAAAGGTAAAGGTGATTGATGCAATCGAAATCCATATGCTCCATTACGCGGTACGAGCAAATGAATTTGGTATGCTTGGGCCGTCCGTCGGCATGCGGTACGAGATCGGCCAAACCTGCATCGATATTGAAGTAGGGATGTCGGAAATTGATGTCGATATCGGCGAATACCAGCTTGCCCGAATAATGTCGGATGGATCCAATAAGATAGTGCCGGGCAAACGCCTCCGGAGCCAACTGCGAGGCGACTAAAGCTTGATTGGGATACAGGATTTGATAGAGTCGGTTTTCGTATTGCATGTTCAGAGACCCCAGAAGAGTTTGAGCATGGGAGCAATGACCACCGACATGACGCCCATCAGTTTAATCAAAATATTCAAAGAAGGCCCGGCCGTGTCCTTGAACGGATCGCCGACCGTATCCCCCACTACCGCGGCCTTGTGGGCATCCGAGCCCTTACCCCCGCTGACACCGCTTTCGATGGTCTTCTTAGCGTTGTCCCAGGCACCGCCGGTATTGCTCATGAATATAGCTAATGCCACTCCCGATGCCGTGACACCGGTCAGGAACCCCATCAGCATTTCTATGCCCCCCAAAAACCCAACGGCAACGGGCGATAGAATCGCCAAAAGCCCTGGCAGCACCATTTCCTTAAGGGCCGCAGTGGTACTAATATCGATGCACTTGGCATAGTCCGGTTCCGCTTTGTCTTGGAGCAGGCCGGGAATGGTACGGAACTGCCGTCGCACTTCTTCGACCATGGCCATGGCCGCGCGCCCTACCGCCATCATGCACATAGAGGAGAAAAGGTAGGGAATCATGCCACCGAGCAAAAGCCCCACCAGCACTTTTGGATTTGTGATCTCGATAACATCTATTCCAACTTCGGTTTTAAAGGCCGAGAAAAGCACAATGGACGTCAGTGCTGCCGAACCAATCGCGAACCCTTTGCCGATTGCAGCCGTGGTATTTCCCACCGCATCGAGCTTATCGGTAGTGGCACGCACCGAGGGCGGCATTTCCGACATTTCCGCCAGACCACCGGCATTATCTGCCACTGGGCCAAATGCGTCTACGGCTAGCTGGATGCCCAAAGTCAATTGCAATCCCACGGTGGCGATGGCTACGCCGAACAGACCAGCGAGATTGTAACTGAGCAGAATCGCCGCGCCCATGACCACGACTGGAAGGGCCGTGGATACCATGCCTACACCCATGCCAGTAATGATGGTGGTGGCCGGGCCCGTGTCGCACGCTTTGACAATGGCGTTGACGGGCACTTTATTGGTTGCGGTAAAGTATTCGGTAAGCATGCCGATCAGCGTACCCGCACCGATTCCAACCACTGTGCAAAGGAAGAGTTGGAGGGCACCAGAGCCGCCATTAAAGGTTTGGCCTCCAAGGCAACCATAAAAAATCGGATAGCTGAAAAGGGCGGCGAGGATGGATGCTATATGCGAACCTTTATTCAAAGCGCCTTGCGGCGATCCGCCTTCCTTAACCCTTACGAATTGGATTCCGATGGCCGAGGCGACTGCGCCGGCCGCAGCCAAAACCAGCGGCAGCAAAGCAAGTCGGATTTTAAGAATGTCACTGGCTTCCGCAGCCAAGCCAAGAATCATACAGCCCAGCACGGAGGCAACAAAGGATTCGTAGAGATCGGCGCCCATGCCCGCAACGTCACCGACGTTGTCGCCCACATTATCGGCGATGGTGGCGGGATTACGAGGATCATCTTCCGGAATTCCAGCTTCCACTTTACCGACTAGATCCGCGCCCACATCGGCCGCTTTGGTATAGATGCCGCCGCCCACGCGGGCAAAGAGCGCAATACACGAAGCGCCTAAGGCAAAGCCGGATAGAATTGGAAGAATTTGATGCTGAAAGTTTACCGGGTCCCGGCCAAAGCAAAGAATTGTGACGATCATGATCACGGTGATGCCGCCCAAAGCCAAACCGACAACACTCATCCCCATGACAGACCCGGCCGCAAAAGAAACGCAGAGAGCTTCATTTAAGGATTTACTGGCAGCGGTCGTTGTGCGCATATTGGCCTGAGTGGCGATGCGCATACCAAAGAATCCGGAAGAAGCCGAGCAAATGGCCCCAATACCGAAGGTGACGGCTTCCCACCGCAAAATCCCTTTATTGCCCAATAGAAGCAAAGTGGCGGCCACAAGGACAAAGGGCACCAAAACTTTGTATTCCCGGAAAAGAAAGGCCATGGCCCCTTCCGCCACGTAACCGCCAATCTTCCTTAGCTTATCGCTACCAATCTCCTGCTTCATGATCCATTTCGACTTGAAAAATGCGAAAACAATGGCGAAAATGCTTCCTAGCAACCCTATGGCTAAGGGCAATTGTATGTCGAGATCCATTATGCCTTTCCGGTAAAAAACCTTTTGAGCAGTAAATATAGCCGCGCCTGGGGCGCTACTTTAGATTTTTTATGATCTTAGTTTTTTTCTGCATTTCCAAACAAGGTCCTTTTGATTTATCTCATCGGATTCGCCAACATTGCATGCTCAATATGGGATAGGGTGCAAGGATTTTTGGAAAAATTGGCTTTTTAAGGTTGACAATGAGGTTATACTAAGATGCTTATGCGATTTAGGGCGAAATGGGTTGGAATATTGTTTTTGGAATGGGTGCAATGTGCATCTGCAGCAACCCTGCCCAATGCAAATCCTGCACAATTGACGGACGTGCCCCGGGCTCAGTATGAATTTAGTCCGGCAGCGGGCCTAATGGGTGGGAGTGCGCTAATCGGAATGCGGATTTCCATGAATTATCATCCCGTTAATCTTGAACTAGCCACCGATCAGGTCATGGGTCGCACTGCAACCTTGTATCCCGTGACCTTGAACGCGGTTTTAGACTTGGCCGACTCTAAGAAAACCGTGCCCTATGGCATTATCGGCGGTGGCCTTTTCCTAACTGTACCGATTAATTCCGTTGGCGACCAGACCGTATCTTCTATTGGGGTCAATTTTGGAGGAGGCATTCGGTATTACATCAACTCGAGAATTGGCATACGCTTCGAAACCAAACAGTTGTTCACGCGTATCGACAATCGGGCCGACCATCGGCAGGAACTCTTGATTTTTCAATCCTCCAGCCTGGGAGTTTTATTTGCTTTCGGTTAATACCAAACCCAGAGTCCATTCAAAAGGCTGGCTGCGACCGTTTTTGGTTTGTGCTTGTCTTTTCGCCCTTTGCATCCTTACCGGTCACGCTGGAACCCGAAAAACAGCCCCAACCAAGGCGCCTGCCGAACACCAACTGGGCCGCGCTGCAGCGGAAACCGTCTATGTGCCGGTTAAAGCACCTGCCCCGCTTTATCCCAGCGCCAATTCGGAATCATCAAAGGACGAGAACCGCCCAATACGCACTTCGATGTCTCAAGGCCCAGCGCGTGATTTTGACCAATCCTATGGCCTATTCGCGGGGTTTTACAATGCGGAAGTTCTTGGCAGCAATCCTTACGCAAACCTATACTGGGACGTGTTCCCAAAAGACCAAGCCTTTTTCTTTGAATTCACTTCGGGCGTTGGAACTGTGCAATCTTCATTTTCGAAAAGCGTGGTCGGAGGTGGCGTGTTCCCCCATAGCTTTATGATTACAGCAGAAGCCCTGGGTGGGTACACGTACTCGGGCCTGGCGCATGGCACAGGCATAGCCGGGGGACTTTATCCCTATTTTACAGGCGGAATTACAGCGATCTACCAAGGAGGAGTGCCTAATATAGGGGGAGTCCTGGGATTTGGAAATCGTATGAATATTCCGTACGGACCCAAAAATGGCAGATGGGCATTGAACTATGGCGTGCGTGACCATATCTATTCCCAAAAAATCCGGAGTCAACCGTCCATGACCCAGAACTTTGTCGTATTGCTCGGAGTGCAGAAATACTATTAAAAGTTCACGAGGTACCCTATGAATCCTACTCGATACCTAACGACATTTTGTGCCGCTGCCTTGCTAACCGCCTGTCTCGAACCCGCCGATCAAATCATGGAACGCTATGGTGAGGGCAAGCTCATTTTTGTTAAGGAGCCCAGTGTAGGCGGCACGAGTATGAACGACAACGTAGCCATGGCGAGCAATCCCAATGAATTTTATCCGGGTACGGACATTATTCTCCTGTCACCGATTTCCCCAACCGGAAAACTCACCAATTTGACCGCGCAATGGACCCGTGCCGTCGAGAATCACAACGATTGGGGCGCCGCGTTGGATCCGGAAGTTTCTTTCGATGGCACCAGGATACTTTTTTCGATGCGCAAACCGAGCACTCAGACGTCGCTGAACCAGCATTGGGGTATTTATGAAATGAATGTAGACGGAACGCATTTGGTCCAGTTGACCAGTCCGGAAATTGGGGACGATGTGGATCCAGCCTATATCGATGCAACCCATATCGTATTCGGATCCACGCGCAATCAAATCTTGGATGAATATGAACGTCGAGCTGTGCCCCAACTTTTTGTAGGCGAAATGGGTGGCGTAGGCGGAAACTTGGTGAACGTTCGCCAGATCACATTTAACCAAAGCCACGATCAAAATCCATTTGTCCATTCCAGTGGCAAGATATTTTTTACGCGCTGGGATCATTTAGGCGACCCAAATAAAATGCCCTTGTTTACCGTAAATCCGGATGGCTCCGGTCAGTTTGTTCTCTATGGCGCTGACGAAACCTTCACTGGCTCGCAAACCAGCGGTTCACGCACATTTTTGGAAGCGCGAGAACTGCATGACGGCGGACTAGTCGCTTCGCTGATGGACAGGGCTTCCCAGTTTGAAGGTGGCGCTATCAGCATCGTGGACCTCTCAAAATTTACCTCCGCTCCCGAGGTTCTCACCTCCAGTTCTAGCCCCTACAACACAACCCGAAACCCGTCCAATGCGCTGTTCAAAACACCCTATCCCATCATGGACGGAGGCCGGGAAAAAATATTAGTAGCGGAATCGGCCCATGAAGCTGGGAATGACGTCAAAAATGCATACGTAAATTACGATCTGTTCATAATGGATAAGGATGGCGGAAATCTGAAACTCATACACGCCGATCCCTTAAACAATGATTACGACCCCATTGTAGTCGCGCCGCGCGCCTTTACCCCCAAGCCCTTTGCCATGAACCCGTTGATCGCGGATGCGTTCAAGAACGGCGTAACCACGGGAAAGTTTTTTGATGCAGACGTGTACAGCCGACAAGACAATGACGGCCATATGTCCGCCAAGGATCTCCTCAACGGTGGCACGGATAGGAGTAAGGGCTTGGCGAAATTTGTTCGCGTGATCGAAGCCGTGCCCATGTCCGCCCAATACCGTTCCATGGAAGGCGTCGGCCGCACCGAATTCGAGAAACAACACGTAATTGGCTACGGAGATGTGCGTGCGGACGGCTCCCTCTCGTTGGAAGTGCCGGCGAATAAGGCCTTGCATTTGCAAACGCTTGATGAAAATGGGATGATGCTCGTCAACCAATTGCAATGGATCAATGTTATGCCTGGAGAAAAGCGCATGTGTACGGGGTGCCATGGCGCAAGAGAAAAAGATCAAGACATCAACTATTTCAAAATCGTGAATGATTCCGTGGTCTTCAAGCCCTCAGCGGGAAATCTACTCGCGGAAACCAAGAACTACCTCTCCGGCTTCTACAATGCCCAGAAAGTCACTGAACACCCATCCGCCCGAAAGGACACTCTGGATTTCATGAGCCTTTACTACCCCGGCAAAACCGCTACTGTACAAGCTATCCTAAATCGCCGCTGCAACTCCTGTCACGCTGTGGCGACTGCTAAAGATTCCGGAGGCAGCCTGGTTCTCGAAAATGTCCCGGATACAGCCTTGAACAACCACAGTAACGCCAATGTTTACGCCACCCTAACCAACGACAATGGCTATACCACCGCCAAAGCCGGAACCAAACTGCGTTACGCCACCCCGGACGGCGCTCGAGAAAGCCCGCTGGCGTGGGTTCTCCTGAATAAACAGTTGACCGATAAAAACGAAACCTTATATCGGCCTACCTCCTACAACCACAGCACCCTCTGGCAAAAGGATTCGACTGGACGCATAAACGCCTTTGCGAAAGAAAACGTCGACCTATTGTCCTTGATTGAATGGATGGATATGGGAACGCAATTCAACAATTCCAATTACACAAAATAACGCGTTCAAGGATTTGATTCTGTTGCTTCGTCCGCATTTTTTAGCCTTCGGTTTGACTATGGCTTTAAGCTTAACATCAGCTCCAGTATGGGCAGGTTCTGGCCCTAAACCGGGATCGATGGCTCCGTCGTTCAGCCTTCCGGATCTCCTCAAAAACCGCGGAGACATGAGCCTACGCCAACTAGAAGGCAAAGTGGTCCTGGTCGATTTTTGGGCAAGCTGGTGCCCGCCCTGTAAAAAGTCGCTGCCGGAACTTGGCCAGATGCGCCTTCGAAATCCAGCACTGGTGATCGTGGCGATAAGCATTGATGAAAACCGCAGCAAGGCCGTGGATTTTCTAAAAAACTCCGACACATCGCTCGTCTATCTGCACGATGCCAAACACGAGGCCGCGGAAAAATTCGACCTCGGCGGAATGCCCTCAGCGTTTCTCATCGACAAAAAGGGTATGCTGCGCAACCGGTTTGACGGGTATGGTTCCGGAGAATTAAAATCCATGGAAACCGAGGCCAGGAAATTACTGGAGGAGAAACCATGAAAAAAAAGCTTTGGTGGAGAAGTAGGGCTACAGTCCGGATTGCAATAGGTGCGGGGGCGCTGCTCTTGTCCGCCTGCGCAGCTGTTAAGCCCTATGAGCGGGAGAAATTGGCGGATCCCATAATGGAGCCAGGTGGCCAATTTTCCAAGCAAACCTTAGAGCAAAAATTTTTCTCCACGCGTGAAGGCAGCATCGGCGGACCAACCGGTATAGGTGGCGGGTGTGGATGTTCGAAATGATTCGATGGATCCGCAGCTCCTGTATGGTTTTTTTAGTTGTGATCCTAACGACCGCCATACTGTCGCAAGCCGATCAGGTGGAATACACCACCTACTACTTTAAAGACAATCATGAAAATACCGTGGCCACATCTGCCTTCTCCTTGGCCAAAACCCTTTGGAAAAAAACCCAGATCCTGTTGGATGTCGAGCTTGATCAAACCACCGTGCCACCTTCCATTGATGGGGTCAGCGGGGCTTCACGACCGCAGCGGCAAAGCAAGTCCGACTTCATCAAGAATCGGGGGCAGATTATCGGCGGGCTGGAACAGGGTCTAGGCGACAACACCAAAGTTTCTGGCAGTTATTACTTCAGTCAAGAAGTGGACTACGCATCGCAATCCGTTATTGGCAGCTTGACTCAAGAGTTTCTCCAGAAAAACCTTACCGTTACGCTACGAGGTCAATATACTTTGGACTCCGTTGGCGAGATTTTGGGCGACGGAGCCATGCTGAATCGATTTAAGGAAACGCATCAAGCTTCCTTAACCATTTCGCAATTGCTTTCACCGACCACCGTTCTGCGTATGGGCGCGGATGGCATGCGCAACCATGGAATTTTGAGCGACCCTTACAGGAAAGTCTTGCTCGACCAAACTGATAATGTTTTGAATAAGGATACCCTAATCGAACGTCACCCCAACATGCGCTACCGCCAAGCAGCCTGGGCCGAGATAAGCAAATTCATGCCAGGTATGGATGGCTCGTTCATCATTACATACCGCTACTACTGGGATGATTGGAACTTAAAATCGAACACCCTATCACTCAAATTGAACAAATACATTACTCCCAACTGGATCCTTAGTCCAGAGTATCGCTATTACGTTCAGACGGGCGTCAATTTCGGAGACTATGCCAAAAACCAGCCGAATATTTTTGATGCAGTTGACTATAAACTCAGAGCGTTCACCAGCCATACCGTGGGCATGGGGGCAACATGCTTTCTGCGTGCCTTCGGAAAAAATCATCCCGATTGGGATTTCCTAACCAACACATCCGTTTCGCTTTTGTATTTCCACTATTTCAATGATACGGACGCCGACAATTTTACGGCCAACATCCTAGAAACGCGGATCAAGTTTGCCTTTTAACTGAGCGTCACATGCTACCTTTAAAGTGCGTGGGTTTTATTTTGACTCTATCCCACTAGCGCATCAGCCAGGCACAGCTACGTGCAATTGTTTGAGAATCCCAGCAAACCCGCCATCCGCAACCGGTTGCATTTCCAGGAGGTGCAAGAGACCGCCGTGAAACTGTGCGGTAAAATTTTCCACCGGCAATTGAATGGACATTCCCGTGGCAGGCAGTCGGATGCCTAAGAGCAGAAGATCCAAGGTGTCTTTATGGGTGCCGGTAAAAGAAAAGTGGCCGGTAACTTTTCCATGGTTTTCTTCCAATACAACAAGATTGAAAGAAAAATCCGGAAAGGCGTGGCCCAATGCCTTGTGTAGCGTGAGCCATTCCTGCTTGCTAATCGGTTTGTGATCGGCGCCGAGGAATTGAAAATTGTCCTCCAGGCATTTTGCTGCCTTATCAAAATTGTGGGATTGAATCGCCTTGATACATTCTTTGAGAATCTTCGCTGAAGCCACTTTTCTCTCCTTTTAAAGGTTTAACTCAAATGATGAACCAAAAATCGGGGCAAAGAAAACGAGCCCATAGATAAAGTTTTCAATATTTAATGAACAGAAGCCTCCTTTAGTGCGTGGCGTTTTTCCGTTGATAACTTAGGGAAAACTTTTTTTGAATTAATCCTCATTGTCGGACCAGTTGTTATTACGCGACTGCTTTTTTTTCGACTGCAAGGATTTTGCCTTCTTTTTGCTGCGTTTCGCGGACTTGGGAGGCTTTGTCACCTTGCGCACCAAGGGCACTATATTCAGTTTTACAACCTTTTCGCGCAGCTTTTCCAGGCAAATACATTTGTTTAAAAACTGGCTGCGCTCCTGTTGGCACATCACCACAATTCCTGTTGGTAGATGGCGTAGGCGCACGGCGCTATCGGTTTTATTTACGTGTTGGCCACCTTTGCCGCCCGAACGAAAAGTTTCCACTTCACATTCATCAAGCAGTTTTTCGTCCGATTCCGGCAGTAGAATCCGAGGCATACCTTAAAGAGAGGAATGTTAATGCCTCTTGGCAAAGAAAGAAATGAAACAAGCCCCCTCGAGGGGGCCGGAGGTCTTTGCGCGGGGCTTAGGGAGCGACTACCTCGGAGGCGAAACCCTGCTTGCTATGCGAACCATCGCAAAACGGTTTTTTAGAACTTAGGCCGCAGCGGCATAGAAAGGCAGCCTTTCCAGGTTCCAGAGTGAAGGGTTTGCCTGCGGAATCATTGAGTGAAAAGTCCCCTTCAACTTTTAGGGGTCCATTTTTCAAGGGTGTCATTTGAGCCGACATATTCATTCCTTTGTTTTGGGAGGAACCTCCCAGGCCATAATAATACACTTTATTTGTTGTAACAACAATAGTTATCACATTTAAATAGCTGCTGACGACTTTTTATAAGTTCTAGCCAATTATGCCCTTTTCTCCCTATCGCCTCGTCATCTCCGACATCGACGGCACACTTCTGGATGATGAGGGCAACTTGCCTCAGATTAACCGGGACGCTTTGACGCATTGCCGCGATCTGGGCATTCAAACCTGCTTGGCCACGGGTAGGCGCTGGACCACTTGCGCCCGCCTTTTGGATAGGCTCAAACTTCACCACCTGATCGACTTTTGCATCCTGAACAATGGCATGCTCGTGCGCCAGGTGGCTACGGAACGAATCCTGTTCAAACGCGAGTTTCCGCTTTCCCAAGTCCTCGCCGCAGCCGAACGGCTGAATGCTCTGGGTCTGGATCCCATCGTACTCGGACACAATCCTGATGGACATACCAAGGATGTCTTTCATCGCAACGATGCATTGCTCAATGCCGATTTCATCGCCAAGAACGTCGGGCACACCCAGCGGGTAACTGAATGGAGCGAGCTTGCGAACGCGCATCTTGTTGAATTGGTTTTGATCGGAAAAAAACCAGATTTGGAAACCGCCGCTGCGGCACTTGCACCTCTCGAATTGGAAACCACCATACTGCGTAATTCTTTCTATGCCGAATACATGTTGGAAGGCACCCCCAAAGGGGTTTCCAAACTTTTAGGCGCCCGGGAACTGATTGCCCATTTGGGATTGGAGGTGCGGGACGTTATCGCACTTGGGGATTCCGACAATGACTTGACCATGCTCCGGGGTATTCCCATGTCCATCGCCATGGCCAATGCTGACGCGACATTGAAAGCCATTGCCAAAGAGACAACCAGCTTGAATACCGAAGGTGGTTTTGGACATGCTTTGTTCCGCTTGCTGGGACAGCCCGGGTAATTGACCGACTATTCTAATCAAAGGAGTGCGCATGCTTATCGAAACGCTGACTCAAGAAGAAGCCCGAGTACTCGGCACCTTGGCGGAAAAAAGTTTGGCGACGCCGGACTATTATCCCCTGACTCTGAATTCCCTGCGCACGGCCTGCAATCAAAAAAGCAATCGGGATCCGGTTACGGAGTATACCGATGAAACCGTTTCACTGGCATTGGCCGGCCTCAAACGCAAAGTTTTGGTCACCTTCATTCCTTACGGATCGCAAGGAAATCTCTACAAATACCGGCATTTTTTGGAAGACCCCCGGTTCCATCTCAGCCAAGGCGAAATTGCCATCCTGGCCGTGTTGCTGCTACGCGGTAGGCAAACTTTGAACGAAATTAAATTGCGAGCATCGAGCCTGCTACCCCTCGACTCTCTAGAAGCAACGGAAGCCTTGCTGCAAAGCCTCGCCAACCGAGTCGAGCCCTTGACGGAATATCTTCCGAAGCGGCCGGGTTGGAAAGAGCCTCGCTGGACGGACAAACTGTGTCCACATCAATCGGAAACGCAATCAGAATCGGCCCTTAAGGAGCAAGAAGGTGCGGAAACACCGGAGGCTCAAACGCCCAGCCGACCACAAAACTCAGACTTGGAAATCATTCGACTGGCCTTGGCAGATTTGACCGAAAAATATGCGGCCCTTAAAACGGACGTCGAAAAAATAAAATCGGAACTGTACTGACTCAAATATTTTTTGTTTCATAACTCGGTTGTACCATGACTCGGCTGCTTCCTTACTCCGCGCCCACGCCCAAGTAGCTGCGGACTTTTTCCGCTTCGAATTTTGCTGCCGCCTCAGGCTCGGATTTTACCAGCGACACGGCGATCCCGACGACAAAGGCACCGGCGATGGAGAATAGACCCGGGTTCTTGAAGGGAACAATAGGCGCCGCGTGTTTGAAGATATCGACCCATACCGTGGGGCTAAGGATGATCAGAACAACAGCCAGTACCAAGCCCGTGAGGATACTGGAAACGGCGCCTGCGGTGGTGAAGCGTTTCCACATGATGGACATGAGGAGCGCGGGGAAGTTGGCGCTGGCAGCAATGGCAAAAGCCAGACCCACCATAAAAGCCACGTTCTGACCCTTGAACAAGATTCCCAGCGCAATGGCAATGGCTCCCAAAAGGACTGTCGCTATTTTGGCCATATTAACCTGATTGTGTTCTGTGGATTTTCCCTTTTTGATAACGCCCAAATAAAGATCATGGGATAAGGCCGATGCTCCCGCCAGAGTAAGGCCAGCCACTACCGCCAAAATAGTTGCGAAAGCAACCGCCGCCAAAAATCCCAGGAAAACATTTCCTCCGAGTACTTCAGCCAGCAGCGGGGCAGCCATGTTGCCGCCCTTATCCATGCCTTTGATGATGTCCTGCCCAACAAATACAGCAGCACCAAATCCAATGGTAAAAGTAAGAATGTAAAAGTATCCGATAAATCCGGTGGCGTAGAATACGGATTTGCGCGCTTCCTTGGCATTGGGCACGGTATAGAATCGCATCAGAATGTGCGGTAACCCTGCCGTGCCAAACATCAGCGCCAGGCCAAGGGAAACCGCATCGAGCGGATTGGATACAAGGCCACCGGGGCTGAGAAACCCTTCGCCGTATTTTGTGACGGCCTCATGGAACAGCCAGCCATAGTTGAAATGGGCTTTGATTAGAACCATAAGCACCAGCAGGGTAGCCCCCCCAAGTAGCAAGCAGGCTTTGATAATTTGCACCCAGGTAGTAGCCAGCATGCCGCCGAAAAGCACGTATGCGGTCATCAGCACACCTACGAGAACCACGGCGAGTTCGTAAGGCAGGGAAAACATCAGCTTGACCAGGCTGCCCGCTCCCACCATTTGGGCGATGAGATAAAAAAGCACGGTCATGATGGCGCCTAAAGACGCGACGGTTTTGATGGGGCCGGGATTGAGACGGTAGGCGGTAACATCCGAAAATGTATACGTGCCTAAATTGCGCAGAGGTTCTGCAATCAGGCAAAGAACAACGGGCCAGCCCACCAAGAACCCAACAGAATAGATGAGGCCGTCATACCCCTTCAAGGAAACCAGGCCCGCAATTCCCAGAAAGGATGCGGCGCTCATATAATCACCCGCTAGCGCCAGACCATTTTGAAAGCCCGTTACACTTCGGCCCGCAGCATAGAATTCCTTGGCGGTTTTAGTTTTCTTAGCGGCCCAATACGTGATCCCCAAAGTCAGCGCAACAAACAAAAAAAAGAAAGCAATGGCGATGGGGTTGCTGTGTCCGATGAGCGTCGTCTGCATTATCTGTCCGCCAATTTGCTTTTAAAAGCCGTTACTGCGGGATCGTACTTCCGGTTTGCCCATAGGACGTAGATGCCCGTGAACACGCAGGTTACCGCTATCACGCCGATGCCGATGGGGATACCCAGGGTAATATTTTCCGTAACTTTTTTGGCCAAAAAGGATTTGTCGAAGGCCACCAAAAAAATAAAACCGAAATACACCGCCATGGTAGCCAAGGTCAAACCGACCGAGACGGAAGTTTTCTTTCGCATCAACTTTTTAAAGTCCGGATTTTCGAGCACCGCGTGTATAGCCGCCCGATTGGAATCCAGGGGTTGGATATCTCGCATCAAAACTCCATTTTATTCAGGTGGATGGACCAGGGCTTTGTATTCGCATCAGCTGAGCCGAGGCGACGGAAAGCAAACAGTATCCAAGAAAATACCAGAATCCATCGTGAAGCTGTGCGGTCAGTCCTTCAGCGGCACCGGCGGCTAAAAAAGCCAGCAGAATACCCATTACAAAGACATCCGCCATGGACCACTTGCCGATGAGGGCCACAAAGCGGAAGATGGGCAACCGGAACGGTGCCTTTGGGATCGCCAATACATACAGCAAGGATAAGCCCTTGGCCATGGGAACGATCACGCTAAAGAGAAGGATTAGAAAGGCAACCAATCGGTTACCGGTATCATAGAGATTACCTATGGTGCCCAGAATGCTGCGGGTCTGATGATAAATAGCCATCTTGCCTATAAAAGGCAGCACCGGGGAGATATCCAAGGTCAAGGCCGGGCGCGTGAGCCCCGGGAACAAACACGCAAAGGACGCTAATATCAGGCTTAACGCCACCACATTGAGGGATTTGTTTCGCATCGCATTCAAATTAGCTAATCTTCGGTTAGGAGAATACCAACATGCCGACCAAATCTTTAGTCACCTGCTCGATTTGCAAACGCCAATTGACTCAAAGCAAATGCGTACCCAACCATGCCATTCGATCCGCCATGGTCGCCCATTTGAAAAAGGATCATGCAGATTGGAATCCAGATGGTTTTATCTGTCATGCCGATTTGAATCGCCTACGCGCCGAATACGTACAGCGCATGCTGGTATCCGGTAAAGGCAACCTTGCTCATCTCGAAGCCGATGTGGAACAAAGCTTTAAGGATGACGCCCTCATTTCAAGTTTGTTGAAAGAAGAAAGCAAGGAACCGATTACCTTCGGCCAAAAAATGGCGGACGGCGTGGCCCGATTTGGGGGGAGCTGGAGGTTTCTCATCACCTTCGCCTGTTTTCTGGCGCTGTGGATTTGCCTTAACGTGGCCATCATCGTTATCGCCCATGCCCAGGCCTTTGATCCCTATCCTTTTATCCTGTTGAATCTGATCCTCTCCTGTCTCGCCTCCGTGCAAGCACCGATTATCATGATGAGTCAGAATCGTCAAGAAGCCCGCGACCGCACGCGCGCCGAGAACGACTATAAGGTGAATCTTAAAGCGGAGCTGGAAATCCGGAATCTACATGAGAAATTTGATCATCTGCTGGAGCATCAATGGCAGTACTTGATGGAGATCCAGCAGGTTCAGGTGGAGCTGATGGAGGAGTTGGCGGATAGGAAGAAGAATTGATGGTGCGAAAAGTCGGTGCTAGGCTGGGCTACTTAATCCCCAACTGCCGCATCTCCGCCAAAGATGAAACTGAAACATGCATATCGCGCAGTAGCCCATCGCTGATACTGTAAATCCAGCCATGCACGGTCAAGTCCTGCTGCTTGAACCAAGCCTTCTGCACCAACGTCGTGTTGCACACATTATACACCTGGGCCACTACATTCATTTCACACAAGCGATCCGTGCGCGCTTCCGGATCCGCAATGGCGTTGAGCTCCTGCTCATTGTGATAGTACAAGTCCCGCACATTGCGCAGCCAATTGTCGATCAAACCATGCGGCGAATCTTCCATGGCCGCGCGGATGCCGCCGCAGCCGTAATGACCGCAGACTATGATGTGCTTCACTTTTAATACGGCGATGGCGTATTGCATCACGGACAGACAGTTCATGTCGGTGTGGATGACCAGATTTGAAACATTGCGATGTACGAATAGTTCGCCGGGCAAAAGGCCCACGATTTCATTGGCGGGCACACGGCTATCGGAACAGCCTATCCATAGATAACTGGGCGTTTGTTGTTTGGTCAATTTCTCGAAGAATTGGGAATCCGTCTTGAGGATGTTTTTGGCCCATTCGCGGTTGTTGTCGAAAAGAGAATTGAGTTCGTCCATGAATTAGAATGATAGCAAAGACTGCATGAATTAATTTTATGTCCATGCAAACTATCGCCATTGAAAATCTGGTTAAAACCTATCGGAACGGTGTCAAAGCCTTGGACGGCGTTTCTTTTCAGGTCAGCCAAGGTAAAATCTTTGGCTTGCTCGGTCCCAATGGGGCGGGCAAAAGCACCACCGTACGCATCCTGACCTCTTTAACCAAGCCCGATGGCGGCAAGGCGGAAGTCGCGGGCTGCGATGTCATGCGCGACCCGCAGCGCGTGCGCGAACGCATCGGGTATGTTGCGCAGGCATCGGGCGTGGACAAATGGGGAACGGGACGGGAGAATCTTATTTTACAGGCGCAGCTTATGCGCGTGGCTCCCGCTGCCATTGCTGGCCGGGTGGATCAGTTGCTAGCCTGGGTGCGCCTCACTGACGTGGGTGGCCGGATTGTCAAAACCTATTCGGGTGGTATGAAGCGCCGCCTGGATTTGGCCATGGGACTTGTGAATGAACCTGCCGTCCTCTTTCTGGATGAACCCACTACCGGACTCGACCCGGAAACACGCAAGGCACTGTGGAACGATCTCATTCGCTTGCGCAAAGAGCGCAACCTAACCGTGCTTTTGACCACGCATTATCTGGAAGAGGCGGACCATCTATGCGATAGGTTGGCAATTGTCGATCATGGCAAGGTGGTGGCGGAAGGGTCTCCAGCGGCACTTAAGGCCAGTATCCGCGGTGATACCGTAACCGGAACGCCCACGCTTGACGATGTGTACATGCACTATACTGGCCATCGCATGGATCAGGATGCCGCCGAAGGGATAAAATGATGCCGTTCCTAACCGATTCTCTCCATCTACTCTTGCGACATATCCGCACCACTATCCGCATTCCCATTTGGGTGGCGGTCACCTTGGTACAGCCCGTCATCTGGCTCACCCTCTACGGACAGCTGTTCCGCAGGGTAGTGGAAATACCTGGATTTGGATCGGGATCCTATATTCAATTTTTGACTCCGGGTGTTGTGGTCATGACGGCGCTGTTCGGCTCTGCCTGGTCCGGCATGGGAATCATTGAAGACTTGACGGATGGGGTCATGGACCGGATGTTGGCCACGCCTGTCAGTCGGGCTGCTTTGATTTTCGCCCGGGTACTGCATGCCGCGCTTACGGTGGCGGCGCAGTCCTGCATCATTCTATTGTTTGGCATGCTGCTGGGGGCGAGAATCGCCGGAGGCATACCAGGATTTATGGCCATTTTGGTTTTGGGAGCTTTACTGGGATGCGGTTTTTCCGCGCTTTCCAATGGCTTGGCGTTGATCACCAGGCGGGAAGAAACCTTGATTGCCGTCATTAACTTTTTCGGGTTGCCACTGACATTTCTTTCTACGGCATTTATTGCATCGGAATTGATGCCGGGGTGGATTCGCGGCTTATCCCGTGCCAACCCCGTGAACTGGGCCGTTGATGCGTCCCGTGATGCCATGCTTGGAAAAGATTGGGGGTACGTTTGGATCGCAGGACTGATGCTGGCGGGCTTTACCCTTGTCTCCGTGGGATTGGCAACCCAGGCATTTAGGGCTTATCGACGCGCTACTTAAGGGTTTGATATTCGATCTGTAGCACCCGTACTAAAAAAGCCCATTTGTCCGCCGCCTCTTCAATACTCTTGGTGATGGGTTTTCCAGCGCCATGCCCTGCTTTGGTTTCGATGCGGATTAATAAAGGCCCCGACGATGCATCGCCCGCGGCTTGCAACGCTGCCGCAAATTTGAAACTATGACTCGGCACCACGCGATCGTCGTGATCGGCCGTAGTGATGAGCACTGCCGGGTAGCGGGTACCGGGTTTTAGAGTATGCAAAGGCGAATACTTCAGCAAGGTTTTAAATGCCTCGGGATTTTCAGGACTGCCGTAATCGGACACCCATGCCCAACCGATAGTAAATAAATGGAAACGCAGCATATCCATGACGCCCACCGCTGGCAGCACAGCTGCAAATAATTCCGGGCGCTGATTCATGCAAGCGGCTACCAGGAGGCCGCCATTGCTTCCACCGCCAATGGCCAAACGCTCCGAGCGTGTGTACTTGTTTTGTATCAGCCATTCCGCAGCTGCGATAAAGTCATCGAAACAATTTTGTTTTTGGGACTTGGCTCCGGCTTGATGCCATTCTTCTCCGTACTCGCCACCCCCGCGGATATTGGCCACCGCCAAGACACCGCCCAGCTCCAGCCAGGGAAGATTGGCGGTGGAAAAACTCGGGGTGAGTGAGATTCCGAACCCCCCGTAACCGTACAGATACGTCGGGTTGTTTCCGTCCAGCTTAAGGCCCTTTTTGTGAACGAGAAAAATAGGAATGCGGGTTCCATCCTGGCTGGTCGCAAATACCTGTTCCGTTTCGAATTTGGCGACATCAAAATCCAAAGTGGGTTTGCGAAAGACGGTGCTTGTTTTAGTAGAAAAATCTAGTCGATACACAGTTGCCGGAAAAGTGAACCCCGTGAAGGTGAAAAAGGTTTCCATGTCTTCGCGCTCACCGGAAAAACCACCGACGGTTCCCAAACCCGGTATTTCCAATTCACCCAGTGAACCTCCTGTAAACGTGTAGGTGCGGATTACAGAATGGGCGTCCTTCAGGTAACCTGTCACAAATCGGTTGCCCACTACGCTCACATCCTCCAAAGTATCCGCAGACTGAGGAAGGATTTCTTGCCATCCGTCTGGATTCATGTTGTCAAATGCCATACCCACCACACGGCCACGCGGGGCGTTCCAATCCGTTAGAAACCAAAAGGTTTTTCCATCATCACCAACAGGCGTGAACTTGGCCTTAAACTCCGGCACTAGTTCGTGTACCGTTCCGTTTGGATCGCGAAGGTCCTTCCACAAAACCAAATTCATCGGGTCTGTTCCCTTCCAAACCAGTATTAAAAGAATTGTTCCCGATTCACTGAGATCGGCAGTAAACCCCCATTCCTCTTGATCCGGACGGTGGTAGATGATTTTATCCTGGCGCTGATCCTCTCCCAGACGATGAAAGCATAATTTCTGAAAACGATTGATATCCTCCAGTTTGTTTTGATCGCCGTCATAGCGTCCGTAATAAATTCCGGAACCGTCTTTGGCCCAGACGGGCGAGGAGAATTTAATGCGCTCTAACTTATCAGCCAGGTCTTCTCCTGTTTCAATGTTCCGTATCCGCCAGGTTTCCCAATCGGAACCGGATTGGGAAACGCCGTAGGCCAAATACTGCCCATCTTCACTCACCGAAAATACCGTAAGGGAAACGGTTCCATCCTTGGACAGCGTATTTGGATCGATTAATACGCGAGGTTCGTCATTTAAGGAGAGTAACGTGTACAGTACGCTGTGGTTCTGGAGGCCATCATTTTTGAAATAGAAATACCGCCCGCCCTTTTTGAAGGGCGCGCCGAAGCGCTCGTAATTCCAAAGTGTTTTCAATCGGTCACGAATGGAGTTTCGGGCGGGAATGGACTCCAAATATTTTAAGGTCAAACCGTTCTGCGCCTCAACCCAGGAGCGGGTTTCATCTCCGTCCAAATCTTCCAGCCAACGATAGGGATCGGCTATGGACGTCCCATGTAATACATCTACTTGATCGGATTTTCTGGAACTGGGATAAATGATGGGGTAAGCGATGGGATCAGCGAGGAAAGATGCAGGCGATAAAGGTTTTTCCATACGACCAATATAGTCGTCCGGGACCTTCTCGCCTATGCATACCCGATTAGAAATTAAAGGCAGGCATAAAATACAGGAACCAACCCGGTTGCTTAGAATAAGCGTCGTTGGTGATTTTTGCCGCGGCCAATTTGCTGGCGGATTTGTCGGCTAAAAATAGCGCTGCCCCTAGAACAATATTAGACTTAGGGTAAAGTGCTAAATGAGCTTCCAAATTGAATTCTTGTCCATAGGGATCGTCCTGCCCTGATGGGGCAGCTTGAGGCATAAAATAATGATATTGAGGTTTTACGGTGACGCGTGGGTTACCACTGGCATTTGGTAGAAACGCGAAATCCCCATCCAAACGAATATCCATCACGCCATACTTTGGGTTATTCACAAAATAGTCCATCCAGCCATATAGAGCATGAGCGAAATAGTAATTTGCCCGGTACGTATGGATTTTTGTATCCGTTGGATCGTCATCGCCACTCATCATGTCCAAACCCAAGTTGGCCTTATAGGTATTGATCACAATACCGGCGCGGGTGGCCAGCTGAAACGCACCGTTAGCATAGTCCACGCCCTTTTTGGACACATCACCCATTTGATAGATGAACTCTTCTTCAAAAGCAAACATGCCAAGCTTTCCCGCTAGCCTTTCCCCAAAGTATTCCAGATCATAAGCTGCCGACGTGTCACCGGCATATACCGTACTGGGAAGACGGCTTTGATCATAGAATCCATATCCTTCAGCGACGATGTCGGGAGTTATTTGATGCGAGTAATACAATCCGTTCAAAAGTAAACGATCGTTTTTGGCTGCCGTATTTGTGTCTCTAACCAAAAAGGACAGACCAGTCAAATTTCCCACTTCGCCAATCTTATAGTTAAAGGACACGCCGTCAAAGGATCGCGATGTAGGACTCCATTCCAGAGTGCTCAAAAACCGTCCTGCACCTAGGGTCATTTTCTGCCGTCCTAAAGCGGTTTTGAAATTTCCTTCTTCAATGGCCAAATATCCTTGTAAGAGATCCACTCCCTTTGCATTGGAGGTGCTGGCCGTCGCTGCATTGGTGCCAACTGGAGGGACTTCCGAACCCATAAATCGGACGTCTTGCATTTCAACTTTTATCTCCACTTTTTGCGATGGGACGGCTGTGAATCCCAGTCTGGTTCTTAATTGCGTGCTTAAGAATGGGTGATTGGCCAAGGTATCGCGAATGTCCTTGCTATCGAATTCAGTGCGCGTTCGGACTTGTCCGAAAAACGGCGGTTGCGGTACTGCGTACGGGGACTCGAGCGGCGCGCTCCCCCAAACAATTCCAATTGTTACGACGGATATAAAGGGGACTAACTTTCCAGCAATACGCATAATTCTCCTTAATAGTGTGATTTTTAAACAAGGCCTGCATGCACGCCCGCACCGATCAGATAATGCAGCAACTCTTTGCGAAGCGCAGTATAGAGCGGCACTTCCAATAGGGACTCCCGCGCCCTTGGACGCGGAATATCTACCTGAAACATTTTGGCGATGGTCGCTTGCGGTCCGTTAGACATGAGAACAATTCGATCCGAAAGAAAAATTGCTTCATCGACATCGTGGGTGATCATCAGAACAGTTTTTCGATTGTGTTCCCAAATCGAAGTCAATTCATCCTGCATACTGCCGCGCGTCAAAGCATCCAAGGCTCCGAAGGGTTCATCCAAAAGCAGTACCTGTGGGTTCGCCGCAAAAGCTCGCGCAATCCCGACGCGCTGCTTCATGCCGCCGGAAAGTTGACCCGGTTTTTTGGCCACATGCGGCCCAAGATGCACCATATCCACATATTTTTTGGCCAGCTCCTCACGAAACTTGCGGTCCTTTTTTGGGTTTACACTGTCAACGGCCACGAGCACGTTTTCGAGTACCGTCAACCAAGGAGGGAGCGAATGGCTCTGGAAAACAACTGCCCGATCCAAACCTGGCGCAGTCACTTCCTTACCATTCACGGCCACTGTTCCTTCAGTTGGTTGGTATAAACCTGCCACCATATTGAGCAATGTGGACTTGCCACAGCCGGAATGACCGATGATGCTTACAAACTCACCCTTGGCTATCCTTAAATCCACGCCAGCCAAGGCATGGAACCGACTTTTTCCATGACCAAAATATTTATGCACTCCGGAAATATCGACGAATTTATCTTCTTTTTCCGATTGGACTTGCGACTGTTTTTCTGCATGTCTGCCTAGTGTGGATATCATTCAGGTGCCTACCGTTCCGAATAGGGACGCCAGCTTTGCCACCATTCTATCGAGTAACAGCCCCGTTAACCCCACGTAAGTAACCGATACGATAATGTCGCTCATGCGAGACGAGTTCCAAGAATCCCAGATAAAAAATCCAATCCCTACTCCACCCGTCAACATTTCCGCCGCGACAATTGCCAACCAGGCCATGCCGATGGAAATTCTGAGGCCGGTAAAAATAAAGGGTGCGGCCGATGGCAGCATGATTTTGAAAAAATATCGACTGCCTTTTAACTGATAGACCCTAGCGACATTTTCGTATTCAGAGGGTATGCGCATGACTCCCACCGAGGTATTGATGATAATTGGCCATAACGCGGTAATGAAGATGACAAATATCGCCGATGGATTTGCCTGATTAAATATGGCCAAGGAAATGGGCAGCCACGCCAAGGGTGGAATCGTGCGAAGAACCTGAAAAATGGGATCCACTGCCTTGAATGCCATGCTCGATTTTCCGATCAATATTCCCAACAAGATTCCCACGATGGCCGCAAGCGAATATCCTGCCGCCACGCGTCGCAATGAAGACAGCAACTGCCAGCCCAGACCCTTATCATTCGGTCCATTATCAAACCAAGGGTGCGCGATAATATTCCACGACTCGGTCACTGTCTTTATTGGACCTGGTAGAACAACTCCCTCGCGCTGAGAATAAATCTCCCAAAACAGACCAATAAAAAAGAGAGCTAATACCGGCAGAATATAGGTTTGAGCGGGATTCTTCGTTATCATTTCCGCCCCGTAGCGCCTTTTTTCCCGTCGATATTTTTGATTTTAAGCTTGGCCAAATAGCCTTCTGGATCGTTTGGGTCGAATGTGACACCATCAAAAAAGGTCTCAATACCGCGCGAATCGCTTGCTGGTATCATGGATTCCTGGCCGATCTCTTTGGCGCATTCTTTCCACAAGTCTGCGCGATTTACTTCGCCGATTACCTTATCATAATCGACTCCGTTGGGCAGGTAACCCCATCTACGCGTTTCCGCCAAAAACCACTTATCATGGCTCTTATATGGAAATGAAGCGTGGTCGCGCCAGAATTTCATCCGTTCCCCTTCTTTTGGTTTTCTTTTTCCATCTCCATAGTCTGTGTGCCCTTGGAGACGGGGCAATAAATCTTCGACGGGACAATTGATCCAGTTTTTTTGCGATAGAATCCTGGCAAGTTCTGGTTTATTTTCATCCTTATCACACCAAATCTGGGCTTCCATTACGGCTTTAAGCAAAGCCTTGGTTGCGTTTGGATGCGCATCGCACCAATCCTTGCGCATGGCAAATGACTTTTCCGGATGGTCTTTCCAAATTTCCTGAGTCTGGATTGCCGTATAGCCGATTCGTTGATTGATAAGCTGTTGATTCCAAGGCTCACCGACGCAAAAGGCGTCCATATTGCCCACGCGCATGTTCGCTACCATTTGCGGTGGTGGAATCACTATTGTAGAGACGTCCAGATCGGGATCAATTCCCCCAGCAGCCAGCCAATAACGAATCCAGTAATTGTGCGTGCCTGTCGGAAATGTCATTGCGAAGGTGAGTGGTTTGCCCCCTCGTTTTTTCGCCATATCGATCCAGGACTTAAACAGGGAAGCGTCTTTACCAATTCCCGTCTCCTTGTATTTTTCAGCAACCGAAATGGCTTGGTTATTCAGGTTGAGACGGGCCAGCAAATAGATGGGGACGGGCTTATTGCCCTTGGTTACCAAACCCATGCTGAGCGAATACGCCATAGGAGTGAGCAGATGAGCGCCATCAATACCGCCTTTGTCCGATCCCAATTCCAAATTATCCCGGTTCGCTCCCCAGGACGCTTGTTTTAGAACTTCGACATCAGGCATTCCATACTTTGCAAAAAATCCTTTTTCTTTGGCTACCGCCAATGGTGCGAAATCGGTTAATGCGATAAAACCAAGCTTGGCTTTGGTGGTTTCCGGTTTTACCGGATCGGCTGTAGCCCCCATGGATAGCCCGTTTGCCAGCATGGTTAATGCTAACGCCACGCATGCGGTTGTTGATTTTGCGTAACTCGCTTTTATGGAATTGAAATATTGGTTACTTGAGGTTACTGCTTGCATTGGGCATACTCCGTCGGCTACACTGCATGCAGCCGCTATTGGTATGTCCAAAAGCCCGGACGGACCGGAGTAAGCAAGCCCTTGTACTAAGGACTATTAGAAGCTCAAACGCCTCCGCTTATTGACTGCTGCGGTAACGGAGATGTTTTCTCCGATTTGGAAGTCCGTCCAAATTTCCGCCGCAATCAATCAGTTGGTTTTTGATACGGACAGTTGTAATTAAAGCAAAGCGCGTACCAAGTGAATTTGATGCGCAATGCCGCACATGATGGCTTGAGACCTTGAATGTGTCATCCCGATTTGGACAATAAGGAAACTGTTGGCACGATGTGTTCGGATTTGCCAGTTTGGAAATGTCTTACAGGAGAACCTCGTGTCGCAGAAACCGAATCGTAATGGAATTTTTCCAAACAAATCGATTCCACATTCAAACGCGTGCACGCCAAGGACTCGGCATGCCCATGGCGCTGCATCTGCTCTATATACCAATGGACATGTGACCTGGATGGGAAGTGGGCTCCATCTTGATCAAATTTTCGACTTTGCATCGTTTCCGGAATCTTGTCCAACCGTGATCTTAGCGATGCCTCCACCACCGACTTTGGTGTATTTACATATCGCTTGGAAGCGACAATCTCCGCCGCCGTTTCAATGTTGTCCGGATCCGCCAACCAATCACCTGCCATGGAAAGCGACTGAATCACCATAGCATGCTCTTGTTGGTGCGCGCCATGCCAACCCGCCCTCACTGCCAATACTTTTTCGCCTAAACCTGGAAAAAATTCCCGACTGTCTGCCGCCAATCGGCCCAGCTTCGAGGCCATGGCGCGTCGACTCCAAGGATCACCTACGCAAAACCCGTCGATTTCGTTTTTCCTAAGCCTGCCCACCATTTCCTGCGGTGGTATAATTTTTAAGCTTATTCTTGGCCCAATTGATAAGCCGCCCATGGCCAACCAATATCTAAGGAAATATTCTTGTGTCCCTCTCGGGAAAACCACACCCAGACAAAGGGTTCTTTTAAAGTCCGCCGATAACCAGCGGGCAAGATGTTCAGCTGTTCTTATGCCCTGATTCCACAGCGCATTGGAAAGGATAATGCCATTACCGTTGCGACTCAAGGTAAAGGCATGGCATAAGGCAGGATAGTTAGGATCTTTTTCCAATACGGATTGTATTGGAATGGTTAGGAGCAAATGTGCAGCATCCAATTGACCAGAGCCAAGATTCTCGCGAATGGCACTCCAGCTTTGGGCCTTATGCAGTTCCACCGCGATTCCGTGAGCTTCAAAAAAACCTTGCTCTTTGGCGATTGCCAGTAATGCGCAGTCTACTAAGGGAATGAAACCGATTTGTAAGTCTGGCATCGACTGGCAGGACGTCGGTTATGGGTGTCCGTCCATGGCGCCATTGCCAAGGACTTAAACTCGCGCTCTGGCGATTTCCGGGGATCCCCAAGTTGCACGCCAACGAAATTTAACCTTGAACAAAATTCCAAATGCGCATACGCCCAATAATGCGTACATGAGAAATCCAATGCGGTAATCCCCGCTCCATTGTTTTGAGAGGCCTAAGGAATAGGCCAAGTAAAATCCACCCACACCACCGGCCATGCCGACAAGTCCGGTCAAGGTTCCCATTTCACGTTGGAAGCGTTGAGGTAACAGCTGAAATACGGCGCCGTTGCCCATTCCCATGGACATCATGGCGACTATAAATAATGCCAGCGTGAGCGCCAGAGTGGTTGGAAACGCAGCGATCAAAAGCATGGATAAAACAACCATGATGTAAAACCATTGCAGAGCGCGAACACCACCAACTTTATCGGCAATATTTCCGCCAATGGGCCGGAACATGGAGCCGCAGAATACGCAGGCAGCGGTCAAGTAGCCGGCCGTCGCCGGAGTCAAACCGAATTGGCTGTTAAAGTAAATAACCAAGCTGGATGCCATTCCCACAAAGCCGCCGAATGTTACCATGTAAAAAAGCATAAACCACCACGCATCCTTCTCTTTAAGGACTTGGAAATATCTGGAAAGTTTTTGTGGAGGAGGCAAACCGGGAGCATCCTTAGCCATGATAGTGTAGAGAATCATGGTAAGCGAAAGAGGAATGAGTACTAAACCGAATACATTGCTCCAGCCAAAATGAGTGGCCAGCAATGGTGCAAATAATGCTGAGAATACCGTTCCGGAATTGCCTGCTCCCGCTATCCCTAAGGCCAAACCCTGAGCTTCAGGCGGATACCAGCGCGATGCTAAAGGCAAGGCCACTGCAAACGAGGCGCCTGCAACACCCAAACACACGCCCAATAAATAAACTTGGTTCAGACTATGCACACCAAACATCCAGGCGCAAAGTAAAGCCGAAAGCACCACTCCCTGGCCTATCAGGCCTGCCTTTTTTGCGCCCAAGGAATCCACCAAAATCCCCATAAACACACGCAGGATGGCTCCGGAAAGCACCGGCACCGCCACCATCATTCCTTTTTGCGATGGAGTCAATCCAAGGTCTTTGGCAATGTGGACACCCAAGGGTCCAAGCAAAACCCAAACCATAAAACTCATATCAAAATACAGAAAGGCGGCAAACAAGGTGGCGGGATTACCGGCTTTGGCAAAGTCTCTGAGTTTCATGGTACGTTCTCCTACTCACCGTTTCTAAGCAAACGCAATGCCATATTTGTTTGCTGCGAATCATGTATCATGCATGTTACTGTTATTTTTGTCCGCTTATTTAAAACAAAAGCGTTTGCCAATTTATTTGTACTTGCCAAGCCTAATTCAGTAAATCAATTAAACCTAAAGTCCGCAAAAGATGACCGAAATTGTAAGAACGGAATTGACACAACCTGACCATTGGAAACATTGATTTTTATTTAACCGAGCGTTTTGAGGGCCAGCGTCCGCTTTCGCTTTGAATTTTCGGAAATGAACCCATTACCTTGATTAAATATTTTGGTACGCCCTTTGCGTTATACAACTGGATTACCGCCAACCGTCTCCGGTCCGTCCGAACCTTTGGTCATCGCAATTCCTCTTTATCAAAGGAGGATGGGCCATGGCATTGGCTATGGAAATACCCGGCGATGGAGGCATGTCGGGAGATTTTTCGTGATACCTAAGGGAACACCTGGAGGGCCATTCTCCACAGAACAGAAGGAATACCTGGATGGGTTTTTCCGCGCCCAAAACCGGAAGATTGAAGTTGAGCCCTCGACTCCAGCATCCAATCAGGAAAACGTTCTTCATCTCGCCCTAGGCAAACGCGCCCAACAAGCATGGATAGCCGCAGGCAAGCGACTCTCCAAGGAAGAGAAAATAAAGTTTGATGCCAACCCTTTAGATGCATGGCCACGCATCGCCGAGCTTTCCGCTCAAAATGCCCTACCCGAGGGCGAAGATCTCTATCGCCTTAAAACCCACGGCCTTTGGAATGTGTCTCCGGCGCAAACCGCCATGATGTGTCGATTGAGAATTCCCGGTGGCGTCCTCAACGCTCATCAAGCGCAAGCTATCGCCAAAGCCGCAAGCGCCTACGGCGGAGGCTATGTGGATATTACCACGCGGGCAAATTTCCAGATTCGTGAGATCCCCGCCAAGCATATGCTCTCACTGCTCACCGACCTCCATGAATGCGGGATAACCCCACGCGGATCGGGTGCAGACAATATCCGCAATGTCACCGGTAACGCCACATGCGGCATCGACAAAAATGAATTCTACAATGTCCTGCCTCTCTGTCGGCAATTGCATCACCTCATCCTCCATGACCGAGATCTTTTCGGGCTGCCACGCAAATTCAACGTCGCCTTTGACGGCGGCAACACCGTCTCCTCGCTCGAAGACACCAATGACATTGGTTTAAAAGCCGTCAAAATATTGGACAGACCAGGCCTGAAGTCTGGAATTTATTTCAGAGTTGCCCTCGGTGGCATCACCGGCCACGGAGATTTGGCCAGAGACACGGGCCTTCTGCTCAAGCCGGAAGAATGCCTGCCCGTCATCACGGCCATGATTAAAGTCTATATAGCCAGCGGTGACCGAGGCAATCGCAAACGCGCCCGGCTCAAGTACGTGCTTGATTCCTGGGGCTTCGAAAAATTCCTGAGCGAAACACAGAAGCTGCTCACTTTTGAATTGCGGCGCTTACCCGAATCCGATTGCTTGTCCGCGCCCCCCATAAATAAAGTCGCTCATTTAGGTATTCACCACCAGCGCCAAACTGGACTGAACTACATCGGCGTCGATGTGCCGGTCGGGAGGCTCACAGTGCAACAATTGCGCGGATTGGCAAACCTCTCCAAACACTATGGGTCCGGAACGCTACGGCTTACCGTATGGCAAAACCTGATCCTATCCGATATTCCCGACGCTGACCTAAGCCATGCCATCCAGGACCTGCATGCCCTAGGACTCAATCACGAGGCCAATCCCATCAGCGCTGGCATTGTCGCCTGCACGGGCGCCGAAGGATGCAAATTCGGGATGGCGCCCACAAAATCTACGGCGTTAGCCATAACCGATTGGCTTAAGGACAGAATAACTTTGGAACACCCCGTCAATATTCATTTGACCGGTTGCACCCATTCCTGCGCGCAGCATTTTATCGGTGACATTGGACTATTAGCCACTGGCGTAGACACGGAAAACTATAAAGGCCCGGGCTTCCATTTCTTTGTGGGAGGTGGCTATGGCCGCACCGGCCGCATGGCAGTAGCCGCAGTGCGTTTTGTCCCCGTCCCCCAAGTCCCGATGGAAATCGAACGCATTCTGAATATCTACCTCGAACTGCGCATGCCGCAAGAAAGCTTTTCGGATTTCACCGGAAGACAGGACAGCCAAGCCTTGCAGGCGTTATTCCTGGATGCGGCCTTAACTACCAAGGAACAATTATGAGCCCTCCCGTCCTTCCCGATTCCTCTCCCTTCTCCTCCGAACAACGGAATTGGCTGAACGGATATTTTGCAGGTTTGAGCAATGCCGACATCAATGGAAATACAATAGCTGCATCCAATGACAACACGACTGTTGCATCAAATGGCAGCGCAACTATACAATCGCTTTCCGCAGCTACATTGCCTGTCCTGGTTTTGTTTGGATCGCAGTCGGGAACGACGGAAGGATTGGCGCAAACATTAACAGAAAAGTTGGCTGCCACAAAGGCCCCGGACGGCACCGGCCCTCGGTACACTCCACGCCTGATGGGAATGGATCAGTATCGCGATTTCGACTGGACTCAGGAAACCACCATCCTCCTCTTGACCAGCACATGGGGGGATGGAGACATGCCCGATAATGCGGTAGCCTTTTGGGAATGGCTTAAATCTCCGGAAGCGCCGACCCTGTCCAAACTCCAATTTTCCGTGCTGGGGTTGGGGGATCGCAACTATTCGCATTTTTGCCAAGCAGGAAAAAACTTGGACGCGCGCCTGTTCGAGTTGGGAGCGAAAAGAATCATACCGTTGGTTGAATGCGACACGGACTATGAATCCACCTCCGAAAAATGGATGACGGATGTCCTGGAATCATTGGCCCACTCTCATGACAAAGCTGTTTCTGAGAGTCAACCTGTTTCCGAAAATATTTCGACTCAACCAATCCCATCCCAGCACAATCTGGTCCAAGGTAGCCGGGACCAACATGAGACAATAGCGCCGACGCCTCCAAAATATTCCCGGAAAAACCCGTTCTTTGCACCTCTGCTAGAAAACCATCCACTCAATGCCAAAGGATCCTCCAAGGACACCCGCCACCTGGCCTTCTCCCTACTGGGTAGCAGCCTTGAATACAAAGTAGGCGATGCACTCGGTATCTATCCCCGCAACTGCTATGAACTGGTGGATAGAATTATCCTGTCTCTCAACTGTCTCGGTAACGAGAAGGTTACCCTAGATGGCGGAGAAGAAATAACCTTGCGGTCAGGCCTGATCTCCAGAATTGATCTCCGCCGCGGTACAGAGCGGCTGCTATTCAACCTGCGTCAGGCCTGCTTTAATTTGGGCGAAAAACGTCGACTGGATGAACTCATCGGCGAGGATGGCGCCAAGGCTCGACCTTATTTAGCAGAACGAGATGTGCTCGACGTTTTGATGGACTTCCCGCATACCCGCCTCGATGCCCAGCATTTGACGGCGTCTCTGAATAAGATTGCTCCCAGATTGTATTCCATTTCCAGCTCCCCGGATGAAAATCCCGGCGAAGTGCATTTGACGGTGGCGGTGGTTCGTTACGCTGCCGCCGGCCGTCGACGCCTTGGCGTAGCCTCCTCGTTTCTGGCAGAGAGAATTCCCCTGGGCATGACCGCGCCCGTCTTCATTCAGCCCACGGCGCATTTCACCTTGCCAGCTAAACCCGGCTGCCCAATCATCATGGTGGGTCCAGGCACCGGAATCGCGCCCTTTCGCGCCTTTTTGCAACAACGCCGTTACCTGGGTGATACGGGTAAAAATTGGCTTTTCTTCGGAGATCAGCACCGGCAATACGACTTTCTATACAGCGATGAATTTGTAGCCATGGCCGCCTCCGGATTTTTAACCAGGATGGACCTGGCTTTCTCAAGGGATCAAGAAGAAAAGGTTTACGTGCAAACGCGCATGCTAGAACAGTCCCGAGAACTATTTGCCTGGCTTGAGGCGGGTGCGCACTTTTATGTTTGCGGGGATGCCAAGCGTATGGCCAAGGATGTGGAAGAGGCCTTGCTGCAAGTCATAACCAAAGAAAGTGGTCAGAGTCCGGAATCGGCCCGAGTTTATCTGGACACCATGAAAACCGGGAAGCGGTATCAGCGAGACGTGTACTGAAATGACAAAACCCTCCCTGAACAATTTCCTAGGAGAAGGGCAGGCGCTGATTGGCGCATACCTGGAGGAACAGCAAAACCTGACGGCGGTAGATCGTTTTTCCACCGAGCACGATCGCATAAATGGATTGAAGGGGAGCCAGCCGCGTTTAGAAAGCCATTACCGTGATTTACTGCCTTTTGAATCGCCCAAACCCGGCCAGCAATACGCTTTTGAAGTGGACCTCGATCGCTGTACGGGCTGCAAAGCTTGTGTCACCGCCTGCCATAGTTTAAATGGTTTGGACGAGGAGGAGACTTGGCGCTCGGTCGGTCTCATCCACAATGTCATGGGTAAGCCCCTGCAGCAAACTGTAACCACTGCATGCCAACACTGCCTGGATCCCGCATGTGCAAATGGTTGCCCCGTCAAAGCCTTTGAAAAAGATCCGATTACCGGCATCGTAAAACATTTGGATGATCAATGCATTGGATGCGAATACTGCATTTTGAAATGCCCGTACGATGTCCCCCAATACCACCATGGAAAAGGCATCGTCCGGAAATGTGATATGTGCACCAGCCGACTCGAAGTGGGTGAAGCGCCCGCCTGTGTGCAGGCCTGCCCTACCAAAGCGATCCGCATCACCGTGGTCTCCAATGCGGACGTACTAAAAAATCCCACCGATTACACCGCATTACCTGGTGCACCGGACCCAACATACACCTATCCTACGACGCGTTATAAAACCACGCGCAAATTTCCGGCAGGCATGGAAGCCGCTGACGCATATAAATTTCGCAAGGAAAAAGCACACATACCCCTGGTGCTCATGCTGACACTTTCACAAATGGCCGCAGGATTCTTTTTCTTCCTGGAGATAGGAACTTGGACCGGATGGGTGCCGAGCCATACCGATTTTCAAGCATGGACCCATAGCATCGGTGCTGGCCTCATGAATCTAGCCATCTTAGTCAGCATTTTTCACCTGGGTCGCCCTCAGTTTGCCTTCCGCGCCGTGCTCGGTTTCCGCAAGTCGTGGCTGAGCCGAGAAATTGTCATTTTCGGTCTCTTTGGTTGCGCGAGCCTGGCCGCGGCCCTGGGCGCTGTGCTGGCTCACCACGCACAGTCTCATGGACAAAACCCAGGCGTCCTAGTGGCTGCAACTACTGGAATGGCGATGCGGTTGATATTGATTCTTTTCAGCTTGCTAGCCGTGTACAGCTCAGCCATGGTGTACCGGGATACTCCGCGCCTCTACTGGGCAACGCGGTTGACTTCAGCCAAATTTTTTCTTTCCGGGACGATCACGGGTGTGGCCGGTTTGTTCGCTTTGGTGGCTTGGTTCGACAGCTTCGGCGCAGAACCATTCGCCGAATCTCAATCGCATTTAGCCGTGCCAATCTGCATGTTGATGGGCCTGGCCCTCATCGCAAAGCTTATTTGTGAAGCCCGTGTGCAAAGGCACGTGGACGATCAAGACGCCAACCCACTCAAGAAAACAGCCCTCCTGCTGCGCGGTGAACTTCGATTTGTCCACGGCTGGCGCTTCAACCTAGGCATCCTCGGCGGCCTTGTGCTGCCAATGTTTTGGCTGTATCGCGGCTACACCGGCACAGGCTCATTTGACCCAGTAATTTCCCTATGCATACTATGCGCGCTACTGGCTGGAGAAGGTTTGGAACGCTATTTGTTTTTTACGGCATGTGTGCCACCCAGAATGCCGGGAGCATAGCTTCGTGATTTTGCCATTGGTTACAGATAAATCTGAACGGTTTTTTGGGTGAATCAATTTCATGACATTCACTGAAAAAATTTCCAGCCTCCTCCGCAAACGCGAAGGTAAGCTCACGCATGAAATGGTGCTTTCACCTGGGCGCTTTGGCCTTGGCAAAACACCCGATCGGTTACAGCCCGATGCCACCACCTCCATGGTCTGCGGCTATTGCTCCACAGGCTGCAGCCTCAAAATTCATTTGAAGGATGGCAAGGCCATCAACTTAACTCCGGACCCGGAATATCCCGTCAATCTCGGCATGGCCTGCCCTAAAGGCTGGGAAGCGCTCACACCGCTTAAATCCAAAGACCGCGCGACGACCCCATTACTGCGCGACAAACAGGGCCGCATGCATCCCATCGACTGGGATAAAGGCCTCACGGTTTTCACGGAAAAATTCAGAGAAATTATTGCCAAGCATGGACCCGAATCCGTTGCCTTTTTAAGCACCGGACAAATTCCCACTGAAGAAATGTTCGTCCTGGGAATTTTGGCCAAGTTTGGAATGTGTATGATACACGGGGATGCCAACACCCGGCAATGCATGGCCACTTCACATGTAGCCTACAAACAAAGTTTCGGTTTCGATGCACCGCCCTTTACCTATCAGGATTTTGAAGAATCGGACGTTCTGGTTTTTCTCGGCGCCAACCCCTGCATAGCCCATCCCATCATGTGGGAACGCGTGATGAAAAATCAGCGCAACCCTGAAATCCTCGTCGTCGATCCACGCCAAACAGAAACCGCACTTGCTGCGACCCGACATTATGCCATCCAACCCAAATCCGATTTGCCCTTGCTGTACGGATTGGCACATATTCTCATTCGCGAAAACTGGATCGACCCGGAATATATAGCAGCCCATACCACTGAATTCGCAGCCTTCCGAGAACATATTCAGGCCTTTGACCCTGTCACCGTAGGTAAAGAAACCGGCCTAGGTGAAAAACGGTTGCTGGAATTCGCCGAACTGCTTCGACCTGGCAAACGGGTTTCCTTTTGGTGGACGATGGGCGTCAATCAAAGTCACGAAGGCGTCCGCACCGCTCAAGCAGTCATCAACCTGGCACTCATGACCGGAAACATCGGCAAGCCGGGCACTGGTGCAAATTCTATTACGGGCCAAGTCAACGCCATGGGCTCCCGTCTATTCAGCAATACCACAGGCCTTCCCGGAGGCCGTAACTTCCAAGATCCCCTTCACCGCCAAGAAGTGGCCGATATACTCCAAATCCATCCCGATACCATTCAAAAAGTTCCAGGGTTGGCCTATGACCAAATCATCTCAGGAATTCACGATGGAATAATAAAAGGGCTCTGGGTGATTGCCACCAACCCAGCCCACTCCTGGATCAATCAGTCCGATTTCAAATTAGCGGCCGGCAAACTGGATTTTTTGGTTGTCCAGGATATGTATCCGGATACAGATACAGCCAAGCATGCGCATCTTGTCTTGCCTTCCGCAGGATGGGGAGAAAAAGAAGGCGTCGTCATCAACTCGGAACGCCGATTGGGTTTATTCAAAAAAGTATCACCGGCTCCCGGGCAAGCCCTGGCGGACTTTTACATCTTCAAGCTTATCGCCAAATACTGGGGTTGTGAATCCCTCTTCAAGGATATGGAAACACCGGAAAAAGCCTTTCAAGTCATGCGTTCCCTATCCGAAAATCGCCCCTGCGACTTTACAGGCATAACCGATTATAAAATGATCGACGAATTAGGCGGTATACAATGGCCTTTTCCGAAAACCAGGATAGATGGTTCAGTAACACCACAAGTAGAACGCAGGCTTTTTGAAAATGGCCGATTCTTCCATCCCGATGGCAAAGCAAAATTTATTTTCAGCCCACCGCAGCCAGTGCAAGAGCCCACTTCCAGCGAATTCCCGTATATACTAATGACTGGAAGAGGGTCCTCGGCCCAGTGGCACACCAATACCCGCACTGGTAAATCCGCTGTATTACGAAAACTGCATCCCAAAGATTCCATGGTCGAAATAAATCCCGATGACGCACGTCGTCTCAATATTTCCGCCGGCGAATGGGTACTCGTCCAATCTCGTCGAGGGCAGGCACGCGCTCGAGCAGCCGTAGCTTCAACGGTACGGCCCGGTCAGCTGTTTATGCCCATGCACGATATGGAAGTCAATCGCTTGACCTACCCGGCATTCGATCCTCATTCCCGGCAACCTTCCTACAAGCACTGCGCCGTTCGCGTAGTAAGAGAAGTGCCTGGAGGTTAGTTACTTCTAGCTAGTCACTGGAAGCGAGTCCTGGGAAGCCAGTCGTGTGAAGCTTGTCGTGGATTCAGGTCAGGTATTTTTTCAATTGCGCCACAGGCACTACGGTGATTTTCTCCGCCAAAGCATAAGCTCTTTCTCCCGGATAGACTATAAGCAATCGGTCCAACTTCAAATCCGCCATGGCCACATGCATGGATTTGGTGGTTGATGGAGCCTGTAAATATTTGAACTCCACGCCCTTGCGCTTGTTCCCGTCAGTCAGAAGCAAGTCCAACTCCGCGCCACCGTGCGTTCCCCAGAAATACGCATTTCGTCCCGCGCCAGTATGTTTCAACACTTCCTCCAACGCGAAGCCTTCCCATGACGCGCCCAATTTGGGGTGTCGCAACAACTCCTTCTGATCCTTCAAACCCATAAGCGCATGGAACAATCCTGAATCCCGGATGTAGAACTTCGAGGCCTTCACCACTCTTTTGCCAATGTTCGCGAACCAGGGCTGCAAAAGGCGAACCATGAAGGTTTGCTCCAGGATCCGTAAATAGTGAAGCATGGTTTTGTCGCTCAACCCAAGCGAGCGGCCGATTTCTGATGAGTTCCAAGTCTGACCATGATAGTGCGCGGCCATCATCCAGAAGCGCCGCATTTCCGGGGCCGGTACCCGCAGCCCCAAACTGGGAATGTCTCGGTCCAAGAAAGTGTCGATAAAAGCATTGCGCCACTGAAGGCTTTCCAGTCCACTTCGTGCCAGGTAGGACTTAGGGTAACCGCCCCGTTGCCATAACCGTTCCCAGTTCGCGCCGTCCACTTCGGTTAGCGACAGCCCCGGCAATTCATGGAATAGAATGCGCCCCGCCAATGATTCGGAGCCCTGCCGCATCAGGTCCCCGGAAGCGCTCCCCAACACCAGGAAACGAGCTGGCAAAGGCTTGCGATCCGCCAAAACCCTGAGCAAGGGAAACAAGTCCGGAAGTCGCTGCACCTCATCGATAATCACCAATCCTTTAAGCTCGGGAAGGCTCAAGGCCGGCTGGGACAACGCCGCCGCATCTCCGGGATTTTCCAAGTCGAACCAATGCGTTTCGCCTTTCCAGGCTTTAGCCAGCAACCGAGCCAAGGTTGTTTTTCCGGATTGCCGGGAACCGACCAATGCGACCACGGGAAAGCGGCTCAATTCCGCCTTGACGGTCTTTAGGTGATCGAGTCTGGAAAGGGTTCGGATCGGCATAACTTCTTTCTTGAAATATCGGATATTATCTCCGATATTTCAAGGATTATTTAATCATTAAATTGGCGTTTTCTCTGCAAAAAATTCGAATACGGAAAACTCTACCAATTTGTAGACTCATTCGGGCCTTGTATTCCGTAATCGGTATAGTCCATAATGGGGGTGCGGATTTTTTAACCAGGTGGCACCCATGCGCATTCGAAAAGCGGTTTTTCAAGGACATGCTGGATTATTGGCAGCACTCTTCTCCATCTCCCTGCTTACCGCAGGATGCGATGGACCCTCTTCGGCCACCGGATTGAATGGGGGTACACCCGGCGACTCCCTGGACGCACAGCTGGGCATGGGAAAAGGGAACAGGTATGAATTCCTGCAAGGAAACCTGATGGCAACCGGCCATATAATGGACCTCGGTATCGATGGCATCGGTTTCTTCATCCTCAAGAACGGATCGCAATACGTTTACTTCCGCCGTCCAGCCAGTTTCACTCAAGACGCCGAGGGATACCTCACACTCGGGAACGCCAAGACCCGCCTGCAAGGTATTCCTTTGTACAGCAACAAACGTCCCTACCCGAACATCAGCGAAGACTCGCTCTCTCGCCCGAATGTACCCTTGACCCAGCTGGTAGATATCCACTGGCCGTTTCAAGAATTGATGCCGCCCCGTGCGACTTCATTTATCAAATTGGCTCGTAACCTGGATTCCGATGCGGAGGGAAAGGGGGCGATTCTTTACACCCAAAAATTCCTGCACCACGCCGAAGCCTCTGATCTATTGGTAGGACTCAATAGTTACGACGGCCATGAACTCGGCATGCAAATCGGCGATGCGATAACGGTGTCGGCGATGGCGGACCAAATCTCCACTCATACTAAAACCATCTTGGTAACGGATGGTTTTACGGTAGCGAATCTTAATACTGCCATAACCGAATTTTTACGGAGTGCCAGTGTTGACTTCGGGAGCGGAACCACGGCTGACCTAGTTACCTCCGCAGAAAATGCCAGTCAACGTGGAGCAATCACCGTGTACGGCAATACTAGGCCCATCCACAACTTCCAGATTACGAGCAGTCGGCCTGTGAGCGGGCCGAATGTCACGAAAGCTTTCGCCGTTCCCACCGATATTCCCGCCGGAACGCGTAGGCTGGCAATATGCACCAATACCTTCCGGAGTCCTGCCATGGCTGGAGATTTGTTAACCGACCTTTTCGACACAGGGGGCAACGATTTGGGCCTTGAAAACGGGGATATGCTGAGCGTGACTGGATCTATCGGTGACGAACCCGCATCCAACGTAGCCCCATTGTCCTTTGTCGCGGGTCCCGGTGGCACAACCATGGCGGACCTCCTTACGAAAATAAAGGACAATTTCAAGCTTGCGGATAGAGACGGAACCGCCTCCAACAACCACTCCATTTCCTTGGATCCCACTGGTAGCGAGGACAACATCCCCGATGGCGCCATCGTAATCCGCGGGCAGCCGGGCACGGCTTTCACTATTAAAGACCTGGCCATACTAGCGCACGACGTCAACAATTCCAAGCCCTCGCCCAATTTTTTCAATACCAACACGAATGCGACCGTCCTCCGTGAAGCGGTAGACACGCAAACTCCTGAATGCAGCTTTAGTGCCTATGACGAATCAGGCAAGGAACACATGCTGACAATACGCTTTACGCCCACGGGTACGCCGAGCCAATGGCTATGGGAAGCAATAGCCCCGGCAAACGCAATACTCCAGAAAGGCGTCAGAGGAACCCTGATTTTCGGCAGAGATGGGTCCGTTGCTAGCTTCGCCACCGATACCGGAGACCCAATTTTGGAATTCGATCCCGGCAACGGATTACAAACCATACGCATTACTATGCAGGCTGGCGGGCCAAAAGACTTCACCGGACTCACTCAATTCCGGTCCATAACTACCGCGATGGTGTCGTATCAAAACGGATGCCCAGCAGGTATACTGCGGCAGATCTCCATCGGTGAGGACGGTATCATTTCCGGGAGCTACACCAACGATCAGTCCCGTGCACTCTTCCAAATCCCCCTCGCCGATTTTCCTAACCACAGGGGACTTAAGCTGGTTGGCGCGAACTCCTTCCTGGAAACCGCCGAGTCAGGAAAGGCAGCGGTATCGGTTGGTCTATTCAATGCCACGGGGATCATTAAACCGGGAGCACTGGAATATCTCACCACCGCTGACTTTAAGCAGGTGTGCGACGTTTATCCGGAGTGCCGGGCGTCGGTAGCGACTTCCAATCAGCCATAAGCGTACTGGAAGGCCGTAGTGGCAATTGACAATTAATCTATTTGAAAAAGTACAGGAAAAGATGAAACAAAAACGGCCACCCCGTAGGGTGGCCGTCTGGACTGCACGTAGCAGTAATGTATACCCTGGCACCGACCCACTCTCCCACGGCAAATGACCGTAGTACCATAGGCGCGTTGAGGCTTAACTTCTGTGTTCGGGATGGGAACAGGTGTGGCCCTCAAACTATAGGCACCAGGGAATTTCGTAGGCAAAGGCAACCGGCTAGCCGGTTGCTTAGAGAATGCCATTAGCATTCTCCATAATCTCACTTAAAAACCGTTCCTCTCATCTTGAGAAGCTTATACACTCCCCCGAGGGAGTGGCTGGTTAACATTGTACTTGGAAGCGCAATAAGATGTGAAGGGCGTCTTGAGGACAAGACGCTTTCAAGCCATTATTATATCGTCAAGGGCAATCGCCTTACGGCAATCGCTCTAACCAGATTAACTGGTTACCTTCGAATCCTTATATGGAGAGCAGGTGATGGATAACCTTGCGGTTATACCTATTCCTGTCAGTCTTACAAGTATTAAAAAGCCGCCCGACCTATTAGTATCACTCGACTCCACGGATTGCTCCGCTTCCATCTGTGACCTATCAACGTTGTAATCTCCAACGGGTCTTTGGGGGGATTAAATCCCACGGGATGTCTATTCTTAGGAGGGGCTTCACGCTTAGATGCTTTCAGCGTTTATCCTGTCCGAACTTGGCTACTCCACGCTGCTCCTGGCGGAACAATGGATACACCAGTGGTTCGTCCGACCCGGTCCTCTCGTACTAGGGTCAGCTTCCTTCAAACATCCAACGCCCATACCGGATAGGGACCGAACTGTCTCACGACGTTCTGAACCCAGCTCGCGTGCCGCTTTAATTGGCGAACAGCCAAACCCTTGGGACCTTCTACAGCCCCAGGATGCGACGAGCCGACATCGAGGTGCCAAACCTCCCCGTCGCTGTGAACGCTTGGGGGAGATCAGCCTGTTATCCCCAGAGTACCTTTTATCCATTGAGCAACGGCAATTCCACGCTAGTCCGCGGGATCACTAAACCCTACTTTCGTATCTGCTTGACCCGTCAGTCTCGCAGTTAAGCTCCCTTATGCTTTTACACTCTTCGCGCGATTACCGACCGCGCTGAGGGAACCTTGGGATGCCTCCGTTACACTTTAGGAGGCGACCGCCCCAGTCAAACTGACCACCAGGCAGTGTCCCTAACCCCGATTCAGGGGTCTAGGTTAGATTTCAAATTACACAAGGCTGGTATTTCAACGGTGGCTCCACGAGATCTAGCGACCCCGTCTCACAGCCTCCCAGCTATCCTACACATGCGCAACCTAAAACCACTGCCAAGATACAGTCAAGGTTCATGGGGTCTTTCTGTCCAGGTATGGGGAATTGGCATCTTCACCAATACTGCAATTTCGTCGAGTTTATGGAGGAGACAGCGCCCAAGTCGTTACACGATTCGTGCAGGTCGGAACTTACCCGACAAGGAATTTCGCTACCT
>JAYTHY010000075.1:0-30607 GCA_043732185.1 Fibrobacteria bacterium
CATAATCGAAAGCCCCAACAAGAACACGGCCAATAGCCAAAGACCCGACTGACCCTGTGCTGCACTACCACTGACATCCGCCACGTACATGAGATTGCCCCCTTGTAAATTAATTCTATCACTGGGCAAAAAAACTGCCTAGTCTTAAGTGGTTATGATTGTGCGAGTAAGAGTGGCTCTTTTCATAAAGTCTAGGACAGGGAGCGGCATCAAGTCACGGTCTGGGATCGCAACGGAACACGCACCCAATTTGAATTCGATTATTTTTTTCTTAACATGTTTTAAATCATAGACTTATGATATTTACATTGTAAGTTTATTATGCCGAAATTTTTATTCTGGACCCATAAATTGTAAAGATGTCCAGCGCATGGGCGACAAAACGACCCGGCCCATGCCTTAGGTGAAAAAAAAGCGGTTGAAGATTTTCTGGAGTTTATTGTGAAAGTTTTGTGAGGTTTTTTTGTAAATTCATTGCGCCGCTAAAATCCATTCGGTCTCCGTTGACCATCGGCACAGGTCACCGTCGACCACCGGCATAGCCGGATCATCCCTTAGGAGTCGGAAATGAATACTTGGAAGAAAACATTGTCTATTTGCTTGTCGGGCATTGCCATGGCCGCCTGCGATAAAATTGATACCAAAGCCTCCCGTGACCTCAAGACCCAGAAAGATAAGGTCAGTTACGGAATTGGATTGGACATTGGAAAAAGCTTTAAACAACAGTCCCTGGACTCCAAGGACATTGACCTCGACAAGTTGCGCATTGGCATTCAAGATGCCATGGGAGAGATAAAGCCTATGCTTACAGACTCGCAATTGTCCAGTACCATGATGGCCTTCCAGAAGGAAATGATGGCGCGTCAGGACTCCGTGAACCGTAAAAAGGGTGAAGCCAATGTCAAAGCCGGCCAAGACTTTATGGCCAAGAACGCCAAGGAACCTGGTGTTGTGACCTTGCCTGACGGCCTCCAGTATAAAATAATCACGGCCGGTACTGGTAAAAAGCCTGATTCATCTAGCACCGTTTCCGTGAACTACACGGGTACTTTGATCGACGGCACCGAATTCGACAGCTCAGTCAAACGTGGACAGCCAGTGACCTTCCCCGTAAACGGCGTGATCAAAGGCTGGACGGAAGCCTTGCAGCTTATGCCTGTGGGTTCAAAGTGGATGGTATACATCCCCGCCGCCCTTGGCTATGGCGAACATGGAGCAGGCCAGAAAATTGGCCCCAATGCCGCTTTGATTTTCGAAGTGGAATTGCTTTCCATCGTGGAACCCGCAAAGCCAGAATCCAGCACTCCAGCCATGCCCGCCGGACATCCCGGAGCCGCCGCGCACAAAGCCGGTTCCAAGGCCGCTAAATAATCTGAACAGCATTTGAAAGGAACGGTTTAATGGCCGATATAACCATCAAGCCATTCCGCAAAATATTGGTGGCGAACCGTGGGGAAATCGCCATCCGTATTTTTCGCGCGGCCACCGAAATGGGCATCCAGACGGTGGCCATCTATTCTCAAGAAGATCGTCTCAACCTCCATCGTTACAAGGCTGATGAAGCCTACCTGATCGGTGTCGGGAAAACTCCCGTTGGTGCTTACCTCGGTATTGAAGAAATCGTACAACTGGCATTGGATAAGCAGGTAGATGCCATCCATCCGGGTTACGGCTTCCTATCGGAAAATGCCGATTTTGCGCGTGCCTGCCGTGCCGCCGGTATCGCTTTTATTGGCCCACCACCCGAAGTTTTAGACGCTATGGGAGACAAAGTGGCCGCCCGTGCCATAGCCGAGCTGGCTGGCGTACCTGTTATTCCCGGAACCCGAGAGGGCCTGGAAACGGAACAGGATGCGCTTCTTTTCGCCAAAGAATATGGCTATCCGCTCATTATTAAAGCTGCCATGGGCGGCGGTGGACGCGGCATGAGCATCGTGCGTGATCGCGGGGAATTGATCAATGCCATCGCTAGGTCCAAGGCGGAAGCAGAATCGTCCTTCGGCAATCCAAAAGTTTTTATCGAACGGTATTTGGATGGTCCCAAACATATTGAAGTTCAAATTCTAGCCGATCAATACGGCAGCCGTGTACACCTTTTTGAACGCGATTGTTCCATTCAACGCCGACATCAAAAAGTGGTGGAAGTAGCACCGGCACTCAAGCTGTCGCTCAAACAAAAAGAAGCCCTGTATGCTGATGCGCTGGCCATTGCCCGCCAGGTGGGCTATGTCAATGCAGGCACGGTGGAATTTCTGGTCGACAAGCAGGGCAAGCACTATTTCATTGAAGTCAACCCGCGCATTCAAGTTGAACATACAGTAACGGAAGTCATCACCGGACGTGATATCGTACAATGTCAAATCCGTGTGGCCGAGGGCTATCCCCTCTCCCACCCTTTCATCCAAATCGAATCGCAAAAAAACATCAAGAAAAGCGGCTACTGCATTCAGCTGCGCCTCACTACAGAAGATCCGGCCAATAATTTTGCGCCCGATCATGGCAAAATCACCGCCTTCCGCGCAGGTGAAGGCTTTGGCATACGGCTTGATGCCGGATCCGGTTTCGATGGCGCCGTCATTACTCCGCATTACGACTCGCTGCTCATTAAGGTGTGCTCATGGGGACTTAGTTTTGATCAAGCCGCCAGCAAAGCCCTCCGGGCTATCCGCGAATTCCGTATCCGCGGCGTCAAAACCAACATTCCCTTTTTGGAAAACGTGCTTAAGCATCCGGATTTCTTAAAAGGGGATTGCACTACCACTTTTATTGAAACCCATCCCGATCTTTTCAACTTCAAGCCCAAGCTGGACCGCGCCAACAAGGTGCTGAATTATTTATCCAATCTGGCCGTTAACGGTTTTCCGGAAATCGATGCCAAGCTAAAACCGGGCCGCATTCAAATGCCGCAGGTTCCTGCTGTTCCCAAATCTGCTCCGCCCATTTCCCCCGCCTACGCGGTTTTCAAAGCCAAAGGGCCCAAGGGGCTGGCCGACTGGACGCTCCAGCAGAAATCACTGCTGCTTACGGACACCACTTTCCGGGATGCCCATCAAAGCCTCATCGCCACACGCATGCGCAGCGACGATCTTTTCCGTATCTCCCATGCTACCGCACACTTGGCGGCTCCCATGTTTTCACAGGAAATGTGGGGTGGCGCCACCTTTGACGTAGCCTTGCGCTTTCTGCATGAGGATCCGTGGGAACGCTTACGAAGAATCCGCCGTCTCATGCCTGGCACCTTACTACAGATGCTGCTACGCTCCGGCAATGCAGTGGGCTATACCAACTACCCAGACAATATCGTCAATCGGTTTATTGAAGCGTCGGCCCAAAACGGCATCGACATTTTCCGGATTTTCGACTGTTTAAATTGGGTGGAAGGTTTAAAACCTTGTATTGATGCCGTAGGCAAAACCGGTAAAATCGTGGAAGCGGCCATTTGTTATTCCGGCGACATTACCGATGGAAAGCGCCTCAAATACACACTGGCCTATTATGTAAAACTTGCCAAGGAATTGGAAGCGGCCGGAACGCATATTCTCGCCATCAAGGATATGGCCGGATTGCTGAAACCGGATGCGGCGCGCATTCTGGTCACGGAGCTGAAGAATGCCGTTTCCGTTCCCATTCATCTTCACACGCACGACACCAGCGGAAATCAAGTGGCGGCCTTATTGGAGGCCTCCAAGGCTGGCGTGGACATTGTCGATGCAGCACTGTCCTCTATGTCCGGTATTACTTCCCAGCCTTCCCTGAACGCTCTGGTATGCGCCCTGGACGGTACCGAACGGGAAACCGGGCTGAATGATGAAAGTTTGCAAAAACTGGCCGACTATTGGGAGCTGGCCCGCGAACCTTACGCGCCTTTTGAATGCGGCCTAAAAGCCGGTAGCGCCGACGTTTATAGACACGAAATGCCGGGTGGACAATATTCCAACTTCCGGGCTCAGGCTATTTCCTTGGGTCTTGGAGAACGCTGGGACGAAGTCAAAACCATGTACCGCACGGTCAATGACATGGCGGGTGATATCATCAAAGTTACCCCCTCCTCCAAGGCTGTCGGGGACATGGCCTTGTTCATGACGCAGAACAACTTGACACCGGACGATGTCCACACCCGAGCCAAAGACCTGGCCTTTCCCGATTCCTTTGTGAGTATGATGAAAGGCATGATGGGGCAGCCCCCGGGCGGTTTTCCTCCGGAACTGCAAAAAGCGGTGCTGAACGGTGAAGAACCGATAACGTGTCGGCCCGGTGAACTACTGGAAAATTTTGACTTTGAGGCGGCCCAAAGCAGCTTCAAGTCCAAATATGGCAAAGATCTAGATGCTGAGGATTTACTCAGCTATGCCTTATACCCCAAAGTCTTTACGGAATACTTCCTTTTCCACAATGCCTTTGGCGATGTCTCCATTTTAGACACCCCAACCTTTTTCTACGGCGTAAAATTGGGCGATGAAAAAGCCATAACCATCCAAGAAGGCAAAACCCTTATCGTCAAACTATTGGCGATCAGCGAACTTCAACCGGATGGAATGCGGAATATCTTTTGGGAACTAAACGGTCGCCGTCGCAATACTGTGGTACTGGACCAGAACTCCGGAATAAAAATTGTTAAACGTCAAAAAGCCGATCCGGAAATTCCCGGCCAATTGCCGGCCCCAATGTCTGGAAAAGTTGTGGAACTTTCCGTCGGTTCCGGTGATATGGTTGAAGAAGGCCAAAAGCTATTGACTACGGAAGCCATGAAAATGTTAAATGTGATCAAGTCCCCGTGTGCGGGTATCGTTAAACGGGTTCTGGTAGTGAAGGGCGACGATGTTGCGCCTGGTGACTTAATCTTTGAGATAGCGCCCACGGCTTAGGCTTAGACCTTGGCACCTAAACTTAAGCCCCTAAAATTAGGCTTATCGTTTCGTGGATTTCGGTGATGCCCCTGGAACGTCAGCCACAGCCGCAGTGGGGCTGATATCACCTAGCACATTGATGGCCTCACGCAAATAGAAATCGCGCGCCAGCTGCTCTTTCCACTTTATGTCTTTTTCCTTTTCTAAGGAATCAGTCGACGGTTTGGCGCTCGCCAAGCTCGTCACGTTCATGTTGGCGTTTTCTTTCTGCAACGCTTCGAATTTTTCCGTCTCCTTGCGGGCGGCGTCTTGCTCCTGAATGAACTTGTTTTTCTGCACGCTCACCCAAGCACGGTCGCGTTGTTTCTGCACCTTTTCCGTCAACTCCGCAAGCTGTCGTGCAAACGCATCGGATTTTAATCGAGCCTGATCCTTTTTACGCAAGGCGCTCACATCGAATTTTTGTTTGTTCCACTTGGCATAGACCAAGGAGGGAACCGTGTCCCAGGGTAAAGGATATTCCAGATTCTTTTCGCCCACATCCATATTGCTGTATCCATCAGGAATCATGATATCTGGAACAACACCCTTATATTGTGTGGTTCCACCGTTGATTCGATAAAATTTTTGAATCGTGAGTTTGAGGGATCCCATTGGCCGCATGGACGCGAACGCCGGGGGCAAGTACGCATCGAGATCCATCATCGATTGTACCGTACCTTTGCCAAAGGTAGTGTCTGTACCAAAAATTACGGCACGGCCATAATCCTGCAGTGCAGCGGCCAGGATTTCCGACGCGGACGCACTGAAAGTATTGACCATGATGACAAGTGGCCCATCATAAATGATGTCGTTGTCCTGATCATTGAGAACGGTGACATTGCCCTTTTGATCCTTGATCTGAACAACCGGACCCGCCTTGAAAAAAAGGCCGGCCATTTTGACGGCATCATCCAAGGCACCGCCTCCATTGTTCCGCAGGTCCAAAACTATGCCTTCCACTTTTTCCGTCTTCAGCTTTTCCAATTCTTCTCGAATATCGGCGGACGCCGTGCGACCACGGCTATTGTTGAAGTCATGATAAAATGCGGGCAAGTTGATGTATCCGAATTTCCGCTTGCCCACAGTGGGCGACATAATCGCAGATTTGGCATAGGTTTCTTCCACGACGACGACATCGCGGAAAATGGGAATGACTTTGATTTGGCCAGAGGGTTTCTGAACTGTCAGGCGCACCTCGGTGCCCTTACGCCCCCGGATCATCCGCACGGCATCATTTACACTGGCTTCGACCAGATCCACCGGCTCGTCCGAGCCTTGGGCGACCTTTAAAATTTTATCCTCAGCCTTGAGTTCTTTCTGCCGCCACGACGCGCTGCCGGGAACAATACTGACCACTTTGATAAAGCCATCCTCTTCGCGAAGGACTGCCCCAATGCCTTCTAAGGTGCCCGTCATGCTGAGGTCGAAATCTTCTTTGGCTTCAGGCTTGAAATACTCCGTATGCGGATCATAGGAGTTTCCCACCGTATTCAGATACGAAGAGATGCGATCGAGCCGGTCTTCCTTTAACATGCGCTCAAATAGGCGTCTGGTACTGCGGGCCACGTATTTTTTAGCGTCCAATTCCTGTGCTTCCGTAGGCGGACTTTTCAGGCCAGGCGATGCTTTGGACTTCGTCTGGAGCTTTGCTTGCGGCTTACCTTTTTCGGGGGATTTATCATCGTCCTTGGTTTTGACTTCCTTGACATCCTGTAAGTGCGTCAAGATTTGGTACTTCAACAAGCGTAACCAACGCTGGGACAGTTCTTCTTTACTTTTCGCGAAACTTTGTTTCTCCGGATCAAGCGGCAAGGAATCGTCTGAATTTAAATCGATTTTTCCCTCAAGAAGGGTTGCTGTCATCGCTTGGGCATCTGCAATACGTCTGCGTAAAATAACCGTGGCCGCATCAAAAAAAGTACTGGTACCCATGTTCAATTCATTGTCGATATCGCTTTCAAAACGGGTCAAACTGTCGACGTCTTCTTGCAATAGGAAACGCTTTTGCGCATCCATTCTTTTGATGTGCAGGGTAAAAACCTTTTTGGAAAAGGCATCATCCAATTTAGGTGCATTGTAATGCCAGGAGCCCAGACTCTTAATCGCGATTTTAGTTAGAAACTCCTCCTTGGTGGGTTGGGCATGGGCCGCAAGTACCAGGAGGGCAAAAAGACATCCAAGGGATCGCAAGCTCCTGGTCACATTGGCCTTTCTGAAGGTTAGAATCCAGCATGGATTCAATTGCGTTTATTATAGCAATATCCCCCAGTCATCGTACACACTTGAATGGTGCAGCGGTTAATATTTTGGGATTAATCCGACCGATTTCCCTTGCTTTCGCGACTGCCATGCAGGAGTTTTGCAAGCTATATTTCCTGTCACCATTATGGAGAATGCTATGGCCGGACAGGATCAACGAATACTTAAATTTCTGGACCAAAATAGAGATCTGACGCCTACCATAACAGACATGATGACGAAGCTGAACATCAGTATTTCAGAAATCAGCGATTCCCTGATTGCGCTGGAAGCTGCAGGTCTCGTAACCAAGCGTTCAAATGCCCATGGAATCGAGTGTTGGTCCCCAAGCACGGTTCAGTTGGATGCAAGACCCGATGCTTCGCCTGGACAAGGTTACAGTCCTCGCGCTGCAGTACCGCCTACTGCTCCCGTGCCTAAATCCGCACCGGTTCCGGTAAGGCATATTCAACCCGTAGACCAGACCGCCTCGCAGACCCAGACTTTTAAAGCTATTCCTTCAGCTGCATCCAGCATTAAAATGGCCAAGCAAACTTCTGGAACGCAGCAAGGCGTTGGGATTCTAGCCTTCACATTGGGTCTCATTGCCGTGACCGGTTTTTCCACGTGGTTGGCTTTCCAGCTGGCAACGAATGAGATTCACAAAGTCTCACGGGAAGTTGTGGATCAAAAAGGACTTAAAGCCACTACGGCCTCGTTGCAGGATTTTCAGATTAAAACTAAGGCGCATATTGCCGGATTGGAAGAGCAAGTAAAGCAGCTCCGCGAGCAAATGAACGCGTCGCATGTCGCCGTAGAGTCTTTGAAAGTGGCAAAAGCTGAAATCGCTGCGTCGGCACTGCCTAAAAAAATAGTACCGTCTCCACGTGCCCTATCGAAACCAGAAAAACAGGAAAAAAAATCGATTGTGCAAAAACCCATCGCCAAAAATGAAGCGCCGGCTACAAAGGCTAAAGCGGTCAAAAAGAGTCAGCTAGTCAATAAGTTGAAACCATCAGATAAGATCGATAAGGCGGATAAGATGGGTAAGGTAGTTAAGGTGGATAAGGCGGCCAAACCGGAAAGTACGCGCGCATCGTCGCCCGACGAAAATACCGTTCCTGCAGCTACGTACAATGGGCCATCCGGAGAGGTCCCCAAACCACCGGGAATTGGTGACCAAGATCTCCCTCCTCCACCTGGAGAGTAAAAAACCCTGATGGAAATAGGATCACTCCTGTAGACTTAGGGTTTGAAAATCCTTTGCCAATTTTTCCACTTGCAGAATAAAATGTTCTTTCTGTTCAGGCGTGAGCATGCGATACACTATGAGGACGGTTGTTTTCAAGCGCATATCAAAAGCCTTTTGACCAGCCTGGTATTCCTTACTGCGCGACTTTTCGGGATAGACATAATAATCCTCCAAGAAACGGCGTAGCCTTTTGGGCCCAGCCTGCTTGCGCAACATATCTGCCACCCGTTCGGTTGCACTTTCTCTGGCGTCCAGCCACAAATTACCATTCCACGGTAAAGTTCGATTGAGCACCTTAATCTGGGCCTTTTGCTCCGCCTGCAAACTCCCGGTCCAATCTTCAAGTTCATCGATGATTTTAGTAAATCGATGTTCAAAACGATCCTCACTGCTTCCACTGAAATCCTTGTGCAGCTTTTCATTTTTTTTCTTTTGTCGATCCACCCACAAGTCAATTTGATTGGGAGTCAGCGAGTCCAGTAAGGAAACGGCCTTGTCCATCATCGGCAACAAAGTACCCCGCAAAAGGATGTGATAGTTCGCAAATGCCGAATCGATTTCTTGTGGTCGCAACCCATCCTTAAGACCGGCCGCCACCCTTGTCAAAAAGGCCGCATAGCTGGGCAGCATTTCCCGCCTGTGCCATTTGAAGTAAGCGGCTACATCCTCTTTGAAATGGGTGCGCTGGGCTTTATCCAAATCAAAATTGTCTTCAACAGAATAGATTACCACCCAGTCCGCATATTCATAGCCCATTCGCAGCTTGGTACAACCGACCAGGAATAGGAGAGCGAGCCCAATGGATAAGGCCCGTACGAAGGCTAATTTGCGGATGCGGTAGTTGGAAGGCAATTACAACTCCATCACCAAATTATTTGGAGTTAGAACCTTAGGTTGATGGCTTGAAACATCAGGCGATCCCCGTCGGAGGGACTTCGCGTCCACCCAAAACGAGGCGGCAAAAAGTGTAACCCGGTTTGGCCGCCGATGGTTCCTTCCTTCTTACGGTCGTTGAACATGCGTGATACATTGAAACCCAGCACACCACCCAGGGAGGGCACTGCGAGCAAGGGTATGAACGGTGCAATACCTATTTCATCTTTAACACCCATCCAAGAGGCGAGCGCTAATGCACCGGATGTGGTCACTGCCGTGCCGAGAATGGTTGGCCAGAATCCGCCGTCTTCCTCATCGGTTTGACCTACAAAATAGGTGGTTAGTGCGGAACCCAGTAGAATGCCAGCTGAACCTCCCCAAAAAGCCCCGAAATAGTTGTCATAGCGAATTCCGGTAAAGGTCAGCGTACCTTTTCGTGCCTTAGAAGAGTAAATGGCGGATTCGATGCCGCTACCGATATAAAAACCAAGTGCCCCGGCAACTACGGAACCGGCCATTCCAAAACCGTATTCCCTTCCGAGCAAGGGTGGATCCCTAAAGATGCGGAAATCCTGAGGCTGCCGTACAGGCTCCTGTGCCACAGTATCCGTCAATGCCACAACAGTTCTTGTACTGGCTGCCGGCTTTTCAGGTGCAGCGGCGACAGAGTCCACGACAGTCGTGGCTGTATCCGTCGTCGGTGGGGAGCTTGGTGTGGCTCCCCAGCAGGTTACCGATAATACGCTAAAATAAACAACTAAGGCTTGACACGATTTCCCCATGGTTCCTTCCCGGCTGTTACGCCCCGGATACGACATATTAAACTCAAACCCATAAATTACATGGATCAGGAGCGGGCAAAGATAGTAAACAGTTTTTTTCGGCCCATTTTAGAACCAGTAGCACCATTTTAGAACGGTGTCCTCGTGAGCGTGCAGGCGCCTCAACCTTAATGTTTGATAATTTTCCAAAAACAGAACGCCGATTGGCGAATTTTATTTTGGCATGGTGGTTGCGGTACTCATCCCATTATGGTACAAAAACAATTGACGTGGCCGGCTGAACTGACCTTATCCCTTATCGGCGGAAAATGGAAAGGGCTTATTCTCCATAGACTTCTTCAGGGGGAATCCAAACGCTTTGGCGAATTGAAGCGCGTACTCCCCGGAATTTCAGCCAAAATGCTGACCAAGCATTTAAAAGAGCTGGAACTCGAAGGCTTGATAACTCGTTGGGAAACCGGGGGAGAACACTCTCGCATTTTGTACATGCCGACTTCCCGTTGCCAATCCCTGCTGCCGATCCTGACAGCCATGCTTCAATGGGGCAAGGAACAGCTGGATATTTATGCAGCCAAACCTGAAATGCCTACTGAGGAATCAGAGGAGAAAATGAACTATTCTCATACCTCTGCTCTTTAAGAGCTGCTACAAGGTCCTCCCTTTTCATTTCTTCCTTAATGCAAAGCGCCAAATAGAATTCCTGTTGGAGGGGGTCTTTGCATTTATCCAAAATGGTCACATGGCAATTCCAAGGAATACCACGAAGCTTAGGCAAAAGCGTAGCTCGCTCAAAATAATTTAAATAGAAAGCCCGCATCATTTGTAAGTCGGTAGGTAAAAGGCCTTTAGCCCCGATGAATTCCAAACGTAACTTGGCTGAAACAGTTTCAATTACTTTGGGAACAGCAATTCCATGGAAGTGCATCATGGCCAAAATGTGGCCTACATCCCAGCACAGCGACACCCATTCTTCCGAATTGATGAAAGCCTTGCCATCGCGTTGAGCTGCGCGTAGGTGAACGCGTATGGTGTCGTGGAGCCATTGAATGGCGGTATCTTCAGCGGATTGCATGCCTTAATTTTCGTGAATCGTTATTTTAGGTACAAATGTAACTCAGTTTTGGGTCAATTTCTGACCTCGGTGCGATATTACTTCTTTTCCGAAGCCGATTCCAACAAGATTTGATTTTTTTTGTCGTTTCCCATGGCCTAAAATTCCTGCAATTGCCTTAAAAATTCATGCTCCCTCCTGCCGTTCACGGTGGCCGTCAACTGGCGCACCGTTTTACGTAAAAAAATGATTAATTCCTCGTGGACTATGGTAGACTCTAGGAACGATGTACCAGAAACGGGGGATCGAAAATGCTTACTGAACAAGTGCAAATGGGCTTATCTGTTTTCAGCGGGATGATTTTCTTCGTTTGGATCCTTCCGGGCCTAGTGTGTCGCCGAGGCAAATTCCCGGAAGACCGCCCAGCACTGAAATAAATGGATTTTGAAAAATGGCATTGGAATGCGCCGCCATACGTACCAGTTTTGGAATGCACTGCGATTCAGTAACCCAGTTATAACGACTCTCACCCGAAGTGCCTTAGCCCTGGCCCTAATTCTTGGGTCGCTATGGATTCCGATTAAACTTGCCCCCTTCTGGAATCACTTTCGTGAGACGGTCCGTTTTACGGTTGGCATTAAGCCGCAGCCAGGAATGGAATCAAGCGCCCGACCCAAATTAACCTTCACCTGGGCTGGCGAATTCCACCAAGGGTTAGCTGCCGTTTCCAATCATGGGAAATTCGGGTATATCGACACCAGCGGCGCCCTAAAAATACCCCTTGAGTTTGAATTTGCCGGGGCCTTTGGTCAAAACCGGGCGCCAGTACAGATAGCGGGTAAATGGGGTTACACGGATGCTACGGGTAAGCTGTGCATACCGGCGGCCTTCAATTGGGCTGGGACATTTTATGAGGGCCGGGCTTTGATTGCGGACTCTTCCGGATACACTTTCATAGACTCTTCTGGAGCCATTGTGGGCGCAAGCGCCACAGAAAGATTTGACGAAGCTGGGCCCTTTTCGGAAGGTTGGGCGCCGGTCAAAATTGGTGAGGAAGACGAAGGTGCCTGGGGATTTGTACGGAAGGATGGAAAGCAAAGTATACCCAGTCTCTTCCCCGGTATCAAAGGCGGATTTTCAGAAGGCTTAGCGGCAGTATGTGTCGGCATTGAAACCTCGTATCGTGTGGGATACATCGACACCACGGGTGGATTTGCCATCGACACTCTTTTCGACGCAGGTGAGGATTTTTCAGAAGGCCTTGCTGCGGTGGGAATTGGACAAAGGCGGCGTCAGGGTTTTCAAGGAAACTGGGGATACGCAGACGTTACCGGCAAACTGTGCATACCCCAGCAATACACTTGGGCAGGACCGTTTATCAAGGGTCGGGCGCTGGTTCACTCGGCGAAAACCGGCTGGATGTTTATCGACCGTCAGGGACGGACGCTGGTGGCCTTTCCTCGGCAAATAATGCTGCTACCTCAGTTGAGTTCAACTCTATTTGCATTTCGTTCGGGGAAATGCATCGGCTTCATGGATGAAAAAGGAAAGCAGGTTATCACCCCGGATTTTTTACAAGCGGGACGCTTTCAAAATGGGTTGGCACCTGTTCAGCCAAATAATGGGTCTGGACTATGGTCTTACATCAATGAAAATGGTGTTTACCTTGAATTGGCCGTGAACGCCGGCCACTAATCGAATCCACCAACTTGAATCGGTCCAAGTCCAAGTACGCCCTCCACCCTACCCGCAGCCAAAGCCAATCGGCCCATGATGCGAAAATAAAAAGCATAGCATCGACCTAAAACCTCTTCTGCGGCCAAATGATAGCCAGAATAGTCTTCCTGAGAAGGAAGGCTACAGATGGCGTATCCGGCCAAACCCAGCCCGCCGGAATGAAGTCCAAAGGGATATTCGGTTTCTCCTAAACCTTCTTTGATGTCATCCAGGTTTTTGTGAATGGCAAGAGTATGCGCGTTAAGTTGCTGTTGCAGATCCCGGGTAGTTTCACTATCCGTCAAGTTTTCCAGGAGAATACCCATTGCATGGACATTGCGACGAAGTGATTCCAGCTCCTGTTGAACTTTTCTCATGGCTTCCAAACTAGGTAGCAGACGTGAGACTTCCCGTGAACTGGCAAAGGCATCTTTTAAATGTGCGCCTACTTCAGGATCGGAAAGCAAGCCTAGCGCGGATACCATCCGGATGTGCATGGCAGATTCGAATTCCGTCAACTGCGCCGATATCTCCTTTTGTTCCGCTTCTGCCTCATGGGCAAGTATTTCAGCTGCAGGAATGCCTCCCTTCGGAAGTTGAAAATCTTCCGGTTCAATCCAAAAATTAGCGCGAAGCAAGGATAAAGCCTGAATGGCGTCCAGTTCTTTGGCATCGGCGACGGAAAAAGCATGGTATAGCGTACGAGCTGTGCCAGCCCATTTTTCAATTGTCTCACGAGCCTGATTCAATTTTATGCGCAATGCGTTGCCGGACGGTAAACCTTGCAATGCACCAGTCACCAGCCAAAATGGTCGAAGGTTGGTTAGAAAGCCCAGAAAATAGCCGGTAAGCGCTGCCTCTCCAACTTGAATTTCACTTTGCCCGGTAACCAAGTCGGATGTGGAAATCATGCGTGCGGGATTAAAATCCTGGCCGAGGTCCTGGCGATAAAATATTTCACTGGCTTGTTTGGAAAGCAAGGGAAAATCGTTGAACAGAGTATGGGCTTGGCCCACTGCATGAAACATCCCACGCAGGGTGTGTTGACGTGCACGTTGCACTCTTTTGGAAAGACTGGGATGGGTATCAAACCACACGGCTTTTTCTTGCATCAAACTGCGTTCCATTTTACGGCGCACTTCGGGAATAAATACTCTGGTGTGCGCCGCTACCAACGCCGGCAAATCATCTGCGAGCCGGCCTTCGCGTAAAGCCATCCCTAAACTTCTATTGGCCAGCGTCCATGCCGATTCAATCACCTTGGCTTCCAAAACCATGCTGGAAAACGTCTCGCCCCCCACCATCCGTACCGCAGCCCAGTCCGCCTTATATTCCATCTGCCTTAGTAGAATGCAGCTAATGATCTGGCCTACTTGAGCATGAAACTTGAAAATTGCTCTTACGCCTATGGAACATATTTTTGCGCTCCAACCCGGTAAAAAAAGCAATGGATCGATACGATGACTTTTTTTCTCCAGGAATTTTTCCCAATCGCCTTCTTGAGTCGATGCTCTCTGAAACCAGTGGATGAGCGTGCGCATGCCGTGCACCAATCGCATGGCCGAACCTTGTTGAAAATGCCCAAGTTCATGGGCCAACACACCGGCAAATTGCCCCAGGTCAAGCCCACGGACCAGTGGCAATCCAAGTACCAATTCCAATTGGCCGCCCCAAAAATTCCTGATCCCCGGCGCGAATCGAACGCTAGCATTCACATCCATGTTAACCTGAATGCACCTAGGTGTTTTTGCGCCAATCGCATTACAGATTTGTTCTATAAAGGAATATAATCGGGGTTCTGCATGCGGCATCAATGCCAGATCGAGATCTGATTTATGTAATGAGGACAGTAAAGGTCGAATTAAAAACCAGCTGACCAGGCCCAGAATCACTCCTAGCGATATATAGGCAGCGGCCATTGGCAAACTGGCCCCAGTTCCGTTGATCCATCCAACATGCCCGATAAGATGTGCAACTAATGACCAAAGCATTAGGCTGACAACACTAAAATAGGTTACTGGCAATAGCAGCAAGCCAAATCCGACACAGACAATCCCCACAGCATAGGTAACAGAAACGCGTCCAGGCCATTGGTAGTGTGTCCGCGTAGCCCGTTTGGTATGGCTCTTAGGCAACAAGGATACGGGTCGCATTAACCTAGTGTATGGGCTTTTTGAATTTTCTTCAATGTCCATTCCACTCGGTTTTTCGCCGACCTACCGCCATAAACCCAAAAACCAGCCAATACCATGTTGCAACTATGTCGGCAGTGGGGGTACAATTAGGGACGGCAAAGGGAAACACGCCGGTAACCGCAACCTGCACGTCCCTACCCAATCGAGACTATGTCAGAAACTCCAGAATCCAACAATCCGCATCCAACTGGAGTTCCACGCCAGATTGCCATAGTTGGATTGAATCGCGAAACAGCTACTTTGCTACCGAGTCTTCTGGAAGCCGAAGGTATTCAAGTTATCAAAGTGCTCAATCCGGATGTGGAAGACTTGAACAGGCTTACCCAGTATCCGCATCTCTCCATAATTATCGACACCACCCATAACGCCACCGTGGCCACCAAACTTAGAAAGCTACCCTTACGAAAAGTGGAAGTCATCACCGGGCTAAGCGCGCGCATTCTGTTTTGCAGCATGCGAAAAAGTTCCGAAGAGGAAAAGGACAATGTCCTAAGAAGTCTGGAAGAAATTCGCGAAACTGTTTGCCTTACTAAAAACAAAGATGAAATCCTGAAAGTCATTTTAAATACTGCCGTCCGAACCGCAGGGGCGGATTGCGGATCGATCATGCTGCTCGATCCCACCAAGCGGCACTTGACTATAGAAGCCGCATATGGGCTTCAGGAAAATGTTGTGGCCTCTTCCATCCAGCGTGTCGGCAAAGGTATTTCCGGCATGGCCGTGCGTGGCGGAAAACCGATATTGATTCAAGGAAGCGTGGATAGGATTGCCTATGGCACCGATTATCAAAAACCGGACATTGTCTCCTCCATTTGTTGCCCGCTTCTATTCGGTAATGAACCGGTGGGTGTGATTAATATTTCCAGTAAAAACCCAGCCCGAGTTTTTAATAATGCCGATGAAGATTTTCTAGTTAAACTTTCCCAACTCACTGCAGAAGTGATCATAACCTCGCGTGATAACGCCTCCAATCTGCAATCCACCTACGTACTAGGCCTTTTGAACAATGTGCGTGAAATTTTCTCCATGAAATACCGTTTCGAAGAGCGCTTAAACCTGCTCTTGATGAAAATGGCTAATGCTTTTGAGGCCAAGGAATGCACGTACTATGAATTCAATCCACTTGACCGGGGATTTATGGCCAAGGCATCCAGTTCCATCGGCATGAGTGTGCTCAAGGAACGCCCCATGCGATTGGACGACACCTTCGCTCAGCGCGTACTGAAAACGAGCAATACTATTTGTGTCAACGCCGCTGGAACAACCCACCGGAGTAAAAAATGGTGCTTGCTGCAACCCATCCGGATTGGGACTGGCCAGGATCTGGTAGGCACCATTTTCATTTACCTCCAATCAGAAAAAAACCATCTCAAGGAGGAAAGCGTCCTACTCCGGAAAATCGGAGACATGCTGGCCCGAGAGCTTTCCAAAAATAGGGATATGGAAGCCCTCAAAGTGCAATCTCTCAAATACTCGGCCATTTCGCAATTTTCCTTCGATATCGCCAATGCCAAAAGCCTCCCCGACCTGACTAAAATGATCCTGTCCAACGTGCGGCTCATTCTGGAATCGGAAACCTGTATATTGCGCCTGCGCAATTCTCCCACGGAAGCCCTGGAAGTTTTCGAATCGCTGTCGCATAAAAATGCAACGGCACTCAAGGATATCCTGCTTCTGGATGAATGCATTTCCGCCAGCATACTCCCGGGCAAAGGAGCCATGCTGATTCCCGATCTCAACCACTCTGAATATGAAACTGGCAGCCATGCTGCAGAATCCATGTTGTCCGTTGCCATCGAGATCCAGGGCGAAGTATTGGGTACGCTTTCCCTTTATGACAAAAAATCCATGGATCAATCCTATGGCACGGAATTTTCGGAAGAGGATAAGGAAATCCTGCTCAACTTTGGATTACAAGTCTGCAAAGGGCTAAAGCGCTTTTTGCCCTTTCAGACGCCTGCACCAAAAGAATCGCCAGTTTCTGGCTAATACGCTTAGGTCAAAAAACCAAACGCACCGTTCACATCCGGCAACACTTAATGTTGCCAACCCATCCCCAAATCGGTAGTAATCCATTACTTTAAGGCTTAAGAGCAAGCCATGAGTCTACCAGACGTCCTTCAATATTCCGATTATCGAGTTTTCCTCAAGGAATTCTACGACACTCATAAAGCCGTAAACGCCAATTTTTCCTACCGCTATCTTTCCCTGAAGGCGGGCATCAATTCTTCCGCGTTCTATAAATACATCATTGAAGGCAAACGCAACCTCACCAAAACCACCCTTCTTAAAACCTGCTTGGCCTTGAAACTCAAGGACCAGGAAGCGGAGTACTTTGAGAATCTGGTTTTTTTCAACCAAGCTAAAACCATCAAGGAGAAAAATCTTTACTTCGATAAATTGACCAAGCTGCGGGGAATTTACGACCAACGTAAAGTTGCGCAAAACCAATTTGCCTTTTATGAGGAATGGTATCATAGCGCTATCCGGGAAATGCTGGAATGCATGGCATTCACCGGTGACTTTACCCGCTTGGCGAGAAGCCTCACTCCAGCGATTTCATCCAAACAGGCCGAAGAGTCGCTGGCACTGCTGGTTCGGTTGGGCATGGTGAAAAAAAATGCCCAAGGCCGTTGGCGACAAAGCGACTCGGTGCTAACGACGGGCGGACAAATCGATGCCAATGTCGTGGTAGAATTCCAGAAAAAAATGTTGAAGCTGGCATTGGAAGCCTTTGACAAAACCAAACCCGAAAAAAGACTGATGTCCTCGACCACCTTTGCCGTATCCGGGGATACTTTGGATTTGTTCAAGAAAAAAATCCGTCAGTTGAAGTCGGAGTTATTGGAATTGGCCAGACTCGACGGCAACGCCTCCCAGGTTTTCCAACTCAATTTAAATCTATTCCCGCTATCCATAGAAAAGGGCAGGAAATCATGATTAAAATATTTCTCCGATTTTGCACTATGCTAGTGGCCATTTCCCTTTGGTCCTGCGTGCTTTTTCCCAGTGACTCGCCGAACTTGGGTGGCGGTTCAGATACAGAGACATTGACCGGCGTTATCACAACCGACAATCAAGTAGCGGCAGCGCGAATCCTGGTAAAATTATTACCTGCGAACTACAATCCCAGCCTGCCGGATTCCACGCGCATTCTAAAAACCTATACGGACAGCCTCGGCCATTTCAAATTTACCAAACTGGACTCCAACGCCTTTTTCAATATCATTGCCGGTGTGCCCGCCGACCACAAATGGGTGTATGCCGAAAGTGTGCAAGTCAGTCACCGTGCCAATTCCTTGGCGCTCTCCATGTCCAAGGTGGTTCTCATATCCTTGGAATATGCAGGCTATGAAACCAGGGATTCCGGCTTGGCCTATTTTCCCGGCACCGATATTTTAACCCGGTGCAATGGAGTATCCGCATCCCGCGTAGACTCGATTCCTTCCGGCGTGCATCATATCGTCGTGACCAGCCGGGCGGGTTGGACGCATGATAGCACATTGGTTTCCCTAAAAGACACAACCCAAATTAAAGCCAACCGCAATGGCATAACGGTGGTCCCATGAAGCGTCGAAAATTTATTGGTGTTGGAACTACTTTTCTGGCCGCCATGGCCGTACCCAAAGTATTGCGTTCACAGACATGTACGAATCTAACCGAAGAAGACCGTTATCTGGATGGTCCGTTTCATAAGCCCAATGCCCCAGATCGGATCAACCTGGCTTCGGAATTTGAACCCGGTCAAAGGATTTGTATCAAGGGCATAGTGAGCCATTGCACGGGCCCGATGGAAGGGATTAATTTGGATGTCTGGGGCGCCACCGCGTCGGGTTGTTACGAATCGTTTCTAGGTTGTCCAGATCTTCCGAATCATCCCGATGCATTCCGTTTGCGCGGCCAAATGCGTACCGATGTGGACGGAAAATACTCCTTTGAGACCATTCTACCTGGTGCCTACCTGAATGGCGCAAAATACCGGCCTCGGCATATTCATGTTATCATTACCCTTCCCTATCAAATTCGTACCCCGCAATTAGGGGACTCGAACCGATTGGTCACGCAATTGTACTTTGCCGGGGACCCGTACATTGCCGGAGATTATGCAGCGGATCATCCCAGCGCCGCCAATCGCATTATCCCGCTGGACATAACCACGCCCAGCCTCTGGCAAGGCACCTGGAACATTCTAATCCCCGATGTGACTACAGGCCTTGGGCCGATTTCACAGCATCCCAGCCTTACGGAATTTGATGTGATCATGCAAAAACGTGGAGATATAATCCTTTTCCAGATTCCCTCCAATACTGACAACCAGCCTGTAGAACTAAGGCTATTCAGCGTTTCCGGGGAATTGTTAAAACGAGCGTTGCACTCCAAATCCCAGGTGGAATTGGTGCTGACGGGTTTAAGTCCCGGGGCCTATTTAGTGGAGTTGGGATGGTGGACCGGAAACGGATTCCACAAAGAATCCGTCCCGGTCAGAATCTAATTACTCGGTTTCGAGCTTAACGACATCCCCGATGGTGGTCGGGTTGTTCTTATGAGCGGCTAGATAGGTTTTCCATTCCCCATCTTCCTTGTTCTTGAAATAATCCACGACGCTGAGCGTGAGCTTGCGCGCTGGACCATCCACCTCAATTACGGCGGCCGGAATCACGTCACCGACCTTGAAGGCATCGGCGGGACTACGGATGGCTTCCGTGGTCAGCTTGGAGGTTGGAATGAAGCCTTCAAGGCCCCCTTCCACTTCCACTATCACGCCGCGCTCAAGTAGGCGGGCAATCGTGGACTGAACTTCCTTACCGACTGGGAACATCTCGGCAACCTTTTCCCAAGGATCTTCTTCGGTATGCTTCATGGACAGGCTGATGCGACGTTTCTCTTTGTCGATGGCCAGAACGATGCATTCCACCTTGTCGCCCTTTTTAAGGACTTCGGAGGGATGATTGATCTTCTTTGTCCAGGACATATCTGACACGTGGATGAGTCCGTCGACGCCTTCTTTGATTTCGATGAAGGCACCGAAAGCGGCCAAGTTGCGGATTTCGCCTTTGACCTTGGCTCCAAGGGGCAGTTCATCCTCGATATGTTCCCAGGGATCTGGAGTAGCTTGTTTGAGACCGAGCGAGATTTTCTCATTTTCGGCATCGAGCTTGAGCACAACGGCTTCCACTTCATCACCTTGATTGAGAATCTGCGAGGGGTGTTTGACATGCTGGGTCCAGGACATTTCGGAAATATGGATAAGACCTTCCACACCCTGATCCAGCTCCACGAATACGCCGTAATCGGTGATGGAAACGACCTTGCCCTTGACCTTGGTACCCTCTGGGTATTTGGCGGCCACATCCTCCCAGGGATGTTTGGTCAGCTGTTTCATGCCTAAGGAAATACGTTCTTTCTTCTCGTTGAAATCGAGTACCACAACTTTGACCCGGTCGCCCAAAGCAACGACTTCGGAAGGATGGTTGACGCGGCCCCAAGACATATCGGTGATATGCAGCAAGCCGTCTACGCCGCCGAGATCGATAAAGGCGCCGAAGTCGGTGATGTTCTTGACCACGCCTTCACGGACCTGACCCTTCTCAAGGGTGTCGATAATTTCATCACGCATCTTCGAGCGCTCTTGTTCCAGCACCACGCGGCGGGAAACAACGATATTGCGGCGAATCTTATTGACCTTGATGACTTTGAAATCCATTTTCTGGTTGAGCAAAGCATCGAGATCAGGCACTTGGCGCAGGTCGATTTGCGAACCGGGCAAGAAGGCTTCGATGCCGAACAAGTCCACGACCACGCCACCTTTAATGCGGCGAGTGATGGTACCGGTGACGATTTCTTCTTTTTCAAAGGCTTCGCGGATGCGTTCCCAGACACGCATAAAGTCCGCGCGCTGCTTGGAAAGAATGATCTGACCATCGGCGTTTTCGACCTGTTCCAGGTAGACGTCGATGACTAGGCCGGGAGCCAAATTGGGCTCGTCCTTGAATTCCTGACGGGAAATAATGCCTTCGGATTTGAAATGGATGTCGACGAAAACATCCATGTCGGTAATCCGGACAATGGTTCCTTTGATGATGCTGCCCTCGGCATACCCGGTGAGGGTGCCTTCATACTGGGCAAGGGTCTCTTTCGAGACGTTGAACCCTTTGGACGCGGCTTCTTCGCCAAATTCCAAAAGATCGGCTTCTGTTCCATACAATAGTTTTGCAGACATGGTTGGGTATTTCCTGGGCGAAAAAGGGTTAAGTCCCGGACCCCGGAACAGTGTTTTTTCGCCTGATTTTACGGAAGGTTTTTTAAAACCTGGGCCACAATGATAGCAACTTGCTTCTCAAACGTTAACCCGCTGGTGTCGATTTCCACGGCATCGGGTGCCATGACTAAGGGGCTATGGGTACGACCGGAATCCTTGCCATCGCGCTCCAAAAGGTTGCCGAGCACTTCGGCGTAATCGGATACCAAACCCAAGGATTGAAGTTCCATAACTCGCCGTTTGGCACGGATTTCCGGCGATGCGGACATAAAGAACTTGAAGCGGGCATCGGGGAAAACAACAGTGGCCATGTCCCGGCCCTCAACGACGGAAGAGCGCTGCATGCCAAGGCGACGTTGGACGGGAACCAAGGCTTGCCGGACTTGGCTGATGCGCGCATAATCGGATACGCTGGCACTGACTTCGGGCGTGCGGATCACTTCGCTTAAATTTCGCCCATTTACTTTTAGCCCCCCGGCCGCATCCAGCTCCCAATTGAGATTGCCCAACAATTTGCCGAGGCCTTCCGTATCATAGGGCAAAACACCTTTTTCCTGGGCTAAAAAAGTAACGGCCCGGTACATAGCGCCCGTGTCTAAATGGCGCAATCCCAATTCTTTGGCAACGGTTCTAGCCGTACTGCTTTTTCCAGAGCCGCTAACGCCATCTAAGGCAATGATATAATGTCCGGGGGGAACTGATTCCATGTTTGGGTGGGTTAAAAGCTAGGAAATTGCCTGAAAAGTGGCATTGGTTTAACCAAGGTTGATATAATCCGTTGAAAACAAAGTATGAATGCGCTTAGGGGTACAAGTTTACTTTTGGCTGGCCTCACAAGCCTTGGGATGAATTGTTCAGAACACAATCGACCACCATCACTTACCTCCATACACTTGAAGGATATTCACCTAGAAATTTTGGACCCTTCGGCCGGTTCACCTGGAGTGTCCATCGCATGGTCTCCGCCAGCTGACGGCAAAGTTTCCTATTACGATATCTACCAAAGTTTTAAAATGGACTCACTAGGCAATTCGATTTTAACCGTTCCAGCGACAGACACACCTTCAGCCTTACTCTCTCTACCAGATTCTTCTTTGCCGCAAACCTTATATTTTGCTGTGCGCTCCATTTGGGTTGAAGCTACGGGACAGAAACTGATCAGCGACACTCTTGTCGTCGACTCAATAACGATTCTCCCATCGCTTTCCATACTCGCCCCAAAAAACGGGAGCCTACAAACAGGACGTATGCTACAAATGGAACTGGAAACCGCCAGCAATTTTGGCATCACACTCTCCATGTCTTTCTATGAACGATTAGCCACTAAATGGCTTCTCAAACAAAAGTCCTGTCTGCCTGCCACGCAATGTGACGTTCCGATTTTTGGGCCGTCCTTCGTTCGTGATTCCACCGTGTTGGACGATGTTTTACCGGGCGACACAGTGAGTGCGCTGTTATGCGTGATTGGCACCGAGAGTTTTGAAGGACACCGTACTGGACTTATCCAATCACAAGGCTGTTCGCGGTTTCAACAGGTGGCGCCATGATACTGTCCCCAATCTGTCCAAGGTTTGTTAATATCGGCCTTTTCTTGCTTGGAATTGCTCAGGGATGGATGCATGCGGATGTTCCAGAATGGACGGTAACTTCCTTTGATGGATCGGGTTTGAGGTTGGAATGGCACGGTCCGCCGCTTGGAAAATCTGAAAATCCCGGAGAATATTCCACCGCCATCGCCATCGCCCCAGGCACCCTTGCCAGCGCCACTTTGGTGACGCTAAACGGAAAGCCATCTAATTTAATCGGCGGCGTCACCGTATCACCCCCGTTACGATATCGAGATGTACGCGTATGCGCAGTAACTTGGGATCCTCCGGTCGCTGCGGAAACCGGAGAATTGCCAAATAACGCAAGCTTTCGCATCGAATTCAAACCGACAACTATGGAGCCGTATCGCAGTGCCTTTGCCCCGGCTGAAGAAACACCCGCCGAAATAGCCTTACGTACTTGGATAGTGAATTACGCACAATCCCGAACCCTGCGAAGCACGGCACTGGCGGGTTTAGGGAAATCGAGTGCCGCAGCGCCTTCGCTAAGCGCCAGCTTACCCAAAGAACGATTGGTGATCAAAACTACAGGCGCCCGCATTGAAGTTCTCGACTATGCGACTTTGCTCAAGTTCGGGGCTCCGTTGTCAAAAATCGACCCGCGGAAAATGCATCTGTATCAAAACGGTGCAGAGGTTCCCCTATATATCGAAGGTGAAAATGACGGTAGATGGAATCCAGGCGATTATTTGGAATTCATCGGAAAACGAGCGGAAGGCCAAAACTCCTTCAACTCTTTTTACACCACAACGGCCACGTTCATTTTAACATGGGAAGGAAATCGTCTGGGATTGCGCGCGCCGAATGTGCCTGTAGCCTCGCAAACCGGTGGCATCATTCCCATTGCGATTCAATCGGAAAAACAGGCCAAGCCTTTCGCCGTGCACGAGCATCTGGAAGAAGATGTCGATATCCTTCGCATCGGCAGCACATCCGCTGAAGAAATCATCGATTTGGGATCTCGGGTACAAGAAACGGAATTGACGGATTTCTGGGTATGGAAAAGATTAGGGGTTGAAAAAGACGCGACCGAACTCCCATTCAATTTGGATTTCGAACCGCTGAATCAAACGCCCGGTTCCGGAACTACCAGTTTACCTGGATCCGCAGGAAACCTGCAAGTTACTATAAACCTTAAAGGCATAACCAATAATTCCAAAGCCGACCCCGACCATCATCTTAAATTCATTCTAAACGGCACGGACATTTCCCTGGTGTCCGGCGTCAACCACGACGCGATTTGGGAAGGCCAGGAATCCTACCAGTGGGTTTCCCCACCGTTAAACCCCTCCATCCTCAAAGCTGGAGCCAATGTTTTGGTAGTGCAAAAAGTCAACGATCTGAAAACTATCGACGGTCAACTGGTGGACGTGCAGGATGCCTATATCAATTTTATCGAACTGAATTTTCCCGCCACGTACACGGCACACAACAACCGAATACGGTTTTCCAATAATTTTCCCGATAGCATTGGAACCAAGCTTTTTACCCTGAGTGGTTTCACTTCCAATGCCATCAGCTTATGGGATATACAGGGCAGGAAGCTTTCAAATTTCCGGATCACGGGACAAGGCGGGGGTTATGAAGTCCGCTTTGTGGACAGCTTGGATGGACCAACTTCCTATTTGGCATGCGCCACTTCCGAACGGGATATACCCGAAGTTACCTATGATACGCTGCCGGATTTGCTGGCCCCAGCACAAGGTGCAGATTATATCGTCATCACGCAAAGCAATTTACTGGGCTCGGCGCTTGACTCGTTGCTGGCCCACCGACGAAAGCAGGGGTTGCGCTGCGCCGTGGTTTTGGCCCGGCATATCTACCAAGCCTTTGGAGATGGCTCAATGGATCCGGCCGCTATACGCCGGTTTACCGCCTATGCCTATAACAACTGGCCGCGTCCCGCACCAACCTTTTTGAACTTGGTTGGCGATGCCAGCCTATGGTTTGAGAAACGCTCCGGAAGCTTGCAAATGACAACGGTTCCCACTCACCTGGTCAATATACGCGGCTGGGGTGTGGCGGCAAATGATGACTACTTCGGTAAAGTGGCAGGTGAAGACGATGTGGCCGATCTTTTTGTCGGACGGATTCCCGTGTCCACCGTCGAGGATTTAGGCCGCGTGGTGCATAAGACCATTTTATTAGAAACCGGCAGGCCGGAAGGTCATTGGCATAATAAAACCATGCTTATCGCCGGTTATGAATCCGGCTTTACGTCTCAAAACGCAGTCTTGCAAAACATAGCCGTCAATAATGATAGGCAGTTTTCCCGGCTCGATCTTTTTCCGGGTTCTCCCTATTATAGGGGCGCGAGCCAACGCGGAAACTTCTTTAGCCAATTAGACTCGGGCTTCAATCTTGTAAGCTTTGTCGGCCATGGTGGCGGGGCCGTTTGGTCCGATGCAGGTGTACTCACCTTGCAAGCTATCGATCAGGGCCGATTGCAGGGAGAGTTTCCAATTCCTTTGATTGCATCCATTACCTGCCTCACGGGCTACTTTGAAGACGTCGCAGCCCGATCTCTTGGCGAAGAACTGTTACGGTTGGGAAAAGGTGGCGCAGCCAATTTTTATGGGGCTTCCGGCTACATTTCTACCGCAGCTGGTGAATTCCTATCGTCAGAAATAATGAAAGCGGCAACCGGTAATGGGTTCGGAACGACCGGTGCCATTGTAAATCAGGCCGAAACCATGGTGAAACTGCGCACCGGTGACGCCTACTTACCCGTCTTGGCCGAATTTAATTTGCTCGGCGACCCTGCCCTCCGATACTCCTTTCCTAGTAAAGGCGGAACCCTAACCCTCAATCCGCAGGTGCTGGCAGGTGGAACAGCGCTTAACGTCAAAGGCAGCGGTCTGGCCATGGAACAAGCGGATGGAGTGGCCACCGTATTGTTTGGAGATTCCAGCGAAAGCGCTACGCCAATTAATGTGTCCCAGAGCGCCTTCTCATTAAACCGACCTTTGGACGCAGCTATTCCCACCACCTCCAATGGTAAAGTTTTAGTCCATTACTGGAACGAAAAAAATTCGCGCGTGGTCTCGGCTCCATTTTCCACCTTGGATTGGTTGATCGATTCCCTACGCATAGAGCCCGCTGATGCGGCACCGGGTGATTCCATTACCGTGCATCTCAAACTCAATACGGCCTATGCCCAAGTCGTCTTTAATGCCGGCTTAGTGAGCTTTGTAATCGGTGGTGATAAGGCGCCACTCTTCCCTATTTCAAATCAAATAGGCCTACAATCCGTAGATGGAATGCATCTAGAATCCAGCAGTAAGCTGGTCCTGGAAGTACCCACGGTGGAATTGGGTCAGCCACAACTGTACTTGGCTTTCCGCATGAGTATCCAAGGTATGGATGATAAAGGACTGCCATTACAGGGAATCACAACTCTCAATTCCAAAACCTATTCGCGGCCTCTTTCTAATCTACCCAGTCTGGAACTTCCCTTACACGCCTTTCACCTACCTATACAAAATGACCTGGGAGTGTGGGTGACTATCCACAACAAGGGTTTAGGCACGGCAAGTGGATTCCAATTGGGCATGGCCCGAGATGGCAGCAGTGGTGCGCTAGTTCAAGATACTTTGACGTACACGGGCATGTTGAAAATTGGTGGGCTGGATTCGCTCTTTTTCCCCATGGCGGATAGCATGTTTCATGGAAAGCACCTCCACGCCTATTTGATAGGATCGCGCAAGGGTGAACTGGCGGTGGGAAGCACAACGCAAGATACCGTTTTTCAATTCACCACCAAAATTCTGGCATCATCTCTGGATACTTTACGGCTGGATACGTCCGGGGCTTTTCTGACCTTAAATTCCAATGTGTCCAACCGGCGAGTATTTGTGAACACCGTTTCCGTACCCAATCTCCCAGTACATTTAACACCTGCAACAGGAATTCTGCCTCTCCAAGCATTTTTAATTCAATCCCCAAATGGAATGGTTGGTGACTTTATAATTGGATCTGCGCCACAGGGTCCGGGTCTTCCAAAAATTTCTGGTGGTGACCATGCCTACTGGCATTACAGCATAGCCCAAAAGCAACCTTGGCTGAAATTAGATACCACTATGGATGCAGGACCACCCTGGACGGCAAACGGATTTCAAAGCGGTTTGTATGCCTTGCTTTTGAACAGCGACAAAACAGGTCCAATCATCCAAATCAGTAGCCGAGGCCAAGTGGTTTTGCCGGATGACTATGTGCCCTTAAACACACCTATCAATGTGACCATTCGCGATGGCCAAAGTATTGATTTGCTTTTACACCCGCCTATCATGACAAGCCGTGAGCAGATTTTGGATAGTGTAAATCTCATTCAAGAATCCGGAAACGCCCTTCCCACTCTGGCCCGTATCAATTTTCTACCTAAGCGCAGTTCCGCCCTCGACTCGATTTTTGTGTTGGCCAAAGATGCGTCCGGTAATGTATCCAGTCGAAGCCTGCTTTATAAATTAGGGGACAATTTGGCCATTCTTAATTTGGGAAGTTACCCCAACCCTTTTGCCGACACGGCGGTTTTCGTCTTTAGCCTAACCGATTATTGTGACAAAGTCGATCTCAAGATTTATTCCCGTGCCGGCCGTTTGGTGCGGTCGCTGCAAGTACGAAATGTTGTCGGCTACCAGGAAGTGGTCTGGGATGGCCAAGCGGAAAGGAAAAGGGAAATCGCCAACGGGCTATATTTCCTGAAGGTCACTGCCAAGGCAGACCAACGGGAAACCACCCGCATATTTAAATTGTTCAAAAAACTCAGGAAATAAGTCCTAAAAGTTTGTGTTGGAGTATCTTTTACGGATATGACCGCCGAAAATGAAGACTTTGAAAATGAAGACTTTGAAACCGAAGGCCAGGATTCCCAGGCGCCGGATCCGCTCTCCGCTCTGGCAGCTGGGCTGTACTTAGTTGCCACGCCCATCGGCAATCTCGAGGACATCACTTTTCGGGCCGTGCGCATTCTTAAAACCGTCGACTTGATTCTCGCTGAGGATACGCGGCATTCCCGCGTGCTGCTCAGTCATTACGGAATTGCACGTCCCTCGGAAAGTTATAATGATTTTAATAAAGAAAAGCGGACACCGGCGTTTCTTGAAAAATTGAAAGACGGTCAGCGCCTTGCGCTTATCTGCGACGCGGGCACACCCGGAATCGCAGACCCGGCCTTTAACCTGGTGAAGGCAGCTTTGGCCGAAGGCATTCGGGTTTTTCCGGTTCCCGGTCCCTGCGCCATGGTTGCAGCTTTAACCGCCTCGGGGCTTCCTACGGATCGCTTTGCCTTTGAAAATTTTCCTCCCAAAAAATCCGCCCAGAGGTTGCGCAAGCTGGAAACGTTGAAACAGCGTTATGGCGGAGAGGAACAACACGCACCCACATTACTGTTCTATGTGTCCCCACATCAAATCCGACAATTCCTTGAAGAAATTGCCTCGGTTTTTGGAGAGGAAATGCACGTGGTTCTAGGTCGGGAAATAACCAAAAAATTTGAGGAGTTTCTGGCTGGCCCGGTTACTAAAATCCGAGAGCATTACCGGGAACGAACACCAAAAGGGGAATTTGTTTTGATGTTACATCCCCAGAATAAACGGTAATGCTGCGACGCTGGCCCACCTTGGCTTGGCTCGCGCTATTTTCGCTGGCGTGGGCGTTGTGTTATCCCCCCTTTCCCCTGGGGCCATTGGCCTTTGTTGTTCTGGTCCCGACCTTTGCATTAACCCTTCGCCTCAACCTTAAGCAGGCCTTCTGGTACAACTTTCTCGCCGGCATTGTTTATAACGTTGTCATGTATTGGTGGATTTACAATGTGATGAAGGTGGGACCCGCCCTCATCATCGGTATGGGACTCATTCTCCTCATCCTCTTTTTATCCTTCTTCAATGGACTGCTGGGCTGGTTGTTTCGCCTCCTGGCCTTCCACCGTTATGGCCTGTGGGCTTACCCTTTCCTGTGGGGAGGTCTTGAGGTGCTGCGCACACGCGGGGAAATGTCCTTTCCATGGAACGACATGGGATATACGCTCGGCAACCATCCTAGCTTAATTCAAGCAGCCTCCATGCTGGGAATTTTCGGGCTTTCCATAGCTATCGTCGCATGCAATGTATTGGCATTGGTTGCATGGCGCAGCCAGGGGCGAAGGCGATTATTTATTGGCATGGTAGCCGCAGCGATACCCTTGGGGCTAGCCGTGGAAGGATTTTTTTCCCTCTCCCGCCCGGATCCAACGGAACAAGGTCAGCTGGATATTAGCCTAGTGCAGCCTTCCATTCCGCAAACAAAGAAATGGGACGAACATTATTTTCAGGCCGTAATGCAAAAAACCTGGGATGCCATGGATGGTCCGGATGGTGCCTCGCTCATTCAGGGAAGCGATCTAGTCGTCCTTGCGGAAACGGCTGTGCCGGATTTTCTGCGAAGCCGCAGCGAGTTGTATGGAAAGTTTCAAAACAAGGCCCAACAAACCGGGGCGGATTTTCTAGTCGGTGCACTTGACTTTGTACCGGATCCAAAACCCTATCATACCTACCTTTTTTACAATTCTGCATTTTTGTTTTCTGGAAAAAACGCCAAAGACTCGGTGCGTCAATATTCCAAACTGCGGCTCGTCCCTTTCAGCGAACGCCTGCCATTTGACGACGTCTTCCCGATCATCAACTATGTAAATTTAGGAGAAGGCGACTTCTCCTCTGGTCCGGACTATGCTGTATGGAAGCATGGCGTTGCCTACTCGCCCTCCATCTGCTATGAAATTATTTATCCTGACTTCGCGCGTGGTGCCAGGCGCAGAGGCGCCGAATTGCTGGTGAATATCACCAACGACGGTTGGTTTGGATTCAGCAACGCGCCTTTTCAACACGCCAATATCGCCCGCTTCCGCGCCATCGAGGTGGGGGCCCCCATTGCCCGCTGTTCCAATGCCGGTATAAGTATTTTCTATGACTATAAAGGTCGGATTCTGGGAAAAACACGTTTACAGGAGCAAACAGTACTCCGAAAACGCATACCGATTATTTCGCGTAGCACTTGGTACTTGCGCCATGGCGATGCCGTAGAGGGAATTTTGTTTTGGATGTTTCTGGCGGGGTTGGCTGGCGCCATCACAATTGCGTGGCGGAAATCGCCTCGCCAATATCCTTAGCACGACGTAGAAAAGGTTTGGCCTCACCGGCCGCCTCTGCCACCAGAATTTTTTTACCGGATATGGATATGGCCACCCAGTAGCAGTAGTCTTTATTGCCGACGGGAGCTGCCATTTTTAGGAGCGCGGCAGCTGTTCCACCCATGACGCAATCGGAATCGGAAAGAATTCGGTAACCCGCTTGGCTCATTCTTGTTTTCATGGCTTGGCGCCAAAAAGCCAAATCCGCTTGTGGATTATTTTTCTCCGTTCGCACACTGAACAGCAACCCCTCCGGACTTACGGCCCGAAAATCAGCAGACGAAAAAAGGCTACCCGGATAACGGGCAAATTCTCGCGGAGCCACAGCATGAGGGGCGCAACCTACCCATAAAAAAGCCGCCATACCCAATGCAACCCCGTATCGAATAGAAGCGGAAATGCACCAGCAATTTACGGACATCCTTTTACTCCTTCGCATAATGGAAATGATCCAAAAGAGTATGCAGATCCAGTCGGTTCAACCAAAGGAACCGCGACTGGCCAGTAGCTAACGGTGCCGTTCGATCCGGAAACCGAAAACTAACGGCCAAATGGGCATATTGCATACGATCTTGCAACT
>JAYTHY010000076.1:0-11311 GCA_043732185.1 Fibrobacteria bacterium
TTTAAACGTTGGCGTAAAGGTTCGACGGTCTGATTTCTTGCTTTTTCTCATTCTCATAATATACCTGTTCGTTGTGTCCGAAAAAGCAGGTACACGTCATTACCGGGTAAGATTGAGAATCCTTGTGCACCGTTTACCCTCAGCATTTAATTCAAATAAATAGGGGCCGGGTAAAAGTTTGTCCAAGGAGTAAAAACCTTCCTGGCCCGAAATCATCACCTTGCCTGTGACACTTGTCCGGCCCGAAAGTGTGTAGATCTTTGCGGAAACACTCCTGCCCTGCGAAGCATAAGGGAGCGAGAAGAAAAGACCATCGCGAACTATGCGAAGAGAGAAATCAAAGGGTCCGGGAACACTATTGGTGCTGATGGTCACGACGTTTTGAGGAGAAGTGAGTATCGCTCCACCTTCTCCCACCGTCATAAACTGGCCGCTTCTGAACATAATGAAATTGAGATTGTAACCTGTGCCTGAAGAATTCCCTACCCATGTGACACCATCGAGGGAAGACTGAATTACGCCAGCATCTCCCACGAGAGCACCGCTGCGGCTGTTTCCCGCAGCAACCAACTGGTTACCACTCCAGGCTATGGAGTTCAAGGTGTTGATTTTCGAAGATCGGCTGGTCCAGGTGATGCCGTCGGGCGAAGTCAATATCACGTCTCCCACGGCCACAAGCTGGCTTCCGGTCCAGATGACAGAATAAAGCGAATAAACTGTACCCGATATTTGGCTGGTCCAGTTCACACCGTCCGGCGAAGTGGCAGTGTACCCGTAATTGCCGACCGCCACGAACTGACTGCCGGTCCAAGCCACGGAATTACCCACTGCCGAAGACCTGCCCGTCCATGTGATTCCATCCGGAGAAGTTAGGCCCCCGGCATTTCCCACGGCCATAAATTGATTGCCGGTCCAAATTACGGAGAAAAGGGCAGTTGTTGGCGTCGTCGTCCGGTTGGTCCATGTGATGCCATCGGCTGAAGTAAGAACGGTGTTGTTCGCCCCCACCATTACAATTAGGGAGCCGTTAGACGTGACCGAGTAAAGAGGATTGGTGGTGCCCGAAGTTCGAGTGGTCCAGACAATACCGTCGGGGGAGGTCATTGTTCTGCCCGAATCGCCCACGGCCACAAACACGCTGCCAGTTCGTGTTACTCCGTGAAGCTGGGTTGTAAATCCAGAACTGCGCAAAGTCCAAGCGACTCCGTCTGGCGAAGTTGCAATAACGCAATAGCTGGAAACGGAAAAATCCGACCCCGCGCCCACGGCCACAAGCTGGCTACCGGTCCACGCTAGGCCGCTGAGTCGCATCGTGGTACCCGATGCCCTGGCAGTCCACGTCATCCCGTCCGGAGAAGTCAAAACTGTTCCCTGGGACCCCGTCGCGACCAGTTGACTTCCGGTCCAACGCACAGAGTAAAAAGTGGAAGAAGCTGCTCCCGAATTTTGGGCGGTCCAAGTGATGCCGTCTGGAGAGGTTAAGATAGTCCCGAGGGACCCCACCATCACATATTGACTACCGGTAAAGGTCGAGGAATAAAGCGGGTAGGTGGTTCCCGAAGTCCTCGGGCTCCAGGTAATGCCGTCCATTGAAGTTAAAATGATACCTGCACTTCCTGCGGCTATAATTTGATTATTGGAAAAACTCACTGAGTAAAGGGCGGAGGTGATACCTGAGTTTTGGCTGGTCCAAACAATCCCGTCCGGAGAGGTCAGTATGCGGCCGGAATCGCCGACGGTCACGAATCGGGTGCCGGTCCAGATGACGGAATAGAGGATGCTTGTCAGGCCCGAAGCTCTGCTTGTCCAGGTTATTCCGTCTGGTGAAGTAAGAAGGGTACCGTTTCTCCCTACCGCCGCAAATTGGCTACCGGTCCAGACCACCGAGATAAGCCTGGAGGCGGTTCCCGAAGTTCTTTTCCTCCAGAGAATACCGTCGGGTGAAGTCAATACAGTGCCGGCATCGCCCACGGCCATGAGTTGACTGCCGTCCCAAATGACGGAAGAAAGCCGGTTGCCATGTGGCATAGGATTGCGCCAAGTCCAATCGGTTTGAGCGAAGGGGTTTACGAAGGCAGCGAAAAATACAATAAAAAGAAGTGGCATGTTCCTTCCCACTTTCTACTTCGAACTACGTTTCGAAACCGGAGTGATACATTTCTGGTAGGTTTTCCAATCCCTTCCTCTCGGGTAGACCCCAACAACTTCGTCTAAGTAGAGGGTTGTTTCTGAATCAGGAAAACATATTTGATTGCCGATAAGCGAAATGGCCTTCCAAGGCGCGTACTTAATTCCTTGAGGCAATTTGGTAAAATGGTTTGTATTGATGTCAAGAACGTTAATAATTCTAAAACCACGGATAGAAGATGGAAAAACAAAATTAGAGTCATTAAGGCCCAAACCATCAAGATCAAGATTACCAGAGAGATAGCTTGCATCTTTCTGGTCACGTACCGCAAAAGCATGGCCGGCATTTTTGGCAGAATCAAGCACGGGGTTTGCGTTTATAATTGCGTCGACGATCCTTAAATCAGATTCAACATTTTTTTGATACGAATCGTCAAAGAAACTAAACCCGCAGCCGCAGAGCAGCATTGAGGCGAAAACCACAGCGTTTTTAAGGACTTGCGCCTTCACAATCGAATCCATTCGCCCTCCGATAATATTCCCGGCCAAGGACATTCAAATCGAAACAGAAGGAAGCCCAACCATTGAAGTCAATTTTGGCTTGCGCTTTGAACGCATCAAAGGTCGGGTCCTCAATAAACCTCGTATAAGCCGGCTGGATACCCAATGGGGCGAATTTCGGGTCCACCAGTAGTGGCTTGTACCATAGCAACAGCACGTTGAAATTCGTATTGGTGCCTAGGTTTTGAGGCGGACTCCCGGCGCCGTCGAGAATGTCTATCATGCGGGTCAATGGGATGACGTCTCCGCCGATGGGATCCATCCGTAGTTCCCAATTGATATTTCCTGCCTCGGTGATGGCGACGGGTGCGAAACGGCCACGATTGGCGTATAAATCGGTGGAAAGCCAAGCTGAAGTGTTTGAAATGCGAGTTATAATATCGTTACGTGTGTACCGCCCTTCGACATCGAAAGGATAATAGTGGACGGAAATGGCGTCGGGCAGGAGGGGTGTAAATACTCCGTTGCCATTTATGTCCACAGTCCTGTCTAAGTTGCTCAATACCAAGGAAAAATATTGCCGCGTTGTGTAATTCAGTAGGGTTCCTTGGACCAAATTTTTGGCGTCATCAAGGGAAGAAGTCACGGCATTACTCGTATATAGGGCCAACCATGGAGCAAGGACGATAATGGGAGGGAAAAATATGGATCCAAGATATGCCCCGATAAGAAATGTTGCAGCACCAACTCCTACGCCTGCATCTAATATCTTCTCATCTAAAAGTTCTCCAAAATGGGCTACGGCATCCTGCTTGATGAAGTCTCTGTCGAACAGTGCCCCTATGACGATCTCGGCGTTCGGATCAGCCCTTTTGATGACCTTGTAATATTCCCTGAACAAGACTGCGTAGTCCTGCGGAGAAATATAGGGGAACATGTTGGGCTCATTCCCAATTTCCCAAACGGTCCGACGGGGACGCATGGCCATATTGTCCCGGAGTACGGCAGCTTGGATTTGCTTGGCGTCAGCTGCCGCTAGAGCGGCCGCCTTAGGCTGGAACCAGCGGAACCTCGGTCTATCGGCGACGCACAAGGAGGGAATACGGCTTTGGCAGATGCGTACTTGCCACCTACGGATGCAAGGAAAGGACACGGAAGTCCAGCAACCTTCGAATGGAAACAAATACCATCCTATCCTAGCCTTGATAAAACTATCGAGGTCGGACTTAAAGTTTCCTACGCTGTATCCAAAACCATCATGACGGTGATCGAATGTGCCCACTTTTCGAACCACAGACACACCGGACACAGGATCGGCAGAAGCTGCTAAAGACGTAACGGTATAAGGCGGATTGGGTGGGGGCGGATCAGTGTGGTTACCATATATTTCATACCACTTCAGCTGCATTATCTGAACGAATTGGGTGGCACCCTCTCCAATTACGCCATACTCCAATGTGCCGCCTAGTGGAGGGATTTGAGAAATCAATGAGGACTGTGAAATTGATTTTTTATTCGTAAGAAATGGTCTCGGCAAAGTGCTCCAAGTAGGAGAAATCTGATCGGCGGTTATTGTTTTCAGTAAGGAATCAAAATATGCCGCCGAATCCTTGATCACCGGCAGAACCGGAGGCTGTGCCACGACCGCCGTGACAGGAGCCGCAGGCATGTACACCCCGCTTCCTCGACCGACGATTACCTTTTTCCCGAACAACCGACCATCTAATTCCACACTATCGCCCAAGATTATGTCGGCTTTTGGGGCCACGAAAATTGCGCTAACCCCGGCAAAGGACCCGATGCAAAGTTGGTGATTCTGTTTGCTGTAAATGGTGAGCATCATGTTGCTGTCCCCAGCAATGGGCGTGATTTCGGCTTCGCGGCCAATGCTGACGTTTTTCTCCACATTTATCTGAATGGGGCCATCCGAAAGGTCTAAAGCTACCGAAGCCAAGCCATCCAACCAAAAGCCCTGGAAGTTATAAGTTCCGGACCGGAGGGTAAGTATAGACCGAGGTAGAACCCGGAGATACCTGTAAGTGCCAGGTCCTAGGATTTTCGGATGCTTATGGACGAACACATCGTGTGTGCCCACGGGGATATCCAAAACCTGTGGTATCGGGCATTCTTCCCAACCAGGCATGTGCTCGATGACATCCGAAGCCACTTTTGAACCGTGCCCCCGGAATACTTGACCACCCACGGTGACAAGTCCATTCACGAGTGAATTTTTATGGAGCCAAGCATTGGAATCTGCTGTTACGGTGCCCCACACCTGCGCCCTTTCTTCGACGACCACATGTTTCGCCGAACCTACGTTGCCACCAACAGCTACAGAGCTTTTCCTAAGTATTGTGGCTTCACGAGAGTAGATGATGTATTGGTCGGAGCAATAGGGAAAATTCTGGGGCAATTCACCCTTGGCTTGAAGCCACAATCCAAAAACTATGGCAAGGAAATTCAGGGCAGAGCGGGAAGAAACCAAGAACATCACCAACCCCATTGTTAACTATCACATAATATAGGTGGAATTTCGAGATTCAGCTGCAACAATGGGACACTAAATTTTCGCAATTTCAAGCCACGATGTCCTATTATCCCTTATTACGCGCATATTTTACGCGTTCTTCCCTGTGCGCCACTTGACTCTAGAACCGGTGTGCGGAACAACTCGGCAAGAATTGCGAAACAGCCGACTTAAGGGATACGAATCGGCTCAAGTTCAGCTTCCACCATTCAACGGCCACCGATACCATCCTGGTCATCACCGATAACCGCATTGGGCTTTCGTTGCGGCTAGTGATCCTCAAAACAAGAACCCTTGGCAGCAGGGCGGGGGTTGGGTTCAATTTCTTGGAAAGACGGTAATGGCATTTCAAACAAGAACTCATCAACTTGGCATCCTGAGAGAATTAATTTTTCTTTTGCGCGCGTCTTATCCTCACGTAATTCGCGCCGCACACGACGTGCGGCGATTCGTATTTCCGCACCCCCATTGAACACAACGTGTGCCAGGGCGACGTGGATTTTTGGATTAGGGCCGAAACACGAGGACGAGAGCGAAGTGGTGGCCTGTGGCCGCCCGAAGCGAACGCCCGCAGTGTGCTGTGAAGGCCCGTTGAGAGCGAGTGGCGTTTCGCCGCGAAGCCTCTCAATGGAGCCTGAACAGCCGGACCAATCCAAAAATCCATGTGGGCGAAGCCCCGGAGCGGGGGTGGAACCCACGCGGAGCGCCCTAGCTGTGTTGTCCGATGTTGCGCCTCTTAATTTCTTTATGGGGTGGGTCTTCTCTTGGTATTGGTTGGTTGGATTTTTTCTGGGGTAGGGGCCCCAGTCCTAACTTCATAACTTCTTTCATTCTTTCCGGCATGGCGAAGTGCTTTCATTTTGCCATGCACCGATTGTGCGTGTATTGTCTGGCTTTTTCCTTGTTTTACCTGACTTCCCCATTTTGGATTTATTGGTTTTCTGAATTTTTATTTGACTTAAATTCTTAGTTTGGATTGCTTTGGTTTTCTTCTCTTCCCACCCCATAAAAAATTATGAACTGGTAAATTGCCTTCCGGCCCATAGCCGGGGGGCAAGTATTTAGAGGTGCAATTTCGGACAACGTTAGCCACGCCGGAAGTGGCCTGGGAAGGCCGAAGGGAAGAAGCAACGAAATAATTTGCGCGCTGGGCGAGGATGTGAGCGGAGTGGGGAGTGCCGACCCCGGAGCGAACACCCGCAGCCCGCAATGAAGAAAAGCTGCGGCGCTAACGAAGCCGAACGGGAAAGACCTCAGAGAAAGTTAGCGCCGCGGCTTATTCTGAATTGCCGCGCAGCCTTCCCAGGCCATTTGCGAAACCGCAATGCGGAGCATGCCCGCGGTTTCCCGGCTGGCGGTGTTGCATGCGCCGCAGGCCGGCCAGCGTGTATCGCGCAGGCCGAGTTGTCCCACACACAGGGAGATGATATCGGCTCTTTCTTTCCGCCCACCCTCTTTTCTTAGCGCACTGGTTTTTCTTTATCACCTTATGGGGAAGGGGCCCCATTCTTCACGTAATTGGAGTAATTACTTTCATTAGGCAAGGCGAAGTGCCTCAGCATTTTGCCATGCGACGTTTGCACTTGCCTTATTTTTCCCATGGTCTCTTGCCTTGGCAGTGAAAGTAGTAGAATCCTTGAGACGTTTCTTTGGCCTCAGGACATAAGTCGAAGGAGATTTTCCTTCGTTTTTTTGGATTTTCCGGAAAGAATATAAGTTCCTTTTCCCATGCATCGTATTTGGCCAAGTAACTAGTCTTCCATGCCTTTAATTCGCTCTTTTGTAATTCCCGCCTGGGACGCGCGTATTCTTCTTTAGAAAATAGAGCAATTACCAGCGTAGCCCTCGGAAATTTGTTCATCATACATTCCCATGAAATATTGCGTAACATGGTCTTAAGGCTATCCTCGTTTTCTATTATCAAGGAGTCGTACGCCGAGACAAAAAGCGTGGCCTTCAACTGTTTTTTATCCTCGTCAAGGCTGATTCCGCTGTAAGGTGGTGGTGGAGATGAATATTTCCTGCGAGCACCCAATCTTTCTGCGGAGTGAATTTGGCTAATACAGAACGCCAAGCTCACTAGAAGGCAGCTACCCCAGGCGAGTTTCGACGCTGGCCGGAAGGCGTGCGCGAATAGCACGCGGAACGCGACGCTTATTTTCTTCCTTTTTTGGAGCCCTTCGAACACGGTTCTTTCCCTTCCACGAGGACGGAAACGGCTTCCGACTGAAGATTGTCCACCCGGATGCGATAATAGTATACAGCACCAACGTCTACGTTTTCATCCACAAATTTCCTTTCCGGGGTTCTCCCGATTTCCACAAATCCCTGCGTGGAATCCAGGGTTGACCGCATAACCCGATAATCTCCAGAACCCGTATGACGCCATTTGAGGTGAACTTCAGGTTCTTTGTCCTTAGATTTTTTCTCCTTGGCCTCCAAATGCATGACCACGGTTTGGATAAGGCTGATGGTGATTTGCAGTGGTTTAGGGGTTTCCACGTTTCCGGCAACGTCAGTTCCGAAAAACTCAATCTGGTAAACCCCAGCGGCTGATAGCGTGAGAGGACTGGAGGCCGCAACGCCATTGACCAAAAGGGAAAAGGCAGCGACACCCGAAAGCGCATCGACGCTCTGGAAATTGATGGTCACGGAGCCATTTTCCGTGCCTGTGCCCGTGTAATCGTGAGAGGAAACAGGCGGAGTGAAATCATTGTGGATGAGGAGGGTATGGACCGGTTCCACATTGCCCGCCTTGTCCGTTGACCAAAATTCCACGGTGTGTTCGCCTTCTTCAGTCAGCGTGATCGCAGTGGTATCCTTGGCGTCACCACCATCCACTTTTACGAATGTCTGGGCAACCCCAGAACCGGTGTCGGTAGCGGAAAAGTGGATGACCAACGGATTGATTCGATTCCAGGGTGCTTCCACGAAATCCGAGACCGTAACAGGTGGGATAACATCGTTCTCGTTGTTTTTATAGTTGACCGCTACCGGGTCGATTTGGCCTTCCACGGTATTCCCATGGATCAACTGGGTAGTTTCGGTTCCAAAGGCGTCGATCTTGATGATTTCCAGAGTATAGGGGCCGGATCCCGTTCCCACAATTTGGATTTGGAATTCTCCCTGCACCGGCTGGTTGATGTGGATGTATTTCACGGGGTCAGGATCCGGAGGTACGGGAAAGTCTGGAAGAGTGGTGAAAGAGGCTTCGCCCAAGGTGGCCGTTACATCGGGTATTTCATCATAGGATATGCCATCGGCGGGATTCAGTCCCCTCCTTCTTCCCAGTGGGTCCACGATAAAGGCCTGTGCCGGAGAAAAAATCTGGAGGACAAGGCCGTTGGTTTTAGACTTGTCAGTTGGCGCCATGAACATGGCGTAAGAGAATTTGTTGTCCCAATCGATTTGTTTATTGATATCACCAATTTCACCATTCACCATAGCAAAATTATTTGCATATCCGACGTCGTTGATAAAGTAGGTTTTGACCCATTTGTTCTCGCGCTTCTTGAAATAGGTTTCGATTCCATTGGCCACCACAAAGTGGGTATGGTCAAACACCTTCAAAAGCACCGGGATTTTCCGAGCGAGATAATCTTCAATCAGGCTGGCATCGATCTGTGAAGCCTTGAATTCCAACTTGGTATTGCCGGAAAGACCATTGGTTCCTTTCAGCAGTTCAGGAAGATTGTAGGAAGGGAAGCAGACTTGGGTTCCGGGATCATCGGAACAGGTCCTGAACAGATTCTTCTTTTTCACGTACCGGGCCAAAGTCAGGGGCGTGAGGTTTACCAATGCCGTTGAATTTTCCGCCTCTACTTTTGTGGCGCCCTGGGCATGCATGATTGATGCCCAAGAAGTCATCCAACAGCCTTTTTGGATAAAGGCATAGCCCGCGACATCGTCCGGATTGATAACGTCATCAAACCAAGGAGCAAAGGTAGGGCCGGCGGCCTGGCTATACCATGGCCCATTTAAATCAAAGGGTTTTTCCGGGGTGTACGAACCAAAATTGAAATCGGTGGTGATGGCAATCCCGTGCAGGCGAATGCCGCCATTGACCGTGGCAGTGGTTCCCCCAGCCAAGGGCACAATCGTCTTGAGTCGTGGTACGCTGACCCGGACCTTGTTTACGCGCAGCTTCAATTCATCGGCGGTGAACCGGATAAATTGCAGATCCATAAACGGCTGCGTGCCGCCACGCAGGGAAAAGGCGCTGACCGGAGGATCGATCAAAGCCCGCACCGGCACGCTCCCCAACGTGCTGAACCGGAACGAGCGAACATAGTCGAGGATCGAAATCTTGCGGGTCACCTGAACCGGAGCGCCGGAACCAAGGGGATCAGAAAGGGTAACATCAATGATAATGGAATCCTTGCCCGACGCGAACTTGGTGGAGTCGTAAAGGTTAAACGCTTCCATAAGAAAAACGATATCGGTCATGTGCACGGCAGGGAAGCTCGATGGGAATTGAAACTCAGCGAATGCCAGCGTATCATCCGAGTTGGTCCGCAGGTTGAGGGCGTTCGAGGTGTGGGACTTCACACGAACAACTTGGATTGAAAGGCTATCTCCCCCGGACCCGCCTTGATGAAGGGTGTCTCCTTCCAGAATCAAAGCCGCGTTGAATTCACTTGGGTACTGCGATGAAAAGTCCACGAATGCGGAGCCCCGGGAAGCAGATAATTGCGTGGCGAAGTCGTAGCTTGCGTTTAGGTCCTCATGAAAATTCGGATTGTGCGGTGTTTCCGGCACTTGGCCAATGGCCAAAGCAAGGGGTAAAAGAAGGCCAAAGCAGAAGACGGGCGGGAATTTCATTTTTCTACTCCGGATTTATGGGTTTCCAAGGATCTTCAAGGGGGTTTTCTTTGAAATGTATCCACGAATGGGATATTTGCGGCCCCCCTGGGAGGCGAACTGCCCTTTGACTTCACCCCCTCGTGACGGCGTCAGGATCGCCTCCCATGCCCCTGCGCGGAGCAGAGTGGACGGCAAAATCACTACCAATTCGGAACCCTCGACTGATATATAGTCTGAGCAGCCTTGCACGGCGGGATGCTTACCCCTCTTGGCTGAAAAAGAGCAAATATCCTTCCCTTGGGATCTTATCCTCCCCTTGAAGGATTGGTCGGAGTCCAACGTAATCCCCACCTCCAGAGGCTTTCGGAGGGAAATGCCCCACCAGAAATCCGCTCGATACTCGTTTTGTTTCAACGGAGAGGGATAAGGAGGTTCCTTGCCGACCTGCACGATGCTGTCGCCATTGAGATCCACAGCAAAAAGCAAGGGATTGTTCTCACGGGTGGAAACGTAAATTTCGTGATCGGGTACGAAGTACTCAAGCGAATCTTTGACCTCGAATGACGACCTGAGAGTTCGTAAATCCGGGGCATAGGCAGCGTGCTCGTTGAAGTAGAGATCTTCCAGCGTCAGAATGGCGCTGAATGTCTCATTCAGTTTTGGAGGAAGATATATTTTGGTCGATTCGGAAAAGGCAAGATTCAAAGCCAGAAAAATAAGTAAGGCACTTTTTTGAATTGAGTCGCGCAATTTGTTTGCTCTTGTTGCGAGTTGAGGCCTAAATTTACGAAGAAATCTGCAAAAAAGCATTGTAAAAATGGTCCTTTCCACGCTGAAGGACCATAAGAAAATAATTGGCTTGAACCCGAATTCCTCAAAAATTCATCAAGTCGACCTCGGCGTCTTACAAGCTACCGCGACGGGCAGAAAAGCAAACCCCGAGCCCGTCAGTAAGTTGCCGAGGCAATGGGACCGAACGTATTTCGAGAACGTATTTCGATATTGGTTTTTCCTGATGGAAATTTGAAAAACCTGTTATTGAAATCCTATCCCTTCACGGCGTAAGCCGCCTTTGCAAGGCGCCGCAACTGCGGCGCCAATTTTTCTCTTTTCCGTTCTTGATTTTCTTCTCTTTCCAGTGCGCCTCTTCTTCTTCTTCCATTTTCTTTTCTTCTCTTGGGGGGCAGTTTTTGTAATTCTCTTTCTTCTCTTGTGTGGGGGCAATTGCATGCAACGTTGGCCCAGCCAGAAGTGGCCTGGGAAGGCATGCGCGATTAGTGAGGATGCGCGCGGAGTGGGGAGTACCGACCCCGGAGCGCGCACCCGCAACTAGCAATGAAAACAAGCTGAGGT
>JAYTHY010000077.1:0-11273 GCA_043732185.1 Fibrobacteria bacterium
CTAAATCTAAAGCAGCACTAGATTGTCGCTGCGGCATTTGTAGTCGCCTGCCCAAGGTGTCCACTATCGCAGAGTCTCCGGAGCTGGAATACCGTCGCAGCAGGGCTGAATCCAACACCAAAGCCAATGGTTTGTCTTTATTCTCCAATTCCGATATAGCTCGTATGGACCAAGTGAGCGGACCTGCACTGTCTTTTACTTCGCCCGAACTTAGACTGCGTTGATACTCTTCGTCGGTATATTGGAATTCGGCCGAAAACAAATTTTCACTGGTAACCACAACTCCGGGAAGGAAGTCCAGCCGACCCTCACCATAATCGATGGTGTAGTCAATGCCTCGCTTTAATGGATTGCCATTACGCCAGATCCGTTCCGTGCCTGCCAACACGGTGATAAACTGGCGGCCATTTCTGCCCCGTAAATAATATCCCCTTTGCTTGCCGTCCACGCCTCGCAACGTGTCGCTTTGATATTGGCCATCGCTGATAGACCAGCTCCCCCGCAGTCCATAATCGCCTCGTGAGTAGGAGCCGTTGACCCCTTCTACCTTGGCCCTGAACCTGTCTTCGCCATCCACGCCATAATCAAGCAAATAATTGCCGAGTACGTAGGCATAATGCTTTCCATAGACTCGCATGAATTTGGTGTCGACCTCTTTGAGAGTGGCGGTATTGCCATCGGGTTGCACGGGCACATTTTGATCGGACAGTTGACCTTCCAAAAAAACATCTTCGGCAACCTGGCCATCCAGGTTTATAAAGAGCGATGCATCCAGCCCCAGGCCACCGCCGCTGCCCACGGTTACGGCCATCGACTTGCTCCCGGAATAATTCAAACGGTATTTAGAATAGGCAGTATCTTCACTGTTTATGGAAGAAAATATTTCCACTTGGCGAGAACTGTCTAATACTTGCTGGCGAAAAACGGGAACTTGATCGCGGCGATAGAGTGAGAAACCGGACTGCACCATCAGCGGCGTAGTTGCCCTGTCCCAGCAGACGGTATCGCCAGTGCCAATGGGTGCAGCAAAAACCAAAAGAGAGTCGCCAATGGGAATCCGAAAATCCTGATCGCGTAAAAGTTCGACGCCATTACGCTTGAGTTTAAAACGAAAGACCGATCCTAAACCTCCTGTTGGCTGTAGGGTATCTACACTTCGCCAGGAATTGAATGCCGTCGTTCCCGGGCCCCGTGCAGCAATAGCACTTGCTAGTGGCCCTGATACGCACGCTTTCGATCGTATCCAACCGGGCTCTGGGCGTTCTGTCCTTTCGGTAGGCAGGTAATGCGTTACCTGAGATTCAATCAATACCGGCGCAGCTAGGATCACCGTCATGATAAAGACAAATACATTGAGGAAGGACCGTGTCTTCAAGGTTGAAAAGGTATGGAGCCGGGTTTATGTGGTTGGGGGATCGAATCAGAAAAGAAACTTCCGGCAATGGGAGAATAGTAATACGTGGAATGGGTTGTGCAAGCACTTTCCGAATGGAAAACCAATCTCCATTCCGTTCCATCTGGTTCGGGTCTGGCTTCGATTCTCCCCGTAGTTTTTGAAAAAAGTATTTTGTTGGATGCATTGAAATAATCGTCGAAAACCATCGGACTGGAACCCTTGCGCAAACAAACGGGATGTTTAAAATACGGCTCCCACAAACAGGCATCCATTCCAAGAGACAAATTAAACGTGTAACGCAGTTGCCAGTCACCGGAACCACCCGAAGTCCTGAGCTCCGAAAATTTCCAGACCTTGGCCTCGGTTAAATCGAGAAAAGAAAATAGTCCGTCACGCGTCCAATAGACCTCTATGTTGTTTAAATTCCGATCCCGAATCTCTGGAGGTAATGGAATGCCGGAGACAAACTGCGCATTGGTGTCGTACAACGCCAACCGTTTACTGGCCCGATCCAGAAGGAAAAAATTCCCGTTAGGTCCAGAAATCGCCCGAACCGGTTGAAAGGGTTGCGTTGCGGCCGGTAAAGCCAGCCAGTGCATGGCATTGGTCCAATCCCCTTGAAGGCTATCTAAAATTCCGCAGGCAAGGGCCGGGTTTCCCTCAAGCAGGTTCAAGTTCCCATCCAGCATGGGCCATTTCTGGTATCGGGAATGGGTAAAGTCAAAAATGAAAAAATTTTTGCCGGAAGCCAGGACGGCTTCAGCATGAAATGTCCCCATGGAACCGGTCTCGCGTACCTGGCCCGCGCAGGCCAAGATGAATGCGCCAGTCCCCGACAATAAAAATCTGCGCAATCTACCGCGCACAACCTGCGCAATGACTTGCGCAGCGATTTCAAAGTAGAGGTAAAAAACGCCTTTTTTAGGGAAATATGAAGCTTTTTCGACTTGGCACATCCGTTGCTTTATCCTCTTATCATGACACACACAACGCTTCTAAATCGGACTGAAACTAAACCCTCTGGACTCTCACGAAACGACTTCGCCAAACTGTACGAGTTGTACTTCCCATTAGTCCACCGAATTTGTTACCGATATACTAAAAACCGGGAGGACGCCTATGATCTCGCCCAAGAGGTCTTTATCAAAGTCCATGGAAACTACTCCAGCTTTGTCGGAAACTCCCAGCCATCTACCTGGCTTTACCGGGTAGCCACCAACCATTGCCTCGATCATTTGCGGTGGCTGAAACGGCAAACTGAATTGCTGACCAACTACACGGATAGCCGAAAGATCCATCCACCCCAGAAAACAGATTCTGATGAGAAAATCAAACGGCTCATGTCCAAACTAATGGAAAATTTAGACGAAGCCAACCGCCAAGTTGTATTTTTGCGATTTGAAGTGGGGCTTTCCCATTTGGAAATAGCGGAAATCTGTGGTGTGTCCAGAGTAGCCATCACCAAACGCCTGTCGAAATTTCTAAAAAAAGTTTCGTCCTTTGCCCCCGGTTTCACCGATTCCTTTGAACCCGTCAGTTGCCTGGCTGACTTATCCTGCTGCGCGGTGATCGTACCAAACTGCTCGTCGGAAGAAATCCTAGAATCGGAATAAGAACCAATCGCTTCATGCGATGCCAAACTCCTTGATTTTATAAAGCAAGGACCGCCGACTCATGCCTAAGGACTCGGCGGTTTGCGTTTTGTTCCAGCGGTTCAGTTCCAAACTTTTAAGAATTTCCGCGCGCTCAACGGCCTGTTTCTTTTCCTTGATCGCCGTTCCACCCTTCGATTGGGCCGATTCCATTTCGTTCGATTCGGTTTTGTTTCCAGCGCCGCTTTGCGGTCCTTCGTCTGACAAAGCAAAAGACAAGCCTTCACCAGATGCCAATACCACGGCGCGCTCAACGGCATTCGCCAATTCTCGAACATTGCCAGGCCAGGAATAGCTGCAGAGATCTCGTTCGTTATCGGCGGTCAAAGAATACTTGCAGCCGTATCGTTCGTTGTAATATGTCACGAAATTACGGGCCAACAATAAAACATCCCCTTCCCGATCGCGCAATGCCGGTAAATCAATGGGGATGATATTCAGTCGATAGTAAAGGTCTTCGCGAAAGCGGCCTTGCTTGATCTCTTCCTTAAGATTGCGATTGGTAGCCGCGATTAACCGAAAGTCCAATTTAAAGGTACGGGCGGAACCCACCGGCTCAATAATGCGGTCTTGAATAACCCGAAGCAATTTAACCTGCATGAGCATTGGCATCTCGCCGATTTCGTCCAGAAAAATGGTGCCGCCATCGGCTAAGGTGAATTTACCGGGCTTGGATGCGATGGCGCCCGTAAAAGCCCCTTTCTCGTGGCCGAATAATTCACTCTCCAAAAGGTTTTCAGGTATGGCACCGCAATTGACCGCGATAAACGGCTTCTCCGAGCGCTTGCTGAGCGTGTGAATGGCACGGGACACCACTTCCTTCCCCGTGCCGCTTTCTCCCGTTAAGAGCACAGTGGTATCGGAAACCGCGGCCTTGCGCGCCTTCTCCAAACATGCCAGTAACACCGAGCTCTTGCCGACAATGCCAGTAAGAGCGTTAACCGTTACGCCTGTCTCCACAGTCGGAATCGGATCCGAAGTGCCCGTGCGTTCCCGTAGCAATCTCCGGGCAATATTACGAATCTCCTCATTCTCAAAAGGCTTGGTCAAAAAATCCGAGGCGCCGAATCGAAGCGCTTGTATGGCCGTATCCAAAGTGCCATGGGCCGTAATCATCAGAAATTTAATCGAAGGCTGTTCACTTTTAACTTTGCTTAGGAAATCCAATCCATTCATGCCTGGCATCTGTATATCGCAAACCACAACATCAACGTTTTCTTCACGAATCAGGGTAAGGGCTTCTTCTGCAGATCCGGCATCATGAATGGAAATCGCCAGGGATTCCAAAGTGGCCCGAAGGATCTCGCGTATATGTTCCTCGTCATCAACAATGAGAAACCGTCCACGCAAAGTATCCACAGAATTCATATTGCGGCCTTTCCTTGATCAATGGCATTTTCTTGAACGCTCGACTTGTCATGGCTACCGGGCTTTAATACAAGGACAAACCGAGCGCCTGGCTGTTTAGGTTCAAAATACAGATCGCCTCCCATCTCTCTGGCGATTTTTCGGGAAATGGCCAAACCTAGACCCGTTCCCTTAGTGGAAGTCGTAAAAAACGGATCGAAAACTTGGTTGAGATTACTTTCCGAAACACCTTCGCCATCATCCTCGACAATAATTTCCACGGTTTCTGAATGCCTACGCACGGTAATGTTCACCGGCTTATTCGGCAATTGATAACGACGGGCGTTTTGATACAGATTGAGTAATATCTGACGCAAGCCTTCCCCATCCGCTTGCACATTGGCAAAAGCGTCCAATGTGTGAAACTGAACTTTATCCGGTCCAGCCAAAGCCGCTTGCTCATGACAAAAACCCTCAACGGCATCCTTGGCATCAAATTCAGAAATACGCGTTTGAAAGGGTCGCGAAAATTGCAAAAATTGTTGCACAACACCATTTAGTCGCACGGAATCCTTGAGAATCATATTGATGAATTTGACATTGCCTTTGTTCTCCTCCTTGAGAAGCTGCGCGGCGCCATAAATACCTTCCAGTGGATTCTTGATCTCATGGGCCACATTAGCAGCAATGGCTGCCCGTTCCTTGGCTTTAAGTGCCGACTCCCCTTCGCGAATCCGCACATTGACCAGTCGCTTTACATTGTAAACCAGGAAGTAAATGAGAAAGGAAAAAATAACCAGATAAAGGACATTGAAACCCAAGTAGCTGGCGCAAATTTTAGCCGACGTGGTATGTTCAACACCCGTGCCGAACTGCATGTCGTATTTTAAAAAGAAGTATAGGAGCAAGGAGCAATAACTGAAAATGGCGACGACACCGCCATACACGGCCAAATGTAGGCGGTAGCGCAGGGCAGCCAGTCCTAGACAACAGAAATAATTGTAGAAGGTGGGGACCTTTAGCGCATAGGCGTACCCGGCCGAATACTGAAGAGTAAAAAGCATGCCGGTTATGATGAACATGTCCATGGTCGTGGACAAATACTTGAACCATTGTTGATAGGGATATTTCAACAAGTAAACCTGGTACCCGATCGACCAAACCAACCAGAAGCCGCCGCCGCCAAGATTGGAGACATTAGACCAGTAGGGATTGCCAGGCGCATGGCCAATCGTCGAGATCACCCAAACCACCAAGTAGACTATCCGAATAATATTGGAAGAACGCTCGGCCTTGGCTTCTATTTGAAACCAGATGTTTCGACGTCGCTCACTCTCATGCGGGCGCGTAGCAAAAATAACCGTACGGCGGAAATGGTGCTTTACCGCGGGTCCAGCCCATTCATCAAGCGGCAATCCGACTTGCCTCATCAAGTTGCACACTGACCAGCTTGGATATGCCCTTTATTTCCTGAGTGACGCCATAAAGCATATCGGACGCAGCCATGGTGCGCTTGTTATGCGTGACCACGATGAACTGGGTTTGATGGGAAAACCGTCGGAGCAGATTGACAAAGCGGCCGATGTTGGCGTCGTCCAAGGGACCGTCGACTTCGTCCATAATGCAATAGGGCGAGGGACGCACCAAATACAGTGCGAACAGGAGGGAAATTGCAGTGAGGGCTCGTTCCCCACCAGACAATAAAGATACGCCGCGCATTTTTTTACCGGTGGGTCGCGCATTGATTTCAATTTTAGCATCCAGCGGATCCACATTGTCCTCCAATGCCAACTGCGCCTCGCCCCCTTCAAAGAGACTGGAGAAAACTTCCTGAAAATTCTTTTGCACCACACTAAAAGTTTCCAGAAATTGTTCCCTAGCGACCTTATCCAGTTTCTTTATAGCCTTTTCCAAACCCAGCCGGGCTTTATCCAAATCCTGGTATTGCCGATTCACCTCATCCAACTTGGTTTTTTCCGCTTCATAGTCTTCAAGCGCACCTGGGTTGATGTTCCCAAGGTTTTTGAGCTTATCCTTGTAGGCGGCAATTTCCTCAGGTGCCGTTGATGCGTCGTAGGGAACCCGTTCAAAGATGGGCTCATCTGTGCCGGGTTTGGTGGTCTGGGACAAATCCACTTCATGCAATTCAAACATGCGTTCACGGATATTAGTCATAGCCGCGCGCGCTTGTTCCATCTTTAACGACGCCTCATGCTGGTCCTGCGTCACTTGCCGCAACTCCTCATTGCGATTCCGAATCATGGTGCGCAACTCGTCCAACCGGCCAACCTTTTGGTCGTAGACGAATTTCGCCTCATCCCGTTTCTGTTCCTCACCCGTCATGCGGGTATGCAGAAGCTGAATCTGATCCACCAAACTCTCCATGCGCAGCTTGACTTGATCGATAAGCGTAGACCATTCCAACTGTTGAGCTGCATTCTTTACGATGAGTTCATTCTGTTCTTTTTCCGACCTGTCCAAATACTCCAAGCGCAAATGCAATGCCTTGGACTTGGATTCATTCTGATTGCGGTTTTTGTCGAGATCGCGCATGGCTTCGTCGAATTTGGCCCGTTCTCCTTCGACGCGATGGACGTCTTCCAAGGCTTGATGAAATTGATTTTCCAAAACCCGGCGGGCCTCTTCTCCCTCTTCCAAGCGTTCCTGCAAACCTTCTTGGCCCCGCAGTGCCTCTTCAAGCTGAGTCCGCACGGCCTCCAGCTTAAATCGAGTTTGAGACTTGGATTTGTCCAATCCCTCCAAAGTAGTGGTGAGATAATTCAATTTGGATTTCTGTTCCTGCCAACTTCTTTCCAGCTTTTTTTGTTCTTGCCCCAAAGAAGCCTGACCGGCTTCCAAAGTTTTCCGTTCCGTTTCCAGTGCCAGTATGCGCGCAGAAAGATCCAGGCAGATTGCAACCACCTCTTCCAAACGCTTGGCGGTTTGTTCCAATAAATGCTTACGTTGCAGCAACCCGGTTTGCGAAACTTTTTGCGCCCCGCCTAGAACCAGTCCGGAGGCATGCGTCATTTCACCCGATGGTGTGACCAGCCAAATATCCTGTCCGGCCAATTTCGGCAATAAAGACCAGGCCACATCCAGATTGTCCACCAATCCATAGTGCCCGAGAGCTAATTCCAGCAGCGGCCCAATTGCGGATCCAGCTTCCACTTTATCGATAACCCATCCGAGAAAACCTGTCTCACCGGCCAAATCCGGACGCGATCGAGAAAATTTGATACCAGGGTTTTCCGCAAATAATAATGCCTCACCTTTTTCGGAACGCTGCAAATCAGCCAGCAAGGCTAGGCCGTCGGAATGGTTTTCGACCACCAGTGCTTGCAAATAACGGCCCAAGCATTTTTCCGCCACGATAACGGCGTCATCGGGAACTTTAATCGCATCGGCCAATAAATTCTTGATGCGGGATTTGGCACTTTCCAGAAGAAATTGGACACCCCCATCCACGCCTTCCATGCTTTCCTGCAATCCTTGCAACATGGCCAGCCGCGTTTCTAAAGCAACCTTTTCGGAATTGCTAGCCCGCTCCTCAACGCGCAAGAGATTCAATTCCTGCGCCGATTGCACAAGTCGTATCGACGTATTCCCAAGCTTTCCACCGAGGTCCGTGACCATCACTTCCAGCTTGGCTACTTCTTCCGTTAACGCGATTTGTTCTTTGGAAAAAGTCAGCACTTTTTCCGTGGTCTCCTGGAGGAGATAATCCAATTCACCATCGTCCTCTTTGAGATGTTGCAAATCAGTCTGAGCAGATCCGGCCCGATTTCTAAGCGCGGACAATTCTTCCAAAGATTGCAGACGCTCTTCGGCCAATTCATCGGCGCGACGCCGCTTTTCCGCATAACTGGCGTGAAGGCGATTCTTTTCCTCGACATGGCCTTCACTCAACCCAGCCAAATACACCCGCTCAACTTCCAATCGGGATATTTCGTCTTGATCCTGGGTTTTCTCCAAGGACATTTCCTTTAACCTACGGCCAGCCCCTTCGGTTTCACCCTCTAGGCGCAGAAGCGATTCACTCAAATGCTGAATGCGATCCCGCGATTTGTCCATTTCGTTTTCAATCCGAATGACTTCGGCATTGGTGGCTGCCACCACTTGATTGCGGCGATGCAATTCCTGTTCTTCTTCCAGGATGAGTAGGCGACCCTCTTCGAGATTAGACTCCTGTACGGTGATTTGCGACTGCAAACTGCTGATGCGCTCGCGGGATGTGATCGTCAAGGTTTCAAAAGTTTGATGTTTGACGTCTAGTTCTTGATAGGTATCCAAATTATAACTGAGTTCTAATCCGACATAGGCTTTTCTCAAATCGCGCCATTTTTCAGCCTTCTTGGCCTGACGTTCGAACATGGTTACGTTTTGCTGGACAAATTTGAGATTGTCTTCCACACGCGCCAAATCCAAAGCGGTGCGTTCCAACTGCCGTAAGGTCTCCTTGCGCTGCTGTTTGTACTTGCTGATGCCGGAAGCCTCTTCAAACATGAGACGTCGCTCTTCGGCTTTATCAGACAAAATACTGTCGATCATCTTGGCTTCGATTAAGGAATAGGAGGCAGCACCCATTCCAGTATCATAGAACAGGTTATGGATGTCCTTGAGACGGCACGGGGTATTGTTGATCAAATATTCGGTTTCACCATTGCGGAAGGTGCGACGCGTGATCATGATCTGGCTATACTCGGAGGGCAACACGCCGGAATCGTTGTTGATCAGGAGCGAGACTTCCGCCATATTCAACGGTGGGCGCTCGGCAGTGCCGGAAAAAATCACGTCTTCCATTTTGCTGGAACGCAAGGCTTTAACCCGTTGTTCGCCTAAAACCCAGCGAATGGCATCGATGATATTGGACTTTCCGCAACCATTGGGACCCACTACCGAGGTAATACCTTCGCCGGGAAAATTGACTTCCACTTTATTGGCAAAGGACTTGAATCCGAAAATTCGCAACTTCGATAAGTACATGTAAATCCTCAGGGAATGGGACTCGGCCTATCCGATTACTAGAAGGAAAAGATAGTCAACGGGGCTTGAAAATCAGTGCTTCCCGGCCACTAAGAGCTACTATAGCTTAATTAATGATAAACCAATGGCTTAGGCCGATTCAAACATATTGCCCACGGCCTATACCCTGGAGACATAGGCGTTTCCAACATTGTACCAACCTTAATTTTGTGAAATATCAGGAGGGCTCGACTCCCAGTCGATTGAGTGGAATTTTCAAGGGGTGAAGGGCTTTAGAAGGCGTGATTCTAAAAGCGAATTACGCCTCGATCACTCTTCAAATTAACGATGAATGCCCCGGACGCAGGCAAGCGATTGTTAACTCCTTGACCATGCAGCGAAAGAGAATGGGTTCCTGATCCATAAAGTCCTTTTGCAATCGTCGCGATTTTATTTCCATCAAGCGAGTAGGCCTCAAGGGTCACAGAACCTGCCTCCGAAAGATTAAAGTGTACGGGCTCGCCCAATTGCAGCTTGCCTTGGCTGAAAGCCATGGTACCAGTGTGCCGTGCATCCTTTTGAATAACTCTCACTGTAGTTGCTAACGATTCCCCGAGTACCTGAAATTCATAAAAGCTCGGCAGGACATTAGTTACAAGGCCCGTAATCGTAATTCGAACATAGCGTGCAGTGTCGATAAAATCGGAGCCCTGGGTTTGGGTAATCAAGGTATTACTGGTTCTGTCCGCTACGGTTTTCCATTGCGAATTGTTGCGTGAAGTCTCGATTTTATATTTGTAGACAACGCCCATTTTTTCCCACATGACGATGGAATTGGTCAACCGATAGTCTTTTCCAAGATCAACCGTCCACCAATGGCCTGCGTTTCCATTTGCGCCAACCCAACGCGAAGCAATATTGCCATCGTTCCCATTTGACGAAGTAAAAGTGGGATTATTGGCGTCGGTAGTGGTCGTTTTGCCCTGTGACAAAGTTGGCTTATAGTAGGGTTGCAACTTCCCGGAGGAATCGACTTCCACACGGAAAAGACCAGGCCGCTCCCGTATCGGCGCGCCATCATCATTGCCGAACATGGTGGACCACCATTGGTTTTTTTTGTCCTTGAAGACCATGTTATGCCCTGCATGCCTAAAGGCCAGGTAGCGGTCGCCATACGGGCCAAGCAGCTTGTCTGAGCTGGCTGCCATGCAGTCATAGGTGGATATACCGGCATCTGTATTGAAAGCTGCGCCCAGCAGAAAATAACGGCCGTTTATTTTCGCTATGTACGATCCTTCAAAGCCGACATATGCATTATTTTTCGGGGATAAAAGATGCGGGGTTTCGGCAAGACCCGTCATAGTGCTGTTCATCAGCGCGATTTTTCCGTCTTGTTAGAGAAAATAAACCTTGCCATCATCATCCTGGAAAAGCGAAGCATCGATTTGTGGTGTCATCGGTCCATCGGTTTTAACATCCACATAGGGGCCAGTCGGTAGTCCTGAAGTGCTTTTGAGCAAACCGGTGCCTTCAGGATTGCTCATACAATAGGTCAACCAGTACGTGTTGTTTATATAATGGATTTCCGGGGCCCAAACCGCGCCCCTGCCTTTCGCCCATGTCCCATCCGCGGCAAGAGACCATATCCGTCCTTGTGGATCCCATCTTTTAAGGTCCGCTGATTTCCACAAATAGATCCCGTCATTGCTTGTCCACCATGTAGGCGCACCGGTGGTACCTACCATATAATATGCGCTATCGCCGCCTATTCCGATACAAACATCCCGCATGGGGTAGTCAAATAGGGGCGTAATCGGTGGAAGTATTCCCCTATCCCAGCCAAATACCGAAGTCGCGAAAATTAAAGTGAACCCGATCTCAAACAGAAATCTTTTGATTTTCATGTGTTCTGA
>JAYTHY010000078.1:0-11157 GCA_043732185.1 Fibrobacteria bacterium
TTCTACGGAACGTGCTGCCGGGCCGTAAACAGGCTCCAACGCCCACGGAAATCCTAAAGGTTTTAAAAGATCAGCCCATGATTTTCTTCTGGATGGACATGCGCATTTGGTTTGATTCGGTTTTTGCGCCGCCCCCTTCCTTGGCCAATATGGATGCAAAACTTGGTGAAGCGCAATTGGAAACAAACTCCCGCGAACGGTTCAAAAAATGGGAAAAGAAACTGCGCAGTTTGGGAGAAGTAACGCTATTAACCAAGAGCGAAGAGACTATGGAGGCAGTTCAGAAAAGGTCTCCCAGCAGCCAAACTTCCGGTATTCGTGAGCATGAGTTTGGAATGCCCACGAAGGGAATATCGGCTCAGAGCAAAATATCCCCAGAAGAACTGCTGCAATTAAAGCCCGAATTGGATGCCTATTTCACAGAACTGTGGCTTAAGGAAAAAATTCCCGCTTTGGGAAACTGCACACCTGGTGAAGCGGCGAAAAGTCCAGAGGGAAGAAAACAGTTAAAGGATTTGCTCGACTATATTGAAAACCAGGATGCCCGCCTGCCGGCCGGTGGAATCGGTGGCTTCAATGTGGATAAAATGCGGGAGCGATTCGGCATCAAAAGCTGACGCCTAAGTCTTGTCCATGGACAGCACAGCCAGGAACGCTTCCTGCGGAATCTCAACATTGCCCACGGCCTTCATGCGCTTCTTGCCTTCCTTCTGCTTGTCGAGCAGTTTGCGCTTGCGGCTGATGTCGCCGCCGTAGCATTTGGCTGTAACGTTTTTGCGCAAGGCTTTGATGGTGGAGCGGGAAATGATGCGACTGCCGACAGCGGCTTGGATGATGACTTCAAACATTTGTTGAGGGATGAGCTCTTTCAGTTTTTCGCATAGGGAATTGCCCCAGTTGTAGGCCTTGTCTTTATGGATGATGACGGAAAAGGCGTCAACGGGATCGCCATTGAGAAGGATGTCGAGCTTGACGAGCGCGCCGGGGCGATAGCCGATCAGTTCGTAGTCGAAGGACGCGTAGCCTTTGGAGACGGATTTTAATTTGTCGAAGAAGTCGAACATGATTTCGCCCATCGGGAATTCGTATTTGAGGTCTACTTTTTCCGGGGTCAGGTATTCCATGGTTTGATAGATGCCGCGTTTTTCGCCGGCCAGTTTCATTACGCTACCCACGTATTCTTTGGGCAGGATGATTTGGGATTTGACATAGGGTTCGTCGATGCCCTCATACTTGCCGGCATCCGGGAGTTTGCTGGGATTTTCAACTACGAATTCCGAGCCGTCTGTCATTTGTACATGGTATTCCACATTGGGTACCGTGGAGATGACGGTCATGTTGAACTCGCGGTCGAGCCGCTCGCGCACCACTTCCATATGGAGTAGGCCCAGAAAGCCAACGCGGTATCCGAAGCCCAGGGCGAGGGAGGTTTCCGGCTGCCAGGACAGGGCTGAATCGTTCAGGGCCAATTTTTCCAAGGCCTCGCGCAGGTCCTCGAAGTCATCGGTGTCCATGGGATAGATGCCCGCGAACACCATGGGCACAATATCCTTGTAGCCTTTGAGGGCTTCCGGGGCCGGGTTGCGGCGGTCGATAATGGTGTCGCCGATTTTTGTGTCTTTGACATTCTTAATGTTGGCGATGACATAGCCCACTTCACCGGCCGCGAGCGAGTCGGTTGCGTCCCGGACCATGGACAGGGTTCCGATTTCGTTGATCTCGAATTCTTTGTCATTGGCCATGAGGCGGATGGGCGCTTTGAGTTGGAGAACGCCGTCAAAAACCCGGACAAAGGCGATGGCACCGCGATAGGCATCGAATTTGGAATCGAATATCAAGGCGCGTGGTGGGGCGTTGCGATTGTCTTTGGGGGGAGGGATTTCTTCGATGACGCGGTCTAAAAGTTCGCGTACGCCGATGCCCTCTTTCGCGGACACTCTTAAAATACGGTTGGGTTCATACCCGAGCAAATCCCCGACGCCTTCTGCAATGTCGTCCGGATGGGCGGAAGGCAAATCGATCTTATTTAAAATGGGCACTAGCGTGAGGTTGGCATCCAAGGCCAAGTACAGATTGCTCAGGGTTTGCGCTTCCATGCCTTGCGTCGCATCCACCACCAAAATAGCGCCTTCGCAGGCGGCTAGCGAACGGCTGACTTCATAGGTAAAATCCACATGTCCGGGCGTATCGATTAGGTTTAAAAAGTATTCTTCGCCTTTATAGATATAGAGCATGCGGATGGCATGGGACTTAATGGTGATGCCGCGTTCGCGCTCCAAGTCCATATCGTCCAGAACCTGGGCCTGCATGGCCTGTTTATTCACCGTTTTGGTGATTTCGAGCATACGGTCGGCCAAGGTCGACTTTCCATGGTCGATGTGGGCAATAATGCAAAAATTCCGTATCCGGGAGGGGTCGGGGCGCATGTGATCCGATGGTGAAGAGAGGAGATAAAGGTACGAATACCCCTGCCCGGTTGTCTACGGGCACCATTTCTTATTAAATTCTTGCCGTTAAAGTTTATTCAATCAGGAAATGAAAACCATGCGATACGCCTATTATGCTAAGTGGATTCTTGTTGCGACCTTGGGACTTTTGGGATTGCCTCAGGCAGCCGGGCCGCTCGGTCGTGAATTCAATCGAGATTTCAGCAAGACTAAACAGGTCTTTGTAGAAATCAAAACCCATGAAGGGACGATGAAGCTGGAACTTTTCCCTCAGAAAGCCCCCAACACGGTGGCCAACTTTATGCATTTGGTGGATTCGGGCTTCTATAAAGGGCTGGTATTTCACCGGATCATCGAAGGCTTCATGGCGCAAGCTGGGGATCCTAATGGCGATGGAACGGGTGGACCAGGGTATACCATCGACGATGAACGCAATGATTTGAAGCATGAGGCGGGCACGCTGTCTATGGCCAATGCCGGGCCGAATACGGGTGGATCGCAGTTTTTCATTTGTCACATGCCACAAGCCCATCTGGACGGCAGGCATACGGCATTTGGAAAGCTCGTCACCGGCTTCGATGTGCTCACCCGCCTAGAACGCGGTGACCCGATATTGGACATGAAAGTAACCGAGATCAAGTAGCCTTACTACTTTTTCCGATTCATAGGAAGCGGGCAGTCAAATGGCTCCGGTAAAAAAAAACGCGAAACCCAGTAAACCTGCGCCCAAGCTCGTTAAGAAGAACAGTGCGCCTGCTTCCAAAGCGGCGAAGAAAGATAAAGTGACTGCAAAGCCAAAAGCAAAAGTGAAGCAAATATCCGCTAAGGCAGCGAAAGTAGCCCCGCAAAAAGCGGCCAAAGCCACTGCCCCAGTAAAAGGATCCTCGAAAGCCAAAGATGCTAAGGAGGTTAAATCTCATGCGAAGAAAGCTCCCGTCAAGCCGGTAGTGCCCCCCTCCAAGAAAAACGTTGTTCCGGCTAAAAAGCCCATAGCTGCCCCGCATGTTGTTAAAAAAGAAGTACCTGTGGCCAAGGCTCCGGTGCTCAAAAAGAGTAGTCCAGCCAAAGTTGCCCCGGTTGTCGAAAATGTGAAGGGCGTTGCTGCGGTCAAGGCGGTCAAAGTGGAACCGGTGCCCAAACCAGAAAAGGCCCCCAAGCCTCCCAAGGTTCCACGCGCCAAATCGACAAAACTACCTGCCCCCAAAGGGCCAATGGAAAAAGCCCAGCGCAGTCTAGCAGCTACGGCAGCTAGAGCTGCGGCTAAGGACAAGGTGCCGCCATCTAAGGCTATGGCTGCCGTAAAAGCGGCTGCCACCAAGGCTCCCACTATTGCCGACGTCAAACCGGTAGTCAAGAAAAACCCTAAAGCCTTTTTCCATGAAATTGCCGTTGGCGGAGAACGCATCATCAAGCGTGGGGATAAGACCACGGTTTCACCTGCGCCTGTCGATTTGCAAAATCGTCGTCGTGGTGGCGGGCCGGAAGAAAGTCCGGAAGAGTTGGTGGAACGCATTGAGCGAGAGCTTGAGCATCAACATATTTTCAAGCGCAACATGCTGCGTCCCCAGCTTTGCACAAAATGTGGTCTCAACTCGGTTTCCGAACGTTTTACCATCGACAAAGAGCTCGGCTATTGCGATGATTGCGCAGAGATTCTTCATTTGGGTGAAACTAAGGAAGCGCGTAAAACAGATTTCCACGCCGCCACCTTGAAAAAGGAGGGCGATGGTGCCGTGGGTGGTAAAGGCGATGAGGAGGATGAGGAGGATGAGGACGACGATGAGGATGCTCCTCCCAAAGGAATTCCTGATATCGACGTATAATTTTTGGTTATGGCGGGCCTTAATATTAGGCCTCGCTCTTGTCTTCCCCTCCCCCATTTCCGCCGGCTATTTGGATGAGAAGCAGTATCCGATCGTCACCGACACTACTTTCACCGCCGATGCATTCATTCTGGACCAAGCCAAATTCTGGTGCGCTATTTATTTGGATGTAGGCGAAGAAGAAGGTTTGATCCACGATCCGTTTTACCCGGACATGGTATTCAAGAAAATCGCAGCTCCAGGAACCGGCCGAAATGCGCTTAAAGCCGTAGAGGTGCAAGTTGAGGCACAGCGGCAGGAAATCCGAGCCATGCTGGCTAAAGACTCGTCGCTTTGGACGCCTGAAGAACATGTTTTAAAATCCCGCTTCCCGTACTTTTGGGACAGTACCGCCATTACCTTGTCGCTGGGACGGCTGAGGTTTCAGCGCGGTCTTAAAGCCAAGTTTCGCGCAGGCTTGGAACGCTCGTATCGCTACCTGCCGCTGATCGAGTCTACGCTTACAGCGGAGGGTGTTCCAGCTCGGCTCAAGTATCTACCGCATGTGGAATCGTCCTTTTACCCTTATGCTTATTCCAAAGTAGGAGCTGCGGGGATGTGGCAGTTTATGAAATCCTCGGCCAGGCGGTATTCCGTGAGTGTCGGATACTTGGTGGATGACAGGCGGGATCCGTTTGTGTCTTCACGCGCGGCCGCACGCATGTTGGCCCAAAATTTCGCTCGCCTGAAAAGCTGGCCATTGGCCATTGTAGCATACAATCACGGCCCAGGTGGATTGGCTAGTGCTGTGCGTGGAACCGGTACACGGGATCTCGGCACCATTATTAAAAGTTATTACTCCAACTCCTTCGGTTTCGCCTCCAAAAATTTCTATGCGGAATTCCTGGCCGCCTCCAGCATTGCCTTGCATGCCGATTCCCTCTTTCCGGACTTGAAAAAAATGGAGCCATTGCGTTTTCAAAGTTTGGTATTGACCAAGCCCTGTGACGTCAAACAATTGGGAGCCATGACGGGACTTTCGCCCGATGAGTTGGAGGAATACAATCTTGGCCTAAGGCCGACTACGTTTAGGGGCAACACCCAATTGCCGAAAGATTTTGTGTTGCGTCTTCCGGTTGGCATAGAACCCGTTGCCTTGGCGAATAAACTCAGTGGTGGTCGAGCAATCAAAGATAAAACTGGGAATGTGGATGCAGATGCCAAGCCAACTGTCATTCAACCTATTAAATCCGGACGCAAACCTAAGGTCGCGAAAATTTCTGAAAGCGACATTGCCTCCATCCGTCCCGCTGACGAAACACCCGAAATCAAAAAACCTGTTCCTGTACCTAGCCCAGTTGTTCCTGATGTGGTGCATATCGTCGACACAAATTTGGCGTTACAAGCATCCGATTTGGATAAGCTGTCCCATCCAATGGATAAATTTCATTCCGACAATTACAATCTGCAATCCACTTACGCGGATGGTTTTCTAACGATTCGCGTAGGCACTGAAGAAACACTGTCCCACTATGCGGAATGGGCAGCCGTATCCGAACCACGCTTGCGCCAAGCCAATCACATGCAGACCTCGAAGGATTTACGAATAGGACGTTCGATTCGGATTCCTTTAGGAGTAGGAGGAGCAGGAGGAGCGGGAAAAGCAGAGGACTTTTTGAAGCGAAGGGAAGACTATTACCGAGCCATTGAGGAAGACTTTTATAGCAACTATTACGTGTCGATTAGCGAACCGGTGGTGGTGGAAAAAGGCATGAATCTTTGGACTTGGGCCATGGAAAAAGAAATACCGTTTTGGTTACTGCAAAAGCACAATGCAGGCAAATCCCTCAATACAATCCATCCTGGGGATACCTTGAATATGCCCGTCATTGAAACCGGGATTCGAAAATGGGGTTTTACCCGCTATGCAAATACAAAAGAGTATCTAGAGGGTATCGCCCGCTTCCTGAATACAGGAAAACCCGAAGCCTATTGAGATAAATGCTACTTTCAAGGCTATGGTGCCTATGGAGCAAAAGCCAGAGCTTGGATCCGAAACGCGCCGACCACGCGATTTGGCTATGGATGGGTTGCGAACAGTAGCTGTGCTCCTTATGATAGCCAGCCACACTTCCCGACTTATTGTTTGGGATGCGCGTCCGGCTTGGTGCCGTTTTGCACTTTTGATCGAACCACTTACAGCTTCACTGTTTCTTATTTTAGTTGGAGCCTCTTTGGTGCATTCTTGGCATGCTGTTGGCCTGGTTCAACGGATGCTCTGGTACCGTAAACAGGCCTTGCGGGCTCTGGCGCTTTGGTGCATCTCATGTTTATTCTATACGTTGGAAGAAGGCTTTCATTGGCCCGACGCGCTCTTGGCCAGCGGGATTCTTGCCACCATTGCCTATTCCATCCTGTTGGGTATGCTTTTGGTTAGCCAACGACGTTCCGTGCTGCTTTTGCTTCTGCTTTCCGCTGCTTTGGCCGGATTGGAATTTCGGCTTGATGCTCTACATGCCCAATGGTTTTTGATCAATGCTGGCAATAGCCCGCTGCTTCCGCTCTTTCAATTTGTCTGTTTGGGTGCGCTGGGAGTGTTGGCAGTAAGGAGCCCTCATCGATGGGTGCGCGCCGCCGTAGTAACCTGTGCGGTACTGGTACTGGCATTAATTCTGTCTCGTCACACTTTTACCGATGTTTTTTCCAAACCATTGGGGCGGTATGAAACCGCGCGCACGGTGGTAACCGGCACGGGTCCGGCCCGTATTGAGAAGTCGATACCTTACTATAACTTGCGCCCAATTCTAGTGCCAGTCATCGCATCTCTGATCACCTTGTTGTATGCCATTCTCGCCGCTTTCAGTCCACTTTTAAAACGCTTCGGGTACTTTGTTTTTCCAATGGGGCGGCATAGTCTGGACGTCTATATTCTGCATTTGGCATTGTTGGCCATCCTGGTTCTAAAGGGCGGGATGCGGCCGCTGCCTACTGCGCACTGGGGCAATCTGGCGCTCCTAACTGTGATAGGCATTAGCTATGCCTGGGCGCTCGGACGCGATGCTTTCCGGCATCAGCAAAGTACATCCACAGTCCAAACATCATCGTAAGAGGATCTATGACTGCAAACATTCCTGAGTCCGACACAGGTCCTGTACAGGCGACAGTTCTTGTACCTGCTGCACGGAGTAAGGGCAAGGCCAGCTTTGGCGTAGAAGGCATGACATGCGCCAACTGTGTGGGCCGGGTGGAACGATCGCTGCGCAAGGTGCCAGGCGTGAGCGAAGTCAGCGTGAACTTGGCTACCTCAAGAGCGGACGTTCGATTTGATCCGACTAAGGTCACAACTCAAATACTTTTTCAGCAGGTCAAAGACGCGGGTTATGTACCCGTGGTTCTCAAAACGGGCCAAGTGGAGCCAAGCGGTGAAATTGCCATACTTAAAAACGATTTGATTCTGGCAACGGTTTTTGGAATTCCCTTGGTACTGCTCGCTATGGTACCCATGCTCCTTCCCGTCGCCATGGCTTTTCAGATGCGCCTCAATCCCTCGGAAGGCTTTTGGAATCTTATCCTGATGCTTTTGGCCACACCTGTAATGGTGGGTCCAGGTCGCCGATTCTTTAAGCGGGGTTGGAGTGCGCTCAAGGATTTGAGTCCTGATATGAACACGCTGGTGATGATCGGCACTGGCTCCGCCTACTTTTATAGTGCACTCGTCACTTTGGCGCCGGGATTATTTCCCGTCGGATCCCGACACGTTTATTTCGAAGCCTCGGCTGTGGTCATCGCACTGGTTCTACTGGGAAAATTTCTGGAAGCCAGAGCCAAAGGGAAAAGCGGCGAGGCGATCGGCAAACTTCTGAAACTGCGCCCTTCCACCGTAAAGGTCCTGCGGAAGGGTAAAGAGATTGAAATGGATGTGGGGGCATTGCTGGCCGGTGATGAAATAGCCGTGCGACCCGGTGAACGCATTCCCGCCGATGGAAGAGTGCATTCAGGGGAAAGTCGCGTCGATGAAAGCATGCTGACGGGCGAACCGGGCGCCAAGACCAAGCGGGTGGGTTATGCGGTGGTGGGAGGCACTTTGAATGTGGATGGGTTCTTTACTTTCCGCGCCGAAAAAGTAGGCGGGGATACGGTGCTGTCGCAAATCATCCGTTTGGTTGAGGAAGCACAAAGCTCCAAGCCCCCGATACAGGATTTGGCCGACAAAGTCGTCTTGGTTTTCACGCCTATTGTTTTGCTTATTGCCACCATCACTTTTATCAGCTGGATGGTGCTGGGGCCAGCTCCGGCTTTATCTTCCGCCCTGATCCATGCTGTGGCGGTTTTGGTTGTGGCCTGTCCTTGTGCCATGGGTCTTGCCACGCCTACAGCCATCTTGGCGGGTACCGGCAAAGCCGCTGAACTGGGCATCTTTGTACGCCGGGGTTCAGCCTTGCAAATGTTGGCGGAAACGAAAATCATGGCCTTGGATAAAACCGGTACCTTGACGGAGGGACACCCCCAGGTTACCTCCTTCCAAGTGATGACGGGACAAGAACCAGAACAGGTTTTGCGATGGGCGGCGGCAATTGAGGCGCGCAGTGAGCATCCTTTGGCCAAGTCTTTGGTGGCGTATGCGAAATTGGGTGAAGCAAGAAGTACACCTGAAACTATGGTGGTTTCGGTGACGGCTTTTTTGGCTGAGCCCGGCATGGGCGTTTCGGGTGAAGTGAGTGGTCATAAAATCCGGGTCGGTTCACAGCGGTTTTTGGAGCCATTGGGACCGATGCCGCGTGAACTCGAAACGGAAGCGGCGCGCTTGTCCTCGATAGGGGCAGGCATGATTTGTATTGCCGTGGATGGGATCTGGGCGGGATTGGCAGGCGTATCAGATCCGGTTAGACCAACGGCTGTGGAAGCCATTGGAGCGTTGCATAACATGGGCGTGGAAACGGTTCTGATCACAGGCGACCAGGAAGCCCCAGCGCGTGAGGTGGCCAAGGTTTTGGGTATTGCTGCGATAAGATCTGGAGTGCTGCCCCAAAATAAAGCGACAGCAGTGCAAGAACTCGGTGCCGATGCTTTTGTCGGAGACGGCATCAATGATGCACCTGCTTTGGCGGCGGCCAAGGTAGGGCTGGCCATGGGAAGTGGTGCCGATGTGGCCGTTGAAGCCGGCGATATCATCATCATTTCCGGAGACTTGCGGGTATTGCCGCGCGCGGTGCGTTTGGCCCGTCAGGTGATGCGTACCATCCGACTCAATTTATTCTGGGCGTTTGGGTATAACGCGGTGCTGATTCCGGTGGCCGCGGGAATCTTGGAGCCTACTTTAGGCTTGAGTTTAAACCCCGTACTAGCAGGTGGGGCCATGGGCCTTTCCAGCGTATTCGTGATGGGAAACAGTCTTAGATTGAAACGATTTAGAGCCCGAAACTAATCGGGTACGCGTCCGATTGCCGCGTTCGCGCGCGCAGCATAGGTGATGTGTCCCGCAGCATCTGCTGGAAGGCGAGCACGCACGCGCTCTTTGAGAAGGGCTATCTGCTCGGGCTGCATGGCTGCCAGCTTGGCGGCTACACTCGGTCCCCCAAGAATCGTTTTCCAGTATTCGTCGAAATCCGTGAACGTGCGCTGCACCTTGATTTCCCGAGTTTCAACCGAAATTAAACCTGCGCCCGCCCACAAACTTTGCAACACTTCGATGCGTGAGGCGTCTGGGCTTGGTGGCATCAGCACTATAACCCCCATCTCCCGCATTTCTTCCTGCAAGACAACGTAAGGGAATCCGCCACCAGGCAAATCCCAAGAATATGCAGCGACCCATCCACCCGGCCCAACCACCCGCGCCATTTCGGCAACTCCCTTGGGGGGTTCAGGTACAAAGAAAATCACCAGCGGCATGACAGCGACATCAAAGGCGTTGTCCTCGAAGGGTAGTGCCATGGCATCGCCCTGTCGAAAATCTACGGCACGCAGCGCCGGTCGGGTGCGGGCAAAGGTTAGCTGTTCGGCAGAGGGATCTATCCCTGCGACTTGGCTGGGCGCACACCGGGCGACGAGCGTTTCGGTAAATGCACCGTTGCCGCATCCGACATCGAGCCAACGCAATCCTGACTTGGGATTCAGCCATTTTAGAAAGGCTTCACCCACCAGCTGGCTCCATTTCCCCATGAATTGTTCGTATGCAGCGCCGTCGGTAAATTGGATTTGATTTTGTGTCATAGTACTCCAATGTACAAAGGATTTTATCGGCCTTTGGGGTTTTTAATTCCGCGACCTCGCCACAAAAAGTACAATACAGGGTATACGGCCAGCTCCATTAGCACTGACGTAAACACCCCGCCCACCATGGGTGCCGCGATGCGCTTCATCACATCCGATCCGGTGCCGTGGCTCCATAAAATCGGAATCAGACCCGCCAAAATCACTGCGGCTGTCATAATCTTGGGGCGCACCCGCTGCACGGCTCCGTGGTCGATGGCATTTTTAAGATCCTGCAAAGTGTTCATCAGTCCCTTGGATTTGGCGATTTCAAAAGCGCGGTCGAGATAGAGCAGCATCACCACGCCCGTTTCTGCATCGAGTCCGGCCAAAGCGATAAGGCCCACCCACACGGCCACGCTCATATTATAACCGAGCAGATACAAGAGCCAAATGGCCCCGACCAATGAGAAGGGGACGGCCAAGAGTACCATGGCGGTTTTGACCAAGGACTTGGTATTCAAAAACAGCAAGATGAAGATGAGGCATAAGGTGAGCGGGATAACCACCCACATGCGTTTTTGTACGCGTTGCATGAATTCGAATTCCCCGCTCCATACCAGATTGTACCCGGCCGGCAGGATGAGATTGTCCCCGATGATTTTTTGGGCGTCTTCGATGTAGGTGCCGATGTCGATGCCTCGGATGTCTACGAACAC
>JAYTHY010000079.1:0-29983 GCA_043732185.1 Fibrobacteria bacterium
GGAGCCGTACCAAAAGCCCAAAGCGATTATGTTTGGAAACGCTTCACCGATGCCTGTGACTTGGTGCTTGGCACCCGAACCCAGCGCCAGGACAGTCCCGGCGCTGGTGAAGTGGAAACAAAGTCCGAAACCGAACTGGCCTAAAATTTCAAAATTGCGCTTGAATTTCTAGCGCAATACCAATTACCTATTCGTGAGTCTACGCGTCAAAGGCGTATGGTTTATTCCACGCGCCTAATCTGCTTCTTTCTTTTCGCAATATTAATCTGGAATTCATCGTTAACATTAGCACAAACCAGCGCCCCCATTAGTTATGATCCCATCAATATTAATGCGAAGCCTAGCGACTCCTTGCAAGATCAACATGAGCCAGACCCTGAAAGAAATCGAAAGATTCTAGGTACGGCAAAAATACTTGCTGGTGTACTGCTTTTACCCATCGGATACTTGGTCACTTTCTCAAACAGCCTTGAGAAATGCGATAAAGAAGCTCTCCAAATTTTATGCTCCGAATCAGAGCCTAGCAAAACCGGAGAAACTATTGGGGATGGAATGCTGCTGACTGGCCTTTTATTTGTGGCTTTGGGCATTGCAGATTTTTCCGAATTACAGGGCGCATCTAGTCTGAGCAACCAATTGCCCTGAAATTTCTAATCGCCTTCCTTAGTAGTTTCTCCACTTCTATCGAAAAAACCGGTAGACTCTCAGAAAAAGGTTTTCCTTCAAAGCTTTTTGCCCAAGTGCATTTACACCTCCATTGTGAGAACCGATCGGAGACGGATTCCCTAAGCCTTCCCCCCGACGGGATGCATTAACGCCCTTGATGCTAACTGATGTTCCCGGCATGATGACAATGCTGGCATGGGCCAGCTGGAAGGCAAGGGCCGCAGGGCCGAAATCGGTTAATGAGCCCGTAAAATGGGTATCCGTAGCGGCGAACGCGTTTGAAGTCCAAGGATAGTGGCCGCTATACCCATTGGCAAGGAAAAACTCGAACAGTGAGGCAACGGTCTCCCCCACCGGTAAAAGTCGGGCGTTATTATTGTTGACTTCAGTGGCGGCAGCGGGCATTTCGCCCATTACCAGTGGCTTATCCGTGATCCCGTTATTGACGGCTGAAGTGCGCACAGGGTAATAGGGTTCCATCCAAAGATAATAGTGGATTTGGTAGAAATCTAAAAAGGCCTGCGTGTCCACGAATTGCTTTTGCAAATTAGCGTCACTCCAGTAATTCCCAACGCCAAATTTTTCGCTATTCCATTTAATGGAGGCGCTACCAATAGTCACCAGAACCTGACTGCCCGAATGATGGATGGCGGCCGCTGCCCGGGCAGCATAGCGTTGCATATTGGCCACCGACACTGATGCGTAGTTTTCACTCATCCATTCCGGCTCATTGCACAAATCAATAGCAAAGAGATAGGGGTTGTCCTTATACCGCTGCACAAAGGGGACGATGTACTTATCCAGAATCGTCTGTACTCCGCTGGTGGTATTATAGACCGCCAGCCAGTTATTGAAAATCGTGGAATGGGCTTGAGTCACATAATCCCAAATATATGGGTTCACATGATCAAAAGAAACCATGGTAGCCATGACATAGATATGCTGCACCGCTGCCAATGCCATGAGGTCATCCAGATCCTTCCACAACTGACTGTTGACGCCTGTTACACCCGTTGAATTAGTTAGTGGCTGCTCGGTTCCGTTGCAGCTGATCCAAATGCGCACGCTATTGATCCCTTTGGCTTTTAAGCGGGCAAATTCATTGTTCCACCAGACGTGGTCGTAATTGTTGCCGTCCGTGCTGCCGAACTCGTTGAAAAAATTCCAAGGGGTGTTCGCGCCATTGAGATAAATCGGCTTGGCATCCACCATCAACTTTGTCCCTTGCACATAGATGCGACCAGGCGCAACTGCAAGTCCAGAATGAGCGGATTGCGGTTTGGCAGCCCCGTTTGCGAACAGATCCAGGGACGTCAACAGAACGATGCTCAAGAATTTTGGCCATGACATGGTATTTATTTCCTCTCTGCTAAATATTTTCGAATCAAAGTATTCGTCGAGGCGTCATGTTTGAGCGCCGTGGCCGGATTTTTCTCTCCTGCCTCAAGCTCTGCAAGGATTTTTTTTGCCAATTGTTTTCCCAGCTCCACACCCCATTGGTCGTAACTATTGATGCCCCAAACAATGCCTTGCACAAATATTTTGTGTTCATACATGGCTATCAGTGCGCCCAATACATGTGGCGTCAAATTCTTGAATAGAATGGAGTTGGTGGGACGATTGCCTTCGAACACCTTATGTGGCCCCAGGCGCTTTACATCTTCAGGACTGAGACCGGCCGCTTTAAGCTCTGCTTCCGCTTCCAGCAAGGTTTTTCCAGCCATCAGGGCTTCGGTTTGGGCGAAATAATTTGACATGAGAATACGATGATGGTCGCCGATGGGATTGTGCGATTGGGCAGGGGCGATGAAGTCGCAGGGAATCAGTTTGGTGCCCTGATGAACCAGCTGATAAAAGGAATGCTGACCATTGGTGCCGGGCTCGCCCCAGATAATCGGACCCGTTTGGTAGTCCACGCGCTGACCGTCCTTATCCACGAACTTGCCGTTGCTTTCCATATCGGCCTGTTGCAAATAGGCGGGCAGTCGATGTAAATACTGATCATAAGGCATGACACCGTGGGTTTCTGCTCCAAAGAAATCCCCGTACCAAATGCCGAGCAGCGCCAGCGTGATGGGAAGATTGTCTTTTATGGGGGCGGTTCTGAAATGCTTGTCCATGTCATGGGCCCCGGCCAGGAAATCCCGGAAATGTCCGAATCCGATAGATAGGGAAATCGACAGCCCGATGGCGGACCAGCAGGAATAGCGGCCTCCCACCCAGTCCCAGAACTCGAAGGCATTTGCGGTATCGATTCCAAAAGCAGCCACGGCTTCCAGATTAGTGGACAGGGCAACGAAGTGTTTGGCAACGGCGGATTTGTCGCCGCCGCAGGCTTGGAGCAATGCATCACGAGCGCTTAAGGCGTTAGTCATGGTCTCTTGAGTGGTAAAAGTTTTGGACGCTACGATAAAAAGGGTGCGTTCCAGATCCACTTTACGCAAAATTTCTGCGATATGCGTGGCGTCGACATTGGAAACGAAATGCACCGTCACGACCGGGTTTCCCGTCGAGTCATAACTATAAGGCTTTAGCGCCTCCGTAACCATGACGGGACCCAGGTCCGATCCGCCGATTCCGATATTGACAACATGCGTGATGGTTTTCCCCGAATGACCGAGCCAAACACCGGTGCGCACTTTTTCGGTAAAATCCCGCATCTTTTCCAAAACTGCCCGTACCTTGGGCATGACGTCCACCCCGTCCACCAACACAGGTTCGCTGGAAAAATTCCGCAGGGCGGTATGCAGAACGGCACGTCCCTCGGTAAAATTGATTTTTTTTCCAGTGAACATGGCCTCTCGCGCGGCTGCAACACCGGTCGCCTCCGCTAAACCGCGTAACAAATCAAGCGTCTCATCCTTGACGATGTTTTTGCTGTAATCGACATACAGTCCACATGCTTCAAGATGCAGTCTTTCCGCACGACTCGGATCCTGTGCGAAAAGTTCCCGCATTTTCCAGGGCGCGGCGGATTTGTGATGCGCCAAAAGCGCTTTCCAGGCGGGAGATTGGGTCAATGGACTCAAGGCGATATCCTTGGATAAGGTGAATTGGAAATATAGTTAATAGACCATCTTATTCTTTTTATCTTGGAGTCAATGCAACTTCACCCGGAAATACTCGAAAAATCCAGCGGCAAAGTTTCCGGTCCGGCAGTAGTGCTCATTCTTTTTTCCGGTGCCTTCCTCCTTTTTGCAATTATTTTCTTGATCGCCTTCCGGCAAAAGCTTTCGGATCAACACAGATTGGCAAACCAGTCCACCAGTACGTTCTCGGATAGCGCAACCACACGAGAAACCATGCATGCTTGGATGGCTGCCCTACCAGTCGAATGGATCAAAGTCACAAAAGTGGAAGGCCAAGGTTTTGTGGTGTTTGTTCCGTGCTATTCCTCCAATGCCAAGATATCCCTCGAGAGTAGCCCGGACAGTCTACCTAGACTAGCATGTGAGTATTGCGACAGTTCTACTAACTTTACAATCACCAGCATCGCGCTCGCACGTTCCGATAGCGCATGGGAGTTTCGACTGCAACCAGATGAAGGACGTTTGAAACTTCTTCCCGTCAATGACAGCCTTCTATTGAATTTTCCGGAAGCTCCTTTTCAAGACAAGCTTTTACTTTGGACGCATAGCCAGGAAAGCGGCCGAATCGACTCCATGATTTTTGTCCCCAAAAGCCAGGAAGGCGAATTTGAGGTTCTGCACGCCGAGGACGAAAACCCAGAGGGATGTGGGGATGGCGCCTCGGATTAGACTTTCCCCCATCAAAATCCTAAACCAAAGGCCCGAATTTAGACAAAGCGGCCAAAGTTAGACCAATTAATGTTCTTGGCATCCTTTGGGCATTTGGTTAGTTTAGAGGCATGCGGTCAAGAGTTGTTCCGATGCGGGAAATCCGGGAAAAGTTCGGCTCTGAGGTAAAGGCGTTTCCTTATGCTTTTGTACTCAAAAGCCATCCTGCCGGCTGGGATTCCCAAATGCCAAACCCATTCTTGACGCCATCTCCTAATCCTTCGCCATTGGCGCTTCCGACCTCGAAATCTCCCAAGTATATCGAAGTCAAGCTCCGTGCTTAACTTGAATTGATCCAGGCAGTCGCAGCATTCCTAACTCTCTGGCTTCTTTACTGCAGCCCCTCAGCACAGACCTTACTTACACTTGAACAAGCCCTGGCTACAGGTCTGCAGAACAATTATAGCCTTTCCTTATCTCATGACAAAACGGAAATAGCGGCCACAGAAAGTCGATCAGGCCAAGGAAGATTTCTCCCTTCCGCCTCCGCCGATCTCACCCAATCTGGAAAACTGAGCGGTGGCGCCCCGCAAACCAGGATTGGCGGCTCTCTCAACTGGTTGGTTTTCGACGGATTTCAAACCCACTACGCCTACCATCAATTGAAGCTGCAAGGCCAGTCTGCAATGCTGGAGGACAGAGCCGCGTTGGAGGCACTGATTGAATCCATCATGCTGGCCTACTACGATATCGTGCAACAAAATCAAAAACTGGGAGCCATACATGATTTGCTTGCCGTGTCACTGGAGCGTAGCAAACTTGCCAATGCCAAACTGGAAATAGGATCGGGTTCTCGTTTGGATTACTTACAATCTTTGGCCGATCTCAATCTGGATTCTTCCAGCTATTTGAACCAAGACGTTTCCTTGCACATTGCCAAAGTCAAACTGAATCAAATCATGGCTCGGGACCCGGGGCTTGATTTTCAAGTGACCGATTCCATTCCACTCGAGCCAGAGCAACCCCTGGAAGAATGGCGAAACATTGTCTTGGAAAACAATTCGGCGGTGGCCGCTGCCAAAGCCCGACGTGACGCGGCCCTTTCTGGAGTCTATGCTGCCCGGGGACATTGGTTTCCGAGCCTGAACACGGGTATGGCCTATTCTACGGCTCCTGATGCAATCAATCGCGCCGCTGCTTCCTATTCTGGTGATTTGACATACAGTGTAATGCTTACTCTGCCACTCTTTGACCGATTGGCCACGCCCACCGGTGTCACTCGGGCAAAATTGGAATTGCATCAAGAAGAAACGCGCATGAAACTTGCCGAGTCCGATGCGCTGACTAACTTTGAATTGGCCCGTAGCCAATACGTAACGGGTCTGCGACTGGTAACCTTGGAGGAACGCAACCTGCAGGTTTCCAAATTGCAAGCTGAAGGCGCGCAAGAGCGTTACCGCGTTGGGACATCCACACCCCTTGAGTTCCGAGATGCGCAAACCAGACTACTGGATGCCGAAGTCCGACTCATTACGGCGCGACAGAAAGTCAAGGTGGCAGAAACAGCCTTAAGAAGACTGGCCGGCCATTTAGTGAAGCAGGTCCAGGTGCCCACTCTTACGGAAGGGAAATAATGTCCGATCTCTCGCCACTCAGAAAATTCAAGTGGGCATGGGTCGCCCCCGCTATGCTTGGGCTTGGCCTAGCCATTGGATGTGCTTGGTTTTTCTGGGGCCGGAGCCAAACCCCGGTGAAATGGCGTATGTCGCAAATCGAGCTGGGGCCTATTAGCGTTTCCGTAACAGCCACTGGCACATTACAAGCCGTGCTCACCGTACAAGTGGGCACTCAGGTTTCCGGTACCGTATCCGCCATATATGCAGACTTCAATGCGCAAGTTAAAAAAGGCCAAGTGATTGCACGTATTGATACCACCTTGCTTCGCGCCGCCTTGACTGACGCACTGTCCAATCAGGAGAGGAATGCGGCTCAAGATAAACAGGCCTCGGAAGCGCTAAAGCGTTCGCAAGCACTTTTTGCACGCGCACTTATTTCCCAATCCGAGCTCGATCAAAGCACAGCGAATGCCCAAGTTTGCAGTGCGAATCTCAATTCTGCCAAAGCCCAAGTGGACCGTGCGCGCATCAACCTCAGATATGCCACCATTGTCTCCCCTATTGACGGGACCGTTCTATCGAGAGCCGTGGACGTGGGACAAACCGTTGCCGCCAGCTTCAATACCCCTACGCTGTTTACCATCGCAGGAGATTTGAAGCAAATGCAAGTGCAGGCTTCCGTGGATGAAGCTGATATTGGAAAAATAACCGTCGGACAAAGAGCCACGTTCACGGTGGATGCCTATCCTGATTCTGTTTTTATGGCCGAAGTAAAACAGATCCGCCTGCAACCCGTAACGGTACAGAACGTGGTCAGCTATGATGTTGTATTGTCCGTTCCGAATCCCGACCTTAAGCTCATGCCGGGGATGACTGCCAGTCTAAATATTGTCGTGGCTCATAAAGATGTCGTGATGCTGGCGCCATCACTGGCATTGCGATTTTCACCACCCGCCCAGGAAGGCAAAAAGTCACCCGCGAATCGATCTTCTGGAAAAAATGAAACCATGTATAAACCGGGAATGGAAATTGCGAGCGATAAAATATTCGTGTTTGAGAACGGAAATCTAAAACCCGTCCCGGTACAGGTTGGTTTGACAGATGGCGTGCATACGGAAATCAGCGGCTCCCTTGAACCAGGAACACTTGTGGTTACGGGGGCGGAATCCAATCAGACTGGCAAACAGAACAAAGCTGCACCGTTTGGCATGACTCGGCCACCCGGCGGTGGAGGCGGTGGCGCCAGGTATCACTGATGGACGCATCCAACCCACTGACCCTTATTTTGGTGCAAGAGCTGGTTAAAAACTATGTCATGGGGGAACAAAATGTTTATGCCTTGCAAAACGTAAACCTGGAAATTCATCGGGGAGAATTTGTCGCCATCAGTGGCGCTAGCGGATCAGGCAAATCCACATTCATGAATATTCTCGGCTGCCTGGATGTCCCTTCCGGAGGCCGGTACCACTTGGACGGACAAGCAGTTCAAGACTTAAGCAGAGATGCGCTTTCACAACTAAGAAACCGCAAGCTTGGCTTTGTCTTCCAATCCTTTAATTTACTAAACCGTACTTCCGCCCTGGAAAATGTCGAGCTCCCATTGTTGTATCGGAAGGATTTACCGTCTGCGGAAATCCGTCAACGTGCGCTGGAGGCTTTGACAGCCGTCGGTTTGGGTGATCGTGTCAGACACTATCCCAACCAGCTTTCTGGCGGGCAACAGCAACGAGTGGCCATTGCCAGGTCTATGGTGAACGAGCCCATCCTTATCCTTGCTGATGAACCTACGGGAAATCTGGATACGCGGTCCAGCCTCGAAATTATGGAACTGTTCCAAGGATTGAACGAGCGGGGGATCACCATCATTCTAGTAACCCATGAACCTGATATCGCTGCCATGGCTAAGCGACAAGTGATTTTCCAAGATGGGAAAGTGATTCTTGATAATCGGAACCTCCAGCCCAAAAGCGCGCGGCAGATATGAAAATCGCCATCCTTATGAAAATCGCGTTTCGTTCTCTGGCACGCAATAAACTGCGCACAGCTTTAACCATGCTAGGCATCATCATCGGTGTAGCCGCTGTAATCGCCATGCTTTCCGTAGGACAAGGTGCAAAATCAGCCGTAGCCGGATCCATCGCAGGACTTGGTACCAATGTCATCAATGTATTTCCGGGTGCGCAAGGCTCCGGCAGCGTGCGTGGTGAAGCGGGTACCAGCAGCCGTTTCACGGAGGAGGATGTAGAAGCCATCCGGCGTGAATCCCCGGCGGTACGCTATATAACACCCACAGCCAGAACCAGCGCCCAGATTAAAGTGGGAGGGCAGAATTGGAGAACAAGTATCTATGGTGCTTATCCGGAATATTTGCTTATTCGACAATGGAATCTGGTTTCCGGAGGATTCTATTCCGCCTCAGATGAACGAGGCGCCGCTAAGGTTTGCCTAATGGGTCAATCGGTGGCTACCAATCTCTTTGGAGAAAACAGCAATCCAGTTGGCAAGACTATTCGCATCAAGAATTTGCCCTTTAAAGTAATCGGCCTCCTCGAATCGAAAGGGCAAGGTGCTTTCGGACAGGACCAGGATGATATTATCATTGCACCTTTTTCCACGGTGGCAAAGAAACTGCTAGGCACCGGCTATGCGCAGGGTCTATTCGCCTCCGCTATATCGGAAGAAGCCATATCCGAAGCCTCAAACCAAATTGATTTGGTATTGCGTCGAAGATTTCATGTCGCCGCCGAGGACACCCCCGAATACTCCTTGCGTACACAAACCGAAATAGCTAAAGCGGCTGGTGGCGCATCGGCTGCCATGGCCATACTTCTATCCAGCATAGCCGCTATTTCACTATTAGTAGGTGGAATCGGCATTATGAATATCATGCTTGTTTCCGTAACAGAAAGAACGCGTGAGATTGGAATACGCTTAGCCGTAGGCGCCAAAGGAAGCGATATCCTTCGACAATTTTTGGTGGAAGCCATGGTCATTAGCTTTTGCGGGGGAATAATTGGTGTTGCCTTAGGCGTCAGCACCTCCATATTCCTATCCACAATACAAGGCTGGGCGGTTTCGCTCTCCCCCTTCACTATTTTAGTGGCCTTTGCTGCATCGGCAGTTACAGGTGTTTTTTTTGGGTGGTATCCGGCTCGAAAAGCATCGAGGCTCAATCCAATTGACGCACTTCGATTTGAATGAAATAAAAAAGCATCGCTCGGCTTGACTTTAAATCTTTAGCTAAGGCAGTCGGTATTCCATATAAACGGAAATTCCATTTTCCTTTTCAATTCCAAGATTGGCTGGAGGCACCGATTTAGAGTTGCCCTGAGCTGTAAAGAAAAAAGTATACGGGCCATAGCCTTGGGATATTTTAAGAATGCCGATTCCGTCAGCGCCTTTAACTTTTCCTGGGTACTGTCCACTCCCCAACCAAACGCGAGTATGGTGCCATTTCCCCCCGATTCCTAGGTTCGATGTTCCACCGCCACTTAAAGATGGACTGGATCCAAACGCCTCAGCTGACACGTAAAAACGATCATAATCACCCAACCGAAGCCCTAGGATCAGCTGGTCAACTTTTTTTGAATCCAAATCGGGTATTTCACTGCTGCGATACAGCCCACCAATTCCTGTGGTTAATCCAACCCAATGCCAATCTCCCGTCCAGTATGCGCCGTAAACGAATCCTCTTTTTTCGAACTGACTTCCCACAGTGTCAGAAAAGTAAGGGACGCCTTTATTGTCTTTTTTAACTTCCAGGACCGTAACATTTTCATCTATGGCCCCCACAAAACCTCCAATACTATTGTGTCCGGGCCTAAGCCCTGAAAACCAGGAACCATGGTGTGAGGCAGTATCTTCTTCAAAACGGTGCTTAGCCGTTATCTGACCTTCCAGAAACCTGGAATCGAAATTTCCTTTGCATCCTACCAGATGATAGGCACCTTTTCCCATACCGGCTCCTAAATAAGTGCCGCTCGAATCTGGTGTACTAAAGCCCACCATAAAAGGAGAAATCGCGACAAGCAGAAGCAAATAGCGAAATTTTGGTGAGGGAAAACCACGGGTTGGGAGGATTTTTCGCATGTCGGTATCCAATCCATTGCCTAGCACCTAATGGCATTGTGTGTCGCTGGCCAGTGGGAAATTGCTTTTTTATCGGTAATCTGGCAATTACCGGATATGGATTACTTTTTGGGGCCAAGCAAAAAACCTGCTGCACTGAAATGTAAAATCACTATCTTTTTGCGCATCATTTTTACCAAGACGCGGGATACAAACACGTCAGCATCCATTGGGGAATCCATGTTACGTTTCATTGTCGTTAAAAAACCCGTCGTGCCATGGACATTCGGCAAAAAATGGATCCTTTCCTTCACATGTGTTTTTCTTCTTTTAGCAAACTTGACGGCCCGCACTACCGTCCAGGTTTACACCAGCATGGGAACTTTTACCATGCAGACATTCGAAGATCTCGCACCGATTCCGTCCCTGAATTTTATCAACCTGGTTCGAAATAAATTTTATGACGGCATGACGTTCGACCGCGTTGTCAAGGATTCCTTAGTTCAAACCGGAGACGCCGCTACCAATGGGAAACCTGTTCCACCCGTCATCAAAGATCAATATGCGCCTTCGCTGATGCACAGCCAAGCGGGAAGGGTTGCCATGGTGAATGATGGGCCGGGAACCTCAACCAGTCGGTTTGCCATCGACATGGGCCCGGCTCCGCTTTTGAATGCTCACAATGCTGTTTTTGCCCAGGTGGTTACCGGCCTGAATGTCGCCACCGCTATCAATCAGGTTCCGGTGGATGGAAACAAAAAACCGGTTACCGCGATTAAGTTGGACAGCATACGCGTCATTACGGACAAAATTCCGATAACTAGCCTCGGTACCGACGTTCAGTTTTATACGGACTGGGGAACTTTCAAAGTGCATGTCTATGAAGACATCGTCCCAATCACTGGAAACAATTTTTTGACTTTGGTTAAAAAGAAATATTACGACGGAGAATTGATCGACCGGGTCGCGCCTAATTGGGTCATTCAAATGGGGAACCCGTCTACAAATGGCAAGAAAGCGGAAGAGCCCGCCCCGATTCCCGAAGAATACAACGCCAAACTGTTGCACACCTTTGGCGGCCGAATTTCCATGGCTACAGACGGGCCCGGAACCGGAACATCCTATTTTGCCATACAACTAGGAGCCAGCCCATCAAATAATTATCACTATTCCGTATTTGCGGAAGTGTATTGGGGCATGGAAATCGTATGGGCCATTGGAGGCGCGCCAATCGATGCTTTGGAAAAACCTTTGACAGATATCCATCTTGACAGCATTCGGGTTATCAAGGCAGGAACTGTCGGACTTGCCCGACCTGACTTTCCAAAATTGAAAACGGATAATGTGTCGTCAACTGCCGAATACACGTTAAACCGACGAGATGGAAAACTGATTTTAGCAGCAAACAAGATTATAACGAAATTGCGAGCGGATGTGTATGATTCCAAAGGCAAGCTGGTTTTCTCAAAAACGGCGCTGCATTCCAGTCAGATGGTCCTATCGGATAAAGTGTTGGCTACTGGAACGTACCTGCTTAAAATCCATGACGGTAACGCAACCGTTACTTTGCCTTGCGACGTGTCGGCAGAATAAAAATGGAAGACATCAGCAATCCGATAACCAAAGACGTGCCCACCAGTAACATGCTGAAACCGGTTTGTAACCCATCCAACGCATTTTGATCGAGCAGGCTTTTAAGGCTTTTGAAACCGATATTTCCGGGTACCAGGAGGATCATACCCGGTAGCAACAAAAGCTGATTCGATCGTCCCGTAAAGAACCGGAAAATATGCGATACCGTTCCAATGATAAAAGCTCCCAAAAAGGCGCCTGCAAAGGGCCCTGCCATTCGGGTTCCCAGCTTGGCGCTGCCGTAGGCAATTAAACCGGCCAGTAAAATCCAGCCGGTATCGCGCCGCCTGGATTGAAAGAGAACCACCAATCCCAAGCTGGCGCACAATACTCCCAGCCATTCCGTCCAAGGTGAAAAAAACCAAACATCCGAGTGTTGCAACACTGGAAATAATCGCGTGCCAATTTGATCGCCTACCACCACACCAAATCCCATTTGCACAAAAAGAATTCCAGCACCCGCCAAACGTGCCGTGCCTGAAACCAGGTTTTGCGTGGCCAATTCGGCCAAACCTACGGTAATCGTCAAACCTGGCAAAAGCACGATCAAGCCTGATAGCAATGTGGAGTAAACGGAGTCGTGTCCCAGTAAATACGCTAAGATATAGGCGGATAAGGCGGCCAAGGCGGAAGCCAACGTCGGAAACAAATGGGAAAAAATCCGGTTCCGACCCGCATTTAAAGACAGCACGCCAACCAGGATTCCTATCAAGCCTCCGGAAATGATTTCCTTCCATCCGCCATTGAATATCCTGGCTACGCCTGCAGAAACCATTCCGAAGCTGAGAACGGAAGCGAGCCTTCCCCAAATCACTGGATCGAGAAAAATATTTTCGAGTTCCTGCGCCGCGCGTTCGACATCAGTTTCATCCTGCAAAACCGCAAACGCCAATGCCTGGGTTCGGGTTAATTTTCCCAGATTTATTTCACCCGGTTCCACTCGGATAAGAAAGGTGGAATATCGATCTTGATCGAACAGCGCTAACGTGATCATGGTTGGCAATGCAAAAGCCTGAACTTGAAAACCCAATTTGGCAGACAAGGAATTAACCGTGCGCTCCAATTCATAGGAAGGCGCCCCGAAAATGTGTAAAGCCTTGGTTAAGCGCAATAAAAAGCCGACAGGTGTAGAGCCTGAGGGCCATCCGGCTTCTTGGGGAAAATTCATTGTTTAGGAAACTGCCTTTTTCGAAATTTCCTGGCAACTTGGGATATGCAATGGCTCCAAACGCATCTGGCCCAGTTCAGGGAAAGAAATTACTTTTCGTGTCGTACCCAATCCAGAAAGTCTACCATGCTTCCTGTTGCGAAAGCACACGTTCTCCGACTTTCCAAGGCATTCACAGTATATGGCAAGGTATTCCAGGTGTTCGGCAAGTCCTGCATAGTAATTGGTTTATTGGCGTTGTGTGCAGGATTGAACAGAAGCGAGGCGGAATCGGCGCCTGCATTTCATCTGCAAGACATCGAGGGCCACACTTTCAATTTGGATCAGCAATTGGGCCGGGATATTCTACTCGTCAATTTCTGGGCTACTTTTTGCATTCCTTGTTTGTCGGAATTGGACACCTTTAGCAACCTCCAAAATCGCCATGGCCGTCAAGGATTCAGGGTGATTGCCGTGTCCGTCGATCAGCCGCAAACGCAGGCGCGCGTGCGCTCTTTTGCCCTGGCCAAGGCCTTTCCATTTCCGGTACTGTTCGATCCCGATCAGCAAGGTTATCGGCTATACCAGATTTCGGTATTGCCAACCACCGTGCTTATCGATCGACATGGGCAAATTGTTTTCCGCAAAGAGGGTTTCGAACCAGGAGACGAGGTGGATCTGGAACGCCGTATTGTGGAGCTGTTGGAGAAACCCCAAAGCATAGACACTGCCAAAGATTCGGCAACACTTGACCCTACTCCTTCCTCCCTGGTAAAAGATTCAGTGCAGCATTCGCTTTCCAGTTCTCCCGACACCAAAGCTGTTTCAGAACCTGTTGGAGATTGGCTTCGAGGGGTATCCCTTTCCGGTTCCAACTTTTTGCGCGCCGATTATGGCCGGGAAACCCGGGAGCTTCCCGCGCCCAACGGCTGGTGGGAAGACTGGTTTGATTTTCGAATCGCTAATGAAAAGCTGTCCTACCAGGGACGATTCCGTGGCTATCAGTTCCTGCGCGACCTTCCGGAATCCCATGCGAACTTCATTCGCAATCCCAATCAGAGAGTGGTCAGCCAAACTTTTGCATATCAAAGCAACCATGCCGATATACGGGCTGGAAATTTCTATGGAACTCTGAATCGCGGTTTAGTGCTTAGAACTTTTGAAGATCGACAAGCCCGTATCGATAAAAACGTAAAAGGAGCGTGGGCTTCTTTGAAAGGCGGTAACTCCTCCGCTACCTTGGGACGCGCGCGACTTTCTGTATTTGGAGGCAATACCTATTCCAGCTTTATCGATTTGTACAGTATGGATGCCGAAGAAAATCAGCTTCGCGATGTTTACCTGCAAGGGCTTGAAGGCGAGTGGTCGCCGCGCACAGGTATAACAATGGGAGCGCAGTATCTGGAAGCCTTTCGACAAGACTGGCATATTAACTTGGCCGGCGGAAATTTGGAAGTGCTGCGTGGACGCACCTCTCTTTACCTTGGGTATGTGGGCCTTAAAGGCGAGAACCAATTCAATTATCCCAATACGTATCATGGCCGCGCGCTCTATGGAGCCCTTTCCGGGAACCTAGGGCGTCTGGAATTGGGTGGGGAATTCAAATACTATTACAATTACGATTTGGGGTTTGCCGATCCTCCCAGCTTGGTCAAATACCACACCTTTCGATTGATGGCCCGGGATATTCTGTTCCCCAACAATCAACGGGAGGCAGGAGTCCAAACGCACGGAACGTGGCAATTTTCTCCGGAGAGTTTTTATGCCTTGAACCTCTCTTCGCTGCTTTCACATCCTGAGCGAAATCCATCTTTGCTCATCCACCACGTTGACCTGCCTTTTTTGGATTTAGATCAAACTTTCCAATTTACCACACCCGATCAAAGCCGGCTGCTTCTAGGTTTGAACTGGAATCGCCAACGGAAATTTGAATTCGGTTCTTTCGAGGATATCCATGCACTTACTGGCGGCCTGACGGCGAACAAACCATTGACGGGCCCTTGGCATGTGCAGGGAGAGTTCGAATTGCAACGCCGCTTCACAAAATTCGACTCGCTGCTCCCTCCCGATGTGCAGACGGGCAGGCTTGGGGAAGTCGGAGCCCAGTACTACCACGAATCCCCTTGGCATAGCGTCCTCTCCACCACGCTTAGCCGCAATTCCGCTTGGACATTCACCCTGGACTATGAAGTGACGACTTCCGATAAGGAAAAAGACGCCGACTCCTGGCATTATCAACTGCCCGGAATCACGAATGGCTGGGCATCCGCGTATTTGACTCTATCTGTAATTGAAGGGAATCAAATCAGTTTATGGGGCGGACAGCGCAAGGATAGAGTCGCATGCTCAGGTGGAAGCTGTCGGATCGAGCCGCCTTTTGAAGGAGGCGAACTAATATGGATCTCCCATTTCTGAAAATCAGGGGCGTCCACTTGCACCGACTTGAATTTGTTTTCGCCGTCCTCCTATCCTTCACGCTCTTACATTGCCAAAACTTTGACGATCCCAGTTTGGAATGGGATCCCACTCAAAACGATTCCACACTTATGGCTTTAAAGACACAAGAACATTACCCGGTGGCACGCAAGTCTATTCTGGAATCGTTCGGCTCTTTTGGTTGCGTGTCTTGTGCTTACGCCGAGGCTTTGCTCATACCGTACATCAATGCGGAGCTGAATGCGCCTGGCTATAATCCAAATCTAATTGTAGTGATTTATCACATCAAATTTGGCACCATCCAAGATCCCTGGGTAACGGCAGCGACCCAAGCCCGCTACGACGCCAGTTTTTCCAGCAGTCTCCCGCAAGCTACCCTGAACGGTTCCAATGCCCCCTATGGAATTCGGGAAACGGGCGTGCGCTATGATCAAGGGGAATATGATTCTTTGGTTTATCGGATTAGAAATCTTGCGCCACTCACCTATCTCGATTTGCTATTGGATACCGTCGCTTCAACTTTCGACAGCACCACTGGAAACAGATTGGTACGCTTTACCGTCTATAACCGGGACACCGTATCCCGCAGCGCGCTGGCCTTTAGCGTCATGGCCGTAAAAAACCGTTCCGTAAAATTTCCACTCAATCCCAAACCTTGGGAAGCGATCGTTGCGGAAACTACGGACAAAGATATCGCTGGAAAGCCGATGACGGTGACGGGACTTCCGCCTTTGACGGCCAAAACATTCACCGCAAAGTTGATCTTGGGATTGGAATCCATCAAGAATCCGCCACCCCCGGATCCCGAAAACCCAGCGGACTATGGATTGGTAGTTGTTGCCAAGGATGGCCAGGGCTTAGTGCAAAACGTTGTTTTCAGCCAATACCAACCACACTAATAGACTACAGTCATCGCAACAAGACGGAAAAGGGGTTTAAGATTATACTTTAGCCAAATGGGAGGCTTTGTGAAAAATATTTGTCTATTTGTCCTAGGACTGCTTGGCGCAACTTTAACTTTCGGTGATGAAGGAGATGTGGGGACCCAAGCCTATTTTTGGACGGGTTATAAATCCTTGGACAGTGTGACTTATCCAAATCCAGCGGGTTTAAGCTTAACTAGTTTTCGCGGTAAGGCCATACTGCTGGATGTTTTTATGTACACCTGCGGAGGATGCATGGCCAATGCTCCGGCGATTGGAGCATTGGCTGACAGCTTGGGATCGGGAAATCCATCCATTCCTTTTCAGGCCGTAGGCACTGAAATCGCCAATGCAACATTCTCGGATATCCAGGTTCAATATAACGCGAAACTTTTAAGTAAGGCACCCAAGGTAAAGTTTCCCTTGGTGCGTGTCCCTTTCGACACCGCAATTACCACTATTTCCGGCCTTGCAACGGTATGGCATCGATACAATTCCTTTCGAGATGTTTACTTCGTCATCGATCATAACGGTAAAATCACTGCTCGCATTGAAGGAGATACTCGTAGTAAGATGACCACGACTCAATACGCTTCCTTAAGGACCGCCCTCATCGCTGCTATCGCACAGGTACCAACAGGAATCGTTATTCGTCCTCGCGAGAAAACAGAGCTACATAAAAATGCGGTTACGTGGAAAATTATGGATCTTCAGGGCCGTACGTTGCGCACATGGTCTAAAGGTGCAAATAGCGTACTTTATTTCCCACGATTGTGAAATCGGATCGCCTTGGCCGATAGCCGGCCACCGGCCTTACCGGTGGTAGAAAGCCACTGTCCCATTCTAACTTCCAAGCACCGAAACCGAATACAGTATCCGCTTGTCCCGTGCTACGGGATCTGACGAACAATAACGCACCAAAAATACTGTTGGCCGGGGCCGTGAACTTGAATACGCGCATATCAACTGCGCCCCAAAATTGAAAATGATGCTCGGTTTCAAAGCTTGGCTTCCCAGATGCCAGCGTGTCCCCAAAATGAAACACTCCATTGGCCCCATGAACATTGGCTTTGAGCCCAAGCAAGCAGTTGCCGTCTGGACAAATCTGCAAATCCCAATCGTTGCCGGTGTCCGCAGGGGCACCCAGGGAATCGGGGACATCTTGGGGTAAGGCCCATAGCGTATCGATACCCACGTAAAAGCTATCCGGATAGTGGCTGGAATCACCGTAGGTCCAGGCGAATAGGAGGCTTCCGTGACTCGTGTCAATATCAATACCACTGGTTGAGTCGTAGGTGCGGTACCATCTAGGATCGTAGCGCAGTTCTCGAAATTTTGCTTGACCTTTGACCGGAGGAGTTTCCTGGATGGGGTCGTTGAAGAGTAAGCAACTCGTTAAAATCATGCCGCCAAGAGCTAGTTCGGCAAAAACCTTTAGATCTACCCCAACAATTTTCTTAAGGATCAAAAGAAGTTTTCCATACTGTTAACCGTGCGTTTTCAGAAATATCAGTATAAGCAAGAAATGGAACCCCCAATTCATCAACCGCCAATGAAAGATTTGCGAGGTCCGTGGTAAACCCCCGGACACCAACGGTTTCCCACATCGTCCCATTAAAGCGCATAATTGTTGCACTTGACCCAGTGCCTTCGCCATTAAAGGCAACATAAGGAACACCAGCTGAACTGACTACTACTGAAGTCATTGTAACTGGAACCAGCGAGAAGCCGGCAACGCCTAAGATTTGCCAACTCCCCTTTCTAAAAACCATTACAGTAATTTTAGATTCGTTTAAATTATCAGAAAAGGCGACAATTGGCTCTCCCAGCGCCGTCATTGCAAGGGAATAAATACCAGACCCGCTAACATCAGCAAAGCCTGAATTACCAACCACTTCCCAATCAGTCCCAATAAATTTTAATATTGAAAGACTGGAATGAGATTGACCTGCAACGAAAGGCACTTCGTTATTATCAATGGCAATTGCAGATCCATTATTGATTCCGTGGGTAAGATTTATTCCTTGAATATTCCCTAGTTTATCCCAAGAATTTCCATTATAGCGCATTACCTCATCCCATGAGGCGACAAAGGGGATGTCCTTCTTCGAAAGCACGAGCGTCGGATTAATGACCTTGGAAGCAGAAAATCCGGGGAGACCAACATTGATCCAACTTGTTCCGGTAAATCGTTTAACTGTAGTGCGGCCATTTTGAGTTGAGTCTGAAGCAGCAATATAAGGGTAGCCAGTACTGCTCAAAGCCATGGATGCATGCCAATCATTAGCAGGTAACAAGCCCGTATTACCAACTGCCTCCCAAGAACCTCCATTGAACTTCATTACAGTCACTTTGAACTCATCCTCAGGATTAGTATAGCTGATATACAGTCCACCGACCTTTGTTATTCCAATGGATAGATGGTAGGCCGTACCTGCTGTAAATCCCGCATTTCCAACTACTTCCCTCAAAGCAACCACAATTTCTTTGGAAGCCGTCAACGACCAATTCCCCGCTGAGTCCCCTTCCTGAACATACAGAGTATGCTTCCCTTGGACCAAATTACCTGTTGGCTTAAAACTCGCATTCTTCAAAACGCCGGCACCCAAATTAATATCAGCCGTATCAATCCTATATCGATACAACCCAATGCCTCCACCTCCACTGACCCAAGTCCAAATCGGTTGCAAACTATTCAAAGGTGACCTGGGTGTAACGTTAAAAATGGGTGCATTTGGAGGCGTCAGATCAACTCGAAGCGCCACACTGGATGTAGACGACCAATTACCAGCGGAGTCTCTTTCCTGAACATAAAGAATATGATTCCCTTCAGTAAGATTCGTCGTGGATTGGAATTTAGCCTGAGTAACTTGCACCGTACCCGTTGTCATGGCGTTATTGTCGATTTTGCATCGATAAACTCCCATACCATCGTTTGCTCCTGAAATCCATTCCCATATTGGTTTGGCATTGCTGGTCACAGAAATAAAACCAGCTAATGGGAGCGGCGCGAGTGGACCAGTCAGGTCAATTTTTATTGAACTTCGCCCGGATTGAGACCAATTGCCTGCTTGGTCTTTTTCTTGAACAAAAAGGGTGTGAACACCCTCAGCTAATTCAGTAACGGCTATAAACAGAGTATCCATAAGTTCAGTAGAGCCCAACATGTCTTCTTTATCTAGTCGGTATCGGAATGTACCGCTTCCACCGCCACCGCCTGCCCAAGTCCACGAAGGCAGCGAAATATTCACCGGAGTCAACCCATGTACAATTGGTTTCATGGGGGAAATTGTATCCAAAGTTACGGTGATCATACTGGAAAAAAGCGCCCCCAATGCATCTTTAGCAGAACGAACAATAGTATTACTGCCTGGATTAAGAACTTCTTTCAAAAGGGTGTCTTGGGCCTTGCTATCTATGCTCCATACAACCTCAATTGTAGATTTGTTCGTAAAAGAATTATTGAGCGGTGACAGGATTTGAACAACCGGGCCCTTAACAGCCTTTACTTTTTTTGTGGCCGTAGTATCGTTTCCTTCTGTGTCCTTCACATAGAAAACCGAAAAATATTCCTTCTCTTGATCATATTTATAGGAAACCGATTTTAACACGGTAGACGAATCATCCCAAACTCCATTTCCATCCAAGTCCCATTTAAACTGCTCAACCTTTCCAAACTCTTGAATTACCGTCGGAAGAAAGGAGATTTGTTTACCCAGAGAAATAACTGTATCGCGACCCACAAATAAAAGCGGCGTATCCCGTTTCACAATCACTTCCGTCCCATCCTGTTTGGTACTGTCTGCACGCGAAATGCCGACTATATGCGTTCTTCCCGCTTTTTGTGACAGTACTTGACCAGATCCATTTACCGATGCTACCGATGGATCCGAGGAGCGCCAGAAAATCAAATTGGCAAGGTTTTTGGGATATAAACTGCCGACCAACTGGCCATTTGGACCTCCAGTAAAAAGCCGGAGGGAATCCGGTTTGACCACAAGACTGTCGACTCTTTGGACTGGAAATACGTTTACCTTAAGGGTATCCACCTTGGCTAGATTTTCGATTGAACGCGCAACTACAAAAGTGATGCCTTCGGCTAGGCCGGTAAGCCAATTATTATTCAAAGTTATTTTTGAAGAATCGGTAAGTGAAAATTTTACCCCCTGGGCTGCTTTCGATGGTGAAATTTCCACCATAAGGCTTTCTGCAGATCCACCCACAAAAAGATCTGTTGAATCTTTTGGAAACCTAAGGCTCACAACGGGTACGGGGTCTGAAACTTCAATACCAATTGAATCGATAATGGTTGCCCTTACCATAGAAACCGCCCAAAGCTTACTATTGCCTTTTTTCAATCCTGTCACAAGCCCTTCCTTTGAAATCGAGGCGACGGTGCTATCGCTGAGTTTCCAAATTAAACCATGGTCCGCACTGGATGGGAAAAAAGATATTGTTGTACTTCCTAGCGCTCCCTTTTCAGCTAGGGAAAGTATTCTTGGAAAAATCCGTATGCTATCGGGAATTTTTGGATCCGACACCACTGTAACATGGTATTCCAAAACTTTAGTCGTATCACTATTAAGTTTTGCTGTAAGAGTTGCAAATCCCCGGTTTAACGCTCTGATATAATTAGGGCCCACCATAAGCACAAACGGACTTGATGAAACCCACAGAATTGATTTATCTGTGAGTGCATCTGGAGTTACCGTTATTTTTGGAAGTGAATTTGAATCTCCTTCCGTAAAACGAAGCTCAAGAGTGCCACCAAAGAGCGTAGTTCCTGGTAAAATTTTAGAGTTTGAGTCAACTTTCGTATCTGTTCTCCCGTCAAATTTTATCTCTACCAAATAGACAATTTTTCCGCCCTTAAACCCCGTAACTAATATAATGACCAGTCCACCATCCCAATGAGGGGCTGGCAAGTTCTCGATTTCTGCAATTGTATCAACAGTCCCTCGATAAATTATGTCCAAGGTATGGCCGGACAAATCTTTAAGTACAATATGGACGGAGTCGAAAGCTGCCAGCTTGTCGTATTGTTTAGTGAATGAAAGTGCCTGCGTGTTTTTTTCACTTTGTAGCAGTCGGCAGGCCGTGAAAACCAAGGAAATCCCAAACAAAAGTAAAGTGAAATTCTTGATCATGCCATACCCTTTAGTGAATCAGAATAAATAAAATAAGAAATCAAATAAAGAATTGTGCAATTGGTCACTAAACTAGATTGCTTAAAGCTACGATTGCGGTTTCAAAAGACCCCAGATTAGCTTGGCAGGCCCAATATGGCCGGTTTGAAAAGTGAGAACCCAGCCTTCACAATTAAAATTATACTCCGATGCCTAATTTTGGAGCATCCCTTTACAAAGGATTCACAATAGGCAATCCCAACATCTTTAGCCTAATTTCATCAAAAGCCCTAAACTGCAATTTCTTATCCGCATCGGTCCAATTGTCGCGACCCGTTCCCCGCGTAAATACATGTCGTTTGGAATCGAGCATTTTAAGCGTTCGCGAACCTCCGGCGCTGGCCTTGGTACCCTTGTATATCAAGAGACCGCTAATCGGGTCGACAGTTTGATCGCCTTTGGTTTTATAGATGACAAGTTCGGTTTTTGGAGGAAGCGGCACAATATCTTCCAAGTCAATGCGAACGAGACTGATAACATCCATCAATTCATTGAGGGCCTCCTGCGGACGGTTTGTATACCAGTGCGCGGCCTCTTCCGGCGACGTCCCGGAAATACTGTTGCCTAGGGCTGGCCCCAGAATATCGATCATGCTCAGAATTTTTGAACCAGGAACCACAATGGCATCGATCATAAAAAGGTTTTTAGGTGGATTAATATTGAGTTTTCCTCTGGCCATTAATTCGATGATAAGGGCGCCGCCCGTGGAGGATCCGGCCAAACTGATATTTTTGTACCCCAAGGCCGTCAGTTTTTCATACTCCTTCAGTATTGGAGCTTGCCAATCCTGCCAGGTGCTGTTTTTAAAAACTTCATAGGAACGCCCATGGCCACCCAAAAGCACGCGGGACAATAGAAAGCCTCCCACGGAATCCCGATACTTGGAAAAATCCTGCCATTCATAGGTGGTGGCGGTAAATCCATGGGCGGCGATTAGCACTGGCATATTTTTCATGGAATCGGTGGGATTGGGGAATGAATCCGACACCAGATAGGACAGGCTGTCAAAAATAAGATTACCATCCAACATGGTGGCTTGATCAATTTTCTCTTCGGTGATGACACAGCCGTTACCGAGAAATAGAAACGCGACGGCAATAGGCGCGGCGATTAACAAAAACAGGGCTCTAGTTTTGGTTTTCGAACTACCGCTTCTCATCGTGCCTCCGGTAAAATATTAAAGGTCCATCCCATGGAAAAATTAAATGGATAAGTGACGCCCAGTCCGGATTTTTGGGTATAGCCCATATCGAAAAAAGGCCCGCCCCATTTCGGAAATACATTCAAAAACGATCCAAAATTGAAACCATAAGTCAAAGAACTGTTGCTAGGGTAAATATCAAACCCTTCGGTATCCACATGGTAATATCCCGTTACCAGATTCACATAGGGGTTCCACATTTTATCCTGCCGAAAATAAAATCCCAGGGCCAAGTCCACTTTATCCTGGGCCAGAGCCCCAGCCTTTAAACCGGTACCCAAGCGGCTGGTTATGTATTTCATATCCAGCTGAAGCCTATTCCCAAACAATCCAGGGTGTGAGGTTCGAAGGCCAAATCCATTGTACCAGTAACCCTGATGTTCCTTTTGGAAAACCAGGGACCCTTTTAATCCAGGTCCGGCCAGAACGGGATTTGCACCAACCGAAAGGACGAGAAATGCCATGGCCAGTCTAAGTTTTATTTTTTGGATAAAAATGGGTACTGCCTTTTTCTGATACATGTAATCTTTCTCCGGATATATTCCTGCATAAAGACCATGCCTGAATGTATTTTTCCATTTGCATCTGCAGTCTAAATTACTTTCTAATCAAAAATGATTTATAAAATCAGGTAGACGAATACTAGAAGGGCAACCTTGAATTTGCCTTTTTCTTGGTTTTCTGGCAATGCAGACGGTGCTCCCAATGCCACCATGATCGGATTGCACGGACCGTTTAGGTTATATCCCACTTGCCTTGTAAGACGAATCTTGCTTGATGATTGTTCCTGGTTTCAGCTTGCTTGTAGCATTGATTTTGATTTTCCTCGTCCGCCTAAAATAACGCTAAGGATTTGGGCCGACAAAATCGAGGCGGTAACCGTAATCAGAGGATTCCAGGGCCATGCTAAGGAATACAAAGGCGTCCAGACTCCCGGTGGCAAGATGGGAATATTGGAAAACGGCAATAAAGCAAACATCCCGCAAAAAGCCCCGGCTATAACCGCCTTGGGATGCGTCCAGGGCATGAAAAAAGCTTGAATGAATATCCCCAGTAACGGACCGGTAAACAAGGATGTGAAGAATAGGGCCTTGGTCAATATGGAAACATCTCCGATGGCACAGACAAAGGAGGCTATCATCCCAAGGATGCCCCATAGAACAACCCACTTGCGGGCGTTACGGAGATTATGTGCGTCCTCTCCCGCTCCCTTGGGAGCCTTGGCCAAAAAGTCGACAACGGTGGTATTGGATAGAGCCGTAAGCACCGAACTCAACGCCCCCATATCCGCAGCTAAGATGGCCGCCACCAGCAATCCTTTGACACCTGTAGGCAAAACATTGATAATGAAATGGGGAAGCACTTGATTGACTTTGGTCAACTCCGGAAGTACGTCCACTTTGGCTACTTGAAAATACACGTAAAGAAAGGCACCGAGAGTGAAGAATACCAGTCCCACGCAAATGCCCAGCAGGGATGAACTGAGAGAGGACAAGTTGGCGGAGCGGGTGTCTTTGGTGGAAAGATAGCGTTGCACAAATTGTTGATCACACCCGCGAATCGCCACTTCAAAAACAACATAGACGATGGAGGCCGTGAAAAAAGTCCTGTCGCTGTGCGGATTCCAGGAAAAATCGAATATTTTGGTCTTGCCGGCCTCGGTGGCCAATTGCCAGGTTTTGAAAAATCCTCCCACGCCCTTTGCACAGAAATAAATGCAGAGCAATCCGCCTCCAAAAAAAATGATGAACTGGATGATGTCCGTGGTGGTAACCGCCTTGATACCCCCTAGCGAAGTATACAGCATTGCAAAAACCGCCATGGAAATGGCCACTACCCAAAATGGGGCTCCGGTTATTTTCATAAGCACCAATGAGGGGCCATAGATAAGCATGCCCATGCGCAAAAGCAGATGGCAGGAATAAAAAGACGCGGCCAGCACACGTACCGGTCGGGAGAACTTGATTTCCAGCAATTCATAGGCAGAGCGAATGCCGCTGGCCCGGAACCGGGGAATAAAGATCGTGCCCACAATGAAGATGGCGATCAACGATCCGATATTGAGCATCAAGAGACGCATATCGTTGGCATAGGAATCGGCGGGATTTCCCAAAAATGTGTTAGCGCTGACCGATGTGGCAATCAGGGAGATGCCTACGGCCAGCCAGGGCATATTGCCGCCCCCAAACATGAAGTCCTTGAAATTGGCGTTGCGACGGGAGAAAAAGACACCTATCGAGGCCACCATCACAAAATAGAGGACGATGACGAGCCAATCAATCCATGTGAACATTTAGTGGCTTTCCCTTCAGGCGGCTATGAAACCTTGCTTTTCTTTAACTTAGCATTTCCCTGAGACTTTCTATTTTCTGAGTATGAAAATCACGGAATCCGAAATCGCACCCGACGCCAAACGTTTCCTGCTAAACCCTATCCGTATGATCCTGCTGGGGCTGGTAGTCGTCGCCATTTATGGGGGAGGAATAGTCTCTGCCGTTTGGGCTGGTCAGTTGACCGTCAAGGTAGCCCATTCGGGTGGGGAGCTTCCCATTTTGCCCTGGCTTTCCGCTTTCGGATTTGTGATATTGGGCATGCTTTCCGTGGTCTATGCCTTCTTCTTCCGGCCAAGGGAAGTAAGGCTCAGCGATTCGGTCGTCGCCCTGTTGTGGTGGGATGGCACTGGAAAAGCCATCAAACGGGAACAGGTTGAAACCGTGAAAGTATCCGGACCTAAAATTGTGCTTAGCGGGGGCGGAGAAACGCTAACCATCCCACCCATTTTTTCGGATGCGAAAGGGTTAAGCGAGCGATTGAAAACTTGGGCATCCAAGTAAGGGCTAATAATCGACCCGGACCCTGAGGCTTCGGCCTTTGGGATCCGCGACATTGACGATGCCTTGATATCGAACCATTTTTATTGTTTTAGGATCATAGAACATGACAATAGTTGGCAGCAGCATGGCCAGTAACGAATTCTTAGGTTCTATGACAATGGGTTTGCAAACCTGATTTCCGGTTTCTTTGGGCGGTACTTGATATTTTGTGTCCACGTAAGCGACAAATTTGTAATAGTCCAGCCTAGCCGGAACCACCATATTGAAGGGGACTTTTTCCCCGCCGTGATTTCCGCCCAATGACTCTTGACGAATTCACCCACGCCGCCATTGATGACACATGGCTCAGGGACATCCAAGGCCTTTTCCTTTCTCACTGCACGGGCCGAATCGCGAAAGTACGCGCGAATACAAGACGCTTCGACCGTGGCACCCTCTTCATATCCATTGCGAAAATCCCGGTAGGCGTAATCGGGTTTGAAAGGAAAACGAACAAAATCCAAATGCAAATCGGCGATCAACTTGCCTTCTGGGGAAGTGAATTTAGTTTCTGTGGCACTTAATTTTCCGAATTGGATTCGTTCTTGACGAGTCTCGATATAGGCAGGGATGTGTCGTTCCGTATCGTACGCATAACCCTTGCACATAAGAGCCGTGGAATCCGATGCTGCCAAAACAGGTGCCGCAATTAATGCGTATAGGAGGGACGTCTTCAGGTGCTGAAAGGGGCTCGGTACCACAGCATTCCAAGGTAATTAAATGTCCACCCAGTTGCTTGCGAGGATTAGGTATATTCATGCCATGAACAGAACCCTCGCATCTTCTGATAAACCAAAGCGCCGCGCTGGCGCCCCTTCCATGCACACCATTCGTCATGCCTTCCTCACTATCATCTGGCCGCGTCGTAAACTGCTGCTGCTGGGGCTCTTGCTTATTTTCATCAACCGGGCATCCGGCCTAGTACTGCCGGGTTCCACTAAATTTCTACTGGATGATGTCATCCCCCACCGCAACCTGGAATTGCTCAAGATTCTATTGGCAGTCGTAGGCTTGTCCATACTGGTGCAATCCGCCACTTCCTTTGCCTTGACCCGACTTCTAGCGGTAGAAGCCCAGCACCTCATTTCTCAATTACGCCTCCAGATGCAAAAGCATATTGTTCGGTTACCGGTGGGATTTTTCGACAGCACAAAGTCAGGAGTCCTGCTTTCCCGCATCATGAATGATCCGGAAGGTGTCCGTAACTTGGTGGGAACGGGGGTAGTGCAACTGGTGGGCGGCGTGTTGACTGCGGTGGCTTCTTTTTTCTTGCTGGTCCGCATCAGCTCTTGGTTAACCGTGGCGAGTCTTTTCCCATTGATTCTTTTCAGCTTTATTTCCTTCAAAGCCTTTTCTCGGATCCGTCCCATTTTTCGCGAGCGGGGAAAAATTACGGCTGAGGTTACTGGACGTCTGACGGAAACTCTAGGAGGCATCCGCGTCATCAAAGGATTCCACGCTGAAGACAGGGAGGTCAAGGTATTCGATGCGGGCGTAGCCAAGCTTTTCAATAATGTACGGAAATCCATGACCACCACCAGCCTGGTTACCAGCTCCGCGACCTTGCTTCTCGGCGTGACCAGCGTGCTTATTATGGGCATAGGTGGGCTTCAGATTTTGAAGGGCGCGATGACAGTGGGCGATTTTATTGCTTTCACTTTATACTTGGGCTTTCTGGTGGCACCGATTGTGCAAATGAGCAATATTGGCTCTCAATTGACCGAAGCTTTTGCAGGTCTGGATCGCATGGAGGAAATTCTCTCCCTCGCCCCCGAAGGGCAGGAACCGGAAAGAATAGTGGAACTAAAGCGCATCGAAGGAAAAATCGCGTTTCAAGATGTGCATTTCAGCTATGACACCGGCAAGGAAGTATTGAAAGGCATAAGCCTCGAAGTTGCCGCTGGAAGTGTAACGGCATTGGTGGGCAGTTCGGGATCGGGCAAGACTACTTTGGCGGGTCTGGCGGCTTCCTTCCTACGTCCCAGCCAAGGCAGAATCTTAATCGATGATGTCGATGTGACAACGGTTAAACTGGAAAGCTATCGCCGAAATCTCGCCGTTGTGCTGCAGGATGAATTCCTATTCGAAGGCACTATAAAGGAAAATATTTTATTCGGTCGACCGGACGCGACGGACTTGGAATTGGCTGACGCAGTGCAAGCCGCCAATCTCAAAACCTTTGTGGCGAGTCTGGAAAAAGGTTTGGACACACTGATCGGAGAACGAGGCGTAAAACTTTCCGGCGGCCAACAGCAAAGAGTCGCCATCGCCCGCGCGCTATTGGCTGATCCTCGCATTCTGTTTTTGGATGAAGCCACTTCCAATCTCGACGCGGAAAGCGAAATGCTCATTCAGGAAAGCCTGGCGGGTTTGATGCAGGGTCGCACAACTTTGGTTATCGCCCATCGGCTGTCTACCATCCGTAGAGCCAATCAAATACTGGTGGTGGAGGACGGTGAAATAGTAGAGCGAGGGGACCATGACGCGCTTATCGCCAAACAGGGCCGGTACTTCCAGTTGTTTACCTACCAATCCCGGATTTAGGATTCTGGCTTTGGCCAGACCTGTCGCCTAATTGAGCGGGTGACCCTGGACCTAATGGAATCAATCAAGCCTGTTCCATTTGGGCACCCGTCAAGCTATAATCCACATGGAGGAGAATTCCATGTTCCCAACTTCGCATCAGGCCTCCCATTTGGTACCGTCCGATGCCCCCAATACACCTTCCTTTTGGGAAATTCTCGGAATAGTTTTGGCGTTGGCATTAGGCTGGCATTTTTTGGAATTGCGCATCTGTGGTGGTGGACTGCCCACCGGAGACGAAGGATCCTGGATTTCAGTAGCCAGTGAAATCGCCCATGGCCATGGATTTACGACCCGCTGGCTTGAAGCCCATTTTCTCTTGCCATATACGCTGCCACGTCCGGATGATTTTCGTTACCCGGTACTGACCTCACTCATAGCCCTCACCTTTAAAGTCTGGGGCTATTCAGTGGAAACGGCGCGCTGGACTGTAGCCTGTGTTTTTCTCCTTTTTTCATTAGCAACCTGGTCGGTAACCCGATATGCATTTGGACGATGGCCAGCTATGGCAGTCCTTTGGTTGACGGTATCTTCCCTGTTACAGCTGGAGTGGAACGCGGCCGTATATACGGAAGGCATGTTTGGCTTAGTTGTCACAGCCATTGTCGCTTGGTGCATATTTGGCGATCGCTCAACTGGAAAAACAAATGTCTTCGGCTTGGGGTCCTTGTATTGGTGGGCCATCCTTGGGCTTGGGATTGGATGTCTTTACTTGGTTAGAGTCAATGGTATTTTATTTCTTCCCGGCGTATGTTGGCTTTATTGGTTGCGAAGGAAAATGCCGCTTACCTGGGTACATCCAGTGATAAGCATTCTAGCCTTCTGTGTGATGGTGGCCCCATGGCTGATCCGCACTCACATTATTTTTGGAAGTCCTTTCCATTTTGCCGGCTCTGGGGGCTTGCTGCGAGAACCTGGTCAATCACATACAATGAGTATGTTCCAATATTTTTCCGGACACAATTTGCTTTTTCCATTCGAGCGCATTGGAGTAGGCCTTTTTCGTTTTTTCAAAACGTTACACTTTTATGAACATGGATTGGAAACCATTCCTTTGTTGCTTGTCTTGGTGGCCGTGGCTTCCCGTCGAATGTTTTATAACCCACTTATTACCTTAGGCTTCCTGCTCACATTTTTAGCTTCTGCCTACTCCGCTTACAATTCTTGGGCTGGGGTACGGTATATGTCGGGTTTAATGCCATTAATTTATGCCTATGGTTTTTCTGCCATCCCGGCGTCCTGGAATTCCAAGCGGATTCCATTCGTATTGGGGATTATTCTGCTATGGCTTCCGGTTTTTTATCCGCATCGATTTTATGAACGAAAATTCTCGGCTAGGATTGCCGCACAAGGAAACTATCCCTATCGTACTGAATTATCCGATCATCTTTCCCAGTTGGAGGCTCGCTTGCCAGCAGGAGGACATTACTATGCAGCCTCATTATGCAATGTCAACTTTTTACTAGCGGATCGTTACTGTGTTGGATTGCAGGAACTATATGATCCCACTTGGTTTTCCAGGAGCCAAAAGGCTTTTCACCCCAGTTTAATTGTTCTTACCCATTCTGAAACGCAAGACTCAGTCATGCTTGCTGCATTTTCAAAAATGCGTTCCGAGGGATATGTTCCAGATACTGTGAAAAATGGAAAATTAGCCGTTTACTTTTCCTTACATTCTGATTCGCTTGAAACGAAAAACGTTCCGTGAATATTTTATCTGTTATAGGTTCTTATAAGCAATTACGCCTCAGCTTTAAAATTGTGGTCTCGCTAGCCTGTCTGGTAATGATTTGGATATGGATGGATCCGAACAAACTGAGTAAGGATTTGCATGCGCTTTCAGCTTTTTATTTTGCAATTGCGGTATTTTTAAATCTGGGCCTAAAAGTTTTAAATGCAGCGAAAATATGGTTTC
>JAYTHY010000080.1:0-29971 GCA_043732185.1 Fibrobacteria bacterium
ATTGCCAGTGGCATCCTTATAACTGGGTATGTAAACCGGTATGCGACAGATAGCCTTGCCATCCTTGGCATGCCCTTCACCTTTTACGATTAAACTTGGTCCATCGGGTGTTTTAGCAAATAGCTCGAAAGCGATCTTGGTCCTATGGGCGATCTTATCTGGCAGGTCCACTTCAACAGAGATGTCCGTTTCCTAATTGAAGCCCACTTTCTCGATTTCCCATTTTGGGTTGCGAAGGGTGACGGAGGGCTTGGGCTTTTTTGGCTCAGCGGCGACGGGCTCGACTGGAATGTCAAGGGGCTCTAACTCCGGTTCAGGTTAAGGTCGGCGCGGTCGGCCCGTTCCACCGCCGCTACCCGCTCCGCCGCCCCCGAACTTAGGTTTGGGCTTGGTAAATATGTCATCGTGGGCTCTGGGGTTAAAGGCGTCGCCGGACTTAAAAGGATCCATGGGCGACTTGGCGAAGGGATCTAGGTTCATGTGGGGAAAGTTACAAATTCACCGGTTTTGCTGCTCCCCCAGCCATTTTTTGAGATCGGGATGAAGCAAAGCTTCCACGTCAGGCTTGGCCAGATCTGCCGGCAGTATCAAGCGTGAACCCGTATCGATTCGTTTTTCCACTTTTTCTTTGCGTTTGGCGGCCAATGCTGTCTTGACCCCAAGGTAACCTATACGGAACGGATCCTGCACGACGAGTCCGGCTATTTCACCGTACTTCAAAGATTTCAAAAGCTCTTCCGTTGCGTCAAAACCGACCAGGTAAACATTACCTGTTCTCTTGGCAATTTGTAACGCCCGTAACATAGCGGCTGTGGTTGGTGCGTTTGGCGAAAAAATGGCTTCTACGGCTGGAAATTTAATGAGCAAGCTTTGTGCTGTTTGTAACGCCGATTCGGTAGTCACCCCAGAATATTGGTCCGAAGACAAAACTTCAACTTTCGGTGCATATTCGGCCAGACCGGCTAGGAAGCCGTTTTCACGATTCGTGTTACTGGCCGAGCCTGCCAAATACCGCATTAAGATGACCTTTCCAACAGGTTGTCCAGCCTTGAAAGAGGCGGAATCAAGTCTTGCCATGAACACTTCAGCCAAATACTTCGCCGCTATTTTGCCCGCCGCAAAATTATCCGTCGCGACAAAGCTGGCGAAGGCTTTGGATTTGAGATCCGAATCAATCACCACTACGGGGATCTTCTTTTTGACGGCCATTTCCACTGGTCGAGCCAAGGCCGTTTCATCCAAGGGTGCAATGACGATGGCATCCACTTTTTTGGCGACAAAACTCTTGAGCACCTCGATTTGTCCCATGCGATCGTCTTCTTTTGCGGGTCCCTGCCAGAGGATATCGGCACCCTCTTCCAATCCCGCCTTCATAGCACCGGCATGCACCGCTTGCCAAAATTCATACATGGTGCCTTTAGGGATGACGGCCACTACGGGCCGGGTGGGTTTTACGGGCTCGGCGGTCAAGGCTGAGGAAAACACCATTGCGAATAGTATGCCTACGGCGGAAAGATTCGAAGTTTTCATTAAAAAATCCTCCTTAGGAAAAGTATAACTGCAAAAATTGAAAGTATAGTTACAAATGGTACGTGTAGAAGCTTTTTGACGGCATCCATCAAAGTAAGCTCATGAACTTAATTGAAACTTTTGTTGTCCCAATTTGGAAGCCCAAAATATAGCAGGTTGCATGAGAAAATTACCCTTAAATCTTCGAGGAATTGGACAGTTTCTATCTTTTAGCACACTTTAGAAATCTTGTTTTACTACGTGTACTGCCTAAGCCTGGTCCTACCAAGGAGAATGAGTCAAATATAATGGAAGCTTTTTTCATATCGACCGGTGTCGTCGCTCTCGGAGAAATGGGCGACAAAACCCAACTCCTTTCCCTCTTGCTGTCCGTGCGCTATCGAACTCCCGTACCCATCATCTTTGGCATATTAGTTGCCACGCTCTTAAATCACGGCACAGCTGGCGCATTAGGGGCATGGTTGACAACCGCAATCAGTCCCGATATCATTAAATGGATCCTTGGTATATCCTTCATCGCCATTTCCTTATGGACGCTGGTGCCTGATACAATCGGAGAACAGTCCGACACTAAAAGTCGCTTCGGGGTATTCGGGTCCACTTTGGTGGCATTTTTTTTGGCTGAAATGGGCGACAAAACCCAGGTGGCTACCATCGCTTTGGCGGCCCGCTTTCATAGTCTCCTACCGGTTGTTGCAGGGACAACTCTAGGTATGCTGCTTGCGGATGTCCCCGTTGTTCTACTCGGAGAAAAAATTTCAAAAAGAATCCCCATCCGAACGATTCGGGTGGTGGCAGCACTGGTATTCTTTGTCCTAGGAGTTATGACCCTTATTAAAATTTAAGGTCATGCCGCTACACCAATAATCAATCGCTTATACTGCTCACGCATGGATTGTGAAGTTTCCGGTTTTTCTCCTAGATGTTCCAGTGCAAAAGCCAGCGCTTCCAGAGTGGAAAGCCCGGCCTGCTTGACCTGGGGTCGTAGAGATAGGTGATCGGGATTGAGGCTGATGCGATTGAGTTTTAGCAGCCAGGAGTTACGCCACCACAGCGCTTTGGACTGCTTCCAGGTGCCATCCAGGGCAATGATGCCTTTTAAATTGGAGGGATTATCCAGCAGAATTTTTTTAGGACTCAGCACAGATAGTGGTGTAAGGGTTTTTGCCTGATCCGGTTTTAAGTACAGCACGCCCCATTGTGACGGCATTTCTTCCAATCCAGCTACCTTTTTAAAATTGGACCAGGATAGCCCAACATGAATGCTGCTATTTTTAAGCAGAAGGTGCGTCAGCCTTGCCGAGTTCAAAGCTTTGAATTGTTCCTGGGGATGTTGCAGAATCACCACTTGCAATCGGGTGCTGTTGGATTTGACTTGGTCACACAGGCAAATTTGTTTCGGCCGGTAACAATTGGGACACACTGTGGCACGGTCAAATTTCTGCTTAGCCCGTGGATCGGTTGGAATAAATTTCTGGGACATGGTGTACTGTATCCAATCAAAAACCAGTATTAAAGGAATCCCTTCCGGACTTCGCTTTTTCTTTTAACAGGATCGCTTCGATCCGTTCCCGGTTTTGTGTATTTAGAAGAGTCGGGTCCACTTGGTGCAAATGCCTGAGTACTGCTACCATGCTTAGGGAGGCCTGATACAGCGCCTGATTGTTAGTGGCGTCCAGAATTTCCTCGACCTCTTTTAAGCCGGCTTCCACTTGGATAGTGGCTTTCTTGATGGTCCCGATTTCTGTGCTATTCATGGTTTAAATATAGTCATCAGGCCAGCAAAGCGACTTTTCCGGCATCACAGTTTTGGCAAATCGGCATGTTACCGAGCTGACTGCGCCGAGACTTGACCATATTGGACAGCGTATCGGAAAAAACGGTTCCAAGCGTTGAAGTGTGACCAAAGTCCTGAAAGCAACCGAGCAGATCGCCCTTATAGCTTACGCTGACACTGCTATCCCCAACAGGACAGAAGTGGGGATTCTTAAGTTTATGCCCAAGGATATTCAAAGCAAATAGAACACGAGGTATTTGCACGTGTTCCTTTTCCGTCAAAGTGATGTCCAGCGAGTGGGCTAAATTCCTTCGAGTACGATTTTCCATACGTGAAGCAATATCCCCGCCTCGATTCCAGAGAGGTAAAAGTCGGAAGGCGTTAATACCCAAACCACGGAGTCTTTCCACGGTTTCTGGTAACCCCGCGTAAATTATCGGACCGCCAGTTAGGTGAACGATAACTTTTTTCCCAGCTTCAGCAGCCAAGTCTTCAATCTGTCCCCAAATTCTATCATAGTTCAATCCAACATGGACTTTTGAAAAAATATCCCGGCGAACCGAACTGACGGACAACCGGACATGCTGGATGTCGCGCACGCATGCGTCCAGATTTTTGCGATTGAGATTGGCGCCTGTGGTAACTACGGCGCTACGTATGCCAGTTAATGCCAAACGACTGACAAGCTTAGGGAAAAGTGGATGTAAAGTGGGTTCTCCGCGCCCAGCCAAACAAATTTCCCAAACCTCGTGCGGGATCGCTTGGGAAAGAATTCGATCAAATGTTTCCATGGTGAGATAGCCGAAACTGTCGATTTGCGCCCTGGGACACATATTGCAGGAAGCGGTGCAATTAGAGGTAGCCTCGATATTGAGCATGATTTTCCGCTTAAATAGCATGAGAGAATCGTACCATGCGGAAGGCATATCGCGCTCGTCTTTGAAGATCAGGATCCGTGATAACTCTTTAAACCTTTGATATACAGGGCCCTTTCATACATGGAAGGGTCCTGACAGTTTTTGAAACTGACGCAGCCCCTCATCTGGGCAATGGTTTCGTATTCCAAGTTTTCCATCAATTCCAACAGTCCTTGTTCCAGCTTTTGGATTTTCCAAATGCCATGCTTTAAAAGCACGGAACAAAGCATGGTGATATCCGCGCCGGCCATGATCATCTTTACCACGTCCTGGGCTTCGTGAATGCCGCCGGAGGCAGCAAGATTGGCGGTAATCCGTCCGTGGAGAATGGCGATCCAGCGCAGGGGCAGCCGCATGGCTTGTGGGGTGGAAAGGATGATATGAGGCTTGACCTCAAAGGTTTCAATTTCCAAATCCGGTTGATAAAAACGATTGAAGAGAGTGAGTCCATTCGCGCCATTATCAATAAGGGTTTGGACAAAATTTCCAAGACTGGAAAAGTACGGGCCGATTTTTACCGTGATGGGAATGTTCGTCGCGCTGCGTACTTGTCGAACAATATCTACGTATCGTCTTTCCAATTTCTCGCTGGTGGTGGAAAGGTCGGTGGGGATGTTGTAAATATTCAGCTCCAAGGCATCCGCGCCCGCCTGTTCGATCAGCTTGGCATACTGGGTCCAATGGCCGGGTTGGGTCCCGTTTAAACTGCCAAAAATAGGGATGGATACGGCGGATTTGGCCATGCGAATCCGTTCCAGGTAGATTTCCGGACCGGAGGGGAAATCCAATTTTGGAAAGAAACTGGAAGCCTCCGAAAAACTGTCCGTGCCTTCGATTAAGGAGTGATGTAGATTGGCTTGTTCCACCTCAAATTGCTCAGCGAACAGTGAGTCCAACACCACGGCGGAAGCGCCGGCATCTTCCATGCGTTTGATATTGTCCAACTCCGCGCTTAACGGAGAAGCAGATACCACCAGTGGTGTCCTTAACTTTAGGCCAAGAAAGGAAGTTTCAAGATTCATATCATATCCTGGTTACAGGTCCTTGCCGGTTTTTTCAATGGAGGGCGGCGGGGGCGTTCCGGTTTGGGAAGCTTGAAAAGCCTCCGGGCCCACTGCACCTTGTGAAGCCAGGAATTCATAATATTTCCAACGGCGATCGACATCCTCCTGCGCTTCCGCTTGCAACCTCTTGGCTTGATCGGGTTGGGACAAACTCAACATCTTGAAACGATTTTCCATGTCCATGTATTCTTTGACTTTTTTAGTCGGGGCCTTGGAATCCAGTATGAATGGATTCTTACCTTCGGAAACCAGCCCTGGGTTGTACCGGTACAAAAGCCACTGTCCGGAAGCTACCGCCATTCTTTGATTCTGATTGGCCGTGGTCATGTTGATACCGTGTGCAATGCAATGACTGTACGCGATGATCAAGGAAACCCCGGGATGTTTTTCAGCTTCAATCATGGCCTTGACCGTATGTTCATCGCGTGCGCCCAGAGCCACTCTTGCTACATAGACATTTCCATAACTCATAGCGATAAGACCCAGGTCTTTTTTCCCTTGCTGTTTTCCGGACTCGGCGAATTTGGCAACGGCAGCGCGCGGTGTGGCCTTCGACATTTGCCCACCGGTATTCGAATACACTTCCGTGTCGAGCACCATGATGGTCACGTTGCGCCCGGATGCAAAAACATGGTCCAGCCCGCCAAAGCCGATATCATAGGCCCAACCATCGCCTCCGATAATCCAGACGGATTTTTTAACCAGGTAATCGGCGACGGAAAGGAGCAGTCTGGCATCCTCCGAGGCCAAGGTCCCGATTTTTTCTTTTAATTCTGTGACCCGTTCCCGCTGTTCATGAATGCCGTTTTCATCCGACTGGTCCGCATTCAAAATAGCGTCGAAACATTCTGTACCCACTTGAACGGACATCCGTCGCAAAAGTTCTTGGGCAAATTCCGTTTGCTTGTCAATCGAAAGGCGGAACCCCAGGCCAAATTCGGCATTGTCTTCGAAAAGAGAATTGCTCCATGCCGGGCCACGGCCCTCATGGTTCTTGGCGTACGGGGTAGTAGGCAGGTTGCCGCCGTAAATGCTGGAACAACCGGTGGCATTGGCAATCACCATGCGGTCTCCGAACAACTGTGTGGCCAATTTGATATAGGGCGTTTCCCCACATCCAGAACACGCTCCGGAAAATTCAAATAGCGGTTGGAGCACTTGCTGCTGTCGAATGGAACCAATATTTATGGTTCTCCGATCTTTTTCTGGAATGCACAGAAAATAATCCCAGTTAGCGGCTTCTTGATCTCGCAACGGAGCCTGCGGGGACATATTGATGGCCTTAAGCCGCGTTTCCTGTTTGTTGCGAGCCGGGCATATATCGACGCAAATGCCACATCCAGTACAATCCTCCGGGGCAACTTGGATGGTGTATTTCAATCCTTTCCAATCTTTTTCCTTGGCATCCATAGATTTAAAAGACGGTGCCGCATCTTCCAGGGCCGATGGCTCATAAACCTTTACGCGGATGGCGGCATGTGGACAGACTAGTGCGCACTTATTGCATTGAATGCAGGAGGGTGGATCCCAAACGGGAATCTCCATGGCGATATTGCGCTTTTCCCATTGGGCGGTTCCGGTTGGGAAGGTGCCGTCAACGGGCATGGCGCTAACCGGCAATTCATGGCCTTGTCCGGAAATCATTTTGGCCAGGACCTCTTGCATAAAGGCCGGTGCTTGGCGGTGAACGGCCGGTGGCATTTCCTTTTGGCTGGAGGCGCTTTTCGGTAAGGCGATTTGAAATAGGTTTCCTAGAGTTTGGTCCACGGCCTGGATATTTTTTTGGACAACTTCTTCGCCTTTTCGGCTGTATGATTTTTGAATGCTTTTCTTGATGGCCGCGATGGCTTGGTCTTGGGGTAGCACCCCGGAAATTGCAAAAAAACAAACCTGCATGACGGTATTGATGCGGCTACCCATGCCGCTTTCCTTGGCGACGCGCACTGCATCAATGACGTAGAAGCGCGCTTGCTTGGAGATTAATTTTTCCTGAACCAAACGCGGCAAGGAGTCCCAGGCTTCCTCTTTAGGGAAAGGGGTATTGAGAAGGAAAACACCGCCTTCAACCAATGCGCTCACTAAGTCGAAGCGCTCCAGAAAAAGGGGTTGATGGCAGGCCACAAAATTGGCCGAAGTGATCAAATAGGTGCTGTGAATGGGACGAGGGCCAAATCGCAAATGGGAAATGGTGCTGGAGCCTGATTTTTTGGAATCATAGACGAAGTAGCCTTGGGCAAAATTATCCGTGTTTTCGCCGATAATTTTAATCGAGTTTTTATTGGCGCCTACCGTGCCATCGGATCCGAGACCATAGAATAGGGCACGCACGACATCTTTAGGTTCAATGGAGAATTGGCTGTCAAAGTCCAGGGAAGTGTGGGACACATCGTCATGGATGCCCACGGTGAAATGGTTCTTGAAGGTTTTGGCCTGACTATTTTCGAAAACGGCCTTAACCATGGCCGGTGTGAATTCCTTGGAGGACAGCCCATAGCGTCCCGTAAGTATTCTAGGCAGTGTTTTCAGGAGCCCTTCCGTAAAGGCCTCATACAATCCGGCAGTAACATCCAGGTAGAGTGGATCGCCGCCCGCGCCCGGTTCTTTGGTGCGATCCAACACCGTTACGGTCTTGACCGAGGCCGGCAGAGCCTTTGCAAAGAGCTTCCAGGAAAAGGGGCGATACAACCTAACCTTCAGTACCCCTGTTTTTCCACCGAGGGTATTCAAGAAGTCTACCGTTTCCACTGCAGCTTCCGCGCCGGATCCCATGATGATGAGGACGTGTTCCGCGTCCGGAGCTCCGTAGTATTCGTACAACCGATAGTGTCGGCCGGTGATTTTTGCCAGGCGATCCATTTTTTCCTGCACGATTTCCGGGCATCGGTCGTAAAAAGGATTCACCGTTTCCCTACCTTGGAAATACACATCAGGATTTTGTGCGGTACCGCGTAGCACAGGTCTATCCGGAGACAGGGCGCGTGAACGGTGTTCCAGAATCTTGTCCAAAGGAATCAGGGCGCGCATGGTTTCTTTGGATAGCATTTCAACTTTGGAGACTTCATGCGAGGTACGGAAACCATCAAAAAAGTGCACGAAAGGAATGCGGGATTCCAAGGTGGCCGCATGGGCGACTAAAGCCATATCCATGGCTTCTTGAACGGAATTGGAAGCCAGCATGGCAAATCCCGTTTGCCGCGCTGCCATGACATCCTGATGATCTCCAAAAATGGATAGGCCCTGTGCGGCCAAAGACCTTGCCGTAACATGCAAAACCGTAGGAGTCAATTCCCCCGCCATCTTGTACATGTTGGGAATCATAAGCAGTAGGCCCTGTGAAGCAGTAAAAGTGGTGGTGAGCGAACCGGTTTGCATGGCCCCGTGCAAGGTTCCCGCAGCGCCGCCTTCGCTTTGCATTTCCATAACCGCTGGAACGGTTCCCCATATATTTGGTTTGCCTGCCGAAGCCCAGGCATCGGACCATTCCCCCATGCCGGAAGAAGGTGTGATGGGGTATATGGCGATGACCTCGCTGACATGATAGGCAACATGCGCCACAGCTTCGCAGCCGTCTAAGGTTGCAACCGCCGATTCTTTTTCCGCCATGCGATGCCTCAAATCCGTTAATCTGAGGCTGTTATCCGCAATAACCGCACCAAATCATCCGCGAGATGCCATGGTTCTAAAAGAGGAAACCGTAATGCGCTACTTTGGGGCTATTTGCTCTGGATTAGGAAAGGACGGCGGTTTAGAAGAAAAGGAGTTGTCTTTTCCCATGGACGTCCATGCTAGAATGGCAAAATTGTTTGCCATAATTACAGAAAAAGTGGGGCCAAAACCAACGCTAAGGTCGCCAGTAGTTTGATAAGAACATGCAAAGAGGGTCCCGCCGTATCCTTAAATGGATCGCCCACTGTATCGCCGACCACGGCAGCTCCATGCGTTGGATTTTTCCTGCGTTTGCCATCGTGCCCGACAATGTACTTGCCATCGTGTACGCGGCTTTCGATCGATTTTTTGGCGTTATCCCAAGCTCCACCGGAGTTATTCAAAAACAGGGCCATAAGAATGCCGGCAATCGTACCGACCATAAGCATTGCCGCTACGGCTTGGGCAGAGATCAATTCTTCACCAGGTCCAATAAAGGCCCGGAAAAGGATGCCTACCGTCAAAGGTGCGAGTACCACTAATAAACCCGGCCAAATCATTTCTTTTAAGGCGGAGGTGGTCACGATATCAACGCAGGCTCGGTAATCGGGTTCAAAATCATGGGGAAAGTGGATGATATCGTTTTCATGGGGAAGGTCCGCAAATTGACGTCGGACTTCTCCAATAACCGATTGCGCAGCGCGGCCAACGGCTCTAAGGGCTAACGAAGTGAAAAAGAAAACCAAGGTGGCTCCAAAAAGGCCGCCCACAAAAATCACGGGACGGGAGAGGTCAACCGGGAACGCAGCATCCACTTGCAGCCCCGCGTATTGGATGACTTCATCTATATACGCTTGGAATAGCAGAAAGGCTGCAAGACCGGCAGAACCGATGGCATATCCTTTGGTTAAGGCTTTGGTGGTATTGCCAACAGCATCCAACCGGTCAGTTCGGCGACGGACCTCTTCCGGAAGTTTGGACATCTCGACGATTCCGCCCGCATTATCGGTAATAGGTCCAAAGGTATCCATAGCCAATACATACGCGGCGCTGATGAGCATGCCCATGGTGGCAACGGCGGTTCCAAAAATGCCGCCACCCTGAACGCCACTCGTTCTGCCCAGGTAATAAGAGCCAAGCAGAGCTGAGGCCATAACGAGTACGGGCAGGGCCGTTGATTCTAGCCCCACGGCCAAACCGGAAATGATGTTAGTAGCCGGGCCGGTTATCGATGCCGCTACCACGCTTTTGACAGGGCGATACCGATCCTCAGTATAGTATTGAGTGATATAGACCAAAGCTAAGGACGCTAGGACACCAAGAATTCCGCTTAAGTAAAAATGCCACCAGGCAGCGGGTGCCTCAGGACTGTTCAGAAGTAAATACGTGGCACCGCCCAGGAAAACCATGGAAAGGGAAAGGCAAATTAAAAATCCACGGTTTAGAGCACTCATCGGGTCTTGCTTTTCTTCGTCCTCAAGTCGCACCGCCATGATACCTGCGATGGATGCGATAATTCCGAAAGCACGTGTCACCAATGGAAACATGATGACTCCAATTATACCGTAGGAAAAATGGATTCCCGATTTCATGGCCGTTGTCGCTAGTGTGGCGCCGATGATCATGGCACCGATATTCTCAGCCGCCGTGGATTCGAAAAGATCTGCCCCACGGCCAGCGCAGTCTCCGACATTGTCTCCCACCAAATCGGCGATTACGGCCGGGTTGCGGGGGTCGTCTTCGGGAATTCCCGCTTCAACTTTTCCGACCAGGTCCGCTCCAACATCCGCGGCCTTGGTGTAAATGCCACCGCCGAGTTGAGCAAATAATGCCACGAAGGAAGCTCCGAAGCTATATCCGACCGTGAGCAAAGGAACCCGAGCTGGGTCGACCCCGTTAAAGGTAAAAATGAGAATGTAAAGTCCCGCCACTCCAAGCAGGCTCATGGAAACCACCAGCAATCCTGATACTGCACCTCCGCGCAGCGCAATGCGGAGAGCATTATTCAAACTGGTTTCGGCTGCATGGGCGGTTCTGATATTGCTACGAATGGAAATCCACATACCGATATACCCGGCCAGGACTGAGCAGAGGGCTCCCAGCAAAAAAGAAATGGCAATCCAAGTTGCCAAGGTGAGGGAAGAAGGAACTGGATCAAAATCATGATGGGCGCGAAGGAATCCGTATCCGACAAATAGGAGAAAGGAAAAAACCAAAGCCAAAAGAATAATCGTCCGGTTTTGTCTGCGTAAAAAGGCTTCCGCTCCCGACTTAATGGCGTCGGAAATCTTTACCATGGAGGGATTTCCGGTATCGTGTCTGAGAACCCATTTTGCCAGATACCAGGCAAAACCTAGTCCTGCCATGCTTATGCTCACAACGATCAGAAGGAGTGCATGCATTGATTGTTTCCGTTTCTAAAATTGAATCTTCTTCCCAAAGCAAGATTTGGTCCATCAGTTTTAAAATGCCGCCAAGTGAAATTTTTAATAAAACGAACCCCACAAGACTTTCAGGATGAAATCTCATGCAATGCCAGGATTAAGTTTCATCGACTTTTCGGCATAGCGGGGATGTTCGTTAGTCAAAATGACAATCGAAACAAAATGCATACTTAGTTTTGACGTAAAAACGAAGAAATAGATAAAAATTTGGCTTCAAGTGTATGGATTAAAAATTGCTTGTACCTGTGTTATGAACCTGACAAAGGTTTAACAAAGGGCGTGGTCTCAAAGGCCAGCTTGTGGTGTATGCCTAAGCTTTCATTTTTGAACTGGCCCATCCGACTGCTTGGTCGAACTTTTATTCCTATGCGTTTAAAATTCACTATTTCCATGGTGCTGACCATCCTGATTTTCGGGGCCATTAATTTTTCGATTTCCTATACCTTTGTGATCCATAGTGCCAAAGAGCACATTGACGAAAAGGTAAGTATGGTAGCCAAGGTACTAGCCAAGGAGATTTCAACATATTTGGCCGGTGGCGATTTTACAGCAGCTGAAAATTTGGCGCGTTCAGCTAGGGAAGGTGATCCGGAAATACTTTACATCTCAGTTATCGATGCTCAAGGCAGAAACCCATTCCTTACCAATTCATCCGAAAATCATGCACCTCGTTCAAGCGTTCTTTCCAATTCGGGGAAATCCGTATCAATTAGAGAAAAAACGTTTCCCATAGCAAATGGAAAGTTAGGCAGTCTGGTATTTGGAATAAATGAAAATGTGGCGACGGGCATGGGACGCCAATTCGGATTCATTATGCTGGGCATGACCGGATTTTTTTTATTGCTTGGAATAGGAGGGTCCATAATCTTCTCTTATTTCATTTCCGCCCCTATATACAAGATTTTAAAAGGGTTTGGAGAATTTGTACCGGGCGGACCCATGCCCAGCATTCGTATTGACGTAAATGACGAAATGCGGCTGCTAGCCCAAGGCTTCCAATTTATGATGGAAAGGATCAATGAAATAGATCTCGATTACAAAACGACTCAATCGAAAATCATAGAAACCGAAAGGCTGGCCAGCATGGGTACCTTGGCAACTGGTTTGGCACATGAAATAAATAATCCCATTGCAGGAATACAGATGTGCTTGCGTCGGTTGCAAAAGTCCAAGAACCTGGATTTTCGGCAAACTGAATATCTTGTTTTAATATCGGATGCAACCAATCATATCAAAATGGTCGTTCAAGACCTCTTGAGCTATGCTCAGGAATCGGACAGAAAAAAAGAAAAAATTGATCTTCGGAAAGTGGTGATGGATGCCGCTAATCTCGTTCAGCCCAGGTTGAATCGAAATAATATTCACTACCATGTCGATCTGCCTTTACAGTCTTGTTGCATTCAAGGCGTTAAAAATCACTTAGTTCATGTCATTGTAAACGGAATCATCAATTCCATCGACGCTATTGATCAAGGCGGGAATATTGACGTATCACTACGCGGTAGCAAAGATTCCTTTTTGATTGCCATTGTCGATGATGGAATAGGAATCGACGCTGAGGTTGCCGCTAAAGCTTTCGATCCATTTTTTACCACTAAGGGTAAAAAGGGAACGGGGCTGGGCCTTTATGTATCCTTTGGAATAGTTAAAGCCCACAAAGGACAAATAGAATTAAAAGCCAAACCTACGGGTAGGGGTACCATTTTAACGATAGAATTGCCAACGGAGAAAGCATATGAATATTCTCATAGTTGAAGATGAGAAAAGCCTACGGCTGTCCCTGGCGGATGAGCTGGCGGAGGTAGGATACCAGGTGGATTCGGTAGCTAGTGGCGAGGAGGCTATTGTACAGCTGACTGCCAAGGATTTTGATTTGGTTGTTTGTGATTTAGTTATGGACGGTCTGAGCGGCAAGGATGTGCTTCATTTTACCAAAACGCATCGACCCAATACAGCCTTTGTTTTGATGACTGCCAACGCAACCATTCAGTCCGCCATAGAAATATTGAAAAATGGCGCAGTAGATTATTTGCGCAAGCCTTTTGAATTCGAGCAATTGATGAGCATTATCCGTCAAGTCAAGGAAACGATACGGCTGCGAAAGGAGCAGGGAAAAGATTATACGCAATGGGAAGGCTGCCGTAGTTTTGGCAACCTTATAGGTATGTCTACCCCAATGCATGAAGCGTTCGATCTTGCCACTATAGTAGCCAGTGCGGATGCCACAGTAACTATTCTGGGTGAAACCGGTACGGGAAAAAATATGCTGGCCGAGGCTATTCACTATGACAGTCAAAGGCGAAATCATCCCTTTATTATGGTCAGCTGCGCATCTCTATCCAGGGAGCTTTTGGAATCGGAACTCTTTGGCCATGAAAAGGGGGCTTTCACCGGCTCAGTGCGTCAGAAGAAGGGCCGGTTTGAATTGGCGCATAAGGGGACACTGTTTTTGGATGAAGTGGATGACATTCCCATGGAGACGCAAGTACGCTTGCTTAATTTTACTCAGACTGGAAATTTCGAAAGGGTGGGAGGGGAAACGACCATACACGCTGATGTGAGAATCATTGCGGCCACAAAAAAAGACCTTTCTAAATTAGTCGAGAAGGGTCAGTTTCGACAAGACCTTTATTACAGGTTAAACGTCTTGCAAATCCGTATCCCTCCCTTGCGAGAGAGGGTGGATGACATACCCTTGCTTGTCGATCATTTTTTAAGAAAATATTCACCCGATCACAAATTGAATGTGGCTCCGGAGATTATCGATATCCTTAAAAAGCACACGTGGGAAGGCAACGTCCGAGAGCTGGAACATGTCATTGAGCGGTTGGTACTACTGAACCGAGATGGTACTATTGAAAGGTCCGCCTTACCTTTAAATATCGTAGATGTGGCTGGACGGATTCCTGGATTTGGATGGGGTCAAAACTCCTTACATGAATACCTGGACCAGATGGAAGTGCGCCTGTTAAAGGATGCTTTGTTAAAGTGCTCTGGAAATAAAAGAGATACGGCACAACTACTCAAGATTCCACTACCCACATTAAAAAGCAAGCTCGCTAAATTTCATTTAGGAAAGACGGACGATTCAGAGCACGGGGATGGGAATTCATCGGAGGAGCAGGCTCATTTCTAATTCATCACCCGGTCCGATTCTTGCTAATACAATGTTCGTTTGTCATTTCTAACTCTAAAAGGAGAACTAAATCGTGGGCTATATTTTTAAAATCGGGTATTTTTCACTGGCAACCCTAGCGGGATGCGCATTTTTGCTTCCGCATTCCGTTCTCGGGGACAGCACCAGCACTGTAAATTCAATTCCGGAATCCAGTTCCGGTACACCAGATGTCAATGTATCCGTTCCGTCTGTCAATGTGGCAACGCCCTCCGTGGAAAAACCCAAAGGGGCCGTTACCGTTAAGGTGTACGCCGAATGGTTCTATGATATTACCGATAAGGTGGATAAGGAGTCCGGGTTCGATCTGACCCGCTGTTATTTCGGTTATAAGCATGACTTCAGCGATAAGATTTCCGGAAATGTGAATTTGGATGTCGGTCGGTCAAATGAAGTGACGGGTGTGACCACCGTATATGACACGTTGACGCGAAAGGTGGCTACCACCCTTGCAACCGACACGCGTTACAAGGCCTTTCTAAAAACTGCCGCTCTAAAATTTCAAAATATTCTTCCGCTTACTTCGCTAGAAGCCGGAATGGTGGGCACCAATCAGTTTTCAGTTCAAGAAAAATTCTGGGGTTACCGGTATGTGTATAAAACATTTGTGGATCAAAACGGATACGGTGAGCCTGCGGATCTGGGCGCTAAAGTTTCTGTTAAGCTCACGGATTATCTCGGTCTGAATGCGGAGCTGTTGAACGGTGAAGGATTCAAAAAGCCTCAAGATGCCAATGGTTATTACAAGATGTCCGGATCCCTGGATTTGAAATTGCCGATGGGCATGACGGCCACGGCATATTACGATAATTTGCCGATGCGTAAATTAGAAGCGCAATCCAACATCCTCGCTTTCGTCGGTTATGAAATGAAGGACCTGTTCCGGGTCGGTGGAGAGTATGATATGCAGATCGCCAACAAGGGTATAGTGGATCACGACTTAAATGGGCTTTCCGCTTTCGCAGCCTATATCGTGAACAAGCAGTTGGAGGTTTTCGCTCGCTTTGACATGCTGCAATCGACCGATGATTGGAATAAAGCTACGGATGGACAGACCATAATTGCCGGTCTTCAATGTGCGCCCATAAAGGGTGTCAAAGTAGCGGCCGATTATCAAGGTTTCACTTTTGCGGTAAGCGGAGTGGATCCGCAGCCCAAGTTTAAATTGAATTTGGAGTATAGCCTTTAACGGCGGGTGGTATCTGTTCCTTGAGAGGTTTGCTACTATTCCCGTCTCCAGTCAGTTAAAAAATGGTGAAGAGGAGTGCGGGAATATGGTAGACAATAAGTCGGTGAAAAAAAAGTCGATGACAAAAAAGATGGCGGTGCAGGGTAATAACGAGCCACCACTGGCCTATCAAAACTTCGTCAATCGATTCCCCGGTCTTGCCAAAGCCTGGGATGCCACTTCAGAGGCCGGTACCTCCGGATCGTTTACCGAAAAACAAATTCGTCTCATCAAATTAGCCATTGCTGTAGGCGCAATGCGCGAAGGCGCAGTCCGTTCCAGCGTGCGCAAGGCTGTGGCCATAGGTGTTTCCCAAAAGGATTTGGACCAAGTTGTTTGCCTCGCTGCCGGAACGTTAGGGTTTCCTTCGACAGTCGCAGTTTTTTCCTGGATGGAAAGCGCTAAAAAGAGAACCTAACCTCTAAAGTGAATAGCGCCCCTGCTCTATCATATGGGCGGCAACTTTGCGGCGCAGGGTCTTGGTGTCCACGGGAATGAATTTCATAAAGCGTTTGAACGCCATGAGCAACATGCGCAGTTCATCTCCAGCCGCGATGGATGCCGCGCCCTCTTTGATGCGGCCATCGATTTTAAGCATGGCATCGACTGCTGCCAATCGAACAATGTCCAGTATAAGGCTTACCTTGTCTTCTCCAAACCGCCTGGCCAGTTTTAAGGCCCGTAAATAGGCGCTTTCTAGGGCGTAAATCTCAATGATGCAATCGGCGACCACCGCCAGAAGTTCCTGCTCATCGTTGAGTTTCAATTTGAATTTCTTCATCCCCGCGCCGGAGGCCAAGAGCACCGCTTTCTTGGCATTGGCTATCATAATTTTTTCCGGTCCCAGCAGTTCGTCCGTGTCCTCGGTCATGGTGGGCAGACCCGTGATTTCCGCCTGTACCGCCGCCATGGCCGACAGCATATCTAGCTCACCTTTTACGCCTTTTTTGACGAGCATCCCAGTGATAAGCAATCGATTGATTTCATTGGTGCCTTCAAAAATGCGGTTGATGCGCGCATCGCGATAGGGAAGCTCTGCCGGATAATCCTGGGAATACCCGTACCCGCCAAAACATTGCACGCCTTCATCGGCGACAAAGGCCAAAGCTTCGCTGCCAAACACTTTGATGATGGAACATTCGATGGAAAACTCTTCGATGCTCTTAAGCACCAGGCTTTTTGCCTCTGGCGAAGTTTTGTCAATGCCATCGACCAGCTTTTGAATATGGCCAATGGTTCGGTAGGACATGCTTTCGGTGAGAAAAGTTTTGACAACCATGCGTCCGATTTTTTCCTGGATCAGTCCGAACTGGTTGATGGTTTTCCCGAATTGCTGACGTTCCGAAGTGTACTTGAGCGTGTTGTCAATAACGTCCTTGCAGCTGCCCGTACAACCCGCGCCCAATTTGAAGCGGCCGATGTTGAGAATGTTGAGCGCAATCTTCGCGCCGTTGCCCACTTCGCCAAGCAAGTTTTCCACGGGTACATGGACATTATCCAGATTCACCGTGGTAGTGGAGGAGCCTTTGATCCCCAGCTTGTGTTCTTCCGCGCCCGTCGACACGCCAGGAAAAGCCCTTTCCACCACAAAGGCGGAGAATTTTTCACCATCTACTTTGGCAAAAACCACGAACAAATCAGCGAAGCCTCCATTTGTGATGAACATCTTGTTGCCGTTGAGCACATAGTGCTTTTGATCCGCGCTGAGCACGGCTTTGGTTTTGGCCGAGAGCGCATCGGAGCCCGATCCCGGTTCGGTCAAGGCGTAGGCACCTACCAATTCGGCCGTTGCCAGTCTAGGCAGGTATTTGGCTTTCAAGGAAGGTGAAGCGTAGTAGACAATGGGCAGCGTACCGATGCCCATATGGGCGCCCATGGTAATGGCAAAGGACCCGAACTTGGATGTTTCTTCCGAAACAATGGTGGAACTGATTTTATCCAATTCGAGGCCGCCATGCTCTTCACTGATTTCAATGCCAAGCAGTCCCAACTCGCCGGCCTTAACCAGCAAGGAACGGGCAAGGGCGTAATCCTGTTTTTCAAATTGTTGCTTTACCGGAATGACCTCAGTAGCCATGAATTTTCGCACAGTGTCCTGAATCATGCGGTGTTCTTCGGTAAAATCCTCGGGAAGAAAAATGTCTTCCGGGGAAATCGAACCCAGTAGAAAACTTCCGCCTTTGATGGTATTGGACGAACTCATGCTATCTCCTTATTAATCCGATTCGATTCAAAAAACAAATTATCTAATTCAACTCTAATCACCCGATCCATAGGTTTCTATAAAAATTTGCTCATCAGTTTCGCAATGGTTTGCCCTTCTCGAGCATGTGTTTGATGCGTTCCTGCGTTTTGCGCATGCCACAGAGGCTGAGAAACGCTTCGCGTTCCAAATCCAGCAAGTAGTCTTCGCTTACTTTTTGAGGGCTGCTTAAATGTCCACCTGTCAAAATTCCCGCTAGCTTCAAGGAAACCACTTCATCGTGATCGGAGATGTATCCGCCCTCTTTCATTCCGCCTACCAAAAGCTTTACAGTCTCCATTCCAGGCAGGCCCATCACGGGAATATCAGTACGGGGACTAGGTTGGCGATAACCGGATTCCGCCAAGCCTATGGCGGCTTGTTTGGCATAATGGATTTGATGGTCGCCATTGAGCACAATGCGGTCAGAAGACCGGATAAACCCCAGCGTTCTGGCTTCATCGGCACTGGTCGAGACCTTGGCCATGGCGATGGTCTGGAATATTTTTTTCAAAAACGGCAATGCAATTGCATCATCGGGTGCGCCGTCCATACCGCGCAGCAGCATTTCCTTGGTGCCGCCACCAGCCGGGATTAGCCCAACACCGACTTCAACCAATCCCATATAGGATTCGGCGCTGGCAACCAATTGGTCAGCATGCAAGCACACTTCACAGCCGCCTCCTAAGGCCATGCCAAATGGTGCGGCCACCACCGGTTTGGCGGAATAGCGGAAAAGCATATTCATCTTCTGGAATTGCCGAATGGTGAAATCGATTTCCTCCCATTCCTCCTCCATAATGGCCATCAAGATGAACATGATATTGGCACCAGCGGAAAAATGCGGACCCTGGTTGGCAATGACCAGGCCACGGAAATTTTTGTCCACTTCTTCCACGGCTTTGCGGGCCATGGTCAGAATATCACCGCCCACCGCATTCATCTTGGTATGGAATTCCAGGCAGGCGATGCCGTCTCCGAGATCGAGTAAACTGGCGCCGGTATTGGTGGCCACCACTTTGTTCTGGCGACGTAGATTGGACAAAAGAATAGTGCGCGGGTTTCGGACAATGGGCTTATATGCGCCTGTCGGAAAATCGTAATAGTAGTCTACACCTTTATCATTTTTGTAGAAGTATTTATTGCCGTCTTTGAGAAAGCGCAGGATATTGGCGGGGATGACTTTGCCTTCGGCCTGCATTTTGGCCACGGTTTGCGGCACTCCCAGCAAATCCCATTTACCGAATGGGCCAATTTCCCATCCGAATCCCCATTTCATAGCATTGTCTACATCCACAAGCGAATCGGAGATTTCTCCCATGCGTTTGGCACAGTAGAGAAAGGTTGCGGAAAAATTTTTCCAAAGGAATTTGGAAGCGCGATCCTCACCGGATAACAGGATCCGGATTTTCCCCGCAGTGGTATCTTCATTTCTGGCTAAGGCTACGGAAGCAAAAGAAAGTTTCTGCTTGTCGACATACGCGCCTGCTTTAATATCCCAATGTTTGATTTCCCCCTTGCCTTCTTTGGCGTAAAAACCCTTGCCGCTTTTAGCACCCAGGGAACCGCCGTTTACCAGCTGATTCAGTACATCCGGGATTTTGAAAATTTCACGTTCGTCGTCATCGGGGCAGTAATCCCAAAGATTCTGGGAAACATGGCGCATGGTATCGAGGCCCACTACATCGGCCGTGCGGAACACGGCGCTTTTAGGATTTCCGATGAGCGGACCCATGAGCGCATCCACTTCCTGTATCGAGTAGCCGTCTTCGGTTACGGAACGCATAGTTTGCATGATGGAATAGATGCCGATGCGATTGGCGATGAAGTTCGGCGTATCCTTGCAAAGTACCACGCCTTTGCCGAGGATGTCTTCGCCGAAGGTTCGGCAAAAATCGACCGCTTCGGGCAACGTTTCCTTACCGGGTATGATTTCCAGCAATTTGAGGTAGCGCGGCGGGTTGAAAAAATGCATGCCTAAAAAATGCTTGCGCAAATCTTCCGAGCACTCGGCAATCATGGCGTTGATGGATAGGCCGGAGGTATTGGAAACCACCAGTGAACCGGGTTTTCGCACGGCATCAATTTTTCGGAAAAGTTCCTTCTTGATATCCATTCTCTCTACAACAACTTCGACGATGAGTTCGCACTCTTGAATTTTCTCGAAGTCCGATGCGAAATTGCCCACCTCGATCAATCCGGCGAAATCCGGAAGGTAAAAGGCGGCCGGTTTGGACTTGACTGCATTGAGCAAACCTGCTTTGGCCAAGGCGTTGGGGTCTTTTCCGTCTTTGGGGGGAAGGTCCAGTAATATGCTACCGATACCGGCATTCGCAAAGTGGGCGGCAATGGCACTGCCCATGACCCCTGAACCCAATACGGCAACTTTTTTAATCTTAAAGCTCATGCATAAACTCCCATCACACTGGCCTCAAAACATCGAACGAATCGCAGCCGTTTTTAGGCCGAGTTCTTTTGAACGCTTTCCCACAGGACTTCGGCGACATCTTTTACTTTGACCGTATCCGCTTTTCCTAAACTCTTCATGCCATCCGTCATCATGGTCATGCAGAAAGGGCATGCCGTGCCGACGGTTTTAGCGCCTGTCGCCACAGCCTCTTTGGCACGCTCCTCATTAATGCGCGTCCCGATTTTTTCTTCCATCCACATTCTACCGCCTCCGGCGCCGCAGCAGAAGCTTTTTTCGCGATTCCGTTCCAATTCCTTTACCTTGACGCCAGCTCCAACCAGAGTTTTTCTGGGGGCATCGAACACGCCATTGTGCCGTCCCAGATAACAGGAATCATGGAAGGCGACCTCGACGCTTTCGCTCTGAGCTGCGGGTAATTTTCCATCTGCGACCAAATTAGCCAGCAGTTCGGAATGATGGATGACCTGGTATTCACCGCCAAATTCTGGGAATTCATTTTTGATGGTATTGAAACAATGCGGGCAGGCCGTGATGACTTTTCGTACACCGTATTTGGTAAAGGTTTCCACGCTTTGCGGGGCCAAGGCTTGGAACAGGTATTCATTGCCAATCCGGCGGGCGCTGTCCCCGCAGCAGGTTTCTTCCTTGCCTAATATGCCGAAACTGACACCGGCTTTGTTCAGCAGGCCGGTCACGGCTTTAGTAACCTGTATGTTACGCTCGTCATAGGCGCCGGAACAACCCACATAGTACAAGTATTCTACGTCAGCTTTTTCTGCCAAAGTCTTGACGCCCAATCCTTCCGCCCATTTGCCTCTGTCTTCCTGAGGCAATCCCCATGGATTGCTCTGGTTTTCCATATTCTTCATGGCTGCTTGCGCCTCTTCCGGGAAGTCGCCTTCCATCAAGACGCGGTTTTGGCGAATGCCGATGAGCTTGCGCATGGGGCTGATGTAAACGGGACAGACTTCTTCACAGGCGCGGCAGGTGGTACAGGCCCAGAGCACATCCTGAGTGATGACATTGGCAAAAAGTTTGGTTTTGGTTTCCGCTTTGGGATCCTTCAGCAACGCCGGTCCCGCTTCAAAGAGGTGGCTTTTGATGTCCTGGATGACATCTTTGGGGCTCAAGGGTTTGGCGGTAAAATAAGCTGGACAGCTCTCCTGGCATCGGCCGCATTCGGTGCAGGCGTAAAGGTCGAGCAAATCCTTTTTCGTATAGTCGCTGACTTTTCCTACGCCGAAGCTTTCGGATTTTTCATCGGATAAATCCAATTTTGCGATTCTACCGGGAGGGCTATTATCCCGGAAAAAGATATTGGGTCCCGCGCCCAAAATATGCAGATGCTTGGAGTAGGGAACAAAGGCAAGAAAACCCAAGACGGTGAGATTGTGCAGCCAATCAAAAACCGGGTAAACGGGATCCAGAGATCCACCTAAAAGGCTGCCGAGAAAATTCGCGATGGGAGTGTAGCCGGGCTTAGGTTCAATGGCGCGCATGGCGAAGAAGCAAACCATCAGCAGGGAAATCATGCCTAGTATGATAAATGCCTCGCGTTTGTGAGCAGGAGGGCCTTGCAGTCTGAGCGGCTGAATAACGATACGGCGATAAAGTGCGACTGCAATGGCTACCAGCACCGCAAAGGCCATAAAGTCTTGAGCAGTATTCATGATGGGATAAATCGGCCCCAAGAAGGCGAAGGAAAACCCGTGGAAAAATCCCGCGACAAAACCCTCGATGGTTCCGAAGGTGACGATGAGGAATCCCCAGAAAATAAAGAAATGCCCAATCCCGGATCGCTCCTTGACCACACTCTTCTGCCCGAAAACATTGATCATAACGCTCTTAATGCGCTTTCCCAATTCGTCCATCGGGAGCTTGCCTTTTCCCAGGTTGAGCAAAAGCCATAATTCCCAAACCCGGCGCACAAAGATGCCGATGGCGATCAACGTGCAGAATGCGAGTGCGATGCTGCTGATCATGCGAGTTTTTTCACCTCCGCTATCATCATGGGGATGATTTCAAAGAGGTCTCCAACAATGCCATAGTCGGCGATTTTAAAAATGGGCGCTTCCGGGTCTTTATTAATCGCAACGATCAGTTTGGATGTGCGCATGCCGGCTAGATGTTGAATGGCTCCGGAAATGCCACAGGCGATGTACACGTCGGGCGTTACGGTTTTTCCGGTTTGCCCCACTTGCATAGTATGACTGATCCAACCCGCATCCACGGCGGCGCGGCTCGCGCCCACAGCGCCACCCATGGCGTCGGCCAATTCCTGCAATATCTTAAAGGGTTCCGGACCCCCTAATCCACGGCCACCGGAAACCACAATATGCGCTTCGCTCAAATCCACCTTACCGGCCACGGCCTGCATCACGGAGGTTACCTTGGCCCGCAGATTCAATTGGGGCAAGGGCCGTTTTTCCACGGCGGGCGTGTCCGCTCCTTCTTTTATAACGGGGAAAATATTGGGACGCAAGGACACAAGATGGGGAGTAGGTCCACCCAGCTTTAAAGTTTCAATCACCTTCCCCGCAAACCTGGGCCGTTTCACTTTACAGGCGCCGTCCCATTCCAAACCGATACAGTCTTGCGCCAATTCCACACCGAGTTTTCCAGCCAAGGACGCACAAATTTCTTTTCCTACTGTAGACGCTGGGCCAATGATGACGGTAGTCTTGAGCTCCAGGGAGAGTGCCTTGAGCACCGGAATGTAGGCTTCGCTGGTGGCATAGGTCAGGGCTTCGTCTTCGTATAGGAAAACCTTTTTGATATTGAAACCAGAGAGCTTTGCAGCCTCCGCGTCCAAGGACTTTCCTAGCAGGACGGCGTATACATCCAGATGGGATTGCTTGGACAATTGGGCGGCAGCCGAAGCCGCTTCCAATGAGCTGCTACTGAGCGTTCCGCGTTGTTCCAGTAAAACTAGGATTGCCATGCTATTGTTCCTCTTGATTGCGTGCTAAAAGGCTTTGTGATTTTCATGGAGGGCTTTGATCAATTGCGAGACTCGGCCGGCATTGTCGCCTTCCAGAATCTTGCCTGCACTGCGCGGCTTTGGAGCTTCGATCGAGCACACTTCCAAATTCGAACCAACGTCGGAATCAGTAAGCCCCAATTCCGCCAGAGTGACTTCCTTGATATCCTTTTTCTTCGCCTTCATGATATTGGGCAAGTTGGGATAGCGTGGAGCATTCAAGCCTTTTTGTGCGGTAAATAGAGCGGGGAGCGTCACTTCCATAGTGTAATTGCCACCTTCCACTTCACGCGTAACCGTGGCTTTGGAATCCGCAAGTTTGAATGCGATTACGGTGGAAACATGTGGGATACCTAGGATTTCCGCCACGCGTTCACCAACTTGACTGGCATCATCATCGACGGCTTGTTTGCCAGCAAAAACCAAGTCTGGCTGAACGGTTTTGAGCGCGGCAGCCAAAGCGACGGCTACCGACTTGGAAGAGGCAGAAGCCAGTTTAGCGTCCTTGACCAATAATCCGCTGTCCGCTCCCATCGCCAAGGCAAGCCGCATCGTTTCCTTGCACTCTTCTCCACCCGCGCTGACTACCAGCACATCAATGGCCCCCGCACCGGCAGCAGCTCCAGCCTCTTTAATCAGCATGGCCTGTTCAACGGCATGTTCGTCATAGGGGCTTAAAACAAATTTTAAGCCATCCATTGAAATGGACTTTCCATCTGGTCCGATTTTAATCAGCGATGCCGTGTCTGGCACTCTCTTGACTATGACGGCAATTTTCATCAGGCCTTCTCCTTGGCTAATACGCACAGAAACAGCGAATACTCGCCATTCTAGGGAAGAGTTTACGATGAACGCCCCATTCCCGTCCATAAAACTCCTCAAAAAGCTGTGTCGAAGCCAACCTTTTCTTGGCTTGAGGCGAGATTAGACTTGACAGTATATCGTAGATATACGATATTGGAATTATGGCACTCAATAAAAAATCAGAGTTTGAACCGATAGACCAAACCTTGTCCGGATTTGCTAAAGCCCTGAGCCACCCTGCTCGCATTGCCATTCTAAGAACCCTGGCGAATCGAGGCACGTGCATCTGTGGTGAATTGGTAGCGGATCTTCCCCTCGCGCAAAGCACGGTCAGCCAACATTTAAAAGAATTGAAGGACGCGGGCCTGATACGCGGCGAAGTGGATGGGCCCAAGTCCTGCTATTGTATTGATTGGAATGTCTTGTCCGATGTTTGGAAGGAATTGCAGAACCTGTTTTCCGTAATGGAAAAGAATCACCAAAAAAACTGTTGCTAATTGGATCCGGAAAATCGAATACGAAAAGAAAAAATGAAATGGAGCCAGGTATGAAAATCATAAATAAAACGAGTGCGTGTTGCGAACCAGGATGCTGTGTTGAGGAAGTCAAGCCGGAATTGGAAACGGCAGAAAAGGTAAAAGCCCTTGTTCGGGAGAAATACGGTTCCATCGCCAATACCGAATCTTCTTGTTGTGGGGTTGGAGGCGGGTGTGGTATGCCGGAAGTGACCTCGTTCAGCGAGTCGTACTCAGGTAAGGACGGTTACCATCCAGACGCTGATTTGGGTTTGGGCTGTGGCCAGCCGACGGATTTGGCCCGCATCAAGGTTGGCGATACGGTAGTCGATTTGGGTTCTGGGGCAGGCAATGATGTGTTTGTCGCACGGGCTCAAATAGGGGCTGCCGGCAAAGTCATCGGTGTGGATATGACGCCGGAGATGATCAAAAAAGCGCGAGCCAATAACCAGAAAATGGGGTTTAACAATGTCGAATTCCGTTTGGGCGAAATTGAGGATGCACCCGTGGAAAGTGGTTCAGCGAATGTGGTGATTAGCAATTGCGTTTTAAATTTGGTTCCCGATAAAACCAAAGCCTTTTCGGAAATGTACCGTATCCTCAAACCCGGCGGACATTTTTCCGTTTCCGATATCGTCCTGACTGGCCCACTTCCGGAAGCGGCGCTGCAAGCGGCCATTCTCTATACCGGATGCGTTTCCGGGGCTTTGCAAAAGGAGGACTATGTGGCCAAGGCTCGGCAGGCGGGCTTTACAGAAATACAGGTAGACCGGGAACGAGAAATCCAATTGCCACATTCGGTGTTGGATGCATGCCTGACTCCTACGCAGATTCGCGAGTTCACGGAATCGGGAACCAAGATTCTCAGTATCAATCTATACGGAAAAAAATCTTGAAAATAGTGAGAGGACCTTGCCTTTAAAGGGAACGCAATTAGGATGAAAAAAAGTATCGGATTTTTCGAACGGTATCTCTCACTTTGGGTAGCCCTTTGCATGGCATTGGGAATGGGAATTGGAAAAAGTGTGCCTGACCTGGTCTCGTCTTTGCGCCGATTAGAATTCGTTCCTGGATCACAAATCAATCCGGCTATAGCAGTGCTTATCTGGCTCATGATTTATCCCATGATGCTTAAAATCGATTTTGGAAGCTTGGCAAGAGTGGGGAAGAGTCCACGAGGTCTGGCCGTGACCTTGGCCATCAACTGGTTGGTCAAGCCTTTTTCCATGGCGCTCCTGGGGTGGTTGTTTTTCAAATTTCTGTTCCTTGGATTTACGGGAGCGGCACTTGCGGATCAATATCTGGCTGGGGTTATTATTCTTGCCGCGGCTCCTTGCACGGCCATGGTCTTCGTCTGGTCGCAGCTCACGGACGGGGATCCGGCCTATACCTTGGTTCAAGTCGCCTTGAATGACTTGCTGATGCTGGTATTATTCGCACCGATAGTCACGCTGCTCATTAGCGGAGTCAGTTCCTTGACTGTGCCTTTTTCGATCATGGCCTACAGCGTCATTTGCTTTATCGTCATACCCTTATTTTTAGGGGCATTGAGTCGGTATGCGCTTGTTAGGCTTAAGGGGAAGGAATGGTTTGAAAAAAAATACTCGGCCAAGTTTCAACCCGTCACGATGGTGGCACTCCTAGCCACCTTGGTTTTGATTTTCGCCTTCCAAGCCCAAAATATTCTGAAGAATCCCATTCACGTTGCCTTGATCGCAGTCCCGATTCTTATTCAGGTGTATTTCAATGCTGGTCTTGCCTACTGGCTGATGCGCAGGTTTAAAGTGCCCCATACCATCGCAGCGCCCGGCGCACTTATTGGTGCCAGTAATTTTTTTGAATTGGCGGTGGCGACGGCTATAGCTTTGTACGGTCCGGATTCAGGTGCTGCGTTGGCCACCGTGGTGGGCGTGCTGGTTGAAGTCCCTGTCATGTTGTCGGTATGTTCGGCTTGCAATCGTTCTAAACTGTGGTATGAGATCGTCCTTCCGGGAATCCCCGGACGACCAATAATGGAGAAATAGAATGTCTGAACGCGCCCCAAAAAGTGTGCTGTTTGTTTGTATTGAAAATTCCAACCGCAGTCAGATGGCGGAAGCCTTTGCCAGAATCCATGGAGTAGACATCGCCGCTTACAGTTCCGGCTCGCGTCCTTCCGGAATCGTAAATCCCAAGGCCATCGCTTCGATGGCAGAACGCGGTTACGATCTGTCCAAGCATGTGTCCAAATCTCTGGACCAGATTCCGAACATCCAATATTCGGCCGTGGTCACTATGGGTTGCGGGGACGCGTGCCCGCAGGTTATGGCCGCTTTGCGCGAGGATTGGGCTATACCCGATCCAAAGTATTTGCCACCGGACGAGTTTGGGAAAATCCGCGATCTCATAGAGTCCAAGGTGAAGGCGCTTTTAGCGGCCATTTGAAATTTGGTAGTGAGGCCAGTGGTTCACCCTCAAGGTCTAGTATATATTGGATTAATCGCGCACCCTCTTTAATATTGTAAAGTTTTTCGACAGGAGTTGGAAAGCTTTACGTTCGAACCACACTGATAGGCTGATTTGGCCAGAAACGGCCAATTTAGAATTGGCCGGAAAATTGCTCTACTATGCCATAGTCAATCCCCTCATTGGAGTTTTTAAGATGAAATCATTAGCAATCGGCATTCTTCTCACCGCAGCACTCTCTACCTGGTCCGCGCCTATAAACATCACCGTTAACGATGGAAATGGCTATTCTGGAACCGGCGTTGGCGGAGAAGACAGCGAAACCGAACCCGGCATGATAAATGACCAAAGCTGGGATTTGGAAGCCTTTGTTCAAGACGGCACCACGCTTTCTCTAATTGGTGGCTACGATTTCAAAAATGGCAATAGCGGCTATCTCTCCGGTGACATTTTCTTTGACGTCACAGGCGATGCTGTTTATGGAGCCATCAGTGGGGCTTCCGATGGATACCAGACCATTCAATCCACGAGTGGGTACGATTATGTCATGGATCTCAACTGGGCAACCAACACCTATGACCTGTATTCCTTGAATAGCACGTCCTACACAAACACCACTTATTATGCAGCGAATAAGGGTTCCAATCCTTGGACCTACGCTTCTGGTGGAACACTGCTTCAAAGTGGCATTGCCATCAACTATGCCACTGGACTGGCCTTGCCATATTCCGGGGCCACGCACAATCGCGTTAATGTTGATATCGGCTTTTTGGGTGCTGGAACCAGCTTCACCACCCACTACACAATGGCTTGCGGAAACGACAATATCATTGGAAAAGGCAGCCTGCCCTCTGTACCAGAGCCAACGTCCATGGTTTTCATGGGCTTGGGACTCCTAGGACTTGCAGTTCGTAATCGGAAGCGTTTTCAGAAGTAATCTAAGCGCACTCAGAGCAATTTAGTTTTTACGGGCCGGTTCTTTTTAATAAGAACCGGCCCTTTTTTTGTTCCGGGACAAAATACCCCGCCTTCAGTATTGCTATTTTTTCGTCTAGGCCAGGACGCTTCAGTTTTTGGATGTTCAATATCAGATTCTAAACTCCGGCTATGAGGTAATGAATGGAGAAAAACTCCAAGCTTATTCGACTTGTAGCAGTTGGAATTATGGGCATTCTGGTAATAGCCGTCATCCTGTATTGGCTTAAAAGGGACCGTCGACCCGGCTTAGAAGAAGCCAGCAAGAAATTCAAGGAAATCTATCCCAATGTGAAAATCTTGGGTGTGGAAATCGGTGAAGATGAAATCTTTGTTCGCAGTTTTATTTTTCGGTATTTGAAAACCGGGCAGGAAATAGGCAAAACCATTGAAGTTCAGTTTATGAATGACACGACATCGGGAGGTTGGATTCCTACCCCAGCGCCACCGCTGGAACTGAAATAAACTGCTCCGTCATTGTCGCTTGGACGTGAAGCCGTTTAAAGCCACCGTTCACTTGATGGAAAAACTACTCACTGACAAAGGACCGGATCATGTCTGAAATAAAACCCTTTACCGTATCTAGAATTTTCAATGCACCACGTGCGCTGGTGTACAAGGTGAATACCGAAAGTGAACATTTGGCCAAGTGGATGGGGCCGGCCGGTGCCGAGGTCATTAAAACCGTTATGCGAATTGAAGTGGGCGGCATACACCATTACGGACTACAACTTTCGGACGGATCGCAGATGTGGGGCAAACAGGTTTATCTTGAAATTGTGCCTTTGATGCGCATCGTGCACATCCAGTCTTTCTCGGATAAAGATGGTGGCCTAACTCGCCATCCAATGGCGTCAACTTGGCCGCTGGAAATGCTGTCAACGACGACTTTTTCCGATGATGGTTCAAAAACCATCATGACCGTGAGCTGGGTCCCTTACAATTCTGATGCTGCAAGCATCGCCACTTTTGATGGTGCACGTGATGGTATGACCGGCGGCTTTAAAGGCATGATGGACACCTTGGAAACTTATTTGGAGAGCTTAAAATGAAAACGTAAGTGGAATATCCATTCGATATGGAAATGAAGTTCATCCGTATTCTGGCGACTCCCCGGACATCATTTCACTATGCAACGCCCCGAAAATCTTCTAGCCCAGGATTCGGAAAACGATTAGGCAAGAATTCGATTTACCCTGGGTACTGCAGTCTTTCCACTATTTTAATGCATCGGCAAAATAGCGGATGGAATAAACGCCCCGGTTGAGCTCTGCAGGAGAAGGGATTTCGGCCCGCACCAAATTTTGATCGCGGTGGTAGGACCAAACCTTCACCCCGGAAGTGCTATACATTTCCACCCGGCGAATTCCTTCGGGTATTACCAAGGTGCTGGACGGGCTCATGTAGGCAAGCAAAGGTCTTTCGGAAACGAGGCCTGTACGGGCTATTGGCTCACGGACGGCAACAGGGGGGGGATTGCAAGGACCTTTATAGGATACCTTGTATATCTTGTCGCCGGTTCCGGGTGTGAAAAATCCTCCTCCGTTGGAAATGGAATACAAGGCTCCGTCAGGCCCACGTTTCATTCTGAGCACTTTTTCACCGAGACGACTGCTGAAAATTCTGCTGACTTCACTCAGGACTCCAGTCGGGCTCATCTTGCCTACCCAGAAATAGGGGTTAGGCCCCCATCCTGCAAACAGAATCACTTTGTCATCGAAATACGGCGGAAATTTTGCATCAGATTTAAGTGTGGAGTCAAAGCGCATGAAAGGACCTGCCCCCGGTACGCATCCTTC
>JAYTHY010000081.1:0-29844 GCA_043732185.1 Fibrobacteria bacterium
AAAAAAAATATACTCATAACTAGCGGCTTGCTGATTTGGTTGATTGTATCCATAAACTGCTCCAAAGGCAGTAACACCGGGCCATTGGGTGGAACGACCACGGTACCTACGGTTACAGTAGCCTCGCCGGCTGGCGGTTCGCAAAACGTGACATCCAATACCCAAATTTCGATCACATTCAATACGGCCATGGACACGGCTTCCACCAGGGCAGCCATTTCGTCCTTGCCACCCATTACCGGTGCCTTCACTTGGACAGCCGGGAACACTACTGTAGTTTGGAATCCAAATTTCAACCTCACGGGAAATACCGCCTATACCGTCAAAGTGGCGGCAACGGCCCATTCCAGTGGAAACCTGGCCATGCTCCGAGATACGGCCTTCACCTTTACTACGGTCCCGGATAGCAGCACTTCCGTTCCCTTGGTTGTCTCTACTGACCCCGCCGACCACTCCATCAATGTCGCCTACAATACCTATGTGACTCTTGTTTTCAACGTACCCATGAACCCATCCTTGACACAGGCGGCGATTGCTTCTGTCCCGCCTATTGCCGGTACCTTTTCTTGGGATAACGGGGATACCAGGATGACGTGGATTCCGACTTCGGATCTCAAGGATACTACGATGTATACCATCACTCTGACGACTGCGGCCCTTTCCAAAGTTGGAATTGCCTTGGCCGCCAACAAATCCATTACATTCACTACCGGCCACACAACTCGACCGCCAACCTTGGTCATGGGTTCCGTCCTGCGGAAGGAAGACAGCGGCGCAATCCGCGGGGCCAACGTGGTTTTATATAATGCCAGCACCAATTCACCCTTGCTGCGTACCACTTCCGGTTACGGGGGCAGTTTTGAATTCAAGGTAGACTCGGGAGATTATTATCTGACCGCCACCGCCACGGGTAGAATTCCAGCCCCGCCGCCTTGGGGTCGGGCCAGTCCGTTCCATGTGGCTATGGATTCGACTAAGTTGCGAAATATCTACATGCGCAGAGACAGTTCCGGCGACACCACCGGCGGTATTTCCGGGACCATCCTGATTTCCGGTGGAACCACCAGCGCCGCCGGGATCCTGGTGATCGCCACCCGCAGCGACTCCACATTTTTCTCCACGACTACGGGTCCGGATGGCTATTATGTTTTCTACAACCTGCCGATCGGAACCTATACCATTAGCGTCTTTCGCAGTGGTTTGGCGCAAGACAGCTTGAAGGTTACCACTGTGGTGGTGCGGGATAGTGTGATTCCGAATATGTCATTGGGTATGCTGGTGGATCCCGGTCGGAGATTGGAGGGTAAAATCACGTATCTCGCCAGCAAGAACAGTATTGTTGATATCACCTTGGTAGATCCGGGATCGCGTACCGCCATTCCGGGATTGCGTACATTCAATACCTCGGGTCTTAATTATTCACTCGGGGGGATTCCTCCTGGAACCTATATCGCTTGGGCCAGTTATTTGAATGACGGCTATGTGATGGACCCGGACGCCATCCGCAAATTTGGTTTGCCCATGGTCACTTTCGCTGCTCATGATTCGCTGAAAAATTTGAGTTTCGATGTCACCGGTGCCATCACTATTCTCAGGCCCACCAATCCGCCGGAACGGCTTACACCGGCACCGGTCAAAAGCTTGACTCCCTATTTTGTTTGGGATCAATACTCCTCGGCTAAACAATATATCATAGAGGTTCTGGATCAAAGCGGCGGACGGATTTGGGGCGGCTGGGACAGTACGGGAAAAATTTTACATGCTCCAATTCTCGCTCACGGAGGAGGATTGGATAGCGTACAATTTAATTTTGATGGCTCGGCTCTTGAACCGCTGAAGATGCGCCAAACCTATTCATGGAAGGTGTATGCGGATTTCTACAATCGGAAGGATGTGGGTCAGCTCATTTCTTCCAGTGAAGATTTGCGAGGACTTTTCATGGCCGGTGTGGATTCGATTCCCGCCATAGACACGATCTATTATGCTCCTTAGCTATCTCTGGAATTCCGGACGGCTGTTTCAAGAATTTAGGAAAACGATGAATAATGCGAGCGCGATCGTGGGAATTTTTGGACTAGCCTGTATAGGTTTATGGGGTTGTGGAAAAAGCAACGACCCGGAGACGGCGGCAATTATCCAAGGTAAGGTGATGCTACAAGAGGACAGCAGTGGAATATTCGGAGCCAACGTTGTGCTCTATGACGCTAAAGCGAATACTCCAATAGCACGTGTACTTACCACGGCACAAGGCACCTATAGCTTCACTACCACCCCGGGAAGTTATTACCTGACTGCTGCGGCGCAAGGAAGAATACCCTCTCCCCCGCCACATGGCGGTAAACCCTTGCCTTTTCAGGCGGATGTCGGGGGAGCCAATATCCATAATCTTTATTTGGAACCAGACGGTGGGGCTTCCGGTACTGGAGGAATTACTGGCAACGTAACGCTTGCGGGCACAAATGCATCGGGCGGAATCCTAATCATTGCAACTTCAGCATCCTCCACCTATTCCACGACTACGGGACCGGACGGAGTGTTTATTTTCTTTAACCTAAATCCCGGGACTTACTCTCTACAGGGATACAAAAGCGGTCTTTCTCAGGATACAGGTATCGTGCAAGTTACAATTTTGGCGGGTAAAGTTGCTGCACAGGTTCCACTCGGCATGACTTCGAGTGTCGGAAAGATCTTACGAGGGAAAATCAGCTTTCTCGCTTCACCCAATTCGGTTGTGGATATTACCCTGGTCAATCCACTCACCCGCGATGCCATCCCTGGACTAACCACGCTAAATGATGGCAGCAATAGTTTCATCCTTACCGGTATCCCCGCCGGAACCTACCTTGCCTGGGCCAGCTTCCACAATGACGGCTATGTAATGGACCCCGATCGAATTCAAAAATTTGGCCTGCCGGAAATTTCCTTTCTGCCATCCGATACCTCCAAGACTTTGGATTTTGATGTCACGGGTGCTATTACCATCGTAGGCCCAACGGATCCGGAGGGATTGCTTTATCCAGTTATCGTGTCGGGAATGACACCTACTTTCAAGTGGAATAAATATTCCTCAGCCAAGGAATACATTCTCGAAGTGTTCGATGGAAATGGAAAGCGGATATGGGGCGGTTATACCAATTCAGGCCAAATCCGCCATACACAGGTAGTGGAAGATAGTGCCCGTTACAATTTTGACGGGTCCGCGACCGAACCGTTAAAGGCTGGTGGAATCTATTCCTGGAAAGTCTATGCTGACAAAAGCGCCAACTTAAACATACAGGGTTTAATTTCCTCGAGCGAAGATTTAAGAGGCATATTCCAAGTGGCACCTTGATTGGTCCATTTGAAATGTCTAGAGGTGCTCATCCTGGTCGGATCACCGGTTTGTTTCCAAACCGATAGCAGACTTTGGCACGGCACACAGACTTGATGCCTACCGTTGCTACTTTCGTCCTGGCGGGGTTCAGCTCGCCGCTGTTGCGTGAGGTCTGCACCTTCCAAGATGAGCGAAAAACAATTTAGAAAAATTGGACAGAGTGCAAAATTCTGTTTTCAATCGATTTCAGGAGGATCCTTAACCTTGGCGGACCGTCGCAATTCCTTGAAAAAGTCCTGAATGATGCCCAGGCATTCCTCCGCCAGCACGCCTCCCTTGACTTCAATTTCGCGGTTGAGGGGATTAGCAGCCAGAATATCATAGGTGGATCCAAGAGCTCCCAGGCGTTTGTCCCTGGAACCATATACCACTTTGGCAATGCGCGCATTCAAAATGCCACCCGCACACATGGGACAGGGTTCTAAAGTGGCGTATAAAGTACAACCCTCCAAGCGCCAGTTCTGTAGCGCTCCGCTGGCGGCACCCATGGCCAAGATTTCCGCATGGGCAGTTGGATCCTTCAGCGTCTCCATGTGGTTGCGCCCCCGCCCAATAATCTTGCCATCCTTGACAATTACGCAGCCAATGGGGACTTCACCGGCTTGAAAAGCGCCATGCGCCTCACGTAGGGCTTGGCGCATAAAATATTCATCATTCGGGGGTTCTAGCATTTTGGCTTGGAAAAATAGTGTTTTCGAGGAATATGCAGGACCTAGTTGTAAAAAATAAGGCGGTTGCGCCCAGTTTCCTTGGCTCGATAAAGTGCCTTATCCGCCTTTTCCAAAAGTTCTTGTCCGTGGCGGGAATCCGTTGGGTACATGGCTCCGCCAATGCTCATGGTTACCTGAAACCGAGTGGACCCAGTTTCAAAGACTTTGGCAGCGATGCTTTCTCGAATGCGTTCAGCGGTTTCACAGGCCTGGGTTTTATCCGTGTCGGCAAACATGCAGATAAACTCTTCACCACCATAACGCGCCATGAGATCGGTGCCGGCACGAATATTCAATGTGATAAGTTTGGCGACTTCTTTAAGCACTTGATCACCTACGGGATGCCCGTAAGAGTCATTCACTTTTTTAAAGAAATCGATATCCATCATGAGCACGGCAAATTGATGTTCGTAGCGCTGGGCGCGTAAAATTTCATTGAGAAAGCGTTCTTGAAAAGTACGATGGTTTTCCACCCCGGTTAGCCCATCTCGGCTGGCGAGCTGTTCTTTTTCCTGGTACAGCCGGGCACGGGAAAGGGCGAACCCGGCTGCACGGGAAATGTTCGTGAGCAGGTTTTGATGGTGTTCGGAAAACCGTCGCGGACGAATGGATTCAACGACCAAAGCCATGTCTACACCTTGATCGGTGGGGACCGGAACCGCCAGCAAACTGGACATGCGCGAATGCGGTTTTTCCTTGGGAGTAAAACGCGGAACATGTGGACCGAGTGGGAAGGTTCGATTAACGACCTGCTCCTTTTCAAAAACTATGGAAACGATGCCCTTGTCCTCTAAGGAAAACTCCAACCCTTGCAAGTCTTTTTCACCCTCGCCGATACAGCTGGTAATACGAAGGGCTGTTCCATTATGGACGAGTCGCTCCACTACCAAAAACCGATCCCCTTCCAAGCATTCGGCCATATAATTTTGCACATGGGTAACGATATTCTCGATAGACATGTTTTCCAGGAATTTTCGTTGATAATTGCTCAGAGCAGAAAGCTGCTCTTTATGTGAGGCGTGTTCAAAGGCCATATACGCCTGGTAGGCAAGTTGACCCACCAGATTGGCCAAACCTTCTAAGCGTTCCAAGGCTTGGTTATCGAATGCGTTTCTACCCAAACTGTCGACAATGACCGCACCACGACGCACGCCCTTAACAATGATGGGTACGCCAACCAGCGAATGCACACCCTCTTCACTGGCTAAATAATAGTGCAGAAGCGTTGAATCCTCGGTAATATCCCCTTCTAAAACTCGGCGGATATTTTCCTTGAGAAGTTGGCCCACCAAGCCCTGGTTGCTTTGAATCTGGGCTCCGGGAATAATGGACTCACTGTCGGTAATCCAAGCTCGAAGATAAAGGCCCTCACTTTTACCTGGAAAGAGCACTGCGTAGGTGTGTCCTCCTGGCAAAGCATGTTTCAATAAGGTGAGACCGTCAAAAATCCCAGCATCAATTCCATCTTCAACTTCCTGTAGCGCCTGCTTACGCAGCTCACGTGCCTGGGCTTCGTTGCCGGCCAGGCCAATATCGCCTTTTAGGAAAGCACGGGTAGTGTCGTGTCTAAGCTCTTCAGTGGATGGTTCTAAGGGAAGTATTTTTGCAGTCGGGGCGTTGGTTCGCGGTCCTGGTCCCGTTCCCGGTCCTGGTTTCGTTTTCGCTTTTGTTTTTGATTCAGGGCGGCTTCGACCTGTCCAAGCTAAAAACACGCATACCGGCGCGACTAAGAAGGCAGCACGCCAAGTACCGCCCAGCATACCCACTCCAGAGAATAACCCGGCTAGAAAATACCAGAATGCCTTCATGCCCTGGCAGCTTTCCATAAAAGCAATAAACCAAGTGGAGCGAAAATAAAATTTCCCAACCATGCGCCGACGAGTGGTGAAAGGCTGCCATTTTGGCCCATCACCAGACCCAATCGCAGCGCCACATAATACAGAAAAGTTATGCCAAGAGCGAGGCCAAAATTTCGAGCCAAACCAGTTTTGATGGTGTGCACGGACATAGACGTTCCAATTAGGGTCATGAACAAATTGACCAAACAACTAGAAAATCGGAAATGACGTTCGGTTTCAAGTTGTGTAGACGATTCTCCCGAACGCTGTAATATGGCAATGCGCCGATCGAGTTCAGGAATCCCCATCTCTTCCGGGTACGTACGGTCGTTCAGAAGATCCTTCGGTACATCCTTAAATTCCGGAAAGGCACGTTTTTGGAAAGACTTGGCTACCAGTGTACCGCCAGTGAATACCCTGCTGGTTCCATTTTCCAAGGTCCAGCCACTGTCTTTTCCCCATGCCAAAGACTTGGCATCGATACGCATTTTTAATGGTCCTTTTTTGGGTTGGGAAATTACCGTTACACCTTGTCCCATATTACGCCGACCTGAATAAAAATCGAAATACAAAATCATTCCATCCGATGATGTATACAAGTAATTGAACTTTTCCATGGGATCGCCCGGCATATCCCCGTCCGTGGATTTTGGAACATTTACAGTATAGCGACGATGATTTGCATCGGGAAGTACCGAATTTTCAAACCACAACATTAGACCGCTGGCTAAAAGTCCAATCATCAAAATGGGGGCCAAAATACGGGTTATGGGAATACCAGCCGCTCGTAAAGCAACCAGTTCCAAATGTCGTGACATATTCCCCACGGAAAAAACAGAGGCCAGCAAAAGGGCAATCGGCAGCACCAGGTAAATAATATGCGGTAGATAATCGAGGTAATACCGGTACACATCCTTAGGGTTTCTGGTCAGCCATATTTTGGTATTGCCAACAAAATCGACCACTAGATATATCACGACCGACACGAAAAGAGTTATGAAAAGCAAAGCAAAAAAACCGACTAGCACATGTCGGATATAAATCTTCATTTTCCGGATCGCTTCGACCTGAAGAGTCGGGAAAATTTTTGCGGAAGCGAAACAGTATTCAAATAATTTTCTCTGGCCATGCGCAATACCAGGAATAAACCACCCAATCCCACCAAAATATTAGGACCCCACATGGCCACCCATGGTTGCATGGCCAACCGGTCTGCCATGGCTTCACCGCGGATCATGCCGACCCAGTACAGCAGGAAAAATGCCATACTATAAATAACACCTGTACCGATACCGCCCCTTTTGGCCATTATACCTAAAGGCGCACCGATAAAGACAAAAACCAGACAGGCTATCGGAATAGAAAACTTCTTATGGATCTCAACCATGAATTGACCAATTTCCTTCTGTTCATTTTCCTCCCGTCTTTCATAGCGTTCGATCAAATACATCTTATCCTTTTCCTGTCGCTTGACTTCCGCATAGGACAGAGCGCTTAAGGGGTTTTCCACCCACCAGGATTCCTGTAATAAACGGGGTGGAACTGTCTTTACTGAATCAGCCGTGAGGACAATGTCCATTGCGTGCATTTCATCGAAAATCTTCTCATGATATTCCTCTCGCAGGGATTTAAGCCGGTCCTGACTGGCCTTAACTATCCCATACATGTCCTGAATCCGCATTTCCCTATCCGTGCGATACGAGCGCGGGTGGCGTTCCAAAGTCGCGTCTACATTGTCGATGGCCACATCCTGAGAGCGAAACCGGACACGAACATAATTGGCTGGTTCCTTGGGATCCACAAAATGATTTTCGCCGCTCAACATATGGATGACAATGCTTTTTCCCCCATTGGCATATTCCATACTGGCGGAATCGGCATAGGTATATTTGATTGGCTTTCCAGGTTCGATACTGTAAATGCGTACTCCAGCCAACATCCCGCTGCTCTGATCCAGCCTGTCGATCCAAATCAAATAACTTTCAAAATCTCGGATGAGCGTGCGTGGGGAAATTAATGCCGTTGGTTTTTTGCGTCCAATGTCGTTACGCAGGGCCGCGGCCCTGAAATTTGCATCGGGCAGAATGTCGTTGTTGAAATAGATAAGCCCTACGCTGAGTAGAATGGCCACCACCATAACTGGGAACATGGCCTTGAGTGGCGAAATACCCAGTGATTTCATAGCCGTGACTTCGTTGTCGGAGGAAAATCTGCCAAAGGCCATCAATGTGGCCACGAGTACTGCCATGGGAATGGACAGAGCCAGCATCCAGGCCATGTTCAGCACGATGATTTCAATCACCACCTGCCAGCCTAACCCCTTGGAAAGAATGGAGGTAAGAATGCGAATCAAAAAGTCGATTAGAAAAAGGAAAGTGATGACAAACAAAGCGTAGAAGAAAGGGGCAATATGCTCCTTTAGGATATACCTTGCGAGGATCATCAATGTTGAATATACTACATCATAAAGTAAGTAAACAGGATTGTGTCATAACATGATGAATAGACAACCGATATCGGCGAAATCGGGCGCCAGCAGGCTCCTGAATTTGATTCTGCAACTTTTGCCCATATCACCCCTGATCCTAATTTGGCTACTTACCGGCTGCGCGACTGTTCCAAAGGTCAAGTCCAGCGACCCTTCCCTACCTGAAATCGATGTCCTCCAACTCAAGGAAAATTCCGATGAGGCTTTAAAACTGGCTCAGGAGAATAAATTGGATTTGCAAAGCTTGGGAAGTAAGGTGCATGAGCTAGAAAACCAGATGTCGGCGCTGGGTGAAGAAATGGCCAATATGCCCGCGGCGAAACTGGATGAACTGACCCATCAGATGACGATGATGACCACCCAGTTGCGAAATCTGGAAGATCGAATCTCCAAAATGGCGGCCCCTATATCCGTAAAAAAGGAATTGGCGACTTTTTCACCTACGTCTTTGGATTCCAGCAAAAAGGCTGCAACTCCGACCAAGCCGGTAAAATCGGATTCACTCGTGACGACTGACAAACCTGGCGCTAAACCAGCTGTAAAATCAATTCCCACACCCCCGGCCCAGCCCCGCAAACCGCCCGCCAGTGACGTTGAAGCATTGCTCTATAAAAAAGCCTTTGACCTATACTACGGCCGTGATTATGCTCAGTCCATTATCAAATTTGAAGAATTGTTGCAAAAGTTTCCCGCCAGCACGTATGCGGACAACTGTTTCTACTGGATGGGCGAATGCCAATTTGCGCTTGGCAATTTTGCCAAAGCCATCACCGCGTTCCGAAAAGTCTTTACCTTCAAAGAAACGGAAAAAGCAGACGATGCCCAATTAAAGCTGGGCTATTGTTACCTGCGCCTGGGCGAGCGCAAGGTAGCGACTGAGGAGTTTAAAAAAATTGTATCTTTATACCCCGAAAGTGAATACACCGAACGTGCTAAGGAAGAATTAGCCAAACTGGAATGAAATCGGGACCCTAATGCCTTTTTTACGAACTCAAGTCCTAACTCGAACGCGAATCACCTCACTGCCATGGTTGGCGGCATTTTCGTTGCTTGCCCTGCCGGGTTGCTTTTCCCACAAAAAGCTGAGCCAGGAAGCCAGCTGTCAGGAAAGATGGGACAAGCTCAAAATAAAATTCGACAAGAAAAAATATTCGGAGGTTAAAGAACCGCTATCGGAATTGGTTTCTTCCTGTCCCGGGTCGGCTTTTACTGAAGAAGCCCTTTTCGACGTAGGGGAATCGCGCTTCTACCTTGAAGATTGGATTGAAGCGGAATCCGATTACAGCACCTTCTTAAAAGACTTTCCTTCTTCCAAGAAATTTGCGGAACGGGCCCGGTGGCGTTTGGCGGAAGTTTCGGCTAAGCAAGTGGAACCGCCTAATCGGGATCAGACGAAAACACTCGATGCCATTCAGGGCTACGAAAGATTTTTGGATGAATATCCTGAATCCGCCTATGCAGATACGGCCAAACTTCAGCTAGAGAAGCTCAAGGATCAGTTGGTGACCAAACAAATGCAAATCGCCCATTTGTATAGCCGCATGGATGAGCCTCAGGCCGCAGCCATCTATTACAAGCAGCTACTCAAGGATTATGGCACACGCGTCAATGAGCGCGATATCAATTTGAAGCTGGCGGAATGTTATACCGAAATGCGGCAGTTCGACGAAGCGGATGCATTTTTGGCCAAGTTTGATGGCATAGCCAAGGATGATCCGTTCCGCAACAAGGTCAAGCACGCCTTTACTGAATTGGCTAAAGCCCGCGCTAAGGTGGACCTTCAAAAAAAAGAGGAGCAGCAACAGGACAAGCGCCAGGAACCAATGTGAAGTATTGCATATTCGGTGGCGCCTTCGATCCTCCACATGAGGGCCACCGGTATTTGGCACGTATCGCTTGCGAGACTCTAGGACTGGACGGTTTGATTTGGGTCCCTACTCCAGACCCGCCTCACAAAAGTCGCCCGAGCACCCCCTTTAAACATCGGTTGGCCATGGTAAAATCGTTTGCCGCCACCCAGCCCAAACAACAGGTTTCTGACATTGAATCGCGCTTGTCCTGTCCCTCCTACTCCTTGCATTCCATCCGCGCTCTTAAAGCAGAATACGGTCGAGAACATACTTGGTATTTTCTAATCGGCGCGGACAATTGGGCGATTTTTCCTACTTGGTACCTCCATCAAGAAATTATGCAGGAAGTCATTTTGGTGGTTTTCCCACGCACGGGTTATACAGTGGATCATTTTCCAAAAGGTGTTTTAAAACTGGATATGCAGGAGATGGGAGTTCAATCCAGCCAAATCCGGCAATCCCTGGCATTGACACGGGATTTGACTAACGCGAATGTACCCGATGAAGTGCGCGCATATATTCAGCTCAACCACTTGTATGGAGTGGATTCACCGATATGAAGTCTGTACTAGGCACTGTCCTTTTTATTTTGAGTGCAGTAGTTCAATTGGCCTATGCATCCCCAGCACCCCTGCATGCGGATAGCAGTTCGGGTAAATTCGATAGCCTAGAAACCCTTTTGAGCAATCGAAGTCTGGGTATTTCCATTTATCTGGGTGTGGACTTTATCGATTTTGGCGGCAAGGAAAATTTCCAAAAAGCGTTAACGGTCCGTATCGCAACCGACGCACCTTCCCGCACCGATAGCTTAAAGGCCTTGCAAAATTTTGAGTCCGTTCATCTCGCTTTTCCTGTAGGGGTTCAGGCAGTCTTACCGATTAGCGCGTACTTGGATGTCGTGGCTAAAACCCATTCCTACTGGTACAAGCAAACGGCAATATTGGGAAACAGAATCACTAACGCTCATGCCGCTGATGAGTGGTATGCTGTTCAGGCTAATTTGATAGGAACAGGAATTCGCTATTACCTGACTCCAGCCTTGTTGTCAGTCACTGGACAACTTGGTTTGTACACGCAAGGTGTGTGGTATTGGAACCTGGGCCATACGGAGTTGTATTCTCCCTATGGTAATGCCCCGGCGGTATTTAATCCATTTGGATCCGGTTACGAAATTCAATTGGGATTTCAGCAGGCAATACTCAAGCCATGGAAACTCACAGGATCTATTGGCTATTTGCATCAGGAATTTAAATCGGAAAAGCAGTGGCAAATTCTCCTGGCCTATGCGGCTCCTTCGGGAAAAGTTGCTTGGAACAGTTCCTCGGTCCAGGCCAATCTCAACCTCTGGTACCATTTTGGTGTCGTTTCTCAAATCCCGCATAAGAAACCCGCTCCTGCCGACAGTTCCCGTCGATTATAGCCCTTTTTCTCATTTGGTCAAATTGCAATCCCCTGCGGAAACGGCTATTTTTACTGCATGACTATGCTTTCTGACACTCCGCCCCCAGCCAATCCGCCCCCCATCACCGAAGTACCGCTTTTTGCCCGAGGCAAGGTACGGGATGTGTACGATCTCGGCGAACGACTTTTAATGGTCGCAACGGATCGTTTGTCCGCCTTTGATGTGGTTCTGCCCACTCCGGTTCCCGGAAAAGGTGCCATACTCACGCAGCTTTCGGTTTTCTGGTTCAAACATTTAGGCGTGCCCAGTCATTTTATTTCCGCCGACCTAAAAGATTTGCCTGCATCCTTGCAACGTCATTCCGACTATTTGCGGGGCCGCTTCATGTTGGTAAAAAAGGCTAAACGATTTGATGTCGAATGCGTGGCGCGTGGTTACCTAGTGGGTTCGGGCTGGAAGGATTATCAAGCTACCGGGTCCGTGTGCGGCCATGTTCTGCCTGCCGGCCTGCAACAGAGTTGCCGTTTGGATCCCCCTTTGTTCACTCCCGCCGCCAAAAATGATATTGGCCATGATGAAAATATTGATTTCAGTGCGATGGAAAAAATTGTCGGACCTAAAGATGCCAGTCATTTACAGAAATTGACCCTAGATATTTATTCCCAGGCTCGCACTTTTGCGGCAACCAAAGGGGTCATCATCGCGGATACCAAATTCGAGTTCGGTATAGTAGATGGACAAACTATTTTAATCGACGAAGTGCTTACGCCGGACTCGTCGCGTTTCTGGCCGGCGGCCAATTACCGTGAAGGCCATGAACAGGACAGTTTCGATAAACAATACGTGCGCGATTATCTAAATACCTTAAGTTGGGATAAAAACTATCCGGGTCCCGAATTGCCGCCGGAAGTAGTGGAAAAAACCCGCCAAAAATATCTGGAAGCCTTTGCATTATTGACTGGAGAGCCATTTCGTGAGTAAAAAGACCGCCCTTATTAGCGTTTCGGACAAAACTGGACTGCTGGCTTTCGCCAAAGCCTTGGCTGCCATGGACATCCGCATCTTGAGCACCGGAGGCACGCTCAAATATTTGCAAGAGCAAGGCATTCCTGCCAAGGCAATCTCAGAGCATACCGGTTCACCGGAAATTCTTGATGGCCGAGTGAAAACCTTGCATCCCAAAATTCACGGCGGCATACTTGCCATTCGCGATAATGAAACACACCAATCTGCCATGCAGGCCAATGGCATAGAGCCCATCGATATTGTCGCGGTCAATCTCTACCCTTTCCGAGAAACCGTTGCCAAGGAGAACGTGGCGATTGAAGAAGCTATTGAAAATATCGATATCGGTGGCCCGGCCATGTTACGATCCTCTGCAAAAAACTACCGGTTTGTCTCAGTCATCTGCGACCCCGCCGATTATATGCGCGTCGCACAGGAGCTGCGCCAGGAAGGTCAAACAGCACCGGCAACCCGTCAAATGTTGGCGCTTAAGGCGTTCCGTCATACGGCGGATTATGACTCCGCCATCGATGAATTCCTTTCCACTCGCTTTACCGGATCGCCTTCCCTGAGGCTTTCGTTTAGTCAAGGACAAGTCCTCCGCTATGGGGAAAACGATCATCAAAAAGCCTCCTTTTTTCTTGAGAAGGAAGCTTTGTCCGCTCAGGAAGCCTTGTCCGCTCAGGAACCCAATATTGGCAGCGCGCGCCAATTGCATGGTAAGGAATTGAGCTACAATAATCTTGTGGATGCAGATGCTGCGTTGGAAGCCGTCCGCGATTTGCATGACGTTCCAGCCGTGGCCATCATCAAGCACACCAATCCCTGTGGTTATGCCACTGGCACCACGTTAGATCAGGCCTTCGCCGCTGCCTGGGAGGGGGACCCCGTTTCAGCCTTCGGCTCCGTTATAGCCGTTTCCCGCCAAATGGATCTGGCCACCGCTGAGTTGCTAAAAGGACGCTTTGTGGAATTGGTTATCGCTCCCGGTTTCGCACCGGATGCATTGGAGTATTTAAAAAAGAAAAGCAAGGACCTACGCCTGCTCGATATTGGAAGTCTGGTTCCGGCTAAAAATCGAAAAGTGTATAAACATATTCTCGGCGGCATGCTGGTTCAGGATCGAGATGTGGAGTTGCATCGCAAATGGGAATCGGCAACGCAAACGGTTTTTCCGAATAGCTTCATGGCCTTGGCTGAATTTACTTGGAAAGCCTGCAAGCATGTGAAGTCCAATGCCATTGTCATCGGTCAGGAATATGCTCCGGGCCAATTCCAATTGCTAGGCATGGGTCCCGGTCAGCCCAATCGCATTGATTCCAATCTGAAACTCTGTCAGCCACGTGCACGTGAATATCTGCATCGACAGGCTGTGCAAAAAGGTTTGGAACCGGAGGCTTTCATAAAAGCGGAGCTGGCAAAATGCATTATGGCATCCGACGCCTTTTTCCCTTTTGACGATAATGTGATTGCGGCCCATGAAGGTGGAATACGATATATTGTTCAACCTGGTGGGTCACTGCGCGATCAAGAGGTGATTGCGACAGCTGATAAATTGGGAGTGGCTATGCTTTTTACGGGGACGCGGCATTTTCGCCATTGAGAGATAAACGACGGGAATTATGATCGAAATCAATCCACAATTGCAGTCCAAAATTTTCGCTTCCCTGCTTTTACACATGAAGGCGGAACGGGCGGGATCGCATACTTCGGTAATATCCGCGCCTGCTTGGGCCAAACTGGCATCGGATTTACACGGTATTGGGTTGAATAAAACCACCGCAGATGCGCTCATTTTTTGGGCGAACTCCCAAGCAGAACAAAGCCGCCAGACTCCAGTAAAAATTCGGGTCTTGCACCCCATGGAAAGGGAGTTCATTTCCGTCGATGCGTATGATTACCTGTTGGAGCTCTACCGGCTTGGTTTGATTGGGCCCCCGCAGCTGGAAATGCTAATCGAAAACTGCGCCTTTCTCACTTCCCTGCCTGCGACACGCGAACAAATACAGAAAATGGTGCTCAGATCCTTTTCAGAAAGCCTGGAAAACCAAGGGCTCGGCGTTTCCCATTGATTCCAGTCAAAGTCATTGGTGGCGGTCTTTCCGGCTGTGAAGCGGCATTGCAATTGGCAGACGCCGGATTGGCGGTTACGCTTTGGGAAATGCGGCCGAAGGTTGCGACTCCGGCGCATCGAACCGGTAACTTAGCGGAACTCGTCTGCTCCAATTCCTTTAAAGGCATGGCTTTTACATCGGCCCATGGACTTTTTAAAGAAGAACTGATGCGACAAGGTTCGCGTCTCCTGCGCATTGCCCTGGAAGCCCGAGTTCCTGCCGGTGAAAGCCTCGCTATCGATCGTGAACTGTTTTCTGCTGGAGTGGAAAAAGCCATTGCCTCACATCCGAATATTACTTTGCAGCGCGAGGAAGTCACTACTTTAGATCCCGCAGAACTGACGGTTTTAGCTACTGGACCGTTGAGTTCCGATCATCTGACCAAAGCGTTGTTCGCTTTAATAGGATCGGATCGTCTCTATTTTTTTGACTCCATAGCCCCGGTGGTGGAACTCGATAGCGTCGATCTGGACCAGGCTTACGCTAAAAACCGCTGGGACAAAGGAGATGCCCCGGATTTTCTGAATTGCCCATTGGACAAGGAAACCTATTTCGCTTTTGTAAATGCCTTGCGAGAAGCCGATACCGTGGAACCCAAGCCCTTTGAAAAAGGCCAATTGTTCGAGGGCTGTTTGCCCGTTGAGGAAATGGCCCGACGAGGACCAGAAACGTTGCGCTACGGACCGATGCGACCCATTGGCCTCCGCGATCCGCGCTCGGACAAAAATCCTTTTGCCGTCATTCAATTGCGCGCCGAAAATCGTCAACGCACGCTGTACAATCTGGTTGGATTTCAAACGCGGTTGAAATGGGGCACGCAGAAAGAACTATTCGCCATGGTACCGGCCCTGCGCAACGCTGTCTTTGCCAGGTATGGAGCAATGCATCGCAATACTTTTTTAAATGCCCCGCAGGTTTTGGACTCTGCATTGCGCATCAAAGAGACAAGTATCTATTGCGCGGGACAGATCACGGGTGCGGAAGGCTATACGGAAGCCATTGGAACTGGTTTATACGCAGCCTCTATGCTGTTGGCCCAGCTTCGAGGTGATTCCACCTTTGCCTGGCCCGCGGTGACGTGCTTAGGCGCTTTGACTGGACATTTAACCGACCCTAATCCAGATTTTCAACCCATGAATTTCAATTTTGGACTGCTGCCAAAAGTCGACGTGCGTACCAAAAAGGATAAAAAAGCCCAACAAATCGCTGAATGCCTTGCCGCCTTAGAGTCTTTTCAGGCATTCGACAAGCCTATTGCTTTACCAGCTGGCGCGTTGTAGAATTACTTCTTATATTGTCTACTAAATACTTGTATAATTAAACTCCGAGGACACATTATGATGTACGATGAATCCCTAATCGCCCCCATGCGTCAGGAGCTTACTGATCTTGGAATAGCCGAGACCCGCACCGCCGCTGATGTGGATAAATATCTTGCGGATACCAAAGGCACCCTCCTAGTCGTTGTGAATTCCGTGTGTGGATGTGCTGCGGCCAATGCCCGACCAGCTGTTGCCACGGCCATGCAGCATGGCAAACTTCCCGCAAAGGCCATCACGGTTTTCGCCGGCAACGATGCAGAGGCAACATCCAGGGCGAGGTCTTATTTTGTAGGGTATCAGCCTTCCTCACCCCAGATTGCGCTGTTAAAAGACGGCGAAGTTGTGTTTATGCTTGAACGCCACAATATTTCCGGCAGGAGCGCGGATGATATTGCCGCGCAAATGACGGAAGCTTTCAACACCTATTGCTGAGGTAGAGTTTAACGAGGCCTAGAGTTCGACTTCGAACAGGGCCTCGACCTCAACCGCTGCATCCAAGGGCAAGGCCAAAACGCCCACGGTAGTGCGTACATGGCGTCCTACCTCTCCAAAAATCGACTGGCACAAATCGGAAGCGCCATTCAATACCTTGGCATGTTCGGTAAACCCATCCGCACATTGGACAAAACCTCCTAGCCGTATTACCCGCGTTACCTGGTCGACGGTGATGCCAACCGAACTTAGTGCCGCCAGAAGATTCAAAAAACAAAGTTGGGCCGCAGACTGCGCCTCTTTGATATCCAAGTCCGCGCCCACCTTGCCTTTAAAGACCAGGGCACCGTCCTTCATGGGCAGCTGGCCGGAAGTGTACACCAAATTGCCAAGACGCTTTGCGGCGACATAGGATCCAAGGGACACGGGAGCCGGCGGTACCTGCAATCCCAAAGATTTCAATTTTTCCATTCGTGCGCTCATTCTCATGGCTCCTGATTGATCTGATTTGCGAAAGATACGTGTGAAGGATAAATATATCTTTCTCAAATGGAGTACATCGACACCCACTGTCATTTGGACAGCATTCTTGCCAAACTGAAATTGGCCGATTTTTCAACCTTGCGTTCCCGATTTTTCCCGGCGAATTACGGCGGTTGCATTACTATTTCTTGTGATCCCAATTCCATTGCCCCGGCTCTTGCCCTAATGCAGAATGCAAGTGTTTCGGGAGCATTTGGAATCCATCCCCATGATGCGCAGCATTATACGTCTGAGTTGGAGTCCGTTCTCATGGAAACCATGGCCCAACCCAAAACTGTAGCTTGGGGTGAAATCGGCTTGGACTATCATTATGAATTTTCTCCGCGGGAAATCCAGCGCTCGGTTTTTGCGCAACAAATTCGCAAAGGTGTCGCTAGTGGAAAGCCCTTGATTATCCATACTCGTAAGGCGGAAGAGGATACACTGGCGATAATGGCCGCGGAAATTCCTAAGCACTGGAAGGTGCACGTGCACTGTTTCACCTCTTCACCTGAAATGGCGGAAAAACTTCTGGACGGCTTTCCCAACTTATGTCTGGGCTTTACCGGGATTGTCACCTTTAAGAATGCCCAGGAATTACAGACTGTGGTTAAAGCCACGCCGCTCAACCGGATGGTATTGGAAACGGACGGACCCTATTTGGCGCCAATGCCCCATAGGGGCGAGCCCGCCCACCCTGGACATATTCCCGTAATTGCGGAAAAAATTGCGGCATTAAAAGGGGTGGCAGTGGAAGAGGTTTATCTGCATGCCAGGGAAAACACGCGGAAGCTATACGGAATCTAGCGGCCTATTTATTCTCAAACTCCACGTCTTCATTTTTTCCCTGGTTTTCGCGCACTTCCTTATCGACCATTTCTTTTTCGACTTTTTCCTGCACTATTTTCTGTTCCCACTCGCGAAAAGATTGATCCAGCGATTTCCGTTTTTGATCGATTTGAAAATCGAGATCACGTAGCAAGCTGCGCTTTAAATCCCGTTCCGCAATCAGCTTTGCTTCAGTTGGATGAAGCTCCAAACTATTTAGGACGATGATATAACTGGTTTCCAGCGTATGCCGCTTGTCTTCCAAATGAGCAATGGTCAATTGCTCTTGATTGATACGATTTCCGTAGTCCGTAAAGGCACAGGCCGATAGCCAGAGTGCAGATAAGGCTAGCAGGAGTAGTTTAATCGTACAGATCTTCTTCATAGCGGAAAAGGTGAATAGGCACTTCAATTTTCTCTGCCGCCAATGTCATAGTCATATCACCCCGCTCCGATTTGGATTGGAAGCACGGCAACCCGGTTTTTCGATCCACCGAATACTGCAAAATCCCAAATACCGCGGCGACAGTATGCGTGTATTGGCGGAACTTCCGATTGGGAAGCGCGGAGAAATAAAATTGTTCAACCAGCAGGGGCAACGAATCGGTGCGATGGTAGTACAAAGTATAGTCGAGACAGGACTTCTTCATTCGAGGTCTGGGACCATCAAATCGGGCGGAGTCCACCTTATAGGTTTCCAGCTGGGAATTGAGTGCCTCGACCGGCAGTGTTTGCTTTGCCTCCAATTTTTGGCCGTATGGAAGGAAATTAGCTGCTCGCCACCAATCCCGGTATTGGGCCCGGTACACGGCCGTATCACTTGACAATAACAATTGCTTCCGATACTCCTCTTTTTGTTCGATGCGACTCAAAATACTTTTTAAGGAATCATAGCCTTCAATGCGGGTAGGTACAAAACTGGAATCCATCCAAAACTTGAGGTCCATTTTTTTTTCCAACTCATGAGGCATGGAAAACTTGTGGTACCCACGGGCCACCAAAGTGTCCAGTTTACGGTTCATCAGCCATCCACTGCCTTGCTTTTCCAGGCTGTAGGAAAGGGTGGTTTGAAAAATGGTGCCTTCGATTTCCTTATCTTCGTCAATTTTACTCGAATACGTTCCCAAATGAAAAACCTGGAAATGCGCAGTATCCGGCCGCTTCGGTTGGAAAACGGCCGTGCGTTCACAGGCCAGCAACCCAAGGCTGGCGAGCCCGAATAAGGCGAACCTCAATAGGTTCTGTAGACGGTTTTTCCCAAGTTGCATGTTCACCTTTCGATCCCTCAAAATATAGTGAATCCCGGTAGCAAACAGGGCTAAATCGAACCCGACCAGATTCCGAAATAATGTAAATCGGCTACCACTCCCGGCATCAAGTCCAAGCCAGGTAAATCGGTATGTTTTATCCAGCGAAAGGCGGTATGTTCGGGATTCAATTGGGGGTTTCCAGCCTGTAAGGTGTATCGAAACAGATGAACGGATCCTCCCTTACTGCCTATGGCCGGGAGTGGACCCAGTCTCGCTTCCAGCTTGAGTTCCAAAGTGCCGCCTAATTCTTCATCGATCTCGCGTAACATGCCAGTTTCCGCATCTTCGCCCGCTTCCAAACGGCCTCCGCATATCCCCCATTTGCCTGGATCGCGTTGCGCCTCGGGTGCGCGTAGGAGGATCAACAATTCGTCTCTGGTATTGAGGATAACGGCTACCACAAATGTCAACGCTTTATCCATGATCCCTACCATGGGCATGTAAAGCCTTGTGAATGGTATCCACTCCATCGCCCCTGTGCAACCAGTGAATGGGAACCCCTCGTCTTTCCATTCCTCTAAAGTAGGTTTCCTGGCGTTTGGCCAGTAAATGGATTTGATGGCACAAGTCCTTAACCATGGTCGCATAGTCCTTGACACCTAAAATAAAATCCGTTATTTCCCGGTATTCCATGCCCAAGGAGCGGAGCCGGCCCACCGACACTCCTTGGCGGATAAGGCTGGAAACCTCTTCCACCATACCAGCCGCCAATCGTTCTTCCAGACGCGCGGCGATGCGATCACGTAAATCCTGACGCTCCCAGGTTGTGACAAAGAAGGTGAATGTGATTTCGACTTCCGGTTTTGGACTATAGGGAATCGCATCTCCCAGCCCAGTTGCGGCGATTTCCAATGCGCGGATGATCCGTTTTTTACTGGTTAGATCGGTACACGTGGCCAGCACGGGATCTTGCACGCGAAGCTGGAGTTCCAATTGTTCGTGTGATTTTTCCCATAGCAAGGAACGCAAAGCGGGATTTTCAGGAATATTGGCGATGTGGTATTGCCTGAGAACCGACTCGATATACATGCCAGTTCCGCCTACCATCACCGCCATGTCTCGCCGTCCAACACCGGACTTGGAAATCTCGGCTAGGATGCGGTAACAATCCTGCTGAAATTGAAAAAGAGAATACACTTCCTCCGGATCTTTGATATCGATAAGATGGTAACGAATTGGTGGACTGCATTTTTGAAATTCACTTAAGTCTTTTCCCGTCCCAAGGTCAAATCCCCGGTACACTTGGCGGGAATCTGCGGACAAAATATCGGCGTTGAGCGCATGCGCCACACCGGCTGCCAAAGCTGTTTTCCCGGTAGCGGTAGGGCCTCCAATCACAATCAGGTGCATGCTAATGTTTACCTAACGCCAGTTTAAATTTTTGACGCAAATCAGCCAACTCCTCTTCCCCATCGGCACTGAATAGAAAACCGATCCGCTTGGCTTTCCCCTTTTTATCGGCCAGCCAGATGGGTGAAATGGGAAGTATTCCTGATTGTGTGTCCGCGTTGAAAGCACCGGTTCCCAAATTTAGATCCAATTGTGCATAATTTTCCGGGAGCGAAAGTTTGCTGGGTTTCATCCAAGTCCACAGTAGAATTTTTCCGGGCAGGCGATGTCCAAGGCCATGTATGGGTAAGGCCATGGACTGGCGCGCATTGACATCCACCATCGAACGCAGCTGCGGTCCCTTTTCACTGCGCCACACATAGGCATCCAGACTAACCGGCCCAAAATATCCAAGTTGATCCAACGCTAACCCAAGTGCAACTGCGGTTGCACGCAACGGTTCCAGCCAAGGCTCCGGTGGAAGGCGGTTTGAGGAAAGCTTGACACCCAAAAAGGTTCCATCTTGCGAATTGAAAAGTTCATGGCCACAAAAATCTTTGATGCCGCCACCCGGCTTCACATTGAAATTCACAGCTAGGTCAATCAGCCGGTCCTGCCAGGGTTCCAATACCGCTTGGCCATGGTCCGTGAATATTTGCATCAGGATTTTTTGTTCGGCGTCATTTATGGGACCGGCCGGTATCCTTTTGTTGGCTGTACCCGCATAGCCATGATCCCCTTTGAGCATCCAACCACCCGGTCTGGGATGCGCATCTAAAAAGGATTTAAGCTCTGTCCAAGATTGAAACAAACCACCGGACTCTTCTGGCGGATGCAATGCATGTTCCAACGCGTAACTGAAGGCGCGGGAGTTGGCCTTTTTTACAACGGATAAATCCGGAAAATCCGGTTGGTTCGTGTATCTTTGACGCAGGCCCACAGTATGCGCATTCCATCCAAATGGCGTAAAAGTGGCCTCGGTGCACCAATTCGGATGCAATGTCGTGTGCGGAATCGGCAAGCCTTTATTGGACAGGTAACCAATGAAATCCTGCGGTAGTGGAGAGTGGAGGATAATCCTGTCCGGCTCCCGCGCGGCAAATAAATAATGCCAGGCCATTTCATGGATATAACTGTTTTCGGCGGTTTCCAAAAGCGAGGGCACACCGCGAAGGGTGGCATCAAAATCGGCATTCAGAAAATATTCCCGCATTCAATTGTGTATGTTATGCAGCATGAAATTGATTTTAATTGCCATCATTTTGTACCTGGTGTCGGGTTGTGCCTGGTTTTCCAAAAAAGAATTGCAAACCTGCCGGTACCGGTTTACTTCATTGGATTTTACCGGAATGGATGCCGGCCAATCCCATTGGAAACTTAAACTCATAGTAGCCAATACAAGTACCCGCAAGGTTACCTTAACCCGCTTGCACTTTACGCTTCAATATGCCGCCGATACGCTCCTCACGGGCTGGAACCCCAGCCAGCTGGAAATCGCAGCGAAGGATTCGCAAGCCGTGGAAGCCACGCTCGATGTTCCTAATACCACCTGGAAACGCTTGCCTTCCGGCATTTGGTCGAATACGGATGCACAATTTGTACTCACCGCCGACGCCTATTTGAACACTTGGCTCGGTGCCATTGAAGTTCCCGGAGCCTTGCGGCAAACCGTGCATATCAATATGCCCAAGGAAGTTGCCAAATATCGGGATATGCTGCTGCAGAAAATGTTCTCCTGGCCCGGAAGCAAATTGTCCGAGGATACTGCGCCTCAACCTAAATAAAGACTTTTCCCGACAGATACCGGTCGCCGCGATCACAAATGATGCACACGATCACACCGCTTTTAATTCGTTTAGCCAACTCGATGGCACAATGGATAGCACCGCCGGAAGAGACACCAGCAAAAACGCCCTCCCGCTGGGCTAAATCCCGAGTCATCGACTCCGCCTGTATTTGACTGACATCGACGATTTCATCCACGCGACTGGCATCATAAATACTGGGCAGATATTCCTTTGGCCAGCGACGGATGCCGGGAATGCAAGATCCATCGGTGGGTTGTGCTCCGACAATCCGCACGGCTGAATTCTTTTCCTTTAAGAAACGGGAAACGCCCATGATGGTTCCCGTAGTGCCCATGCTGGATACAAAATGAGTCACCGCACCTTCCGTATCGCGCCAAATTTCCGGTCCCGTGGTTTCATAATGTGAGGCCGGATTGTCCGGGTTGGAAAATTGATCGAGCATGTGAAAGCCGCCCTGCGCCACTTTAGCGCGCGCATAATCGATGGTGCCTTCCATACCACCTTCTGCCGCGGTCAAATGCACGATAGCACCATACGCCCGCATGGTTTTAACCCGCTCAGCCGTGGCGCTTTCCGGCATGACCAAATGCATTTCAAAACCCGTGGCAGCGGCAATCATCGCCAAGGCTATTCCGGTATTTCCACTGGTGGGTTCAATAAGCTTCATGCCCGGTTTGAGCTCACCGCGTTCCATGGCCTTGAGTATCATGGATCGAGCTGGGCGGTCTTTGACGGAACCGCCGGGATTATTGCCCTCGAGCTTGGCAAAAATCTGGACGCCCGGGTTGGGATTCAAACGTGTAAGGGCAACCATTGGGGTATTGCCGACCAGATCCAAAAGGGTCATTTTTTTCATCCATTCCGCCTTCGCCCCAAAGTTAGTAATTGACCCATAGGCTCTCATCTTCCTAATTTCAGACCATGGTCGACAAGGACGCGCATCAAAAAATTCTAGACCTCCGGAAGCTGCTGCGGGAGGCGGATCAGGCTTATTACCAACAGGGCCACTCACCCATGTCCGATGAGGAGTACGACCTCCACAGCCAAGCTCTGGCAAAGCTAGAAGCCGAATTCCCGGAGTGGACTGAACTGGAATCCCCGACCCAGGTTGTTGGCAGCGACCTAACCATCGGTTTTCAAAAAGTACCCCATCGCTTTCCCATGCTGAGTATTCAGAATACCTATTCCGAAGCAGAAGTCGCGGACTGGCATCGGCAGGTGACGGATAAAATCCCGGAAGCGGAACTCGAGTATGTCGTTGAACTCAAAATCGATGGCATAGCCATCAGCCTGATTTATATAGACCGCCTGCTTGTTCAGGCTGTGACGCGCGGGGACGGTCTTGTCGGTGATGATGTCACCCAAAATATTCGGACGATTAGCACCCTTCCCCATTCCCTACCCGAATTCTTCCCAGCAGGTCGAGTAGAGGTGCGCGGGGAAGTCTACATGACACGGGAAAATTTTGATCGCTTCAATGCCTACTCTCAAATCACCTATGGCAAAACCATGCAGAACCCGCGCAATACAGCGTCCGGAAGCCTCAAACTAAAAGACGCCAAGGAAACGGCGCTGCGCAAGTTGGATTTTTTCGCCTATGCCATTCTGCTCGACACATCCGATTCAACGCATTGGAACAATTTGGATCTGCTACAGCAAGCTGGTTTTCCTGTTAACACCCATAGAGCCAAGGTTAAAACTATTCCAGAGGTAATGGCTGTTTGTGCTGCATGGCTCAAGATCCGCGATGATCTTCCCTATAATATCGACGGGGCTGTAGTCAAGGTCAACTCCTTAAGCCACCAAATCGCATTGGGGCGCACGGCCAAAAGCCCTAAATGGGTGATCGCTTACAAATATAAAACCGAGGCGAAAGAAACCATTTTGGAATCGGTTTCCTATCAGGTGGGACGTACCGGAGCCGTTACCCCAGTGGCTCACTTGACACCGGTTCAGTTGGGCGGTACGCTGGTTAAACGCGCGACCTTGCACAACTTCGATGAAATAGAACGTCTAGGTCTAATGCTCAAAGACCATGTCATTGTGGAAAAGGGCGGCGAAATAATTCCCAAAGTGGTCTCGGTGGTGCTCGATAAAAGACCCAAGGATGCAGCCTCAATCGCCCCCCCTACCCATTGCCCCGTCTGCAATGCAGAACTCGCGCGCCTATCCGAAGCAGTCGCGCTTCGCTGTGAAAATCTGCAATGTCCAGCCCAGGTTTCCCGTTCCATTCTCCATTTCGTCAGCCGCTCCGCCATGAACATTGAAAATATCGGCCCAGCACTGGTGGATGCGTTGATTGATGCGAACTTGATTCAAACCTACGCGGACCTGTACACGTTAAATCAAGAAAGTCTACAAGAACTCGACCGCATGGGGGAAAAATCCGCCAGAGGCGTGATCGAGTCCATCGATAAAAGCAAAACGCGTGGTTTGGATCGGCTATTGTTCGGTTTTGGGATCAGACATATCGGAAGAACCAGCGCAACCTTGTTGGCCAAACATTTTCAAAGTCTCGATGCTTTGCAAAAAGCCACGCTCCAGGAACTGACTGTGATCCATGAAATCGGGGAACGCATGGCGGAAAGTATTTTGCAATTCTTAGCCAGTCCACAAACCCATGAAGCCATCGCCAAACTGGAAAAGGCTGGCGTGACCCTCACCTATACGGGTGAACCCGGCACCAGCGAATTGGCGGGAAAAACCTTAGTACTTACTGGCACCCTCCCCACCCTGAGCCGTGAAGAAGCCAAGGAATGGATCGAAAAAGCAGGCGGCAAAACCACGGATTCCGTAAGCAAGAAAACCTCTTTTGTCTTGGCCGGTGAGGCCGCCGGCTCCAAATTGGAAAAGGCCCTGAAGCTCGGCGTAAAGGTCATTTCTGAAGTGGATTTGCGGAAAATGCTGAACGCAACCTGAAGAAAGGCGGGCCAAAACCTTGACGAAAACACCACCGGTTTCTAAAATCTAACCGCTTGTTTCTAGGAGTTTATCTCTTGGAATCAAGTTGCTTAAGTGCAGTTGTCTAGCGGGTTTAGCTCAGTTGGTAGAGCATCTCCTTGCCAAGGAGAAGGTCGAGGGTTCGAGTCTCTTAACCCGCTCCATAAAAGCCTCCGAGGAATCGGGGGCTTTTTCGTTCTAATCTCCTTGGAATCGCCACATTTTTGAATTTGCGGCGACACAATCCCAGTCAATTCCCAACCTCTTTTTTTCCTGTTTCCTCCCGAGTGTCCGCACTAAGTGTCCGCACCTCGGTTGAAAATCTAACAAGACCCAGGGCCTTTTTACCATCCCGGTTGTAATATCGTTTCCCGAGCATATCGGTTTTCCATCCGGCAACCTGCATAACTACTCGCTCAGGCGTGCCTTGGTCTATTAAATCCGTGGCCGCCTGGGCGCGGGTATCATGGAAATGAAAGTTCACTATCCCGGCAAGCTTCAGGCAAGTTCCCCATGCCTTCTTGAAATCTCCTAAAGAGAGGTATTCCGAGCCTTTCACTCGATAAAAGAGAAAATCACTCGCAGGGGGTAGGTTTCGAAAATAGGTGACCATATTGGGGGGAATAGGCTTCCAAATCCCCTGATCATTCTTGGTCGTTCCATTCCTGACCCGGATAGCACCGTTGAAAAGGTCTAAGTCCTTCTTCCGCATATTGATGAGTTCGGATTTCCGGCATGGGACCTGCAAGGCAAACCGAGTTAGGGGTAATAGGTGCGGCGCGTTTTGCTCGATGACATTCAGGAGTATATGGATCGCTTCATGGGAAAGGTTCGCATCCCTTGGTATTTCCTTTAGTTTTGGAAACCGGGCCAAGGTAATTGGGTTCTTTTCTAGGATTTCCATATTTACCGCGACATTGAAGGCGGCGCGAATTATGGCCATGTAGCGATTTAGGCTCGCATTTGAATAGGGCCTGCCGGTCTTTTTCGCCGGGAATTGCCTAAGGCAAGTTAAGTATGCTTCCAGCCTTGCAGGGAAGGCCGCCAAGGGTACCTCTCCCAAGTCACGGCTAAAGGTATTGGCTAGGCCCAAGTCCTTCTTAGATAGGCCCCGTCGTTTCTCCGTGTAGAACCTGAGAAGGTCGCCAAAGGTTTCGAATCGGCATTTCAATGCCTGGTTGTCTTTAAGCTGTTTACGGAGCTGGATAAACCTATCCTGAGCACCATCCTTGGTGCCTTCGAATGTTTCGCGGATGCGATCCTCGCCCCCAGGGCGACGCAGGCGCACATTCAGATAATACTTATTTGGTCCGATTTTCTTGATATTGATGTCCATCGCTTTTCTCCTATGCGATGGGTGCCTTGGGCAGGCAAAGAGGAAAATAGCACATCCTTCCCCACCTTGTCTAATGCCTAGTCTTATGTTTGGTAAAAGGAATCAATAGGGATCCCGTTAAAAGTTGCTTGTCCACATCCGACTTCTTAAACCGCCAATATTTACCAACCTTGGTCATTCCAGGTAGGCAGCGTTTGGAAATCTGCTTTTCCAACCATCGGGCTCCGACTCTCACTAACTGGGTGAGCTCTTCGGGTGTATAATATTCCGGGTCAATGGTTTGCATTTAGTGTAACCCCGCTTCTTCCATTTTTTCACCTAGCACTTCAAAATCCGCTGTAGTCCTAAGTTCACCGGCCCTTTTCCTCGACAGGTCAAAAATCAAGGTCCCCATATGGGCCCAGACCACTTCCATCTCCAATTTTTTCACAGCCAATTCATCCAGAGTATTTTCAACACCCTTCAAGTCCGAAAGCGTTTTCCCCAATTCCTGCGCGTTCACATTCTTAGCATCCTTCAGGGCTTCGAGTGTCTCGCGGTAACGCACCATTCTTTCCTGCTGCACGCGCCTTAGCGCGGCAATTTGCGCCTGAGCCCTCGATCCCGCCAGAATGGTGGCATCGCGCACCTTGCCTTCCTCTGTGCTTTGCATATAGGCATAAGCATCACGCAGGCGCGAACGCTCAACGTCTCCATGGATTTCAATTTCTTCTTTGCTGCCTCCAAGGACGGGGGCAGCCCAACTTGGATCGGACCGATAAAGCCCAGAGTTGAATTTATAGAACTCGGTTACAGAGGGATGATTTAAGGGTAAGTACGGCGCCAGATGCCCACCTATTCGCTCGGCATACCGCTCTTGCCGATACATCAAATCATCAAAGGCCCGGCTTTCCTCCCATAACAGATAATCGGTCTTGTCGAAAATCGCTTCCAGGTCCTGTAGCTTCTGATCCCAGCGTCCCGGTTCGGATACCAGCTTCACAACCCGCTTCCCTACCAGGTCCCAACTCTTCAGATTCCGACGCACCCAGGCCTTTTGATCGTCCAGGGTCTGCACCATGGCTCGTGTGTATTGAATCGACATATAAGCATCACGCACCGTATTTCGGACCTTGACATAGGTCAAAGCCAAGGTCGTCACAATGCCGTTCTCTTCCTTAGTACCAGGTTGGCTGGTCGTGGGCTGTAACATATCCTCGGCCTGAGCCAGACCGATACAAAGGATGGTTCCAACTATTATGATTCTCATGGCCTACATCCTCCTCAGGAGAACATCCACGGGCGTATCCGGGCAGGTCATACCAACTGGCCTTTCCTTGCCCTTAGTCCGTTCAAACTGAAATTCGGCTTCGAGTGCGCGCTGCTCCGCCATCTCTTTTTCTTTTGCATCCTCCGGTCGGCCAAACCGTAGTTCCAACCGCCGATAAAAACCGGCCGCCTTAGCCAGGTTTCCAAGATTGCAAGTCGGAACACTTTGGCCAAGGATTCGCAAGACCTGTGAGCGCGTTTGATTGAAAAAGGAATCCTCCAAGTCCGGGCAGCCCTTCCAGAAATAATCGCCATAGGGAAAGTCCACATTGCGCACTATAGCCATCTGCCCGGAAAGGATTCGATCTTCTTCCACAACCGTCCGCACCTCCCATCCCCCATCCACGGACACGCGCTCTTGCTTCACCTGCTTCCATCTAGGATCTGTCGGCTCCATAGGAAGTACATCCGGTAACGTCACCTCCAATCCTTGCTTAACAGAAAAAGCCCGCTTACCCATAAGTCGATCCTGAAAAGCCCAGCCCGGACAACGCGTATCCAGGTTCTCCAGAAAATCTTTCTCGGCATCATCACGGGCAAAAGGCAAAAGCAGGGCTTTCTGCAATCCCGTCCAATCGTCAAAAGAGGCGATGCGGTAAGCCATGGGTGGATCATGGGCAAAACCGGTTCCACCCTCACCCTCCGCCTTTATCTCCATGTTCACGGACCAGACCGGATCTGGGATTAATGCCGGCCAAAGGAATTGGCCGGAGAAATATACCGAAGCGGAATCATCCAGCACGGGATTTAAGTAAGACTTCAAATCCGCATTGCCGGGATTATCAATAGCGCGCTGCCTAAAATCCCCAGCCTCCTTTTCAGTGAGACTGATTTCCTTCATCACTCGTCCAGTAGCCGGGTGCCGGGGATGCACCACTATTTTCGGAAAGAGATGCAAGTTCCAGAATGATTTTGTGGAGGGCTTAAATTGCATGGCCGACTCATCCACCACGTTATGACATTCGGTATAGGTGTCATTGCAAGATTCCGGATAGGGTTCATTGGGCGGGGGATTGGGATCCACACACCAATGGTTTTCGCAAAGATCCTTTTCTTCCTTATCTTCGAGCCTTGCGGGCCTGGATGCATAGCATTCAGGCGGATCAAAAAACCATTGGTAGGCGGAAGGCGTCCGGGTTGGGAGAACGGCGGATCCATTTATGGCATAGCGGTTATACCGCAGTGTACCGGATAGTCGCGCCAGCTCGGCATCGCAGCTATAGGCGGTATCGGGAAAAAGCTGTTTACTCGCCGAAAAGAGGCTGCTTCCCAGAACCACGTTTTTTCGAAGCTCAATACCTATCGTATCCAATGCTTCGGTTGTAGAAAGACAAAAGCGCCCGGCGAGGTTGGCATAGCGCATATCCGCCGTCCCATCCTGGTTGAACTTGGCAACGATGACGGATGTCGCTCCAAAATCCGAGATGGAACGGACGATATGACTTTCTTCCGTGGGCCCATTTACAAAGACCCAGGTCTGCCCCACCATCGGCAGGTCCTGGGCAACTGTTACGGTTGGGAAAAACATTCTCAGTCCCACTAGGACCAAAAAAGAACCGAGGCAAATCACCGAGTTTGATTTCCAAAGTTTGAACTGGTATAACGGATTCATAAACTATCCTATAGGCTGAAATTAAGACCCAATCCATATCCCTGATTGGAGACGAGGAAGGTCAAACACAGAACTTGGACTTTGAAGGAGTAATAAAGACCAATATTTGAGGTGGTCTGTGATCCGGATTCCGTTTTGTTTACCTGGACCTGTTCCCACAGTGAAGCCATTTCAAACCCGGGACGGATGATGCCGCCTCCAAAGAGAAAAAGATGCCCACCATAGACACCGACAAAACTTGCAACCTTCTTTGAGTTCAAGGTACCCGAATCCCCTACACCCCAGGCAGGCATGGCCACCATCCCCCATTCGGAAAA
>JAYTHY010000082.1:0-29780 GCA_043732185.1 Fibrobacteria bacterium
GTTTCCATAAAGTAACCGTTTAGCAGGACTCGGCTGATTTCATGCCTCGCGTTTAAAGCCGATCACAAAATCAAGCGTCTTTTCCGACTTCAATTCTTCCCGAATTTCTATGAGCTTACCGTTTTTGCGCAAAGACGCCTTTAGCGTTTCAAAATCGGTTCCGTACTGCTCCGCCATCTCCTTGACGCGCTCATCGACTTCTTCGCTGGTCGGTTTGATCTTTTCCAATTTGGCGATCTCTTCCAGAATGCGATAGCGACGGATATTGAAAGCCGCTTCCTGTTCCAGATCGGAATGGTCATGGCCATGATCTTCGTTCTCATGTTTATGGCCCTGTTGTTCCAGTTTGTAATGGACGTAATTCTGAATGCGGGCTTTGGGAATCTCGAAGGTGTTGGCTGTCATCAAGGTGCGCATGGCCTCTTCGTAAGCCTCTTCCTTGGCGCGGTGCAAAGACTGTTTGCCGAGATCTTCGCGGATGCGCGCCCGAAAAACCTCCAAGCTCTCAAAGCCATAGCCAATAGCGAATGCATCGTCCAGTTCAGGCAGCTTGACTTCATTCACTTCCACAATACGGAGGTTGTATTCCGATTGCTTGCCAGCAAGATTGGGTTGGCGATAATCATCGGGAAAAGTAAAGCGGACATGCTTTTCTTCACCTGCGCTGCTGCCTATCAAAGCCGTATCCATTTCCGCCAAGCTGCCCGCGCCTAGCTCAATGCGGAATTCTTTTTGCTGAGGCAGGGGGCGATTTTCACCGTCGATGGCAATGCTCAAGTATTCGGCCAACACCACATCGCCCAATGCCGCAGGACGATCCACTTTGGATTCTTCGCCCTTGCGCTTGCGCAGCATTTCTATTTGTCCGTCCACGTCCGCATCGGTAATTTCCGAAGGATGCACGGGAATGGAAAGCTGATAATCCTTTATGACTAAGGGGGCGTCCACTTCCATAATGGCTTTAACCATAATGGGCTTGCCCGCCTCGTTTTCCAGTTTGTCGATACGACCGGGAGCAATGGGCTCGATGTTGTGCTCTTTGCAGGCTTCCTTGATAACCTCTTCCACCAAGGCTTCCATGGATTCGGCATTGATTGGGTCCTTGAAGCGCTTGGCAACCACGTCCTTGGGAACCTGACCTGGGCGGAAGCCGTTGAGGCGTACTTCTTTGGTGTATTTCTTGACCTTCTGATCAAAAATCTTGTCGAAACGTTCCCGGGGAATTTCAATATCAATCACCCGTTCTGTACTGCTCGATTCGCTGATAATGGCTTTCACTGTATTGCCTTTCCTTTTGATTCAATTAGTGCGAAAGGGGGGACTTGAACCCCCATACTTACGTGCCAGATCCTAAGTCTGGTGCGTCTACCAATTCCGCCACTTTCGCGTGACACTGTTTTCCGTTTTTAGGGCATTAGGCTCTTTAACCTAAGTCGGAGTCCCCTGACTGATTTCCTCTTGCGTTTTAGAGGAGAAAATTTTGAACTCGGAAAAGTTCGAGTTTTCATCTTCAACAAGCTGGATTCGGGTGTTATGGGATTTTTCCCAATATTTGAAAATGGCCGCCCGATTGTCGACCACATGATTGATCATTTCCGGGTGAAGGGCCATGATGATTTCCTTGTCGCCGCGTTTGGCGCGGTAACGACGCAACCAGCGATCAATGGAGCCCACCACGCTTTCCTTGGAAGGAATGTATCCGTCGCCTTTGCAGGTGGGGCAAACATTGCTCTGCTCCTTGACTACGTTGGGACGCACCCTTTTGCGGGTGATTTCCATGAGGCCGAATTGAGACAGATTGGAAAATGAAACCGGTGACTTGTCGACGCGAATCGCCTTCTTAAATTCCCGGACCAAATTTTCCTTGTCCTCTTCCTCATCCATATCGATAAAGTCAACGACAATGAGTCCGCCCAAATCTCTAAGGCGCATTTGCTTGGCCACTTCCCAAGCCGCATCGATATTGGTCTCATTGATATTCTTACCCTGATCCTTACCGCGGACCTTGCCTCCGGTATTGACGTCAATGGAGACCAAGGCTTCGGTCTGATCGATTATGAGGTAGCCGCCCCGCTTTAGCTGCACGCGGCGGGCAAAGGTTTTCTCCAGTTCTTCTTCAATACCGAAATGGTCGAAAAGCGACAGGTCGCCGGTATACAGCTTAACCTTGTCGACAACTTCTCCGGACAGAACCTTTAAATAACTGACCACGGATTTGTGTTCATTTTTATCATCGATCCACACCGAGTCCACGTCCTCAGAAAAATAATCCCTCAGCGTGGTCTCGCTCGAATCGGATTCTTGATGCACCAAAGCTGGAGCCTCTACCTGTTCGCTTTGGGTTCTGCACGTCACCCACTTGGATTCCAAATCTTTTATTTGAATCGCGAATTCATTTTCGTTCTCATTGAGGCCAATGGTCCGCACGATATAGCCACAATCCGGAGATTTCAAATCCCGGATGAGCTTCTTGAGATTACGGCGCTGCTGGGGATCGCGGCTTTTTTTGCTCACACCGATAAAATCAGTGCCAGGCATGCACACCAGAAACCGGCCGGCAAAGGAAAGGTGGGCAGAAAGCCTTGGTCCCTTGGTGCTGATAGGTTCCTTAGTTACCTGAACGAGAATTTCCTGACCTACCTTGAGAAGCTGGTCGATGGACTTGCCTTCATCTTGGCGGGCAGCGGGCTTATCGCCATCGTCATCATCATAGTCATCCAGGTTCGGGCGTCCGGCGACATCTTCGACATGGAGGAATCCGGCTTTTTCCAAACCAATATCGACAAAAGCCGCCTGCAATCCAGGCAGGACCGCGTTGACTTTGCCCTTATAAATGTTGCCGACCAAGCGATTGCTTTCCGGCCTTTCGTAGACGATTTCCGCTAATCGACCATCTTCAAGAATGGCAATGCGCTTTTCATAGGGCCTGACATTGATCAGGATTTCCCTTTTGGATTTGGGCGGGCGGTTGAGCTGGTTTGATGCAGGTCTACCTCCGCTCTTTCTGATGGCTTTCTCCATTGGCTCCGCTTAATTTGAAAGTGTTGTTGGATTTTTTTTAAAATTTCTTGCATAAAAGATAAAACCAGGCCCTCTTAGACCCAGCCCCATCTTTGCTTTATGGGAGTAAAGGTAAAAATAGTACTGGGTCTGGGAAGGGACCTGAGGCTGAAATCGACGTAAAAAGGGGGCTTATTTCGCCAATTAAAGGGCGTAAACCTTTCGAACGTAGGATTCCTTCGCGTTCGACAGGGTCACGATGTAGAGCCCGGATTGGCCAAGCGGGATTTCAAAATTGGCCACGGGTCCGATTCCATTCATGGTTTTGAGGATTCTTCCATCAATGCCTGTGACTTTAACCGAGAATTTTCCCGCTTTCGGTACACTAAATGAAACTGCGTGGAGACCGCCACTCACCGTTGAATAGGCCGAACTATGCACTTGGTTTGTCCCGACGACCTGCTGTATTGCGTCAAGATTCCGCATCTTGATGTTTTTGAATTCCAATTTGAGCGTGGTTTCATATTGTATAGCGATGAGACCAGGGGAAGTTTGAGCGACGTCCGTCGCCTCTGTAAACTTATACTTAGAACATTCCTTCATGGTGGTTTTGACGGCAAAGCCATTCGGGTAATACAGCATGTAGGCCGTGTCGTTGGAAACCCTATAGCCCAAGTCCTGCCAAAGCGTACCCGTAAGCTTGCAAGCGGAAATAGCCGTTGCATAGCGATTGTTACCGCTGTTCCAAACGTCGCCCGTATAGGTGGGGCCTAAATCTATCTGAGGGCCGAATACCTTGTAGCCCTCTGCAGCGCCACCGCATAAATTGGCCACGGAGCCTGACCCACAATGTCCGCGCGCGTTAAAGCCAGAATTTCCATTAGGATTGGCCACCATATGGTAGGAGAATTGAATTTCAAAATTTTTCTGGACGGGATTGGTCTGCCATTTCCAGACTAGGTTGTTCCATCCCGGCGCGGTTTGGGCCAATCCGTCCGTCGTGATCATGGCGCTGTCCGTCCCAGGATATTTAACCCCCCAATTGCTGGCATGTGGCCAGAAATAAGACGTATCCAAATTGGTCTTATTCCACATGTTAAAAAAGCTCGTGTCATTCGTGTGCCAAACGGTTCCGGGTATTGTGGAAAAAACAGGGGTGATACCCATCAATAATCCCAATAATGCTGACTTGAGTGCGGTTCGATTGTTCATTGCTATGCTTCCTTCGCGACGTTCAGGCTAAATGGCTACTTGCGCGCGTAACACGTAGTACCATGAATTTACACCCGACATCACATCTCCGTATGACTTATCGAAACTATTAGCGTGAAATTGCATGACTTGCATATGATCCTTGGACGCCTTGGCGCTGATAGAGAACGATTTTCCGAAAGACTTCATTGCGGAAATCGACCATTTCAGGTTATCATCTTTTACAATATCACTACTGGAACTCAGTCCAAGATTGGAATAGGCTCTATTGGCCAAATTTGGGGTTGCCAATCCTTGGTAAGCCTGCATGTAATTTGAGTTTATATAGGGGTTTTTCCAGTATTCCACTTCCACGTTCAGCATATCCAATACTCCCAGGGTGGGCACCGCCATTCCCAACATAATGGGCATTCTATCCATCGGCTTTTCGTAAAAGACAGGGTAATTCTGGACACCCAACATGGCCCACTCTCCATAAAATCTCAAGTCAACGTTTTCCCCTAAAATGGGTTTGAAATCGAGGGAAAACCGTGCCATTAGCATCTGGCCTTTTAAGCTGTAGTAGCTCAGGCCGGATACTCCCTTTGGCATAAGGCTGTCAATGGACCCGGAATCCACATAAGTGACCAGAGAATCCGCTTTTTTTGCGATTGTGGAATCCAAGGCTGTTGATTTATCGCTCAAGTAGTGGCTAGAGTTCGCCAGGTACTTCTTTCCATTAGCATAATAGGTAAAGTACGCGTTTTCTTTAATTTTGTAGGCGCTCAATTCCGGTTGAGTAGGTATTAACCGGAACAGATTAACGCCGGCGCCCACTGTCAAAATCGGATTGATTTTAAAGCTGGTGACGTAAGCCAGGCTAAAGTCATACAGAGGAAATGTGGAAGTAGCGCTGGTTACCAAAACATCGTTTTTCCAACTCCCTCCCGCAAAATTAAAGCTCAACATACTCCCTAAAATATTGGCTTGGGCCGCATTGACCAGATCAAATGGGGAATTCAAAACACTGTTCGGATATGGGGTGGAACGGAAGAGGTATTCGCCAAGTTCTTTGCTGTCCGGATTGTACTTGTACGGCATTTGGCCGAACTTCAGGACCAAGGTGGGATCTTTCAAATCGCCCCAGGTATACGAGCCTGAAGCTTGTACCATAGCCACGGCGGGATACACCTCGTTTTGATAACCGGCCGGGTGCTGGCCGCTATCCGAGGGAATTGAAAAGAGCGTCGCACCGAGGCCAAAAACTAGGTCGGTCCTGTCATTGACGGTGGCGCTTCCAAAAATCCATCCGGTAGGCCGTACCATGAGCAGAGGCAATCCGTATGCGGCATCCTGATCCAGAGTGTTAATCGGATGAAACATCTGGGTCTCTTCTAAAGACATGCCGAAATGTACAGGGTGCCGGACAACATCAGCCGACAAAGCCGTAACCGACAATAAAGCAAATCCTAAAACAACCCGACTTATGCCAAAATTCATCTAGGCTCCTTGAACCAACAATTCAATTCCTGTTCAGATGGCAACTTGCACTCGAAAAACGTAATACCAAGAACCTTTGCGGGACATGACGTCACCGTAGGATTTTCCAGGGAATCCGGCTTGCATTTCTTGCATGGCCTGTAAATGATCATTCGCCGCCTTGGCTGTTACAGAAAGTGAACCACCAAATGATTTGGTTGCCGATACAGACAGCTTAAAATCATCATCCTTGACAGGGTCATTGATCGATTTCAGTCCAATATTGGTGTAGCTCGTTGGGGTCGGATCCGGTGTTCCCAATCCGCCGTAAGAGGTTTTGAAAGTCGAGTTTAAATACGGGTTTTTCCAGTATTCCATTTCCACGTTGAATGCATTCAGAATCCCCATGGTTGGGATATTCAATCCGACCATCATGGGCATTCTCTCCATGGGCTTTTCATAGAATACAGGGTAATTCTTTACGCCCAATAAGGACCATTCGCCGTACAGTTTTAGCGGAACCATATCGCCAAGAATCGGTTTGAAGTCTACCGAGAATCGGGCCATTAACAACTGGCCTTTTAACGAGTAATAGTTCACATCGGACACACCGGCAGGCAAGGAATCTGGCTTATTTGAAATAGCCTGATTTCCGGTATTCGCAATGAGGGAATCCGCAGGCGATCCTGCATAATACTCTGCATTTGTCGAATATTTTTTTCCATTCGCAGCGGTGAAATAAGCGTTTAGGACATCACCTTTATAAGTGGTCACCGTGTGTTGCACAGGAATCAGGCGGAAAAGATTAATACCTGCGCCTACTTCTAAGATAGGGTTGATTTTATAATTGGTGACATAGGCCAGACTGAAGTCATAGAGTGGAAAGGATGAAGTGGCACTAGTGATTAAGAAATCGTTTTTCCATTGTCCACCAGCCAAGTTCGCGGTTAACATAGTGGTTAAAATGTTGGCCTGAGCGGCGTTCACGAGATCAAAAGGGGAGTTCAAAACCGTGTTCGGGTAAGGCGTGGAACGGAACAGATATTCACCGAAATCTTTGGCGTCAGGGCTATACTTATATGGCATCTGACCAAAGGACAGCTTCAAAACCGGGTCCTTGACATCCCCCCAGGCATAAGAGCCGGAAGCCTGCACCAACGCGACGGCCGGGAAGTATTCGTGCTTGTAACTGCTGGAACCCGGGACCTTACCATCATTATCACGAGGCAGAGAAAAAGCGGTTGCACCTAGCCCAAATACCAACGACACGCGTTCATCAATAGTGGCACTTTCAAAAATCCATCCCGTGGGCCTGAGCATGGTCACGGGTATATCAAAATTGGTTCCCTGGTACTGGTTCATTTTGTGAAGCTGGAATCCCTCTAGGGCCATTCCCACATTCACCGGATTCCTTACCACATCTGAGAACGGGGTCGCAGAAAGCAATCCCGAAAGTAGAACAATGCTTGTTCCGACTCCGAACTTCATCTTATCTCCTTATGATTCATTTCGAGGCCAACGCAAAAATCGCAATCCTGTAGTGTAGAAAAATTACTGTCGTTTTCGGAAGGCCTGGCCAAAAAAATGAACCCGATTTTGTAAGGCATGGACTTGTGCATGTGGTTTAATTTAAATGATTCTGTGGGTCATTTTGATATGTTTTTTGATTTTCACTTTCGGAATTTCGCCCAAAACGTGACCGCGTGGATTTTGGATGGCACCCAGCTCCATATGAGAGTAACCGGATAACAGACCTATTTAATTTAAGCATCAGGGAAAGCCACAAGACTGTCCTGTTTGGAATTAACGGAATTAGGGCCGAAGGGTACGATTTCCGTAACGAGTAAAGATCAATAAAAGGGTGGGGAGCGATTTCCTCGGAACGCCCCATCCATCCTCGAAAGGATACCCGTTGGGCGCAGCGCAGACTTTTACCCATAAAGCTGATGCTTGCCAGCAACGTCCCACGTGCTCATGGTGGATTACGATTGTTTTTGAACTTATCCCTGTCGTAATTCCTAGACCTAAAACCGCATGGTGAACTCGCCGTGCACAGTGAGTTCATGAGTAGATTCTTCTTTGGGTGTATGCCAAAGTTTGTTATAAACGTATTTGGTGTAAAATAGTGCGTCTACATTATTGGTGAAGTTGTAAGAGGCTTCCGGTTTCACTGTTGCTGTTAACACATTCGAATCTTTATGGGGCCGCGCACCGGGTAAAGTCTGCTCGGTATAGGAATAGTTCGTCGTACCCGTTATTTTTAGCCGGAGATTATTTTCCAGCTTAACGTAATAACGCCAAAACTGAATGCCCTTTTGGGTTTGGAGATCCCAAGACAATGTGGCTTCGGTGCCCACATTCACACCGTCCTTTGGGGATTGCGCCGAATCCACTCGGCGGTACACGGTTAAGTCTTGTTCCGGTAAACCGGTATATTTACCGTACCAATTGTATTCTACTTTTTCCCCTGGAAGTTTTAGGAAAAATATTTCCCGATCTAACCCTCCTGTGAATCGCAATTCAGCGCGTATGTCCTTGTTGGTAGTCGCGGACAATCCTAGTATTGGATCAAATTTGTATGTGGTTTTCCGCTTCTCTTGTGACAGCGAGAACAGGGTATGATTTTCTTCTTGACGATAGTTGAACATTGTCGTTGAGGTTATCGACTTCAAGTTCTTGTGCAGGAATGGGAGCTTGGCGGCAAAATCTCCAAAGGTTCCCGAGACGGTGACATCCGGCCACACCACGGAGGTATCACTCGGCTGAATGGCCCGGAATAACGTGTACTCCTTGCTGTACTTGACATTTAAGGACAAGCTCAAATCCACCCAAGGCACAGTGAGTCCAGTACTGCCGTCCCAGGAACGGTTGACACCATGGCTAAAGCGGGTACCCGATAAAGCAGGATCAGGTGCTGAGAGATAGTCCATGACACGCGGATTCGGTTCACCATCAAATAGGGTGGACAAAAAGTTTCCTATCCCGCTATACACCCATCCGAGCTGATAGGCATAATACTCGTAAGCGGTGGGCATCTTTGTCGTAAGACTGCCATAGGTGAATTCTTCGTTATTGTACTTTTGCCCAACGGTATAACTCACGTCAAAATTCCGAAGGCGCCAATCCTCCATGCGTTTTCGGAAGACTCCCAGAAAACCCTTGCCAGCGCCTGACGCTCCAATTAAAGTGGGCAAACTTAAAGAAGCATTGAGCTTGATGTCGTGATCGGCATTGGCCTCAAAATGCTCCTGGCTTGCCAGGCCAGCGCCAAAACGATCGGGAACAGAATCTGCCCGCGTTTGATGGTAACCGGAATTGAAATTAACGCCCGTGGTAAGCCAAGTGAATATACTCGGATTCAAGTCGGTATGGAAGCTCTGTGTGCGATTCCGTTCCCGCATAAGAATCAGGTAATCATCGCCGTGATGGGTAGGATTCCGATCCGGCCCATCGTAACCGAACACAAGTCCTTTGGCCATGAAGCCCTCATCGCAGCCGCCTTTTTCAGTTTGTCCAAAGAAGGTTTCCCGATCAAAACATTCGTGTTCATTGTCGAAATCGCGATCCACAGCCACGCGGTATCCAAAGTTGAAAAAGGACAACAATCTCCATTCCATATCCACGCCATGCGTCAACGCCACGGTATAGGTGGGTGGAAGAGTCAAGGGAACGTCGAGTTCACTGCGAGGTTTGTTTAAAGTGGAGGAACGGATAAAGCCCAAATCAGCCACGGTCAAGTTTACTTTTTCCGGTAAAGGCGAGAACTCCATGCCGGAGAGGAACGCGGGCATATATTTCCATTTGTCTGTCATTGCCAGGGGCTTGTAGGTTTTGGGAGTAAAAGGCGAAAGCGTGTAGATGAGCTTGGTTTGATAATTTCGGGATTCGTTCATGGAAAAAAAATCGTTGTGGTTGGATGCGGCATAGGAGTAAACGATGTCCGGCCGTTCCAGAAATGTTTGGGTCAGGTAATTGGAAGATCGATGCTCCTTTTTATACGAAGTCGAAAACTTTTCTTCGAAAACCGTATTCTGGTATACCCGGGCGTAACGATTTTCCACATCCTTGGCGCTGTCAGCTGTGTTTTGCACGCTCAAGTGTTGATCGGCAATGTCGCCGAGAATATCCATAAAGCCTGTGCCCGTGAGCCCTAGATCCACGGTGGGTTTGGTGAAGGGGCGGGAAATGGCGCCGTGGTATTGCAAAGACAATGGAATGCTAACACCCCATTGGTCTGGAAAGACTTTGTTGGCAAATACCGTCAGGTTTGAATTGTAATCCACCGTAGACTGGGAGTTGGCTGGAGTTGTCTTGGTTTCGCTCATGGTGGTAAAACCACCATTCTTATAGGTCAAGTTTCCGGAAACATTTACGAAGTCGGAAAAATCGAGTTGCAACATGGTGCGCATGCTGCTCCCCAAAGTATGGTCCACTCCCGATAAACGAAGATCATTCACCCAGATGTCGCCCTTTTGCGTTTCACCGGCGCCGGAATCCACATAGATGACCAGCCGCATCCAATCGATTCGCGACAAAGTGGGGGTGCCGACCACTGATACGGTCAGGGAGGAATCCTGGCGGCCGGAATGCCAGGCTTTGCGGGTGACTGGGCGGCCGTTGAAGGCCCGGTAGACAGGATCATTCTTGAGATCTGTCAGCAAGGCTACGGGGATGTCGAAGCTGTTCCTTTCCCATAGCGTGGCATGGGAGGGCTTGGTCAAACCCATGGTATCCATGTGGATTTTAATTTCATAATAATCTTTGGAATCTCGGTTGCCTTGATCCTTGCCTAGGCGCAATCCCAAACTCACCTTATTTTGTCCTGGCCTAGCGTTAAGGGTGTTCAAAGCCTGATTTGAATCTGGATGGATATCCATGAGTATGCGTGCATACAAAGTCAGATCCTTGGGCTCACTCCCTAGCAGCCGCGTCGCATGCACCACTTCACCCGGATGCAAGTTTTCATAGCGCAGCACTAGAGAGCGCTCGGGCATCGGTTCGTCCGTTCTCACATCCCGTTCTATTTTAGTGTTCGGTGAGGGCTGATAACTTTTCTCTTCCTGCTTATTGATGATGGTAACCTTGAGCCGATTGCTGTCTGGAATGGATGGCGGCAGGTGGATGGCCAGGCTATCGTGCAAATCGCCGCTGGCAAATCGGTCCGCGTCAATTTCAAAGGTGTGGTTTCTATCGCTTTCCTCCCAAGTATTGCCGACGAGATTAACCCGAGCCAAGAGCACTTCTGCTTTGGGAATATGGGATGGAAGACCACCCAGCCATAGTCGAATGATTTTAACATTGGAAAGAATCTGCGCTTCACTTTCACCGGCCACTGCGCCCATGCGGGTTCCGGAACCATACAAAGGAATTTGGTATTTGCGCCAGCCATTCTTGAGCTCTTCGCAATGATGCAGTGGAGTGCAAGAACTGTCCAAGGGCAATTGATACCGGAGGAAAGTGTTTTTGGTATCTAGCACGCCGGAGCGATCCAAATCTTCCGTATCATACCCATACGCTTGGGTTCCCGTATTGTTTTTTTCCGTTCCATTTACATGGTAGTTCTGCTCGGTGGCGTCAGCAACTGGTTCCACATAGTTGTCCTGCCCCGGATCAGAGTTGCTGGAGTCCAACGTGTTCGCATAACAGGTGGGTTTACACTCCCACCTAACCCCCTTTTCGGCCGCACCGTCTAGACCATCAAGTCCGCGGTCAAATCTATTGGTGGTTTCACGGCCCACATCGATCTCCGATTCCAATTTGGCATCAGGTTCCCCGTTGTTAAGACCGGCAATACTGATGTCCTCCGATATTTGACCCAAATCCACGCTCAGTGTGCCTTCGCGTCCGTTGACCACAACTTCCAATGATCTTTTCTTACTCTGATTGAACGAGCCCGAGCTCAAGGCGCGCATGACCCCACCCCAGGAATGGCCCTCCAGATTGTCATTGGGTTGCAGGCTCAGCTTCAACAAGGTCTGTTCACGGCTATTGGTATAGCCGTTGCCCGTACTGCCGTAAATGGTGGAGTAAATTTCCTTGATGCTGGAATGCCAAACAAATTGACCTTGATGCCGATAGTCCAGCGTTTCATCCGGTTTACCCAGAGCGTCGAAAGTTGGCGGCGAGGCCTTGTACCAGCTGTAAATGGTCATGGGCATAGGCAGGGTATTTTCGCTGCTTTCAAAATTGTCCAAGTAGGCGCTTTCCTTGGGGTTGGGATTGTACCGACTTTGGGCCACTTCGAATTCAAAATTGGCTTTGGAAGGTGCTTCCGTTTGTACAAAAGGGAAAAGGTTGGCAGCCGCCGTCATCCACTTGGGGCTGCCGGCCAAGCGCGCATTAAATCCCCACAGAAACTGGTTGAACGGTTCACGGCCCAGTTCGGGGCGTTCGGAAGTGGTGCTTTGACTTTTGTAAAGAATGGTAGCACCCAACAAACTTTCATCGGAAATGCCGTCCAGCTTGTAGTCCAAGCGGGTACCCAGCAGGATTTTATCCTGGATCTGGAAGGGAGGGTTGCATTCATAACTGATATCGATTTTGGCGCTAGGATCCTTGGCCCGCGGGGAAAGCAAAGTGATCTGGCCCGTCTCATACAGCACTTCGTAGTCGATATTCCGGATCAATACCGTTGAACCACCAAGGATCAGCTTTTCAGTATCCTTTTCGATATCCACGCATTGGGAACCGCTCACCGAATGGGAATTCTCCCGTACATCGAAGGTGGACTTGCGCTGCTTGCCGGTAACAACAAATTTATGCGTGGTGGGCCCACTCTGGATTTCATCCACGGGATCGCTGTAAATCCTAGTGTTGGGATTGACTCGCTTCATGGGCGTCAAACAATTAACTGAATCGTCAGTGCGGCTGATGCCGCCTTGACAGGGCAGCACCATGTAGCCCAACGCGACGTTGAATAACTTGGGGTCGTCAATATTAATCACGCCTTGCTTATCCGGTTTCTCTAAGCCTAAACGGCGAATAAAAGACATGGTGTCGAGCGGGTCACGCTCCAAACTGTCGCTGCTATTCACCAGTCGAACGCGGAAATTCTGCTTGTCGTCTTTGGAAACCACGCCGGTGCTGTAAACATTTCGCCACATTAAACTGTCCAGTTCTGGTTTGCCAATCAGGGAGCGGGAATGGATAAGAATTAGGTTTTTTAAATCCTTTCTCCCCGCGAGAGTGGGGACAAAATCCCCTTGCCAGCGCACGCCAATGGACATGTTGCGATTGCCGTTCATCACGGTGAGCATGCGCATGTCCTCGTCATAATAAAAGTCGGTTCCCTCTTTGAGGGTTTTCCATCGGCCGCTTTCGCACACATCTTCGATGGCTCCCGTCCCGTCGTACACGCAAGCCGTTGCCGTATCCTTGAAATTGATTTCCTCACCCGTCAGCAGAAGCTGAAAAACATCCACTTGGCGGCGGCCCTTGCCTCCGTTGGCATAAGCACTGGGAATGCCGGTCCAGTTGGCTGGATTGCGATAATCCTCACGGTCGGAAAGTTTAAGGAAAAAGTGCCGATGCAGATCGATGGCCCGGTCTTCAATGGTGAAGTTTCGCTGTTCCTCCCCAGACGCGCCAAGCGTTTGCCGCTCTTGCGATCCACCTTCTTGCGATGCGATGGTCGTCACCTCTAACCCGCCGAACTTCATCCGCATTTTAAGACCGAATAATCCTTTATGCGACTCGGTGTATCCAGTGAGACTTGTACCCGCCAAAGCCAAGGAAGTATTTCCAGCTTCGATTTCTTGAATAATATCGTCCTCGAGCTCATCCCCTTCGCCCTTATAGGTAATCTTGAGCTGTTCCTTGAGATTGCTGCTGAAATCATTTTCATTGTTGATTTCGATATTGATGAGCCGCCCAATGGAACCCTTGACGGAAAAAGCTGGCTGCTGATCCATATGTAAATTGGGAAACCAACTGTCCCCTCCAGCCAAGGCTCCGTTTCCGGAAAGCCGCGTGCCTTCAACAATCAATTTGTACGATCCATTGATGCGCAGACGCGGCTTGTCGACGCCAATCCGCTTCATCCAGTCTGGTACGTTGACGGGTAGGACGATATCCAACATGCCGGGACCATTAGGCTGCGAGGCCTCTTCCTTGCCGATAAACTGGTTAAGCCATAGTTTTCTTAAAGCCAAGTCATTCATTTCCACGGAATACACATTGAGCTCATGATAGTACGCCTGCCATAAGGGCGTGGAGTCCTGGGCACCGGGCTGTGCTCCCGAGGGGGCGAGGCTCAGGTAACTGATGATCTCCACTTGGCGCGTCTCGAAATTGATATTGTGCCGACGTTTAAGGTAGAGACTATTGATTTGCAATAGCCCTTTCCCGGCTGTGCTTTCGACACCTTTTTGGGGCAAAAGTGCTTCAAGTGGCTTGGCCGATTCGGGAACGTTTAGATACTCTTTTTCCTCGATATAGATGCTGAATGCAGGTTGGATGGAAACGGCAACGAGTAGGATACAGACGCAAAAAGACCTAAAGCCAGCATTACTCCTAGGCCAAGCGCGGGCAGCGTGGTCTTGGATACACATGAAAATTTTGGACAAGCGGATAAACTCCACCCCAGGTCAGGGAAAAACAACTTGATTATTATACGAAAATGGCCATTTCAAACCTGTTCGAGGGGACGATTATTTTTCGCCCAAGCCCTTGATATAGCTATCGGTAGGGAATGCATTTGCTAGTTTTACGCCCCCGGCTGGAAGGGCGTTCGCCGAGCTCTTCCATCAACCTTCATATTGCGGCAAACTCTACTTCCGAATGCAAAGACCCCAAGCAGATTCTCAGGATGGACAGGACGACCGGAAAAAACGGTGGAAATTCGGTCAGAATTTTCTCGTAGACGAGTCCGTGATCCGCCAAATAGCGGAAGATGTGCCCTGCGGACCCACCGATTGGGTGCTGGAAATCGGTCCAGGTGCGGGTGCGATCACGCGCCGATTGCTACCCCGCTGCCAAAAGCTTACCGCCATTGAAATCGATTCAAAGTGGGTGGAGCATCTGCGCAAGCACCCGGAATGGGGCAATCTCGAAGTCATCCAGGCCGATGCAACCCGCATTGATGTCGAGGATGTTTTGCTGCGGAGCGCTCCGAAGCCCGGTACCAAGCCTTTTTTAGTTGGAAACTTGCCCTACAATAGGGCCGCGCCAATTCTTTTCCGATTTCTGCCTTTTATCCACCGTTTTAAAGCCATGAATATCATGGTTCAATACGAAGTGGGCAAACGCATTTGCGCCATTCCCCATACTCGAAATTTCGGCTTTCTTTCCGTGTTCATCCAGAACCACGCCACTGTGGAAATGCTGCAGAAAATCCCGCAAGACGCCTTCCGCCCCCGGCCCAAGGTGCTGTCAGCCACCCTCCGCCTCACTCCACTGGCAGCTCCTAAAACCGAAGACCCCATGTTCTTGAGATTTGTGGAACTGGCCTTTTCACAAAAGCGCAAAAAGATGAGCAACTCTTTGCTCCCGTTCTATCCTAAAGATAAAGTCAATGCCGCGCTCATTGCCGTCGAAGCTGGTGAAAACGCCCGGGCCGAGGATCTCTCCGTGGATCAGTTTGTTGCCGCTTTTAAAACCTTGGGGCCGCCGCCGGGAGTTTTGCCTCGCAAAGCCAATTTGCCGGACATTTCAGGCCTTGGAATCGAAGCAGATGAAGAAGAAGGTTAAGCAGGTCGAATAGGCCTTCCGCTACGCGCTCGAACGGCCATTTATTGAACGTGAAGCATCGCCCTTGGTGCCTGAATATAAGCTTTGATTCCGTTCTTCCGCTCCGTTTGCATGGCCAACTCTCCTCGCACCGACTGCATTTTAGCCTGCATCAACCGAAAAACTTGATTGTCCGCGGCCTGCATTTTGAGGGAGAAGTCGAGGACTAAACTCCGTTTCTCTTCCACCAATGCCTTTTCATTGGAGGGGATCCACTTCTCGGCTTGAATGGTTTTAAGCAGTTCCAATACCTGAACCGTGGCCTCACCGGAACGATCGAGAATTTTCTTGCGTGCGTCAAGAATGCGCAGGGTCAAGCCTTCATCGTCCGGCTTAATTTTCTTCACCAGATCCACAGCCATTTGGTATAGGCTGTAAAGCATGTCTAGCTCGGTGATGGTTTGCTGGGTTAAGGGATGCATGCTGCTTTTTCGATTGCGCGTTAGGAAACCAAGGATAGGGAAGAGCTGGCTTTGTCGGAAAGCGAATTGTGATCTTCGCGACGTACATTTTCGATGGCAATAAGCCAGGCTTCCCGCAAACTGCTCATCATGGCCATTACATCATGGAGATATTGAGAAGAGCGAAGTTTGATGGCCTGGGTCAAGTGCCGGGAATAGAACTCGTAAAGCCTAAAAAGGTTTTTGGAGATGTCCCCGCCTTTTTCCATGTCCAACGCACACATAAGTTCGGTGATGCCCTGCTGAACTCTTTGCACCGACTTAACCATTTTCTCAACATTGTTGGAAAGCAGTTCTTCATCGGCCTTCTTGCACCACTTGATGCAATGATCGTAGATCATGATTACGAGCTTACCACGATCTGCCGTGGTGATATTGGCTGCTTTATAGCTCTGGTGCGCGTATGACATTTATTACCTCTTGAGACTGGAGACCTGTCCGCCAAAGGCGGCCGCTTGGGACTGAAGTTTGGAAATGGAAAGCTCGAGATTGGCGAACTGGGAGGTAAGCCGAGTTTTTACTGAAGCAACGCGTTTTTCAAGCTTGGCGATTTGGGTATCCTCATCGGTTATCCTGGCCTGGAAATTTTTGGCCGTCGTTGTCAAGAATCCATCTACGAAGTTGTTTATCTTGTTGTAGAAATCCGAGACCTGCCCGGCCACGCCGCGCACAAATGTCATCGTCCCCACGCCACTGGTAGAAAGGGCTTTTAAAGTAAGCCCATTTGAGTCCCCGGTTGTGGAGCTCATGATATCACCAATCCCAGTAGCACTTGTATCGCCTGTAATGGTGGCATTTGCATAGGTCGTTGTGGCTCGGTCTTTGGCAGTATCGATTTGTCCAACGGCACCTGGATTGACTTCATAGACGCCAGTCTTAGTGTCTTTGGAATAGGTTCCAAAGGTGTGGGCGGGATTGGTGGAATACCCGTTGGTTGTAAACAGCCTTTTCATGCCTTCGAAATCCTGGTCAATGGAGTTTTTGAAAGTAGTGTCGTCGATAGTCAGGAATCCCGTTTTATATTCAGAGGTTATGCCCATCGAGGCCAAACTAGAGTATCGGCTCAGACCTGAATCCTTTAACTCGGGAATGTTATTGGTCAACATGCTCTGAAGCTGGGACTTTAAACCCAAAATGTTGGAATCTCCTGCAAAGGGTCCTTTGATAACCGAGCTCCGTACTCCACTGGCAAGTCCGCTCTTCTTATCCTTACTGTCTTTATTTCGTACTTCAATTTTCGATTTATCATCCAGGTATTTGATGAGCTGATTGTAGGCATCGAGGAAGTCCTGAACCTTCTTCTTGATTCCATCTTTGTCATATTCCTGGGTCAGCTTGACTACAGATGTACTTACTTTTTTGAGCTCGAAAATAGTGCCGTCGATGATAGTTGAATTGCGATTGGTTTGAGAGGAGAAGGCGATATCGTTCATTTGAAAAAAGGCTTTTTTCCCTTCAGAAATGACACTTTTGAAATCGGTTTTGGTAGCCGAGGTGCCCAAGCTGAGTACGGATCCGGAAGCTACAGTATCGACGAAACTCAAGCTTAGCGCCATGTTTTTGGTGCCATTGGTCGTATCGGTCATAACTATTTCGCCGGAGCTATTCATGGATACGGTTACATTATTGCCAAAGGCCGCCTTGATGCTCTTCCCGGTGGCATCACCTCCATCCAAAAGGTTTTGCAAAGTGGTGGTCCCCGGTGCGCCAAGGGTATAAATCATTTCGGGAATGGGAAGCCCAGCGGCATCCGTGCCATTTATTTTTATTGTGTCGCCGGCCGACAATCCATGGCCGGTACCCAAACCGTTGAAAAGACTGGAAAAATTAGTGGCTGCCGTTGCCGGGCCCCCGGTAGCAAGCCTGAGGTCGAAAGTAGTACGTACCGATTCCTTGCCGGCCGTGCCAACAACAGCTTCATTGACCAAATCCAGGCCATCGGAGAAGATGCTTTTGGCTTCTTTCGTGGCAACCGGATCCAAGCTAAATGCCTTGGAACCTTCATCGACGGCGGACAGCATCAAGCGATAATCATCCGTGCCCATCTGGACCACAGAGGCAGTTGCGCCGGTGCCTTTGGCTCGATTAATTTTACTGGCGATGTCCCTAAGGGTTTCCGTACCGTCCAGCGCAATGGTAACTGAAGTGGTGAGTGGATCCGCTTGAAGTGCTGCCGCTGAGACTGAAATGTTAAAACTTCCCGTCAAGGAAAGTGAATTGGTAGCTTGGGTGGCCGTAAAGGATTTTGAGGCTACTTTGAGCGAACTCGCTAAAGAGTCCACTCGCACGTCAAAATTCCCGGGTGTGGCATTGTCTCCACCACTTATTGTGGCGGTTGTGTCATCGGAACTGGTTTCCTTGAAAACATTCAAGGCCGTAAGCTTGTTCATATCCAAAGACTTGGTATTTAAATCTGATAGTTTGGTTTTAAGCTCGTTGAAAGTCGAGAGCTTTAATTCATAGTCGGACTTCTTGGTCTCCTCGCGAACAACGCGCTGATTTTCGATTTGGATTAGACTGGTAATGATGCCTTGGGTATCTAACCCAGAAGCCAATCCACCCACTGCCAATGAACCGTCTGCCATAGCACTCCAGATTTTGCACCGTGTCCATAGAGGTTATCGACAGATCAGGGGAAGGTCTTTAGTCTCAATCGACGCTTATTATGAATGGAATAAAATGACATGAGTCATAAATAATGACATTTATGCATGCCTAAAAGTCTGTTTTTATAGTTTATTGTGAGGCTTTGAGGTAAAATTGGAGTATAATTCTTTAAAAAATAGGTGCTTTGCCATATAAAGTGACGTATAATAGGGATCTGTCATAGGAGTTGACCTTTCCGAAAATCGCTAGAAAAACCTTTACAAATTATTTAAAAAATAGCATACCGATACTGGAACGGCTCTTGCTTATATTAACATTGGACACGATTGCTTTGATTATGGACACTTTAACCAAAGAGGCCTAATAGATGACCTTCGACACCACCGACGAAACCCTCAAGCGTTATCTCGAGGATATCCGCAAAACCAGCCCCATCGACCGCAAAGACGAACATCTCTTGTTCAAACTGTGTCGTAAGGGGAACCGCGCCGCCCGTGAAAAACTGGTGAGCGCCAATATGCGGTTCGTTTTGAAAGTCGCATTGCAGTACCGCGGTTGCCCAATCCCATTGCCAGATCTGGTCAGCGAAGGTGCCATGGGACTGATTCGTGCCATCGAAAGTTTTGACCATAGCCGTGGACTCAAATTCATTTCCTACGCCGTATGGTGGATCAAGGCCTATATCACCCGTGCCATCAATGAGCAGGGTTCATTAATCCGTTTGCCTGCCAATCAGCATTTGCGCGTTCGCAAAGCGCTTAAGGAGAAATCCAAAGGTAAGGAACTCGGGGACGATATTCGTGAGCTCATCCAGCTCGGTGAAGCCGGAATTTCCTTCGACGCGCCGCTTAAAACCGATACCAAGACCACCTATCAGGAAGTCTTGCCGGACGATAAGGCAGCGAATCCAGAAGCGGAAACCGAGATTCAAGCGGTCGAGCACTTGGCCAAGGATCTGCTTTCGGAATTGCCGGAGCGGGAAGCCCAAGTCATCAAGGGATTGTTCGGCATCAACCATGAAGCACCGCAAACCCTGCGTGAAGTCGGCGAAACCTTGAACATCTCGCATGAGCGGGTGCGGCAGTTGCGCGACCAGGCTTTGCGCCGGATTCGCAAGAACAAGAATAAGGAAGTCTTGCGCGAAAAGTACGACGGCTACCTGCAGGCGTTGGCCAGCTAGTCGCCAACAACCACTAAAGTCAATACAGTCACTCATAAAAGCCCTGGGAAACCGGGGCTTTTTCTTTTCCAGTCTTACAAGCTGATGCCGAACACTTATAAACTGACTCCGAACAATGTTCCGTATTTTTCCTTGAGGTAGACCAGGAATGGGGCCACGGATGTTTCCGCACCCGTTACTTTTTGCATGAGTGCGTCTCCGGATAACATGCGTCCGGGTACATGCACTTTTTCACCTAGCCAATGTTTGAGTCCGGATAATTTTCCGATGCCGATATCGGCTTTAAGGCTCGGGAGATCGACAAGGGCAGCGCTAAAAAGCTGCGCGGCCCGCAAATTGCCCAAAGTATAGGTGGGAAAATAGCCCAGCAGTCCGCAGCTCCAATGCACATCTTGAAGGTAACCTTCCGATGGCGTAGCAGGCGTGATACCTAAGTTGAACTTCATCCCCGCGTTCCATGCCGATTCCAATCCAGCCGCTTCCAAATCACCTTTAAAAAGGGCTGTTTCCAATTCGAACCGCAAAATGATATGCAGATTATAGGTGACTTCATCCGCCTCAACTCTAATCAAGGAGGGTTGGACACGATTGATGGCGCGCAAAAATCCATCCAAGGTCACTTCTAGAAGCTGGTCGGAAAAAGTTTCTTGGAGCGATGGATAATAGCAGGACCAAAAATCACGCGAACGGCCCACTTGATTTTCCCAAAGCCGCGACTGGGATTCGTGCATGCCCAGCGAGACGGCCTCGGCCATGGGTGTGCCGAAAAATTGCGGCAAAAATCCCTGCTCATAAAGACCATGCCCGCCTTCATGCAACGTACTGAAAAGCGCCGACATCAAATCGCCTTCGCTGTAGCGTGTGGTGAGTCGAACGTCGCAGGGGTCCAAGCCTTCCGTAAAGGGGTGGGCACTCTCATCCAGGCGGCCCGCCTCCAAATCAAACCCCATGTCCGCCAGAATTTTCCGGTTGAACAGTTTTTGGGACTCGAGGGGAAAGGTTTTTCCGTCAAGCGCCGGATTAGGGGCGCCTTGCACTTCAATCAGCTTGCCAAGCAGCGGAACCAATTCGGTTTTGAGATTTTTAAACAAGGTTTTAAGATAGGCGGTGCGCAAGCCGGGCTCATAATTATCCAGCATCGCATCATAAGGCGTGTCCTCATAACCCAGGCATTCCGCTTCTTGCCTACGCAGTTTGATGATTTTTTCCAGCCAGGGATTGAAAGCCTGCGTATCGTTTTTGGGACGCGCCTCCGCCCAAACCCTTTGCGCCAACGAGGCCGTTTCCGCAATTTCTCCTGCCAAGGTTTCCGGGACTTTGACAGCCTTATCCCTTTCCCGTCTCAACTCACGTACGATTACCCGCTCCTCCGGCGACAGGGAGGTAAGCGCCGCGCAATCGTTCAGCAAGCCCTCAAGGCGCGGGTCGCAAAACTTTTGGTGGATGACCTTGGAAAGGGCCGCCATAGCCCGGGCGCGACCGGTTCCCCCTTTGGCAGGCATCATGGTTTCCTGGTCCCAGGACATCAGCCCTAATGCGGATCGCAAGGAATACACATCGCGACTGTACTCGAGCAAGGACTGAATAGGAGAGGTCATACTATATCCTGTTAGGGTTCTCCCAAAGATAGATTTCCCCAGTCCCGCCCATCGTTTTTCGTTGCCTGGTTTTCGTCGCCTCGTTTTTCTGATTCCAAGGCCTTTGCTATCTTTTGCACCTGACAATTCTGACTGCATAATCAGACTTTATAATCCTTACCTGGATGGCTTTTGTGGACGGCTTTAAACTGGCATTAATACAGACCAAAGGCAATTGCCTGGATCCGGAGCGTTGGGCGAAATTGCAAGAACGCATTCTCATGGCTTCCGTACAAGGCGCCCAGGTGGTGGTTCTTCCCGAACTCTTCCTGCACGACTATTTCTGCATTGAAGAAGACGCACGGCATTTTGATCTGGCCCATGCAACTAATAGTGCCCCGATGCTCACTCTGCGTGATTTGGCCAAGGAGCGCGCCATAGTGCTCGTTGTCCCCTATTTCGAAAAAAGAGCGCCCGGTCTCTACCATAACTCCGCGGTGGTTTTCGATGCCGACGGCAGTGAACTCGGCAATTATCGCAAGATGCACATTCCCGATGATCCGGGATTTTACGAAAAATATTATTTCACCCCCGGCGACTTGGGCTTCAAATCCTTTCAAACCCGCTATGGCCGAATTGGTGTGCTGATCTGCTGGGATCAATGGTTCCCGGAAGCCGCCCGGCTCACGGCGCTGCAAGGATGCGATTTGCTCGTGTACCCAACCGCCATCGGATATGACGATCGGGAAACCGCGGGAATGACTGCGCCTGAGGCGAAAGCCCTGAATGCCAAATGGCTGGACGCCTGGGTTACGATGCAAAGAAGCCATGCCATTGCCAACGGCATCTATGTGGCGGCCGTTAATCGCATTGGGCAAGAAGGGCATTTAAGATTCTGGGGCACCTCCTTTGTCTGCGACCCTGGCGGTGAAGTTGTGGACCATCTGGACGATGCTCGCGAAGGCCTGCTTCTCCACGACATCCAGACTTCGAAAGTGGAAGCCCATCGCCGCGTCTGGCCATTTTTGCGCGATCGCCGCATCGATGCCTATTCCGATCTTCTGAAACGCTTTTCCCGCTGAACCCCATGTCAATAAAAAATCTCCCGCCCCGGCTCCCGCTCCCTCCCTATCCCTCCATGACCCTGCCTGCCGAATGGGAAAAGCAAAAAGCCATCTGGTTAACGTGGCCGCAAAACCAGGATACCTGGTCACCGGTTTGGGAGGAGGCCAAGCAAGCCTATCGCGAAATCATCCGCATAGCCCTCCGCTATCAAAACGTCATGCTGCTGGTCAATGACGAAACTCTGCGCAGCCGCTTGCAAAAAGAATTGACATCGGCAGGACCCTTCCAACTGGAAATCCTAATCTGCCCCACCAACGACAGTTGGATCCGCGATTACGGTGCCATCACTGTCCGCGTACCGGATGGGAATTTATCCACTAGTAACCGGCTCGTTACCCTGGATTTCACCTTCAATTCCTGGGGAGGCAAATACCCGCCCTGGGATAAAGACGACGCCGTTCCCGTTTTCATGGCCAAACATCGCGACCGGGAGCTTCTCCCACTCGACTTTGTACTCGAAGGCGGGTCCATCGATGCCAATGGGCAAGGTTTGCTATTGACCACGACCCAATGCCTGCTCAACCCGAACCGCAACCCCGACCTAAGCCGCGACCAAATCGAAGAAATACTGCATGGCTACCTGGGGATAAATAAAACCCTCTGGCTGGAATCTGGTATCAATGGCGATGATACGGACGGCCATGTGGATGACCTTGCCCGCTTTACCGATGCGCGTACCGTTTTCTGCGCTATAGAGACCGATGCCTCGGACGAAAACTTCGCGCCGCTCAAATCAAATATAGCCGCGCTCAACCGTTATAGCAAAAATGCGGATTTGGAAGTGGTAGAAGTGCCGATGCCGCTCCGCCAAATCAAAGCGGGACTGCGCACCCCGGCCACATATTTGAATTTTCTGATTCTCAATGGTGCCGTACTGGTTCCCGTTTTCCAAGACAAGCGCGACGACAAAACCCTGCAGCTCTTCGAAAAACATTTTCCCGATCGCCGCATTGAACCCGTCGATTGCCGCAGCCTAGTCTTTGGTCAAGGCGCCATTCATTGCAGTAGCATGCAAGAACCCGATGGCTAGTCGTCCGGCAGTTGAAGGCTACCCCCTGCTCCCTATGGACAGGACACTGGGTCAACTTTTTTTTCCTTTCGCCCTTCCCTACTTGGCCTACGTGGGACTCGGCGCGCTTTCGCCCGGATTGTTCTCCGTACAAATTACAGGCATGCTTCGCCTATTGATAGTTACAGCATTGCTCTGGCGATTTCGAAAACACTATCACTTCGGCCCGCCTTTGACACTTCGTCAAACCACCATTGCTTTTGGTGCCTGTCTTGCAGCTACTGGCATTTGGATCGTGGCACTGCGTTTTTCTCTGGCCATGCCATTCTGGAGTAGCCAACTGCTGGAATCGCACGCTGCCGTGGGGCTTTCCCTACCGTGGATGCTGCGAGCTGTCGGATCGACATTGCTAGTGCCCATTTTCGAAGAGCTTTTTTGCCGGGCTTATCTTGGAGAATTTTTTCACTTTACCCGCACAGGCGCAGAAGGGTTTTCCTCGCGACTGGCGCAGAGGTGGGACGACTCAGCGCAACCCAGTTACGGTCCATCGCTTTCGAGGCTAAGCATTATCGGCTCCACGCTCCTTTTTGCCCTCGGACACGATATGTCTGCCTGGCCGGCAGCCGTACTTTATTTTCTATTCACCACTTGGGTTTATGCCAAGACTCGATCCTTCCGGGTTTGTATTCTCATCCACGCCATCGCGAACTTGATCATAGCCGGACTGGTATTAGCCCGTCCAGAAATGGGATTCCTGTGGTGACGCTAGCGCTACTGAATGGGTTTAACAAGTACGACTTGTTGATGGACATGGGCAGGAATCACGATTTTTCCCTGGCCATCCGGAGCAATCGTCCCCAGCTTTCGGCCATGCACGTTATAGATGTTCGCGCCATGCCCGGCTTCGGACAATAAAGTAGGCAGCCCGTTCACGGAGCCCGGTAACAGGGTAAACAGCTTGGGTGCCATTGACCGATTGGCCATTGGCCCTTTTGGAATAACTGTGGTAGTTCCCGTCATTGCGTTCATTGTATCTGCAAAGGCCTTGCCCAGGTAGATGAAAAAACTCCCGTCGCCCCAATAATGATACGCTTGACCGGCGATGGGACCACAACTGTCCAAAGCCTGCTGCTCCGCAGGCGTGACCGGCTTTGCGACGATATCACGTCCCGTCAACCAGGCAGCGCGGACATCCACCAGAGGCGGATATAAAAGAGGCGCAGACTCGATGGCACGCGCATTGCCTTTGAAGGTGGCCATGGTGTCAATAGAACGCTGCGCATTGCGTATCGGCAGCATTTTTCCGCTTTCATTCAGCACGCCGTTCACGCCCAACACACCGACGACGGCTTTCATGTTTGGAGCCTTGAACTCCGTGCGCAAATCCTTAATCAAAGCAACCAGACATTTCTGGTATTCCGCAAAGGACGTACCGCCAACAACATCGTTGTAGCCTTGGAACCACACGAACCCGGCAATTTCGTACCCGGCTTTCTCATCATAGGCGGGGAAAAGTTGTTTTAGGCTGTCAAGAACACCATGGGCCATAATGACGTATTTGCGATATTGGAAGCCAAGTGTTTTTTGGGGAACACCGTGAAAAAATACAGAGTCCGCATGCGTATTGAAAACTCTGTTGTCCGTGAGCGAATCACCCGTCAGTCCAGCACTTGGGGGACGCCAATTGTTTCGCAAGTCCGTTCCGCCAGGCCCATACTTGATCAACAGTACCTGTTCCTGATATTTTTCTCCCATGTAATAGCCAAAGCTGTATTCCGGTCCGATTTTGGTAGCACTGCCGCCAAATCCGGTTTGGAGCGTGTCATAACGGCCATCATTGCTGCCGGCAAAGCTGATGGGGTACAAGTCGTTTGGATTCCACATTTGGGCCACCCAGACATCGCTTCGGCCCACGAAAGTCTTTTCATCGGGCCTCACAAATACCTTATGCAATCCGGTAAATCCCATTTTCTGGCACCACCCGTTGACAGTGTCTTTGCCCAGAAACTTAATGGTATAGTCGTCGGCCTGACCATCCATGTTCGACTGACCGGCCAGAAAAAAAACCTTGAGCTTGCCGGCCGCCGACACATCCCTTGCCGGCCCCATCACCAGCCCCATCGTCAAAAAGGTTCCCGCCACCACACCAACTAAGCTGGTCGATTTTGATTTTTTGTTTTTCATCGAATCTCTTTGAATGGCTCCATTAATTCGAATCACTCTGGAAAGATTACGAATCTTTTCGTCACTCGTCCGAATGTCGTACCGTAAATAGTACACAGATAGATGCCCGGTTTAAGCTTTTTCCTTGGTCCAATACCAATACTCACTTTGGTTTCCTCACCCTTTAGAGTCACGGCTCGGTCCAGCAGCAGTTCGCCGCTCAGGCTGAACAATTTCACCGTAACCGTTCCGGTACCTGCGGGATCCAGAACGATTTCCGATGAGTTGCCGCGGATGTGAATTCCAAACTCTGTAAGCGCTGCTGCTACTGACCCCTGAACCTTTGTCGTTACCTCAAAATTCTTCACAAGGAAAAAGTCGAACATAACAGCCGATCCCGTCGCAGCTGCCCGTTTTTGCCCCGTAGCCATTAATTTAATGACATGCGGACCCGCGCTAAGCGTCGAATCCGAAAAAATAACTTGGCGGAACATGGCGGTCGCGGAATACGAATCGTAATTGTCGAGCACCAGTGCACCATCCAGGTACACCTGGCAAATTCCCCCGTTAGGTCCTTTGCGGATACCGACCTTTATCATGGACTTGCCGCTAAACGAGTATTGCACAAACTCACCGGTTGAATCCGCGAACTGAACTCCTCCATCGTAATCCCCATTGTTTGTCTGTCGCGCCCAGGTGCCGGAGTATGTGAGAGCACTGTCTACATTGAAGTTTTCATACTGATTGTTCGATTCCCATTGGTCCATATAGTAATAGCCGTCCACGGGCCAATGCACCAATGAGTCCCTGTACCTCAAGGCTTTCTGTCGCATCTGCGTCAATGCGGCCGTGTAGAGCGAGTTCTTGACGAGATTGGTGATTTCACCGGGGTCATTTTTCAAATCGTAAAGTTGTTCGTTATCAATGGGTTGTTTGTCGAATATGACATACTTCCATTGTGGAGTGCGCACGCCGTACATGGGGTCAAGAATGCCAGCGGCACGCTGTTCAAAATAAAACTCGTCACGCCAGGCAGGCGCGGCACCGGTCAAGAATGGATACAGGCTTTTGCCCTGATACACAGATGGGATATTTATTCCGGCAAGCTCAACTATAGTAGGCGCTATGTCCACACCGAGCGCGATATTGGTGTTCGTGATCCCATGCTGAGCCGTGGTACGGGGGTCGTAAATAAATAGCGGGACCCGCAGGGCTTCTTCCCATCCCAGGAATTTGTCAGCCATCTGACGCTCGCCCAAAAACATTCCATTGTCGCCAGTTAAAATGAATACCGTGTTGTCAGCAATGCCCAGTGAATCCAACGTATGCCGCATCAACCCGATACACGAATCAATGTTGCTGATCATTTTAAAATAACCCTTCATCATGGTCTGATATTTGGCCGGCTCGTTGAAACGCCATTTCCAACGGTTGTGGGCTTCACAGTTTTGCAAAAACAAGGGCAGCCCCTTGAAGGTCGCGGTATCACCGATACGAGCGGGAGGGATAACGTCCTTAACGTAAAAACTATCGAAAGCGGGTGGCCAAACATACTGCGCCGACAATCCATCATCCGCATGTGGGGCATGGTAATTCACCTGCACGCAGAATGGTTTCGTTTTATAATTGGCGCGAATAAAATTGAGGGCCTTGTCCGTTTCCACATCCGTCAAATGTGTGATTTTTCCGTTGTAGGTAAACATATACGGACTCGGAGACTGAAACCTACCGACATCATCGTACAGAGTGAACAAGCTGTCCCGAAAGGCAGGATTGACAAGCTCCGTACCGTATTTTCCAATCAATGCCGTGGCATATCCGTGTTCTTTGAGAATTTTAGGATACGCGTACCAAGCATATTGAGACGCAACATTTGGGGTGCCGGCATTGTTTCCATGGGTCCGCTCCCAAAGCCCAGTCAAAATGCAAGGACGACTGCCGAAGCAGATTGGCGTCGTCGTGTACGCATGGGTAAAGTTGATCCCGGCCTGGGCAAGGGTAGTCATGTTCGGTGTCTTAATGATGTTGTTGGCCGTGCTCATCATATCCCAGCGGTGATCGTCGGTCAGGATAAAAACGATATTCGGAGGGGTAGCAGCCCAGGTACTCGCACAAAACAGAAGGAGAAAACAGAATTGAGTTATTTGACGACGCATGGCAAATTCCTGGAACAATAGTTTAGGCGATTCAAATTTGTATTTGATAAATATATCCTCCGCACAGGAAACGGGTAGGAAAAAGCACGAACGATTTGTAGAAATGTTTAAATTACACTAAAAATTGGGCTGACATCTAGGCAAAGTGGCGCCCTCAGTAATGCTGCTTCCAATACATGTGTCATTGAAATGCCATTTCATTCAATTGGACTTCCTGATAATAATTAGTAGTCGAATTATCACACAAAACCATGCAAGAACCAGGGCCTTCCGATCTCAAAAAGTCACCCCTGGTCGTACCATTTAAAAGTCCAACTCCTCCCAACAGGCCTAATTTAGCACGTCCGTTATTAGTGTAGGCGCCAAAATTAGCGCCAGCAAATCCATATTCCTCTCTAGGGGTATCCCCGTCATTGGCGGATTTTCCTGGAAATTCACTGTAACTAAAATACTGCAACTGCATGGCATAAGCATTGTTATAAACAAATTCACCGAAAACGCCTTTTTGAGTAAATACATTATACGTGATTCCTAAATCGAATCGAATTGGATCTTTATCGACGGAAGAGGAAGCGCCTTTTGATTCAATTAGCGAATCATTTTTCGGAAGAGGCTTTGCGCGGAAGGTGGAATCGTTTTGGCTTGAGTGTGGAAGTTTTGCAGGTTCGCTAAAAACAAGCGGCTGAGATATGCCGTTTTTCAAAAAAATCTGGGCGCAGAGAAAAAGATACATCGCGGTTTTACTATCAAACAAAATCGCCTCCAGTGAATGACACTGAATTGGACGAATCTGGGATTCATTTAGGTATCACTTTGATGACTTATCCTAACGACTGCTTTTCCATACCCACTAAGAGCTTTTTGAGGAAGATAAAATTCTCCTCATAATATTTTTGCTGACCCAAAATCTGCTTCTCTGTCTGGACAAAAGGACCCGGAGTAATATCCGCCCGACAATTGTCCAACAATACCGCGATGCTCTCTTGAGTGGCTTCAGGGTGAAATTGCAAACCCACCACCCTCTCACCCATAGCAAAAGCTTGTTGTCGGCAGCCCATCGACGAGGCCAAGTGAATCGCACCCTCTGGCAATTCAAAGGTATCCCCGTGCCAATGAAAAGTGGTTAGCTCCTCCATTCTTCCCACCACACGAATAGGATGCCACCCGATTTCCTTTTCAGCATTTTTATAAACGCGGGCCCCCATCACTTCCGCGAGCAGCTGCGCCCCCAAGCAAATGCCCAGCACAACCCGCCCTGCCCTCAGTGCGGCCCCCAGAGCAGCCTTCTCCACCTTGAGCCATGGAAATTGGTCTTCATTATAAACACCCATCGGCCCGCCCAGCACAATCAACCAATCAAATTCCGAAGGATGCGGAGGAAGCTCACCGGCATAAAAACGCGTATACGAAATCCGGTGGCCACGATCCAAAGCCCAAAACTCAATCGCACCCAACCCTTCGAAGGGGACATGCTGAAACACCTGAATCCGTAAATCGGGCATGATGGACTCGGAGAAAAGTGGAAATCAGAACATAATACTGAATACCGTAGCACAATTTAGGTATTTATCCGTCTATTCAAATTAGGCCCTAAAAGCCAAGACAGCCGGATTATAAACCTGGCCTAAGGACAACTAGATTGTATTTTTAACTAGAAGAGTCGCATACAAGGAGTACCCATGAAAAAAAGCATCCTTTGCCTTATCGCCACCCTGGCCCTATCAGGACAAGCCCTCCACGCCGAAAACGTAAACCTGGCGGAAACCCCCGAAACAACCAGTGTTTCCCTTTCGCCCTACAGCTTCGGATTTGGAGGCGGTGTGATTACAGCGCTCAACCCGGAGTTGAAAAAAGAAAGTCCCGCCTTCCTAAAAATGTCCATCATCCAGTCCATCACCTTTGCAGAACGATGGAATATGGGCCTCGACATCGACTGGCTGGTACCTGGCCAGAATTGGGGCGGAGAAATGTCCATCGATTACCTGATGGGCGCCGGTTCCTTCCAACCCTTTGTCGGCGCAGGCGGCGGCTTCCGCTATTTTGACAAAACCGGAACCGATTTCGGACATGACATCGGAGCCTCCGGTACTGTCCACGTCGGAATGC